>DLNM01000002.1 GCA_002479485.1 Firmicutes bacterium UBA7510 | reverse complement strand
ATTTAAAAGATTATTATGGGAGCATAGCTCAGTTGGGAGAGCATCTGCCTTACAAGCAGGGGGTCATAGGTTCGAGCCCTATTGTTCCCACCATAATATAGCGGCCTGGTAGTTCAGTTGGTTAGAATGCCAGCCTGTCACGCTGGAGGTCGTGGGTTCGAGCCCCATCCAGGTCGCCAACAATATAAAAACAACATGCTGGTGTAGCTCAATCGGTAGAGCAACTGACTTGTAATCAGTAGGTTGAGGGTTCAAGTCCTTTCACCAGCTCCACATATAAATCATATTTAAGAAATTAGGGCATCTTGGGAGGGTTCCCGAGTGGCTAAAGGGGACGGACTGTAAATCCGTTGGCAACGCCTTCACTGGTTCGAATCCAGTCCCTCCCACCAATTTGCGGAAGTGGCTCAGTGGTAGAGCATCGCCTTGCCAAGGCGAGGGTCGCGAGTTCGAATCTCGTCTTCCGCTCCACAAACATTTTGCGGGTGTAGCTCAGTGGTAGAGCCCCAGCCTTCCAAGCTGGTTGCGAGGGTCCGATTCCCTTCACCCGCTCCACAAAAATTGTGCGCCTGTAGCTCAGCAGGATAGAGCAACGGCCTTCTAAGCCGTGTGCCAGGGGTTCGACTCCCTTCAGGCGCACCATAGTATATTCTATACTTTTAAAATTAAATATTGGGGTATCGCCAAGCGGTAAGGCACTAGACTTTGACTCTAGCATTCGTAGGTTCAAATCCTGCTACCCCAGCCATTTTTTTTATGAATATAATATATGTTGATCCATTAGCTCAGCCGGCAGAGCACCTGACTTTTAATCAGGGTGTCCCGCGTTCGAATCGCGGATGGATCACCAAATTTTGGAGAGGTACCGAAGCGGTCATAACGGGGCGGTCTTGAAAACCGTTAGGGTGAAAGCCCACGTGGGTTCGAATCCCACCCTCTCCGCCAGAAATACCAAATATGGAGAAGTACTCAAGCGGCTGAAGAGGCTCCCCTGCTAAGGGAGTAGATCTGATAAGGATGCGAGGGTTCAAATCCCTCCTTCTCCGCCATATTTGGGCCTTTAGCTCAGTTGGTTAGAGCGCCCGGCTCATAACCGGTAGGTCCGGGGTTCGAGTCCCTGAAGGCCCACCATTTATTTACACCATAGGGGTGTAGTTCAGTTGGTAGAACAATGGTCTCCAAAACCATGTGTCGTGGGTTCGAGTCCTGCCACCCCTGCCATATTAATGCAGGACAAACTAATAAATTTTTATCGGGGCGTAGCGCAGTTTGGTAGCGCATCTGGTTTGGGACCAGAGGGCCGCGGGTTCAAATCCTGCCGCCCCGACCATTTTTTATTATTAATATGGGCTTGTAGCTCAGGCGGTTAGAGCGCACGCCTGATAAGCGTGAGGTCGATGGTTCGAGTCCATCCAGGCCCACCAAATTAATACCAGAATTATTTAATTCTGGGCCTTTAGCTCAGTTGGTTAGAGCGCCCGGCTCATAACCGGTAGGTCCGGGGTTCGAGTCCCTGAAGGCCCACCATATATGCCCAGATAGCTCAGTAGGTAGAGCAGAGGACTGAAAATCCTCGTGTCGGTGGTTCGATTCCGCCTTTGGGCACCAAAACAAAATTCGTTCTTAATGGATAAAAGTTCATTATGAACGAATTTTTTTATTATACTAAACTAACTACTTTTAAGTATAATTTTTATCTGTAAAATAGATGTAAGTTAAATAAATAATAAGCTGTAATATACTAGATTATATACAGCTTATTATTTTTTCAATTATTAAATATAGATTTTCATATAGAATGGAATCATTTATAACTAAGGGAATAATATTAGGTCGCAGATTATTTATTGTATTAAAGCTTTGAAGGCATAATTCGTCGTTTGGAATATATATTATATAATTACCTCTATTATCACTATAATAAGATGTAAATAAGTCAATTTTAGTGGTGGTATTGTACTTTTTATATACAAGCTTGTATGTAGATTTATTGCACACATAATCTAAGTTATAATCTGTTATATTAGTTGATTTTATTTTGATTACTTTGTTATTTACGGTGATATTTTTACTATTTATTTTAAGTAATCCTAGGTAATTTGAAGTTAATAAACGGTCATATCTCTTTAGTATATTATCAAATATTATAGGTAAATATAAAACATCTTCATAGTTATGAGTTAATATTAAATCCATATGCTCTTTCTTTTTATGTATTTTATATGATTCGTATAGTTTAATTATATCCTTACCAGATAACTCATCATTTCTAATAATTCCAAAAAAACTTTCAACTGTCTTTAACCTAATGTTATCTATATTAATTTTTTCCTTTATGGATTTCATGTCTTTGTATAAATCTATACTTATTAGAGTATTTAAATCAAATTCTATACTATATTTATTTATTTTTGAATTAAGAAATGTTAAATCAAAAGATTTTCCGTTATATGTAATAATAAATTTTTTTAATTTTACTAAATCAACAAAAAACTCAATTAATTCTTTTTCTTCTTCATCAGAGGAAGAAAATAATTGATATATAGTATTGTTTTTTTCTTCCTTTAATAAAATTGTTAGAGATATAATGCTATTAATTGCGGAAGAAAGTCCTGTAGTTTCAATGTCAATGTATGCACTATCTTCAAAAATATTATTAATAAAATTGTGATTTAAATTATATTCACTTATAATATTTTTATTTATTATCATATTTATATTCATGCCTCCTTTGCACATAATACCCATTGATTTGTTTTTGTATTACATATATTGCTTTTATTGTAAAATTCTAGTAAAATGGTTTTCATAGGGGGATGTATTATGTACTATTTTGTAGCTTTTTTTATTGCATATGCTTTGGGAATTATTTTTTGTGTTTATTTTAATATTTTCTATTTATTAGCAGTCGCAACTGTTTTCGCGATTGTAAATTCAATTATAAGTAAAAAACTCATGTCTAACATAATAATTTTTCTTTTCATATTTCTATCTTTTGTGACAATTAATTATAATTCAAAATCAGTTTTAATACAATATCTTAATAGTGAAGTAGAAATTATTGCCAATGTTTTAAGTATCAGAAGCAACAATGAAGAATCAAAATTTATTGGTTACAATGTTTATGTAACTAGTATAAATGGGATAAATGTAAAGGAAAGAACAATCCTTTATGTGGATAGAGAAAAAGAGGTAGAGTTAAATTCTATCGTAAAGATTAATGCTAATGTTTCAGAAATATTAAGTAATAAGAATAAAATGCTATTTAATTATAAAAATTCACTGCGCAGTGATAGAATTTTTGTAACTTTGTTTTGCAAAAGTGATATTAATGTTATAGAAAATGATTATTCTTGGTTAAATAAATTTTCTATTACTAGCAAAGAAAAAATAGAAAATTTGTTCAATAGATTTATGAGTGAAGAAAATGCAAATACTGTACTTTCTGTTGTTCTTGGAGATACCAAATACCTAGATAAAGATTTTTATAAGAATATTCAGAAAACTGGACTTGCTCATGTTTTTGCTGTGTCTGGTCTTCATATAGTCGTGATATATGCTGCATTTCTTAAAATCTTTACATTTGTAGGGATAAGCAGGAGAATAAGCTGGTTTATATCATGGTGCATGTTATGGATATATGGATTTATTATAGGCTTCCCAATTACAGTTTTAAGAAGCTTGCTGATGTTTAATTTCTTGTTTGGCTCTGATATTTTATATAGAAAGTATAACTCGATAAATTCTTTGATTGTATCAGCTCTTGTATTACTGATAGCTAATCCCTATTATTTGTTTGATGTGGGTTTTCAACTATCATACATGGCTGCCTTATGTCTAGTAGTTTATAATCAAATAATAAAAGTTAAATTTAATATTAAGAATGAAGTATTAAATAGCTTAATGCTTTATGTATTTGTGCAAATCTTTACATTGCCTATTATGTCGTATTATTTCAATTATGTTTCAATTATTGGAATTATATTTAATCTTTTAATAGTGCCATTGTTTAGCGGTATCATAGTTTTTGCATTTGCTGTTATACCTATTAGCTTTATAAGTATATATACTATTGTTATTCCATTAAAGCTGCTTGATTTTTTATTAAATACAGTAAATTTTACGATAAATATAGGTTCAAGTTTAAATATTACTGGCTTTGAGATAGGCTCAATGAGTATGATTCAGGGAATATATTATTATATATTTGTTGCAGTGGTTATATATTTACTAAAATTTGATAAACTTCAGTGTAAAAGGCTAATTTTTTCAACTGTCAGCATTTTTTATACTATAGATTTGATTATAGTTCCAATGACATTTAGAGGTCTAAATTTAAATATAGTTGATGTAGGACAAGGTTTGTTTATAAATTTAAATTATGATAAGTATAATTTTATATTTGATGCTGGAAGCAATAGTGACAATATAGGAAAATATGTGGTAGCACCATATTTAATAAAGCATGGGAAAAAAGATGTAGACAGTATTTTTATCAGTCATTTTCACGCAGATCATTATAGTGGTGTCAACGATATAATAAGTAACTGTAAAGTTAATAATATGTTTTCAAGTACTGATAAGGGCAAGGAACTGATTAATAAGGATTTTATTAGTTTAAATTCTAATCTTAACTTTAATTTGAAAAACAATTTCAAGATAAAAATACTTTGGCCTGATAAGGATTATTTGTCTTCAAATGAAAATAACATGTCCAATGTATATTTAATTGAGTATGATAATATAAAAATACTTATAACAGGTGATATCGAAAAGGAAGTAGAGGAAATTATTTTAGATAGATTAGTTGATGTTGATATTGTAATTGTTCCACATCATGGCAGCAAAACATCTTCAAGTGAAGATTTTGTAAATAAAATAAAACCTGAATTAGCAATTTTTAGTTACGGGAGAAATAACTATGGTATACCATCGCTAGAGATAATTAATAGATATAATAAGGTAGGTTCAAAAATTTTATCTACATTTGAAGATGGTGAAATTAATGTTATGGTAAACAGAGATAAAATATATTATAATACTTATACAGGGAATCATTCCGAAAGTACGAATGAAATATATTGTTACAGTGTTGTAATAAATTTAATAGTATTTATTACAATACTATTGACTGTTTTTATTTACAAAAAATATATTATTGATTTAAGATTAGAGGGAAAGTATGAATTATAAGGAATTGAAAAACAATGTAAAAAAAGATAACTTGTATAATTTTATAGTGCTACATGGTGATGAAGTATTTTTAATTGATGATGCTATAAGAAATATCACTAATAAATACTTGTCGCAGGACTTTAAGGAAATGAATTATACTAAATTTGAAAAAATAGAGGACAGCTTCAATGAATTTTATGAGACTGTTACGACTTTTCCTTTTATGTCAGATAAAAAAGTTATAGTTGTAAATGAAAGTGATTTTATGACTTCAACTGGTAGTCTTAATAAAGCCTACGAGGATAAGTTGATTAGTCTATTAAGTAGCGAGAGCAGTACTTCTATAGTTATATTTGTATTAAAGAATAAAAAGCCCGATACACGAAAAAAGATGGTGAAAATTTTTAAGGATAATAATTCAATATATGAAATTAAAAAGCTTGAAGAAGGCGAACTTATAAATTGGATAGTAGAAGGATTTAAAGCTAAAGGCTTAAAAATTAACCCTTCAAATGCAAACTATATAGCATTAAACTGTGGCTATTTAGATTATGAAAGTGTTGTTAACTTATATGATATAAATAATGAAATTGATAAGATATATTCATATGCAATGGATAATGGTGAAGTTACTAGGGAAGATATTGATTTATTGCTTACTAAATCCCTTGATAGCAACATTTTTAAGCTTGTTGATTACATTTGTGAAGGAAAAAAAGATAAGGCTAGTTTAATGCTTGAAGATATGCTTCAAAATGGTGCAGCGGAACAGTTTATAATCCATATGATAGCAAGGCAATATAGAATGATATATGAGTATCAAATTCTAGCAAAAAGAGGCTATTCAATGAATGAAATTATGGATGCTATGAAAATTAAAAAGTTTATTGCATCAAAGCTAAGCAATATTGTAAGAAACATAACTATTGAAAAGACAGAGTATATTATAGAACAATTACTTGATATAGATAGAAAAATAAAAACTGGACTTATTGATAAAAATGTAGGTCTTGATATAATTTGTAACTCGTTTTAGGAGGTTGAATACATAAAATTTCAACCTCTATAGAGTGAACGTAGTTCGCTTTTTTTATTTAAAATAAAATAAATTAAATATTTTTAAAAAAGACTTGCAAAAAAACGTTTTTCTTATTATAATAGAATTCATAAATAATTTAACATAATAAGTGTGGTAATCATATGGACGAAACTGTATATATTATTGGTGAATCAAGAACCAACATGGATAACGCAATTACAATGATTTATAATTCATTTTATATGGGAATAGAAGTAAATGTTAATAATGACATGATACTTGATATTGGATGTACACATACTTTAAATTTAACAGAAAAGTTTATTAAAGAAATCTTTATTGGAAAAGATATAAAGAATTCAGAGTCAATAGAAGATGAAGTAAAACGCCGCTATCATGGAACATCACAAAAGGCAGTTATAGTGTCATATAAGGATGCTTTAAAAAAATATTTAGAGATTAAAAACAAATTTTATATGTAGTTGCTTTATTTATATGATATAATATCGAAGATATTTAAAATGACTCAATGTAGTTGAGACTATGATATTTTCAAAAATATGTCGGAGTAAATGAAACCCAACAATTATAAGAATTCTTATTATTGTTGGGTTTTTTGTTTTTTTTTATAATTTGAAAGGAGTAAAATTATGTTGGATGAAAAAATATTAAGTATGAAAGAAGAAATAATCAAAGGTGTGCAAGAGTGCGTAAAAATTAAAAGTGTTGAAGAACCTGCAAAGGATAATATGCCATTTGGTGAGGGAGTTAATAAAGCGTTAGAGTACTGTCTTGATTTGTCTACTTCAATGGGATTTAAATCAGTTAATGTAGACAATATGCTAGGTTATGCAGAATATGGAACAGGCGAAGAAATGGTTGCCGTATTAGGGCATCTTGATGTAGTTCCAGAGGGTGAAGGTTGGACTTATCCCCCATATGGAGGAGAGGTACATAATGGTAAAATTTATGGTAGAGGCACAACAGATGATAAGGGACCAACAATAGGTGCATTATATGCCTTAAAAGCTATTAAGGATTTAAATATTCCTCTAAAAAGAAGAGTAAGAATATTTTTTGGGTTAAATGAAGAAACAGGTAGCAAATGTGTAAAGCATTATGTAGATAAAGGAGAAGAAATGCCAGTGTGCGGATTTACTCCAGATGCTGAATATCCTATTATCAATGGCGAAAAGGGAATAGTTACTTGTAAGTATAAAAGAAATCTACATCAAAGTGAGAACAAAATTATTGCATTAAGTGGTGGAATTGCATCAAACGTAGTTCCAGACTATGCCGAGGCAATAATAGAAATAGGAAATAATGATATAAATAAAATTATTGAAATTGCAAAACAGTTTGAAAAAATAGCAGTTGAGGAATATGGTAGTAATTTAAAAATAAAATCCTATGGAGTTTCAGCTCATGGTAGTACTCCGGAAAAAGGTAAAAACGCTATTTCACAGCTTCTTTTGTTCTTAGAAAATTTAAAGCTTAATAAAGATGCTGAAGAATTCGTTAGCTTTATGAATAAATATTTTGGATTAGATGTTAATGGCATTAAGCTAGGTATTTATATGGAGGATGATATATCTGGAAAATTCATATTAAATCTTGGAACAGTAAAATTAGATAATGATGAAATTAGCATTGAAATAAATATGAGATATCCTGTAAAAAAATCTTATGAGGACTTTATAGATACATTCAAAGATAAGATGCTTTTGGGAGGCTTTGAAGAAATATACTTAAGACATAAGAAAAGTTTATATGTTTCTCCTGATACAGAATTCATTAAAAAGCTTCAAAAGGTATATGAGGAAAAAGTTGGGGATAAAGCAGAATTAATCTCTATAGGTGGAGGAACTTATGCAAAGGCTATGGATAATGTGGTTGCCTTTGGTCCAATATTTAAAGGAGAACCTATGGTTGAACATAAACCTGACGAATATATAAAGATAGATTTTTTAATTAAAAATGTGCAAATAATGGCGGCTGCTATAAGAGAGCTTGCTAATTAAATAAATTATAAGGAGACTAAAAAATGAAGATTACAGATATAAGAATAGGTGAAATTTCAGTTCCATTAAAGACACCATTCAAGACAGCACTAAGAACTGTAAACAGTGTTGAGGACATTATTATTGAGGTACATACAGATACCGGAAACATTGGTTATGGCGAGGCTCCACCAACGGGTGTTATTACAGGAGATACTAAAGGATCTATAATAGGCGCTTTAAATGATCATATAAAGAAAAATATTATAGGTATGGATATAGAAAATTTTGAAGATATAATGCTTAAACTAGACAAATGTGTAGTAAAAAATAATAGTGCTAAAGCAGCTATTGATATTGCTTTATATGATTTATATGGTCAATTATTAAATGCCCCTATTTATAAAATTTTAGGTGGATACAGAAATGAGATTATAACAGACATAACTATTAGTGTAAATGATCCTGAAGAAATGGCAAAGGATAGTATAGATGCTATAAAAAGAGGCTTTAATACATTAAAAATAAAAGTAGGAAAGGATGCAGCTACAGATATACTAAGGATGAAAGCAATTAGAAATGCTGTTGGTTATGATGTAAAGCTTAGAATTGATGCTAATCAAGGTTGGAAACCCAAAGAGGCAGTAAAGGCATTAAGAAAAATGGAGGATGAGGGCTTAGACATAGAATTTGTTGAACAACCTGTAGAGGCACATGACATAGATGGATTAAAATTTGTAACTGATAATGTGTCAATACCTGTTTTAGCAGATGAGAGCGTATTTTCGCCAATGGATGCCTTGACAATATTACAAAAAAGAGCAGCAGACTTTGTAAACATAAAGCTTATGAAAACTGGAGGAATACACAACGCTCTAAAAATTTGCTCTATAGCAGAAATATATGGAGTTGAGTGTATGATTGGATGTATGCTTGAAGCTAAGGTAAGTGTAAATGCAGCAGTACACCTAGCAGCAGCTAAAAGTATTATAACAAAAATCGACCTAGATGGACCAGTACTTTGTAGTGTAGATCCTGTTGAAGGTGGAGCAATATTTAATGAGTATAAAATAACATTAAACAACGAGCCAGGGTTTGGAATTAAAAAAATTAATGGTATAAGATACATTGATAGATAATAACATGTAGTAAATTTCTTGATGAATTAAGCCATCAAGTAAATAATAAAATAATTTTTTAGGAGGAAGAAAAATGGAATTAGGTAAATGGGCATTAGTATCATCACCATCGTTAATAGCATTAATACCTCTATTAGTTTATCTAGTAATTGTTTTTAGAAACAAATCTAACTTAGCAGGATTAACGATTGGTATTGTTGTAGCAGCTATAATAACTGGACAAAACATTCAAAACTTAGCTAGCATATTTACTACTGCACTTGGTTCCTTCCTAGGAACAATTGGACTTATAATTATGTTTGGTAGCGGTCTTGGATATTTGATGAACAAGGCAAGGGTAACACATACACTAGTTTATTGGATAGTAAAAAGAATTGGTGTTAACAGTGAAAGAAAAGGTATGATAGCAGTAATAGTTTCATCTATCGTTATATGTGGTTTATTAGGAACTTTGGCTGGTGGTAATGCCGTTATAGCGCCAGTTTTAATTCCACTAGTAGCAGCTGTTGGTTTAACACCAAGCGCAGTTGCATCACTTTTAAGAGTATCTGGCGAAGTAGGACTAATAATGGGACCTCTTACTGGAGTAACAATTGCTACATTAGGTGTAACAGGTTTAACTTATGGTCAACTTATGTTATGGGCTGTAATACCATTTAGTATTGTTTGGTTAGCGGCAACTTGGTTTGCTGCAACAAGGATACAAAAAAAATATAGAGGAATTGAAGTTTATGAAATAACTGATGATATGGTTGACATAAACAGTATAGTAATAACAAAGGAAGAAAAGCTTACTACTATATTATTCATTGTAGCTTTTATTGCTCTTGTAGCATATGGTATTATAACGAAACAGGGAACTAGCTATGCAGTTATAGTTATGTTAATTCTTTCTGCAATTATAGCAATATTTAAAAGAATGGAAATAGATTCAGCTATTGATACTTTTGTAGAAGGAGTATCAAAAATGACTAATATGTTCTTAGTATTTATTTTCTTTGAAGTTATGTTTAGTATGATTTCTCTAGGTGGTGGTTTCGAAGCATTAGGCGAATTACTTACTGGATTAATTTCCGGTGGTGGCAAAGCAATAGTAGTTATTATAGCTTCAATTGTTGGAGGATTCGGTATAGAGGCTGCGGCTGTAGCTGAAATAAACATTGTCAATGAAATGTTCAAGGAATTAGTTGCAAATGTTAATCTTCCTATGCAAATTTGGGCAACTGCGATATTAGCAGCAACAAGAATTACAGGTTCTTTATATCCTACAGCAAACCTAGCAGGTCAATTAGGTATATCTAGATGTAATAATATGAAAGAAGTTTTAAAAGCCAGCTGGATAGGCGCAGCAGCATTATGGATTTGGGTAATCATATGGGCTTTCGTTGGGCCAATATTCTTTTAACCTAATACATAGTAAAAAAGCTTGTACTCTAGATTATTAAGAGTATAGGCTTTTTTATTATATTGAAAAAAACCTAAATTAGGATATAATAAAAGTAACTATATGTAGATGAATTACACCAATATACCTTGCAGCATTTGACTTTTATTGCAAGGACTTTGTTAACAAATTTATGATATACTTTTTTCGAGGTGAGAGAACATGGAATGGTTGGATAAAATGAATGATGCAATCAGGTATATTGAGAACCATATTGAAGAAAAAATTGATTTTACGACGGTGGCACATATAGCTTGCTGCTCTTTGTCACGGTTTCAGAGGATGTTTACTTTTGTAACTGATATTACAATAGCTGAATATGTGAGATGCAGAAGGATGTCATTATCTGCCTGTGAGCTGTTAAACAGCGATATTAAAATTATTGAACTTGCTATAAAGTATGGATATGAGTCTCCCGAAGCATTTACAAGAGCATTCCAAGCATTTCACGGGGTTAGCCCAACGAGTGTCCGAAAGCTTGGAATACATAACAACTTTCCGCCAATCTCCTTTGAAATAACAATTAATGGAGGTAATTTTAACATGGGAACAAAACCATTAGTACGTATTGAAGAACATAGTATGGAGCGAGTTGTTTCTTTCTATGTAGACTGCCGCGCACCTGAAGAAGTAGCATGGAATCTGATGCGCAGCTGGGTAACCCAAAATATAACAGACTACAAGGCACGCAGATATATCGGATGTGCTCCAAAGGGACATCATCCCGACGGCGATGAACATCATTCCAATGAAGATATAGGATCACACGAATATATGGCACAAATGTTTATTTTTGAAGATGAAGGAAAAAACGACACTTTTTTTGATGCTGACATATGTAAAGCTCCCGTAGGATTGTTTCTTGTAGGAGATGTCGTAATGAATGAATTCAATGATGATGGAACTATTGACATTGGGACATCTATGCAAAAAGCATATGGAGTTATGGCTGAATGTCTGAAAGACATGGGTGATTATGAATTTGAGTTAAAGGAACGACCTTATTTCGAAGAGCATATTTTCTCAAATGAATGGTTTAATGGCAAAGGCGATTTGGCTGGATTCAAATTGTGGCTGCCAATCAGGAAAATATAGGTGATAATATAAAATAATACAATAAAAAGCTTACACTTTAAATTATAGAGTATAGGCTTTTTTATTATATTGAAAACTATCTTTAACTGTTATATAATAGAAATGAGGGAAGATTCTAATTTGGAGGGTGAAAATATGGATAAAGTATTGCGTAGAAGTAAAACAAATAGAAAATTAGCTGGTGTATGTGGAGGATTAGGAGAATATTTTGGTATTGATCCAACCTTAGTAAGACTTGCTTGGGTGCTTTTAATATTTTGTGCTGGCGGCGGAATATTAGCATATATTATTGCATTAATAGTAATGCCTGAAGAGTAACAAAAATAACTTGTGCTTGACAGTGATTAATTAGTAGAATATAATTACAACCAATTATAGTTCCTGTAATATTGTTTCTATAATTGGTAACAATATATACAATTGATAACAATATAAGTTTTTTTATAATTGTTTGCAAATATTAATATAAAAGCTATGAAAAGAAGAGTAGTCAATTAATAAGCTTACAGAGAGTCCTAATGGTGAGAATGGATAGTGGAAAAGTTGATGAAACAAGTCTTGGAGCTGCATACGGATTTTGTGATTTAATCATAAATGATGCTATGACGTTTGTTCACGTTACAGAACCTAGAGTTATTAGACTTGATAAGATTAATATGGTGACATATTAATGAAATAGGGTGGTACCGCGGTTAATACGCCCCTACAAATTTGTAGGAGGTGTTTTTTTTATGCTTTTTAAGTTGAATTTTTTAGTATAAATATATAAATTTAATTGAAAGGAAAATAGAATGATGAAAAGTAATAAAAATAATGTTAATGAAAATAGACCTATTTTTCCCAAAAGAGCTGTAATAACTGCTGGTATGCCTTATGGTAATAAGGAACTTCATTTTGGTCATGTTGGAGGAATGTTTGTTCATGCTGATACATTTGCTAGGTTTTTACGCGATAGAATAGGTAAAGAAAATGTTATATTTGTATCCGGAACCGACTGCTATGGTTCGCCTATAATGGAGAGTTTTAAAAAATTAGTCAGTGAAAATGAATTTGAAGGAACAATAGAAGAGTACGTTTTAAAAAATCATATTTTACAAAAAGAAGTATTAGAAAATTATGAAATAAACTTAAACCTATATGCTACCTCTGCGCTTGGTAAATCAGGTAGTATACACAATGAAGTGTCAAAGAAGGTTTTTGAAACGTTATATGATAACGGGTATTTAAGAAAAATTTCAACTCCTCAATTCTTTGACCCTGAATATAATGTGTTATTAAATGGAAGGCAAGTAGTTGGTAGATGTCCTATACAAGGCTGTCAATCAGAGCATGCTTATGCTGATGAATGTTCCTTAGGTCATCAATATATGTCAAGTGAATTGATAGATCCAAAAAGCATATTATCTGGAAAAAAGCCAGTAGTAAAAAATGTTTTAAATTGGTATTTTGATTTAGAAAGCTGTAGTCAATTGATTAAGGATAGGGTTGAATTTTTAAAAGAAAACTCTAATGTAAGAAAATATATTCTAAATATAATTGATGAATTCTTAAAACCACCAGCTATATATGTACAAAAAAAGTTAATGGAAAACAGAATAAATATTGAAAAGGAATTTCCGATTCATAAGATAATTGAAGACGATAAAAAAACATCTATAACTTATATTTTTAATAGCTTAAAAGATAGGGACAGTGCAAGAGAAATTTTAGAATGCAATGGAATACACTATCGCACTGGAAAAACCTTAGTGCCATTTAGAATATCAGGAAATATAAAGTGGGGTGTTCCAATACCTGATACTGAAGATATGAAGGATTTAACATTTTGGGTTTGGCCAGAATCCTTGTGGGCACCGATATCATTCACCAAAGCGTATCTAAGTGACTTAGGCTGTAATGAAGATGAATGGAAAACATGGTGGTGTGAGAAAGACTCAGAAGTATATCAGTTTATAGGAGAGGATAATATTTATTTTTATGGAGTAGCTGAAACTGCATTATTTACGGCACTAGGCATAAAATTCTCAGAAAAACCAGATATGAAAAATATTCATTTACCTCATTTAATATCTAATTATCATATATTATTTATGGATAAAAAGGCAAGCAGCAGCTCTGATATCAAACCACCAACGGCAAAGGAACTTTTAAACCACTATACAGCTGAGCAATTAAGAATGCACTTTCTAAGCTTAGGACTTGCTACTAAAAGCGTAAGCTTTAAACCACAAGTATATATGAATGAAGAAGAAAAAAATGGGGTAGATACAGTTTTAAAGGAAGGTAATTTACTAACTAATGTATTTAATAGATTGATTCGTTCATGCTTTTATACATTGCAAGCTTATTATGATTCAAAAATACCTAATCTTAAAATAAGTGAAAGTATTTATGAAGAGTCTAAAAAAGCTATACTTTTATATGAAAATCATATGTATAACCATGAATTTCACAGTGTAATGTATGTACTCGATGATTATATTCGTAACATGAACAAGTATTATGTTAATAATATAAAAATAGCTGATAAAAATGATGATATAGTTATGAGAAAACAAATTTTAGTAGACTGTTTTCATGCAATTAAAACTATTGCTATACTACTTCACCCGATTGCGCCATCTGGATGTGAGATGATAAGAGAATATTTAAATTTAGATGAAAGAATATGGAACTGGGATAATATTTTTAAGACAATTCATGAATTATCAGATGAAGTAGAATGTTTTGATGTTAAATTTTTAGAACCTAAAATTGATTTTTTTAAAAAGCATGAGTGTCAGTTATAGTATATTTAGGGATGGTGATATTTTAAAATATTGCCGTCCCTAAAAATTTATCTGTTGACAAAAAAAACATAATGTGATATTGTTTATATACACCCCACAGGGGAGGGGTAATCAATAGCGTTATAATAAAATAAAAAATGGGGAAACTTTATAAAAAATAATTAATCATAAATTTATCTAAAATAATAGATAGACAAGGAGGAAGTTATGAAAAACAATATTTTAGAAGTAAAAGATCTTAAAAAGACGTTCGTTATGGGGAATGGACGTAAAATCGAAGCTGTAAAAGGAATCAGCTTTAATGTAAGAAGAGGAGAGGTATTTGGATTCTTAGGACCTAATGGAGCTGGTAAAAGCACAACAATTAGCATGTTAACAACACAAAGAACATCTACTTCTGGAGAAGTTCTAATTGATGGTAAATCTTTGATTAAGAATCCATCCGAAGCTCGAAGGAAAATAGGTGTTGTTGCGCAGCATAACAATCTGGACAGAGGTTTAACTGCCAGAGAAAATCTCATTTATCATGCAAAATATTTTGGAATGGAGACAAAAGAATCAAATAAGAAGGCGGATGAGTATCTTGAAAAATTTGGTCTTTCTGATCGACAACATGATTATGTGAGAAGTTATTCAGGTGGTATGGCTCAAAGACTAAAAATTGCAAGAGCAATGATGCATACTCCCGATATTCTTTTTCTAGATGAGCCTACAACAGGTCTTGATCCAAGCTATCGTGCAATTTTGTGGGAACAGATGACAGAACTTAATAAGGCAGGTACAACTATTTTTCTAACTACACACTACATGGAAGAACCAGAACAGTTGTGTGATCGTATTGCAATCGTAAATCAAGGAGAATTGAAGGCTATTGGTACTTCGGCTGAATTGAAGGCTATGATTCCTTCCAATAACATAGTTTCTATGAAGCTTTCTGAACTAAAGCAAAATTATGTAGAAGAGGCAAAGAAACTGCCGGGTGTGGAAAAAGCAGTTATTCAAAACGGTTTGCTTCAGTTATATATGAACAATGCACAACCAGATTTTAATCATTTGATTGGGTGGACAAAAGGACTTGATACAACCTTACAGAATATCAGTTTAAGTACAAGTACATTGGATGATGTGTTCATTCACTTAACAGGAAAGGGGATAATGAATAATGAAAGCAAATAATTCAACAACAAAAGGTGTTACATTAACAGCCTTTAGAACTATGGTCAAACGTGACCTTTTAATACAATTGAGAGATAAATGGGAATTTATATTCCGTGTAGCTATGCTACCATTCATTTTGATATTAACTTATGGTTATATCCTGCCTAAAATAGGATTGCTACCTGGAACCTTCCCAACTCAGATGTTTTCAGGAATGATAGGAATGAGTATGTTGATTACTGGAATACATGGTACAGCAGTTCCCTTTACAATGGACTTTAATAACTTGCGTGAGATTGAAGATAGATTGATGGCGCCTGTATCTGTTAATGTCATTGCTCTAGCTAAAATGGTAGTTGGTATTATTGAATCATTTATTGGAGGGCTAATTGTATTGCCAATTTCCCTTGTTTTCATGGGAAATGCCCTTGATATTGTAATTTCACCGGAGCGAATACTAATGTTAATTCCTGTTCTTATTTTAATTTCTGTAGCTTCAGCAAGTTTGGGTCTTTTAGTAGGTACCATTATTAAACCTATGCAGATTGCAGCAATGTTCCCAGGATTTTTGATGCCAGTGGTATTTTTAGGTGCGATATTCTTTTCATGGAGTGATCTTGCAGCAACTCCAATTATTCAAAAAATAGTATTGATTAATCCTCTTGTGTATGCAAACGAAGCTTTAAGAGCTATTCTAACACCGCAAATTGGTTTTATGCCAATAATGTTTAGTATTGCAGGACTGGTAATAAGTATTTTAATCATGGGATATTTTGGTGCAAAACGATTTACTAAAATGGCAACAGGTGCAAAATAAATTGCTCTAAATATCATAAGAAAGAAATATGCAATAATTTAAGGGGCGAATCCTAATCCCAATATAACAATTGACATACTAAAGCCTATATAATTTATAATAATTTTTATTCTCATCCTATAATTGGATGAGAATTTTTTTAATGAGATAAGTAAAAGGAGATAATGTATGAAAGTATATTTAAATATATGTAAAAAGACCAAGAGGTTAGAAGTAAGGCCTGTGAGAATGGATGATTATAGTAGATGGATTAATGGATTTATAAATCAAAAACCTAAGCAAAACAGATTTGATGAAGGTCCTTTTGATTCTTTCAATTTGACAGAAGAATGGCTTGAAAAGAGAATTGAAGAACGTAAACAGTTTGCTGCTAAAGATATGATGTATAAGTTTGGAGTATTTCGAAGTGTAGATTCAGCAAATATAGGATTTTGTGTTATTACAACGCATATGCGTGATGATTTTCAATATGCCAGTGTTGGTTACTCAATTCTGAATCAATACTGGGGAAATGGTTATGGAACGGAATTACTAAAAGCATTGATTCAGATAGGATTTGATGATTTAGATTTTCATCGACTGGAAGCTCATATCAATACCGATAATCATGTATCAAAACGAGTTGCATTGAAAGCGGGAATGGAATTTGAATGTGTTCGTAAAGGTTTCATCTTGGAAGACGGTGAGTGGACAGACAACGAGATATATTTTATCAACGATACGAAGTAATAATATACTTTTGCAATAACAGACAAACATACAGATGAGTTATATGGCTGTATTTCTCTTTCTAATAATAAAGTACATAAAATAGTGAGATTGGAAGTAAATAATTAAAATTATACAATATAGGGACGTAACTTAAAAAGGTAACGTCCCTAATAAATTTAAAAAACAACTAAATTACCAAATGAAAGGTATTAATCTATATTTAACTTTAGAAACATATATTTTGTATCCAGAAAGATAATTTATCAACATTTTATCTTCTAAATAAGTCCTTAAAATTATAATAATTGCTATTATAACAGAACAAAATATAACACCCTTTGTTGAAAATACAAAGCTTATAGCCATACACCAAATGATTATAGCTAAGTATGTAGGATGACGAATAATTTTATATGGTCCAGTTTGACATACAGTTTGTCCTCGTTCCTTTTGAATTCTGGCAGTAGACTCAAGATAAGTATTTACAATTAAAGACCATAGTGATATTCCTGATGCTATGATATTTAGTGATATGCCTATCATAAATGAAAGATTAATTTCTTCTGTTATTCTTTTTGATTCAAATCCAGCGATTAGATATATTACAAAATATTCTAGTAACCAAAATAATCCTAATAGAATTTTATCCCATAATGGGGAGTCAGTATTTTTTTTATTTCGTTCTTTTAATGTTTCTGGATTTACGAAAAACATTGTAATTAAACAAATTAATGCTATACCAATATAGCAAATAAAATATACAGAAGCTCTAAAATTCATTATCCAACCTGTTCCTATAAGATAGAATAGAACTCCTAATCCTCTTTGAATTAAAACATTTATTATGTATTTCACTGTTCCTCTAACCATAATTGTTCCTCTCTTTCATTAATACCTAATACCGATTTGATTAACTCTAAAATTTCAGTTTTCTTTTGTTTCATTTCAACTGAATCTATTTCGGAAAAAGGTTTGTTGTGTAATATTCCGTGTATACCAAATAAAAGAAAAGATGCTAATTCACTGTCAGTTCCTTGAAAAATTGGATTAATAGTTCCCGCTTTTTTTTGTTCAATTATTTTTTTTGTTACATATGGTACAAGACTACGTATTGTGAGTTGGTTCAAAGCTATTCGCATACTCCAATGAAATTTGTTAGTGTTAAGTTGGTTGTATTTATGTATTGTTTGCTCTAAATGAGAGAGTATAGTATTTAAGCTCTTAACAAAATCATCATTATTATCGTTAAGAATTTCGCCAACCTCTTTTGAATATTCAGAAAAAAACAATTTAATAGCTTCATCAAATATTTCTTCTTTTGATTTAAAATAATGATAGAACATACCAACCTCGCCACCTACTTTATTCAAAATCATACGAATTGAGGTATCTTCATAACCGTTTTTTAAAAATAATTCTAATGCTGCCTTAACCAAATCTTCCCTTTTTCCACCTTCTAATACTTTCTTTCTTGCCATTTTGTTTTACCCCTTTAACAGAATAGTGTTCTTTTAATTATATATTATCATTTTTTTATACAATGTCAAGAATTAAAAGAATATCGTCTTGTTTTTGGTAGTGAGTATTAGATAAAAAGTATATTGTGACGTCATTTATATTATGGTAAAATATACAAATAATAGATAATTAACAAGCATATAGACAGAAAATTTTCTATAGAGAACTTTTAAATAAAATGCCCTATAGTGAGAATAAAAGTAATATGAAAATTGTTTTTAGGAGATATATTTATATGAAAGAAAGAACAATAATGATTTTCCCGAAATTTGATAATATTGAAGTTATTAATTCAATAAGAAAAAAATATGACCCGCTTTGTGATTTAGTTAATCCACACATTACTCTTGTATTTCCATTTAAAAGTGAATTGTCTAAAGAAGAACTATTGAACTGGATTAGTGCAGCATTAAAGGGATTTCTTCCGTTTATATTGAAACTGAGCGGTGTAAGTAAGTCAATTGAGAAATTTGGTAACTATATTTTTTTGGATGTCGTAGAAGGATATAATAGCTTGGAATATCTAAATAATAAACTATATGATGGTATACTTAAAAATCTTAAATCAAATAAACCATATATGCCTCATATGACAATTGGCAATTTAAAAACTATTGAAGAATTAGATTTAGCATATGAAGATGTAAAAAAATTAAACGAAGTATTTTATACAATTGTAGACACTATTTCTGTTGAAATTATTGGAGAGAAGGGTGAATCCATAATAGAAATAGAGTATAAGCTTAGCGAGACTATATAAGCAAGTATAGATGTAATGAGATAGTAGAATATAAAGGAGTTGAGATGTATGAATAAACTTAAGATGTTTATATGGCTATTTGCCATAGTGACAATTATTTTGTTATTTTTAATGGTCGTAGTAGTTGCATATGATTGGGGATACATGCAAAGTGCAATTGATCATCATGTTGCATATTTTAGTGCACCAGCTAACTTTTCTTTAATAAATGGAATTCCTTTTTTAATTGGTGCTATTATTACAGGGTCTATTACTTTTGTATTTTACCAAAAAAGTAAATAGTACAACTTTTATAAAATTGCAATTGAAAATAAATAAAGGTCTTACCCTTTTTGGTATGACCCTTTTTTATAAATAATATTGATCAATATTATTAAACAGTATTATTTAATAATACTATTAAGCTATTTTATTTAATCTTGCTTGTAATCTGCTGATTTTTCTAGCAGCTGCGTTTTTATGCATAGTGTTTTTAGCTGCAGCTCTATCAAGTTTTGATTCTATATCTTTTAAATAACCTTTTGCTTTTTCTATATCACCACTGTTTACAGCAGTTTCAAATTTTTTAATATAAGTCTTAATTTCAGATTTTCTACTTTTATTTATAGCAGTTTTCTTATCAATAACTAATATTCTCTTTTTTGCTGATTTAATATTTGCCAATTATTTCACCTCCCCTGATGAGATTTAATATCTTAATATTCAATATTACGATTTAATAAACATAGCATACCAATTATACAAGTTTCTTTAACAAAAATCAATAGAAAAGAATAAAAAAAATTAAAAAAACAATAATATCTTTGTAATGTATTAAAAATATATTTCAAATATATTGTAAAAATATATTTCAAATAATTTGGAGGAATGACTATGACACGTACGGATTTAGCTTATGAAGCGCATGAGGGTTTAGCGAAAAAGTGTGAAGGTGTAATACTTGAAACAAAGGATTTAGAACACGGGGAGCTAATAAAAATTGAAATAACTGATAAGGAAGCTGAAAAGATTGTAGGTAAAAAAATAGGTAAATATGTAACCTATGAGACACCAAGCTTTAAACACATGAAAGATGAAACAAGAAAAGAAGTAATAGAAATTTTATCTAATAATTTAAAAAGCTTAGTTGATATAAATAGAGAGAAAATCTTAGTTGTTGGACTAGGCAACAGAAGAGTTACAGCAGATTCACTAGGACCTAGAACAGTAGACAAAATAAAGGTTACAAGACAGTATTTTAAGGCATATAAAAAGGATTTTGATGAGGATTATAATGAGCTAGCGATTTTAGTGCCTGGAGTTATGGGAGTCACTGGCATTGAAACTCAAAACACAATTAAAGGTGTTATTGAAAAAATAAAGCCTACTATGATAATAGCTATTGATGCACTTGCTTCAAGAAAAATGAAAAGACTTTGCTCTGTTATACAGATTACAAATGCAGGTATTGAACCTGGCTCTGGTATAGGCAATATGCAAGGCTCTTTAAATGAAGACACCTTGGGTATAAAAATAGCAGCTCTTGGAGTGCCTACAGTTGTTGACACTGCCACAATTGTGAGTGATTCTATAGATTTAATGAAGGAAAAATTGACACATAAAATTTCGGTAGCTGATGAGGTTTTAGGGCTGTTAGGGCAGCTAGACGAACATGAGAAAATGGGATTTATTAGAGAGGTACTAAATCCTATGTATAATGATACCTATGTCACACCTAATGAAATAGATGAATTAATCGAGATATTGTCGGATATTTTAGCAGAAGTTATAAACAATGCAGTTCATCCAGGATATGAAAGCAGTGATATGTAGAAACTATTATCCGACTAAATATTGTTAATAATATTTAAATTAAAATATTGTTAATAATTTTTTAAATATTATTTATTAATAACATCATTTTCAAGTTTACTTCATATATTTAAATAAATATTAAAAAATATTATTTACTACTTATTAGATAATGTATGGGGTGTGTTTTTATGAGAAGAAGAAAAAGATCATCAGTGAAAGTGTATTATGTCATTGCTATAGTATGCTTAGTTATTTTGTTTACGGGTTATAGATATGTGTATAATCTATCAGAAGTAAGAAAAGGTAACCAAGAAGTAGAAACAATATCTTTAGTGGACAAAAGTGAAGAGATTGCACAAAAATATAATAAATTATTTGCAAAAATCATGTCTTATTTCAATGTATTCTTTAAGGAAACCTTTAAAGAATATGATGAGAACGGTATGTTTGATAACAATAGTAATATTAATCTAGGTAGCAATCTACAATCAGTAGAAAGTGGAGAAGTCACAAATCTAGATAATATTGAAGTATATAAAAATAGTGAGAATTCAAATGATGAATTATATAAAGCTACTATTCTTTTAGCAAATGATAGAAAAAATGAATTTTTCACTGTATCAGAAATGTTTAATATAGCCTCAAGACTAAGCAATAGTGTTAGAGATCTGAAAAAATACAGTGATGAAGTAAATAAAAAAATGAATATTATACTATTTCATACCCATGGAACAGAGGCCTACAAGGAAAATGTGAAAAAAAATTACCGATCAGAAAATGTAAAAAATAATATAGTTGGTATTGGAAGTATAATCGCGAAAAACTTAATAAACTATGGCCTCGAAATTACACATTTAAAGGATTATAACGATTTGCCTTCATATAATTTATCATATGCTAACTCAAAAAAGCTTGTAACTAAAAATCTAGATCCACAAAAGAAAAATTTAATCATAGATATACATAGAGATGGTGCAGATGCTGAGTCAGATTATGAAAAAATTTTAGAAAGTGCAACTAGAGTAAAAATAAATAATGAGTATATAGCTACTTTTTCCATTATAATTGGTGGTGAAAATGCAAATATCGAGGATTTGAAAAAAATAGCAAACACAGTAAAGTCTGTATCTGATAGTTTATATCCGGGTTTATGCAGGGGAGTGGTTATTAGAGATGGTGCTTATTTCAATCAAAATATAAGTGATTATGCACTTTTGTTAGAAGTAGGAAGTAATCTTAATACTGTTGATGAAGCTAAAATTACAGCAGATTTTTTATCAGAAATATTATGTAATGCAATAGTAAAAATAAACAATAACTAATTTATAATTAGTTCTTTAAAATTAACTAAGATTCTGTTATAATACCTACACAGGTAATTTACAGGAGGAATATTGTGGATAGAAAAAAATATATAAGAAACTTTTCCATAATTGCTCATATAGATCATGGTAAATCTACATTAGCAGACAGATTGATTCAAAATACAGGACTTTTAACAGCACGTGAGATGCAAGAGCAAGTATTAGATAACATGGATCTTGAAAGAGAAAGAGGAATAACTATAAAATTGCAAACCATGAGATTAGTTTATAAAGCTAATGATGGTCATGAATATTTATTAAACCTTATAGATACCCCAGGGCATGTTGACTTTAACTACGAGGTATCTAGAAGCTTAGCAGCTTGTGAAGGTGCTATCTTAGTTGTTGATGCAGCTCAAGGTATAGAGGCGCAAACCTTAGCAAATTGTTATCTAGCTTTAGATTTGAATTTAGAAATTGTTCCAGTTATAAATAAAATAGATTTGCCTAGTGCAAGACCGGATGAAATAAAGAAGGAAATAGAGGATGTTATAGGGCTTGACTGTGAAAATGCTCCTCTTATTTCAGCAAAAGAAAATTTAAATATAGATCAAGTGTTAGAGGCTATAGTTAAGCTAGTGCCACCTCCAGACGGAGATGAAGAGGCATCGCTAAGAGCTTTAGTTTTTGATTCATATTATGATAGTTATAAAGGCGTTATAGCCTTTATACGTGTTAAAGAAGGACAAGTGAAAAAAGGTACAAAAATAAAGATGATGGCTACTGGCAAGCATTTTGAAGTTACAGAGGTTGGTATTATCTCTCCAACTCAAAAGCCAGTTGATTGTTTGTATGCAGGTGATGTTGGTTATTTAGCTGCAAGTATAAAAGAAGTAAGAAATTGTAATGTTGGTGATACAATAACAGATGCAGATAATCCAGCTAAGGATCCACTTCCGGGATACAAAAAGGTTACATCAATGGTTTACTGTGGTGTTTATCCAGCAGAGGGAGAAGATTTTAATGATGTTAGAGAGGCTCTTGAAAAGCTTCAAGTTAATGATGCTTCTCTTACCTTTGAACCTGAAACCTCAGTTGCTTTAGGCTTTGGATTTAGATGTGGTTTTCTTGGATTATTGCATATGGAAATAATTCAACAAAGACTAGAAAGAGAATTTAATTTAAATATAATTGCAACTACACCTAGTGTTATATATAAGATTTACAAAACTGATGGTGAAATGATTACATTGCAAAACCCAACTAATATGCCTTCACCAACAGAAATAGATTATATGGAAGAACCAATAGTTGATGCTTCTATTATGACGCCAACAGATTATGTCGGTGCTATAATGGAGTTATGTCAAAACAGACGTGGTATTTTTATAAATATGGAATACATGGAAGCAACAAGAGTTATTATGCATTATAAGATGCCATTGAATGAGGTTATATATGATTTCTTTGATGCACTAAAATCAAAAACTAGAGGTTATGCATCTTTAGATTATGAATTATCTGGATATCAGCAATCAGAGCTTCTTAAAATGGACATTTTAATTAATGCTGAATTAGTTGATGCTTTTTCGATTATTGTTCATAAGGATAAAGCCTATGAAAGAGGAAGATTAATTGTAGAAAAGCTTAAGGATGTAATACCAAGACATCAATTTGCTGTGCCACTACAAGCAACTATAGGCAATAAAATTATTGCACGTGAGACTGTTAAAGCATTAAGAAAAGACGTTTTAGCAAAATGTTATGGTGGAGATATAACAAGAAAGAAAAAGCTTCTTGAAAAGCAAAAAGAAGGTAAGAAACGTATGCGCCAAATTGGTAGTGTAGAGGTGCCACAAGAGGCATTTTTAGCTGTATTGAAATTTGACGAAGACAAATAAGACAAAATAATTAACCACGAAGAACACAAGGACAGCACTAAGTGTACTTTGTGGTTTTTTGATTTGCATATACTAATTTCAAATTAAAATATTGAGATTAGTATTTCTGGAGGATAGGGTGAAAATAAGTATGAGTAATAATAAAATAAATCACGACCTCCATGCACAAAATTTTAATGACAATTTGTGCATTGGAGCATGGAGGTTATTATGAAAAAACTAGGTTTATATGTTCATATACCTTTTTGTGAGCGAAAATGTAATTATTGTGATTTTTACTCACTTGTTAAAACAAACGAGGTAGAGAATAGATATATTGATGCATTATTGATTGAAATTAAAAGTTATAAGGAGAAATGTAAGGGATATGAAGTTGACAGCATATTTATTGGGGGAGGTACACCTTCTTATTTAAAACCTGAAAATATAAAATTAATAATGCAGGAGATAAATAAAACATTTTTATTGTCTAATGATTGTGAAATAACAATGGAGGCAAATCCAAATTCTATAGATAAAGATAAGGTTTTGCAGTATAAAAATTATGGTATCAACAGAATTAGTTTAGGTATACAATCACTTGATGAAAATATATTAAAAACTATAGGAAGACTTCATAATGCAGATGAGGCATTAGAGGCTATTAGAATTATTAAAGGTGCCGGGATAGACAATATAAATGCCGATGTTATGTTTAACATACCGGGTATGCCATGCATACCCTATCAAAGTGTACAAAGCATTATAGATACTTTAGATAAAATTATTAAAGAAAAAGTTAAGCACATTTCTTTTTATTCATTAAAACTAGAAGAGGGAACTCCAATGTTTTTAATGGAGGAAAAAGGGTTAATTGATATGCTAGATGATGATACGGAAAGAGCTATGTACTATTCTGGTCGTGATTTTATGGAAGAAAATGGATATTATCAATATGAAATATCTAATTTTTGTATACCTGGCTTTGAATGCAAACATAATATTAAGTATTGGACTGGTGTAGATTATATTGGCTTTGGTCCATTTGCTCATTCATGCTTTGAGAATAAAAGATATAATAATATAAGTGATATAAATTTTTATTGTGACAATTCAAATAATCCAGAAAGATATAGACAGTTAAATGAAATTTTAAATAGAGAAAGTAAAATGTTTGAATATATAATGCTTGGACTTAGAATGAATAAAGGTATAAGTATTGATGACTTTAATAATAAATTTGAAGCAGACTTTTTAGAACTATATAAAAATCAAATAGATAAATTATTAAATTATAATTTAATTATTATAGATAAAAACATAGTTAAGCTATCAAAAAGGGGAATGGACATTTCTAATTATGTTTTCGAAGAATTTTTGTAATTTTGGAGATAATAGCGTAATGAAAAGAACTTCACGCTATAATGGGAGGATTGTATGGAAACAATTATATTAAAATCATTTACTTACAATGGAAGTGGCGGAAATGGAGCAGGACTTGTTATTTTAGATAGTGACATGAGTGAAGAACAAATGCAAAAAATTGCTGCTAATGTAGGTCTTTCGGAAACAGCATTTTTAAAAAGATTAGATGAAGAAAACTTTGATGTAAGATTTTTTACACCAGTATGTGAAGTCGAATTATGTGGACACGCTACAATTGCAGCTTTTTATTATGTAGGCGAAAAAATTATAAATATTATAAATAATAATAAACAAAATCTAAAGCTTTATCAAAATACTAAGGCTGGAAAGCTAGCAATAAACATAAACTATAAAAATGAAAAGGTAGAAAGTGTGTTAATGGAACAGGCAAGTCCTAAATTTTATGGTTATATAGAAGAAAATCAAATGATAACTCTTGCTGAGTCGCTAGGAATAGATGCTTCATGTGTGAAGTTAGCTGATTATGATATAAAGCCTGCAATTGTATCTACAGGATTAAAGGACATTCTTATTCCTGTTATGGATAGGCAGACTTTAAATAAAATAGAGCCACAATTTGATTTGATTAGTAAAGTATCAAAATCAAATGATGTTGGAGGTTATCATGTTTATACTATTGATAAAGGACAAATTTATGCAAGAAATTTTGCTCCATTAGTGGGTATAAATGAAGAATGTGCAACTGGAACTTCTAATGGCGCTTTAGGAGCCTTATTGTTTAAAGAGAATATACGAAATGGTTATTTTGATGTGTTACAAGGAGAAGCAATGAATGAACTAAGTCAAATTTGCGTATATGTTGATGATAATGGAGTAAAAGTTGGTGGTAAGGCTGAAATTGTTTAAAAGAATAAAAACCTCATGTTTTATGGAGGTTTTTTTTATGTTTATTTTTTCTATAAAAATGTTATAATTAGATAAAGTTTTAGTGAAAGTGTGAAAAAGCATTATACGCTAAATGAAAATAAGATGGAGGTATTAAAATGTTGCACGATTTAATAAGTAGTAAAAAAAATCTCTTTAATGGCGGCGTACATACTGAATTAAGAGCGCAAGTAAATAAAAGCAGAAAAATTATTCTATTAGCAGGCAATCTTATAACTAATACGCGTACTGAAAATTCAGGTGTATCAGCTAGGGTTTATAAAAATGGGGTATATGGCTTTTCCTCTATGGCTGAATACAACGATTACGCTGTTGAATCAGTGCTTAAAGCTGCTACTGATAATGCATTATTTATGAATAAGCACATCAATAAGGGTAAAGGCATGTTTGAAGCAATACCTTATGGAAATTACAAAATGGACAGCATGATTAACGAAACGGAGCAAAAAATATACATAGAATACATAAAAGAAATTGACAATTATATAATAAAAAAATACCCTAACTTAAAAAGTCGTAGAGTTTTATACACAGAGGACTCTATGGAAAAATTGTTATGCACTTCAGATGGCTATGATGCACATACTGCAATACCACGTTGTTATGTGTATGTAACATTAAATTCAGAAACAACATCTGGGGAACCTGTTGAGTTGTTTAAATCTATTGGTGGTTTTGGTTCATTTGACAATAACTTTGATAATCCTTCTGCACTTTTCCCACAAATAGATAAAATGTATGAGGAGCTTATGCAAAAAAGAGAAGGTATACATGCTGATGCTGGCTACAAAACTGTTATACTTGGAAGTGATTTAGCTGGTATGCTTGCACATGAAGCTGTAGGTCATACAGTAGAGGCTGATTTGGTGCTTGGCGGCTCTGTTGCAGCTCACAATCTTAATAAACAAGTTGCGTCAGATTTAGTCACTTTAGTTGATTTTGCTCATACTGCACTTGGCGAAAGTGCGCCTCTTCCTGTTTATGTAGATGATGAAGGAACTCCAGCGGAGGATGTAGTAATTATTAAAGATGGTATTTTAACAGAATATATGAATAGTAGAGAAACAGCAAATCATTTTAATATGAAGCCAAGAGGTAATGCTAGAGCTTATACATTTTCTGATGAACCACTAATTAGAATGAGAAATACTGCTATAATGCCAGGTAAGGATAAGCTTGATGATATAATAGCATCTGTTGATGACGGATACTATTTTATTTCTACAAATAATGGTCAGGCAGATACTACTGGTGAATTTATGTTTGGCGTTTGTATGGGATATGAAATTAAAAAGGGTAAGCTAGGTAGAGCGATACTTGATACAACTATATCTGGTATGGCCTTTGAAATGCTTAAAACTGTTGATATGGTTTCTGATACTATGGTGTGGTCAAGTTCAGGTTTCTGTGGTAAAAAGCAACCAATGCCTGTTGGTATGGGCGGTCCAGCTTTGCGTTGCAAAGTTATGATAGGAGGTCGTTGATTTATGGAAAATTTAAAATTAGTAGCAAATAAAACTATAGAACATTTAGTTAAAGAAGGTGCTGATAAGGCTAAATGTGTTGTAACCTCTAAAGAAACTCATGAATTTAACGTAGATGGTGGTGAATTTTCACTTTTTAGAACACTATATGACAATGAAATTTCTATTACTTCATATAAGAATAATAAAAAAGGAACTATAGTTATTAATCGTTTTGATGATGAGGCTATAATAGAGGCTGTGAAAAATTGCATAAATGTAGCAGATTCAGGTTCTCCTGATGACGCTTGGGATATAGCACCTAAGCAAGAAAATAGAATTTTTACAGAAGGCTCTACTACCCCTAATATCGAGCTGTTTTTTGAAAGAACACAGGAATTATTACAGGATATAAAGAAACGCCATCCACGTATTCTTATAGAGCAAATGATAGTATGGCATGTAAAAGAAAATAATATATACCTTGATACCAACGACACAGAGTATGAGGTTGTTTCTGGAAAGTATGTTATAAGTCTAATGTTCTCTGGTCATGAAGGAGAAAAAGTAACATCATTTTTTGGAACTGAAGTTAGCACAGATAATTTAAATAAACCATTTATAGAACTAGGTTCAATAGAAAATGATTTGACAGATGTTGAAAATCAACTTAACACTGTGCCTTTATTAGGTAAGTTTGAAGGAGTTGCAGTAATAACTCCAAGCTGCTTAGTATCAATAATGTATTTTATTATCAATAACTTTGCATCTAATACAGTAATACTTGACGGAACTAGTGTTTGGAAAGATAAAATAGGTAAAAAAGTGGCTGATGAGCGAATAACAATTTCTTTAAAACCTTTAGATGAAAGAGTAGTTTGCGGAGAGAGATATACTGAGGATGGATTTATTTCAGAAAACTTTGATTTCATAAAGGATGGGATTCTTGAAAACTTTGTTATTCCACTTTATGTAGCAAACAAAACAGGATATGAGCGCGCTAAAAATTCTTCATTTTCTTTTATTGTCGAGGGTGGAGATACTCCTATTGATGACATTATAAAAGATGTTAAAAAAGGAATAATTGTTGGACGTTTTTCTGGTGGTAATCCAACTATAAGTGGTGATTTTTCAGGAGTTGCTAAAAATAGTTTTTTAGTTGAAGATGGTAAAATAGTAGGTGCTATAAATGAAACAATGATAAATGGTAACTTAGCTGATTTATTAAATAATTTAGTAGCTATATCAAAAGAAACAGTGCAAGATGGCTCAATGGTACTACCATATATGGCATTTGATAAAGTAATAATTTCAGGAAAATAATAATTTAGCGCACTAACATATGTTGGTGTAGCATAGGTTGGGCAGTATAGAATTAGACTTTTTTACTTCTCATTCTCGCGTCCCTCAATTTGATAAGGAGGGGACGCTCCGAGGAAGGCGTATAAAAGTTTAATTCTATACTACCCTTTAATGTATATAAATTATGGCTTCGACGGACAATGTCAGTGCGCTATTACGCACCTAACCTACTCAAAGCTTAGTAGAAAAACCTACAAAAAACGCAGATAATCAAAGAAAAATCCTTTTATTTTTCTTTGATTATCGATTGCTATGAATAGCGAAGTATATAAGAGACGTTTATGTGACTTAATGAGGCTTTCCCTTCCTTACAAAAATCAAGGGAAACCGAATTATGGAATCAGAAACGTCTCTTATATACTTTGCTCTACTTAGATTCGTTGTAAAACTATATCGAAGAAACAGAATAGTCTACTAAGCTTACTAAGTTAAATTATTATTAATCTCTCTAACTGGGATTTTGTATTCTATTCCCTCTTGAATTTCTTCTAAAGTTTTCATATCCTTAGGTGCTACAAACATGCACGTATAACCACTTTGTCCAGCTCGGCCAGTTCTTCCTATACGATGGATATAGCTTTCCGCATTTTCTGGAATATCATAGTTATATATGTAATCAACACCAGAAATATCTAGCCCTCTAGCAGCAACATCTGTTGCTATAAGATATTGTAAATCAGCTTTTCTAAAAGATTTCATAATTCTCTCTCTTTTTGCTTGAGGAACATCACTATGAATTTTTTCGCAGTTATAACCCTTAATAGATAAGTCCTCTTCTAGCTTATCAACCCTGACCTTTGTTCTACAAAATATTATTGCCATAAAAGGGTTATCCTCATTTAGAACCTGACAAAGTGCCTCTTGCTTATGTCTATCTGTTGTAATTACTATTTCTTGTTTAATTGAATCCAATGTTACGGTCTCTTTTTGTATTGATATATTAATTGGATTAGTAGTATATCTATAAGCTAATTTTTTAACCTCTGAGTTTAAGGTAGCAGAAAAACAAAGTGTTTGTCTTTTACTTGAGGTACACTTAATTATACTTTCTACCTCTTTTTTAAATCCCATAAGAAGCATTTGGTCTGCCTCATCAATAACTAGGGTTTTCAATTTACTTAAATCAATGCTACCTCTACTTAGATGGTCTAAAAGACGTCCAGGAGTTGCTATAAGCATGTGTATATCTTTATTTAATTTTTTTATTTGTGAGGCAACATCTTTTCCACCATAAGCTGCCAATATGTTTATATCTTTTGTAGCACTAAGCTTTTTTGCTTCCTCTGTAATTTGTATAGCTAATTCTCTTGTAGGTGTAATAATTAAAGCCTGTATATCATTATTTTCTACAGAAATATTCTCAAAAATTGGTAGTAAAAAAGCAAGTGTTTTGCCTGTACCTGTTTGAGCTTCGGCTATGACATCCTTACCATTTTTGATGACTTCAATACATTCTTCTTGTATTGGTGTAGGATTTGAAATTCCATTATTCTTTAATACCTTTATTAAATTTTCACTAATTCCTAATTGATTAAAATTCATAATTTTCTCCATTACGCTATTTTATAGCGTCACAAAACTTTAGTTAGAAGAGTGTTTTTTCTTCACACTATCAGATAATATTACCATACTGTTGGTTATATTTCAAATATATTGTTTATTTTCTCAATATTTATCTATTATTATTAAAATATTTATTTTTTTTATTAAAAAATATTCTTGTTTGTTGTAAAAACAACTGGATTTAATTTTATCTTATTATATAATTAGTACAAGAGATTATATATATGAAATAATAAAATTTGGAGGATAATTATGAAAAGAAGAATAATAAAAATAGATGAAGAAAAATGTAATGGTTGTAAATTATGTGTTAATGCATGTCATGAAGGTGCAATAGGAATTGTTAATGGAAAGGCAAAATTATTAAGAGATGATTATTGTGACGGTTTAGGTGACTGCTTACCAGTTTGTCCTACTAATGCAATAACTTTTGAGGAAAGAGAAGCGCTGGAGTATAATGAAGCAGAAGTTAAGAAAAATATGGAGCTTAAGAAAAAATCTAATAGTGAAAAATTACCTTGTGGATGTCCAGGAACTCATTCAAAGAGCATTAAAAGAGAAAATCAAAGTAGCTGCAACGTAGATACAAAAGAAATAGAATCTAATCTTATGCAGTGGCCAGTTCAAATAAAGCTTGTACCTACTAATGCCGAATATTTTGATAATGCAGATTTGTTAATTGCTGCAGATTGTACTGCATATGCTTATGGAAATTTCCATAATAAGTTTATGAGAAATAAAGTAACTTTAATTGGTTGTCCTAAACTAGATGAAGGAAATTACGCTGATAAATTGACTGCAATTATTAAAAATAATAATATTAATAGTATTACAGTTGTTAGGATGCAAGTTCCATGTTGTGGTGGTATAGTTAATGCAGTTGTAGAAGCATTAAAAAATAGTGGAAAAATTATTCAGTGGCAAGTAATAACAATTTCTACCGACGGAAAAATTATTTAATGAATTTTTTTGTTTATTATGTTATAATTCGGGTATATATATATTGATTTATAATATATATATAAATAAAAAAATTTATTAGGTAATCGGAGGATATTAAATTATGAGTGAAAAGAAGTTTTTTATATGTGAGCATTGTGGCAACATGATAGAAATGGTTAAAAAATCAGGTGTTCCTGTTGTTTGCTGTGGTCATCCTATGACAGAAATAGTAGCAAATACAGTTGAAGCTTCAGTTGAAAAACACTTACCAGTAGCTAGCGTAAACGATGGTATAGTTAATGTAAAGATTGGAAGTGTAGCTCATCCAATGATACAAGAGCATCATATTGAGTGGGTTTACTTAGAAACAGTAAATGGAATTCAAAGAAAAATGTTAAAAGTTGATAGTCAGCCTGAAATATCATTTGCTATAACAGAAGATGATGAACCAGTTGCTGTTTACGCATATTGCAATTTACACGGATTATGGAAAACTGAATTATAAAATATGTTGACAAATAAAGCTATTTTAAATATAGCTTTATTTTTTTGTTAATAAAATTGTTCCAATTTTGTTACGAATATAATTATTTAAATAGTAAATATTAATAATACTAAGCATTGAAAAAAATTAATAAAGACCAAGGGTAAAAAGATTTTTAAGCATGGAGGAATATATGGTTAGAAAAGAAAATAAATTTCATATTTGTGATAAATGTGGAAATATAATTAGAATGGTTGTTGATAATGGTATACCAGTTGTTTGCTGTGGAAAAACAATGAGAGAATTAGTACCAAATACTGTTGAAGCGTCGCATGAGAAGCATATCCCTGAAATTGATTTTGCTAGAAATATATTAAGGGTTAAGGTTGGTAATGTATCGCATCCTATGGAAAGTGAACATAGCATTGAGTGGGTTTATGTTGTTACAAGTGAAGGAGAGCAATATAAACGTTTAAGATTAGATAAAGATCCAGAAACTGAATTTGCTTTAGTTAATGGAGATAAACCAATAAAAGTTTTTGCTTATTGTAATTTACATGGACTTTGGGGAGTTGAAGCTTAACATAATATAAAAAAACTACATACGCAATGTTTAATGATATTGCGCATGTAGTTTTTTTATATTATTTCTAAAACCTTATATTTAATTATATCTCCATTTGGAGAAGTGACTTCTACTATATCATTAACTTTTTTGTTAAGCAATGCTTTTCCTAAAGGAGATTCTTGAGAGATTTTACCTGAGAAAGGATCAGCACCGATAGTACCAACTATTGAATACTCTAGTGTTTCTTCAAATTCTATATCATAAATTTTAACTCTTGAGCCCATTTGTATAACATCCTTCATTGAACTATCATGAGTTACAACTTTTATTCTTTTTAATTTATCTTCAAGAACAATTATTTTAGATTCATTAACATTTTGTTCTTCTTTGGCTTCAGAGTATTCAGCATTTTCACTTAAGTCACCAAAACCTAGTGCAACCTTTATTTTTTCTGCTATTTCTTTTCTTTTTGTAACCTTTCTGAACTCTAATTCATTTGTTAATTGTATATATTCTTCTTCTGTTATTAGTATCTGGTCTTTGTTAATACTCATAATTTCACCCCGTACATATATATGTTTCTATTTTTTATAGTTAATTTAAACATTATACCACAAGTGTCAGTATTAGTAAAGCAAATTAAATAAAATTAAATATTTTAAATGTAACAAATATCAAATAAATACATATTATAGATTAGTACAAGTTAATATATATTTTTATATTGGTTTGTAAAATAAGATTTTTTTCGTAGGAGAAGATAATATGGAATTCGATAACGATAGAGATAGAGATAGAGATAGAGATTGCCCATGGCCAAGAAGGCAAACTCATGTTCACGAAATACTTGGAAGTGTACAAATAGCTGAAAGACGTACTGATCCACATAATCACAGATTTGCAACAGTATCTGATGAAGTAATTGGTAGCGGATTGAATCATGTTCATGAAGTTAAATTTAGAACTGATTTTTATGAAGATCATTTCCATGAGTTTTGTGGAAGAACAGAATCTGCTATACCAGTAGGAGATAGACATGTTCACTTCTTAGATTCAGTAACAACTTGTAACGAAGGACACAGACATGAATTTAGATTTGGCACATTAATTGATAACCCTATAGAAGAAGAAGAAGAAGATTAATGCCATAGACTAATAATTTATATAGTAATAGTGCTTTATCTTGTAATAGAGCGCTATTATTATTTATTTTTTGCAAATATTTTTTTAGCATCTTTTAAACTAATTGATTATATGGTAGAATAGACCATATATTTATGAGGAGGCGTAGTATGAACAAAAAGTATATTTTAGCACTTGATCAGGGTACAACAAGCTCTCGTGCTATAATATTTGATAAAAATGCTTCTATTATCGGAATATCGCAAAAAGAATTTACTCAAATTTACCCAAAACCTGGGTATGTAGAGCATGATGCAAATGAAATTTGGAGTACTCAATTAGAGGTAGCTAAGGATGTAATTAATAAAACCAAAATTTCCTTAGATGAGATAGCTACAATCGGTATTACAAATCAAAGAGAGACGACAGTTATCTGGGATAAAAAAACAGGGGAACCTATAAGTAATGCAATTGTATGGCAATGTAGAAGAACTGCTGATATTTGCCAAGAACTTATAAAAAGAGGATTAGAAGATTATATAAAAGAAACTACTGGACTTGTAGTTGATGCGTATTTTTCTGGTACAAAAATAAAATGGATTTTAGACAATGTAAAGGGTGCAAGGGAAAGGGCTGAGAATGGAGAGCTTTTGTTCGGAACTATGGATACGTGGATAGTTTGGAATCTTACAAAAGGTAAAATTCATATCACTGATTACTCTAATTCGTCGAGAACTATGCTGTATAACATAAGAGAGCTGAAATGGGATGAAAAAATACTGGAAGAATTATCTATACCATCGTCATTATTACCGGAGGTTAGACAATCCTCTGAAATATATGGCAGTACTGATGAAAGTGTATTTGGTAAGGAAATTTTGATTTCCGGCATTGCCGGTGATCAGCAAGCAGCTCTATTTGGACAGGTTTGCTTTCAAGAAGGAATGGTAAAAAACACTTATGGAACAGGTTGCTTTATGCTTATGAATACAGGAGAAAAACCGGTTGTTTCAAAAAATGGTTTAATTACTACTATAGCTTGGGGTATAGATAACAAGGTTGAGTATGCTTTGGAAGGCTCAATATTTATGGGTGGTGCAATAATTCAATGGCTTAGAGATGAGCTGAAAATTATAAATGAGGCAGCTGACAGTGAATATTTTGCCAAGAAGGTTAGCGATACAAGCGGTGTTTATTTAGTACCTGCTTTTGCTGGTCTTGGTGCTCCGCATTGGGATATGTATGCAAGAGGAACACTAATAGGCTTAACTCGCGGTACCAATATCAATCATATAATTCGAGCTGCTTTAGAGGCAATTTCTTATCAAACTAAAGACGTTATAAATGCTATGATTTCTGACTCTGAGATAAGCTTAACAGCTCTAAAAGTAGATGGTGGTGCAACAAGAAATAATTTTTTAATGCAATTTCAAGCGGATATACTAGGTGTAGAGGTTGATAGACCAGAAACAACCGAAACAACTGCTCTTGGAGCTGCATGTTTAGCAGGGCTTGCTACAGGCTTTTGGAAGTCTAAGGGTGAAATAGCTCAAAAATGGAGCTTAGATAGAAAATTTAGACCTGAAATAACTAATGAAAAAAGAGATATGCTTTATGCTGGATGGCAAAAAGCCATAGAAAGGTCTAAAAATTGGCAGGAATAAGTCTTAATAATAAATTACTGCAACTTATATCAAGTATCTAATTTAGAATAATGATATTATATATAATTGAATAGTAATATTTGCAATTATATATATAAGGAGTGAAATGGTTGTCTATTAAAACGATTGAAACAATGGTAAATTGGATAGAAGAAAATATTAAGAATGAACCTAGCTTAGAGGATATGGCAGATTTTGTAGGTTATTCAATGTTCTACTGTTCTTCAAAATTTCATGAGTGTATTGGTATGACATTTAAGGAGTATATTGCGAGAAGAAAATTAAGTTTGGCTGCTTTGGAAATGAAAAATACAAACCGTAGGATAATAGATATAGCAGTAGATTGCGGATTCTCGTCACATGAGGCATTAACAAGGGCTTTTGTTAAAAATTATGGCATTACACCTTATCAATATAGAAAAAATTCTTTTGAAATTAAACTATTTAATAAATCAGATATCGTTTTATAGAAACTAAGTATTTATTATGAATAGACAAGATGTGAAAAATTATGGGGACAAAATTAGAAATTATAAAAAACGCGGATATATAGTACCTACTAAGGATATTATTAAATCTAAAGAGCAAATTGACGGTATTAGAGAAAGCGGAAAAATAAATATTGAAGTTTTGGACTGTATTGCTAAAAAACTTTATGTAGGAATGTCTACAGAAGAAATAGATTGTATTGTAAACAATAAAACTAAAGAATTAGGAGGCATACCAGCTCAGCTTGGATATAACTTTTTTCCTAAGAGTGTATGCACCTCAATTAACAATCAAGTATGTCATGGTATACCTTCAAAAAATGATATTCTTAAAAATGGAGATATAATTAATATTGATGTCTCAACTATTTATAATGGTTATTTTTCTGATTCATCTAGAATGTTTTGCATAGGTGATGTGGATGAAGAAAAATTAAGACTTATTAATGTTGCTAAAGAAGCAATGTTAGAAGGGTTAAAGCATGTAAAGCCTTGGGGGTTTATAGGTGATATAGGATATGCTGTACACAAATATGCTGTTAAAAATGGATATACAGTTGTTAAAGAATTTGGCGGACACGGAGTTGGTCTAAAATTTCATGAGGAGCTGTTTATAAGCTTTGTATCTAGACCTAAAACTGGAATGCTAATGGTTCCTGGAATGGTATTTACAGTTGAACCAATGGTTAATATGGGTTCACGATATATATATATTGATGAAAAAAATGGATGGACTGTTTATACTTTAGATGGAAAACCTTCTGCACAGTGGGAAGTGACAGTTGCAGTTACTGAAAGTGGTTATGAAATATTGGCATATTAAAATAATTTTAATTTGAGGAGAGTTATTTATGAACAAAGAATTTTTTATAGGTAATAGAAAAAAATTTGCAGAAAAAATGAAGAATTATTCAGTAGCAGTTTTATTTTCAAATGTTGCACCAAGAGAAAGCTTAGACGCAAGTCATAAATTTTCTGTTGATAGAAATTTCTTTTATCTAACTGGAATTAATAAAGAAAACATGGTATTAGTTATTTCTAAAGTAAATGGTGTAATAACTGAACAGCTATTTATACCACCAGTTAATGAATTATACGAAAAATGGTATGGCATACTTTTAAGACATAATGAAGCAGAAGAAATATCTGGAATTAGTAGTATACTTGACAGAGATGAGTTTGAAAATAGCCTAGCATCAAAGCTTAGTTCAATGGATATATATGAAAATTTATATATTGTAACTACATTAGCTACTATGGATGAAATTGAGGATCAATACAAAGCACTTGCTAGAAAGGTAAGAAATCAATTCCCAACAGTTAATGTTTTAAATGGCTTACCAATATTAATGGAATTAAGAGTACATAAGCAACCTGAAGAAATAGAAGAAATAAAAACCTCAATTAAGTATACGAAAGAATCATTGGAATTTTTAATGAAAAATTTAAAGCCTGATATGTATGAATATGAGGTTAGAGCTCATTATGAATATCAATTGATGCTTAGAAATTCAGGCCCAAGCTTTGAAACAATAGCTGCTTCAGGTAAAAATGCAGTAATTTTACATTATGTTGATTTACAAAATAAAATTAATGATGGTGATATGGTGCTTTGTGATTTAGGCGCATTGTCAAATATGTACGCATCAGATATAACAAGAACATATCCTGTTAATGGCAAATTCACTGCTAGACAAAAAGATATTTACAACATAGTTTTAGGTGCACAAGATGTGACTATGGATATGATGAAACCTGGAATTTTAGAAAAAGACGTAAATAATGCTGTTATAAAATATTTTGCTAAAGAATTAAAATCAATAAAACTTATTAAAGACGATAGCGAAGTATCTAAATACTACTACCATAGCATAGGTCATCCTCTAGGACTAGATGTTCATGATTTAAGATGCAGAGATAAAAAAATTGCTGAAAACAACGTATATACAGTAGAACCGGGTTTATACATAGCTGAAGAAGGCATAGGTATAAGAATCGAAGATGATATCTTAGTGACTAAAGATGGAAACATTAATTTATCAAAAGATATTATTAAAACTGTAAGTGATATAGAGAACTTTATGAAATAAATATATTAAATTTTAACAACAATATGTTGATATCGTTATATATAAAATTAATCAATCAAAAAAGAGCTGTATGAATATAATTTGTTCATACAGCTTTTATTTGTATGTATATATATTATTTTTACGAAGAATAGTTTTTGTTTTAAGGCATAGAATTACTATAAGTTATTTTATGATTTTTTAATAGCCATTTTATATGTTAGAAACAATATATTTTTTGTGGATATTTATTCACAAATTACGTTCTGTTAAATTTATGGTCTTTCAATTGACAAACCTTTTCATCGATGATAAACTGACCTTAATATAGACTTATTTACAAATAATGGTAACAAATTGCAGCGTATTCTCATTATCATTTGTCATCTAAAGTTAGGTTGAAACCTGACTTTAATATTGAATAAAAATCTCACGGGAGGAAAAAATGCTATCAACTAATCAAATTATCGAGAAATGTAAGAAATATGGAGCGAATAACTACAGTCCTAAGGAAGTTGTATTTTCAACTGCGGAAGGATGTGTAGTAACCGATCCGGAGGGTAAACAATATTTTGATATGCTAAGCGCGTATTCAGCTTTGAATTTCGGCCATAGACATCCCGAAATAATACAGGCTGCTAAGGATCAGCTTGACAAGGTTACGTTAAGCTCTAGAGCATTCCACAATGAAATCATGGGTGATTTCTTAGAAAAATTGTGCAGCCTTACAAAAAAAGAGGCTGTATTACCTATGAATACAGGTGCTGAGGCTGTTGAAACAGCACTTAAAACTGCAAGACGCTGGGGAAATTTTGTAAAGGGAGTCGAAGAAGGAAAACAAGAGATAATCACTTGTAACAACAACTTCCATGGAAGAACTATAGGAATTATTTCTATGAGTACAGATCCTGATGCAAGAGCAGGATATGGTCCGTTTCTATCAGGCTTTAAAGTTATTGAATATGGTGATATAGAAGCTCTTAAAAATGCTATAACTCCTAATACCGTTGCATTTATGATGGAACCTATACAAGGTGAGGCAGGAATAATAGTTCCTCCTAAGGGATTTATGAAGGAAGCCTATGAACTGTGTAAGGAAAATAACGTATTGTTTATTGCTGATGAGGTTCAAACAGGGTTTGCAAGAACGGGAAGAATGTTTGCTTCTGAGTTGGAAGGTGTAGATCCAGATATCTATGTTTTAGGTAAAGCCTTAGGTGGCGGAGTTATGCCTATCTCTGCAATCGCTGCAAACAAAAATATTATGGATGTATTCACTCCAGGATCTCATGGTTCAACTTTCGGTGGAAACCCACTTGCATGCGCTGTATCTATAAAAGCCATGGAAATACTGGTAAGAGACAATTACCCTGCAATGGCAGAAGAAAAAGGAAACTACTTCATGTCAAAGCTTAGAGAAATAGAAAATGATGACATAGCAGAAATAAGAGGAAAGGGTTTACTAATTGGTGTTGAGTTTAAATGCAATGCTTATAAGTACGTTAAAAAACTTATTGAAAACGGAGTTTTAGCAAAAGAAACACATGAAAAGACAATAAGATTTGCTCCACCTATCGTGATTACAAAAGAGCAGCTTGACAGTGCCGTAGAAAAGATAAAAATAGCTTTTGCAAAACAATAATAAACGATTTTATAAAAGCAATACATAGAGTATAAAAAGGTATTGGAAATAGCTAAGTTTTACTATTTCTAATACCTTTTTTGCTTGCTATTATTAAAACATATTACTTGTTAAACTCTTTAATTTCAGTATTTTCACTTTCGTAAACTGCATATCCCATATATCCGTAGCCTTCAAATTGTGATAATTGTTTTCCAAGCTTTTTAGCTTTTTCGTATACTGATACTGTATAGCCCTTAGCTCTTAATTCATTTGCTTTATTAAGAACGTCAACGTATTTGTTTTCATTGTCAAATAATAATACTATTTTTTGAAGGTTTGGAACTTTGAAGTTTTCTTCTATTAGCTGATTTACCAATCTTTCAAAGCCTATTGAAAATCCAACAGCAGGTATATCTTCACCTATAAATTTGCCAATCATTTTATCGTATCTTCCGCCACCACCGATTGAATAGCCAAGTCCTTCATATTCTATTTCAAATATAGTTCCTGTGTAGTAACCCATACCTCTAACTAGAGTAAAGTCAAACTTGATTTTGTATTTTCCCTCTGATAGTTCCTTAACGGAATTAATTATATAATCAATATTTTCTATAACCTCAGCTTCAACTCCATATTCACTTAAGCACTTAGTTCCAGTTTTATTGATTTCATTTAATGCTTCTATTAATTTTTTAACATTGTCTTCTTTATATTCCTTAGCTATTAATTCCTGCTCTATTCCAGACATTCCTATTTTATCAAGCTTATCTACTATAATACACACATTATCAAATTCTTCATCACTAAAACCACAAAATAATATTACACCCTTTAGAATCCTTCTGTCGTTAATTCTAATAGAAAATTTATCAACATTTAATGCAGCTAATGCTTTTGATGTTGTAGTAATAAGCTCAATTTCAGCTACTGAGCTTTTATCACCTATTATATCAATATCACATTGCTTAAAACTTCTGTATCTTCCTTTTTGCGCTCTTTCTGCTCTAAATACATTTCCAACCTGTAATGCTTTAAATACTGATGGCAACTTAGCTTTGTTATTGCAATAAAATCTACTTAATGGAACAGTTAAATCGTATCTAAGACCTAAGTCAGCTAAATCATTTTCAGTCATACTTAAAAAATCATCAAGCTTCTCTCCACGTTTAAGAATTTTAAATATAAGCTTTAAATTTTCTCCTCCGTCACTTCCAACAAGGTTTTCAATATTTTCTATAACTGGTGTTTCAATAAGCTCAAAGCCAGTTTGCTTATAAGTGCTTACAATAACATTTTCAACATAATCTCTTATTTCCTTTTCAGCGGGTAAGAAATCCCTCATCCCTTTTGCGGGGTTAACATTTACCTTCATTTTAATACCTCCAAATATTTAATAAAATATAAAAACCCCGTTCTCTTAACATAATGTTAAGAGGACGGGGTAAACTTCCGTGGTTCCACCTCTTTTTATCAATACCTCACGATGTTGACCTTATCAAGTACAGAGTGAAGTTCTTTTTTCACTCTTTATACTTGCTTATTATAACGGATAAGTCCGAGTCAGCCTACTAAATTTTTCAGTGACTTGCTCAAGGATGTGTTCAATATATCCACATTGTACCTTTCACCAACCGGTAACTCTCTAAAAATAGAATATATATTTACTATTTCCTATCAAAGCATTTTGATTTCATAGCTTAATGATTCAGTTTTTAATTAAAGCTATTATAGAATACATAATATGCTTTGTCAATAAAAAAGTTTAGCTTATTTATCTTAAAAGTTATTATTTTATAAATTCATTATTTCAAAATTCATATTTAGTAAATCAATGCTTAGTAATTTGTTATGTAATGTATCACCCTTATCAAGCAAAACCTTAATTGCTTCACTAACTTGTATTGATGCTACTAAAGCAGGTGTATATGCTGGATTTCCAAGACTTGTATCGATATCTTCATCTCTCATGTCAGCATATATTTTTGATAGAGTGTTATCGTAAGGCATGACAGTACTTACATGTCCATACCATCCGGATATAGCTCCATGTATAAGTGGTGTTTCAAGCTTACTACATGTTTCCTCTAGTATTAGTCTAGTAGATATATTATCGCAGGCATCAATGATAATATTATTTCCTGCTAATAGGTCTATAGCGTTATCTGATGTAAGCTTCTCACATACGGGTATAAAGTATACGTCTGGATTGATTGCAAAAACCCTTTTTTTAGCCTCTAGTGCTTTTTTTTCATGGATGTTTGTGGTATGAGATATAATTTGTCTATTTAAATTAGTTGTTTCAAAAACATCATAATCTATGCCTGTTATATTTAATACGCCAATTCTTGCAAGCATTTCTATCACGTAACCACCTATTCCGCCACATCCAACAACGCACACATTAAAACCATGAAGTTTTTTACATTCTTCTTCTGATATACTATTTAAATTTTTACTATATCTATTTTCCATTTTAAAACCTCCAACATTAAGTACATTATATAGTAGCAAAAATGTAAATGCAATAAACAAATACTTATATTATATCGGACGAAATCCTATTTTATGAGACAAAATATAGCAAAAAAATTTTTTATGAAAATTAAAACAGATTTTAATTTATTAAAACATTTTAATTTTATTAAAATTGACAATAATAGATATATTGTGGTAGATTTAAATATATTAATCTCAATTAAACTTCACATTGAGATTAATATATTTTAAATTTCAATTAATATAATTGGAGGTAATAAATTGGAAAATTATGGATTTGTTAGAGTGGGAGCAGGTGTTCCTAAAATAGAAGTGGCAAATTGCAAATATAATATAGATAGTATTTTTGAGTTGATAAAAGAAGCTGAGAAAAATAAAATATCCATATTAACATTCCCAGAATTATGTGTTACTGGATATACTTGTGCTGACTTATTTTATCAGCAAGCATTGTTAGAAGAATGTGAAAAATCAATTGAAGAACTACTTACAATAACTAAAGATATTGACATGCTTATAACTGTAGGTGCTCCAATTAAGGTTAATTTTAAGCTTTATAATTGCGCTATAGCAATGTATAAGGGTGAAATCTTGTGTATAGTTCCAAAAACTTTCATACCAAACTATGGAGAGTTTTATGAAAAAAGATGGTTTACTATGGCAGATGAGCTTAACAAGATAAATATAAACTATTGTGGTCAAAACACCTTTATAAGTACTAATGTATTAATTCAACATGAGAGTATTAAGGATTTATGCGTTGGAATAGAAATATGTGAGGATCTGTGGAGTCCAATGCCGCCAAGTACATTTCAAGCAATTTCTGGAGCTAGTATAATACTTAATTTGTCTGCATCTAATGATTATGTAGGTAAGAGTGACTATAGGAAAACAATAATTGATAACCAGTCATCAAAGTGTATGTGTGCATATGTTTATTCTTCTGCTGGATTTGGTGAATCATCTACTGATTTAGTATTTAGCGGGCAAAGCTTGATATATGAAAATGGAGCGTTATTAGCTGAAAGTAAAAAATATAGCTTAAATAATCAGCTTATATATACGGAAATTGATTTAGAAAAATTATCAGCTTACAGACAAAGAAATAATACCTATGCTGATTGTTCATCTAAATATGATAATGATTATGAAAATGTATATTTTAATACAAACATTGATTTAGAAAATCTAGTAAGAAATATAGATAAATCGCCATTCATACCAAATGGTACAAATAAAATATCAGAGAGATGCAGTGAGATATTTAATATACAAATAAATGGATTAGCTAAAAGAATAATGCATTCTAATGCAAAATCAATGGTTTTAGGTATTTCAGGAGGATTGGATTCAACTCTTGCTTTATTAGTATGTGCCAAAACCTGTGATAAGCTAGGACTAGATAGAAAAGTAATTAAGGCAGTTACAATGCCTGGTTTTGGCACAACTGATAGAACATACAATAATGCTGTAGATATGATTAATAAAATTGGAGCTACATTTAAAGAAATAAGTATAAAGGATTCTGTTATACAGCATTTTAAAGACATTGGGCATGATATAAATAATCATGATGTAATATATGAAAATTCGCAAGCCAGAGAAAGAACTCAAATACTTATGGATGTGGCAAATCAAGAAAATGGTTTAGTAATTGGCACAGGAGATTTATCTGAACTTGCTTTAGGATGGGCTACCTATAATGGTGATCACATGTCAATGTATGGAGTTAACTCATCAATTCCAAAAACTTTAATTAGATATATTATTAAGTGGGTTGCAGATTATGAGTTTAAAGATGATATAAAAAATACTTTATATGATGTATTGGAGACTCCTGTAAGCCCAGAGCTATTACCGCCAGATAAAGACGGAAAGATAGCACAGAAAACTGAGGAATTAGTTGGACCTTATGAGTTACATGACTTTTTCTTATATAATGTAATGCGATTTGGATATAAGCCAACTAAAATATTGTTTTTAGCTAATATAGCCTTTGAAAATGTATATAATAGAGACACTATATATAAATGGTTGAAAAATTTTTACTCTAGATTCTTTGCCCAACAATTTAAGCGTTCATGCTTACCAGATGGTCCTAAGGTCGGCTCAGTTTGTGTTTCTCCTCGTGGAGACTTAAAAATGCCAAGTGATGCCGTAGTAAAAATATGGATAGATGAATTGGAAAATATTACATTGTAACCTTTTGAAACTAATGAATTATTCTCGCGTCTAAAACTTATATGACAAAATTTTATTAAAGAGAAGGGTGAAAATTCCATGCGCAAATCTTTACAATAATTTGTGCAAAAAAAGCATGGAGGTAATATGAAAAAAATAATATCTATATTAATGGCAACTTTTCTTGTTGCTACACTGCTAGTAGGATGCAGTAATGTGAAAAATAATAATACATCTAGTGGTTTAAAAGATGGTGCAACTTTATCAGATATAGTAGATAAAATACAATCTGAAATAGGAATAGCAATGGGTTCTCCAGTAGATGATACTGTATTAAAAGATATCTTTGGAGTTAATAAAGAAGATATAGAAGAGTACGCAGGACAAATGTCAATGGTTATGACTTCTTCAGACACATTTTTAATTGTTAAAGCAAAAGAAGGAAAAGTTGAAGATGTAAAAGCTGCTTTAGAAAAAAGAAAAGAAACTATAATTCAAGGTCAATATTTACCTGCTGAGATTGAAAAAGCTAATGCTGGCAAAATATACATAAATGGAAATTATGTTGCTTTAATGGTATTAGGTGATACAATGGTAGAGGAAGGTCAAGATTTTGACTCTGCTAAAGCACAAGAGGAAATTAAGAAGGCTGAAGACATAGTAAATAGTTTTTTTAACAAATAAATAGTATAAAAGCTATATACAGAGACTATTAAATACTTTCAGAGACTATTAAATACTCTCAGAGATTATTTAAAACTCTCAAAAGGTCTATAGCTTTTATTGTGTATAACAAGGTATTGGTTAACACTTCCCATTTTTGACGGTGGGACAGGATTTTTAATTGAGAGGTATCAAAATATGGTTTTTAGTAGTATTGTTTTTTTATTTAGATTTTTACCTATAGTTTTATTGATATATTATTTAATTCCAAATAGATGCAAAAATCTATCACTGTTATTTATGAGCTTGATATTTTATTCATGGGGTGAACCTAAGTATTTTATTATTATGATAGCATCTATAGTAGTAGATTATGTAGCATCAATTATTATAGATAGTAATAGAGATAAAAAGATTGTGTGCAATCTAGCACTTACAGTTTCTGTAATATTCAATCTTGGTATGCTATTTTTCTTTAAATATTATGATTTTTTTATAGCAAATATAAATGCAGTGTTTGGACTTGATATAAGCCTATTAAGATTAGTGCTCCCATTAGGAATAAGTTTTTATACATTCCAAACTATGTCATATACAATAGATGTCTACAGAGGAAAGGTTAGTGCTGAAAGAAATATAATTAACTTTGGAACATTCGTTACATTGTATCCGCAGTTAATAGCAGGACCAATAGTTAAATATACTGACATTAATGTAGAATTAAAAGAAAGAAAAATAAATTATTCACAAATTCAAGATGGTATTGAGACATTTGTTATGGGTCTTGGAAGAAAGGTTCTTGTAGCAAATAGTGCTGGTATGTTATGGACAGAGGTACAAGCATTAGGATTTAATAATATTTCCACACCTTTAGCATGGTTAGGAATTATTGCATACTCATTTCAGATATACTTTGATTTTAGCGGATACTCATTGATGGCTATTGGACTTGGAAAAATGCTTGGTTTTAATTTTCCTCAAAACTTTAATGATCCATATATTTCAAGAAGTGCTACAGAGTTTTGGAGAAGATGGCATATGACTTTAGGCTCATGGTTTAGAGAATATGTTTATATACCATTGGGTGGTAGCAGAGTTAAGCCTTTAAGAATGTACTTTAATATATTTTTTATATGGTTTTTAACGGGATTTTGGCACGGAGCAGATTATAATTTTATGCTATGGGGACTGTTTTATGCAGTGTTATTAGTGATTGAAAAATCTGGTTTTATTAAAATTTTGGACAAGCATAGAACCTTCTCTCACGTTTATCTTTTATTTATGACATTGATGGGCTGGGCGCTTTTTAGCATAACAGATTTAAGTCAATTGGGAATATTTTATAAAAAATTGTTTGTATTTACAGGTGGAACAGATTTTATTTACTATCTAAAAAATTATGTAGTTATTTTGATAGTAGCTGGAGTTTTATCTACACCTTTAATAAGAAATTTATATAATAAGGTTTCTAAAGATGCAATGTGGATTAGAATTTCTATAGTGGCAATAATATTGGTTATTTCTGTAGCATACTTAGTAGATGCAACTTATAATCCATTCTTGTACTTTAGGTTTTAAGAGGTGGTTAAGATGAAAGATTTTATAACAAAATTAAAAAAGGTAAAAAATTATCCAATTATTGTGTTGTTTTTTACATTCATTATTGTTTTTACAGTTATTGATGTAATAACACCAGACAAAAAAATTTCAGAATTTGAAAATAAGTTTTTGCAAATGAAGCCTAAATTCACTTTAAATAGCTTTTATTATAATGAATATGTTCCTAAGTATGAAAAATATATAAATGAACAGTTTATATTAAGAAATAAGTGGATAGATTTAAAATCAAGATGCGAATACTATATAGGCAAGACTGAAAATAACGGTATAGTTTATGGTAAAGATAATTATATGTTTGATAAGGTTCATACTATAAATAATAAACAGCTTGAAAAGAATATTGAAAGCATTAAGAAATTTATAGAAAAGTATAAGGATGAGAATATTAAGTTTGCTCTAATTCCAAACTCATTTGAAGTATTAAGTGAGAAATTACCTTATGGTTTGAATTTATTTAACCAAAGTGAATTAATAAATAATGCATATAACATCTATTCAAAATACGAAAATGTAGAAACTTTAAATATTGTTGATTTGTTAAATTCTCATGATGATGAATATATATATTATAAAACAGATCATCACTGGACTACCTTAGGTGCTTACTATGCATACGTTGAATATATGAAGAGTGTTGATAAGCCATATGTTGATATAAATGAATTAAACGCTCATGATGTTGAAGGATTTTTAGGAACATATTTTTCTAAAGCGTTGAAATTTAATTCTGACTTTGACAAGATAACCTATTATGATGTAAATATAGATAAAATGACCTTTGCAGGCAAAGAGTATACAGATATATATGAATATGATAAGTTTAAGGAACGTGACAAATATGCGGCGTTTTTATATGGTAATAATGATTTAACAGTTATAACTAATAAAGACTCTGTGAACAAAGAAGATAAATCACGTGTATTAATTATTAAAGACTCATTTGGGAATTCATTTGTACCATATTTAACACATAGTTACGACGAAGTATATGTTCTAGACTTGCGTTCGAATTCTCAAAAGGTAAGTGAGATTATGGAAATGTACGAATTTGACGATATATTAATAATGTATAGTGTAAATAATTTTATTGATGATATAAATATAATAAGATCAACTTATTAAACAAAATAATATAAATTGAAAATGCAGAGAAATCTGCATTTTTTTTATGAGAAAAACATTTGATGCCAGAAACTGGTATAAAAAACTTGATATTTTTAATTATGGTATATAAAATGTAAGTATATATTATTTTAAAATATATAAACTATTAGAAGGAGATTATTATGAAGAAGAGAATTTTAAGTGTACTATTAGTTTTGATTTTAGTATTAAGCAACATAAGTATGGTATTTGCTGATAATACAACACCTATTTCAGCACAATCAGAAGCAAAAAAAATCACTATTGTACATACAAATGACACACACTCAAGAATATTAGATTCGGATGGAGGATTTGGATTTGCTAAAATTGCTACAATAATAAAAGAAACAAAAGCAAAGAATCCAAATACCTTAGTGCTTGATGCTGGGGATACTTTACATGGTTTACCAATAGTCAACATAAGTGAAGGTGCAAATGCTGTTAAGATTCTAAATGCAACTGGGTATGATTTTATGACATTAGGTAATCATGATTTCAATTATGGTAAAGAAAGATTATTAGAATTAAAAAATATGGCGAAATTTTCTATGTTAAGTGCTAATATTTTAGACTCTAATGGAAACTATGTGTTTAAGCCATATGAAATCAAAGAAATGGATGGAGTAAAAGTTGCTATATTTGGTTTAACTACTCCAGAAACTGCTTATAAAACTAGCCCTTTGAATGTTAAAGGCTTAGTATTTGCAGATGTAATTGAAACTTCTAAAAAAATGGTTAAAGAATTAAAAGATAAGGCTGATGTTATTATTGCTTTAGCGCATATTGGATTAGATGAAAGCTCAGTTGTTACATCTAAGAAAATTGCTGAGAGTGTTGAAGGTATTGATGTTATCATTGATGGACACAGCCATACTATATTAGAAAATGGAATGCTTGTAAATAATACACTCATAGCACAGACTGGCGATTATGATAAAAATTTGGGCTTTGTTGAAATAGAGGTAACTAATGGTAAAGTTACTAAAAAGGAAGCAAAACTTATGTCAGTTAAGGATAACACTGAAGTTATAGCTGATGAAACTATTTCAAATTTAATTACTGCTATAGGTGAAGAAAATAAACCTTTATTATCAAAAGTAGTAGCTAAAACTGATATATACTTAGACGGTTTAAGAGAAAATGTTAGAACTAAGGAAACTAACCTTGGTAATTTATCTGCAGATGCAGTTAGAAATACATCTGGTGCTGATATTGGTTTTGTAAATGGTGGAAATATAAGGATAGACATACAACCTGGAGATATTACTTTTGGTGACGTAGCTAAGCTTTTCCCATTTGGAAATAGAATAGTAGTTATTGAATTAACAGGAGAGGATGTTATAAAAGCATTAGAAAATGCTGTATCTGGATATCCTGCTGCACAAGGTGGATTTTTGCATGTAAGTGGATTAACATTCAAATTCTCTAAAGATAGAGAAATTGGCTCTAGAGTGTATGAACTTAAAATAGGTGGAGAGTTAATAGATACAGCTGAAGAATTAGCCAAAAAATATACAGTAGCTGTTAATGATTTCTTAGCAGTTGGCGGAGATGGCTATGATATAATGAAAGGTAAAACTGTAGTTGCTGAATTTGGTACTTATGAAGAGGCATTTGCTGCATACTTAAACAGCAATGGAACTAAAGGTTGCGAAGTTTCAGGAAGAATAATTGAGTCTCCGGCACCAGCACCAGTTCCAGTGCCAGTACCAACACCAGTTGTGCCTGAAAAAGAGGTTAAGGAAGAAGTTTATATTGTAGTAAGTGGTGATGTTTTATGGAGAATAGCTCAAAAATATAATACTACATGGCAAGCTTTGGCAGAATATAATAAATTAACTAATCCACACTTGATTTTCCCTAATCAAAAGATAATTATACCAACAAAATAAACTCTTTATTATTGCAGTCGGTATAAAAAAATCTTGCATATAACATGAAATGTTGTTAAAATATAATATAAATGTGTGAGGAGAGCTTATGGATAGAGATAAAAAAATATCGACTGCTGTAATACGAAGATTACCTAAGTATTACAGATATTTAAAGGAATTATTAAGAAAAGGTATTTATAAAACGTCCTCAAAAGAATTAAGCCAAATGACAGGGTTTTCGGCGTCACAGATTAGACAGGATTTAAATAACTTTGGAGGATTTGGACAGCAAGGTTTTGGATATGATGTATATAATTTAAGCAGTGAGATTGGAAAAATTATAGGTGCAGATAAGAATTACAAGATAATAATTGTAGGTGCAGGTAATATAGGACAAGCGATTGCTAATTATACAGGGTTTTATGAAAATGGATATGATGTTGTAGCAATATTTGATAAAAACCCTAAACTTATTGGATTGTCTTTAAGAAATGTAACTATACAAGACATTGATGAAATTGATACATTTTTAAGTCAGAATTATGTTGATTTAGGTGTAATCTGTACACCTAAAAATGCAGCACAGGCTACAGCAGATTCTATGGTGCAAAATGGAATTAAAGGTATATGGAACTTTGCACCGACAGATATAAGAGTACCTGATGATGTTGCATTAGAAAATGTACATTTAAATGAAAGCTTATTTTCATTGACGTATTATTATAATAATAATAAAACAAAGGCGGATTAGCAATAAATCTGCCTTTGTTTTGTTAATAAAATGTCATTATTACAGTATATTTTTAACTATTAGTTTGTTTAAAAATATTTATTTTTGTAATATTATATATAATTAATGCATTTTTTTAATATGATTGATTGAAATATTACAATATAGTAATAAATAATTAAATAATAATTAAAAAAATGAATTAAAAATTAAA
>DLNM01000003.1:25579-26361 GCA_002479485.1 Firmicutes bacterium UBA7510 | reverse complement strand
TTAAAGATATATATATGATTAGGATGAGAAAAATGGATATAATTAATATTTTATATTTTAGTAAAAGAGCAATTAGCTTTTCAATAGTAATTGGAATTATTTTTAGTTTATATTATATTACTAAGTTAAAGATAACTAAATCTTCATTTAAAACAAAACCTTTTTTCGTACAACTTATATATGTATGTTATCTTTCAGCACTTATACAAATTACAATAATTAGAGATTGGAAAAATTTTATTAGTATTTCAGATATTAGTTACTCTATAAAAACAGTCCAATATATACCATTTACGACTACTAAATTAGTACTTTACATGGGAATAGGTTCATTTATATATCACTTTATTGGAAATATGTTTTGGTTTGTCCCTCTTGGATTTTTAAGTCCAATGGTAAGTAAAAAGTTTAATGAAATAAAAAAAATATTAATATTATCATGCATATTTTCTTTTACAATAGAATTGTTTCAATTTTTGTTTAACAGTGGTGTAAGTGATATAGATGATATTATACTAAATGTTCTAGGTTCATTATTTGGATATTATTGTTATAGATTGTGTAAATTGAAATATAAGAACGAAGATTTATAGTAGTAAAAGTACTATATGATAAATAAATATCGTTTCAATAACAATAGATTTATTAATTTGACTATAAGTATTTTAATAATATTTACAAATTAAGTTATGGAAAGCATTTTGATGTCTAGACAACACATAACAACATGTTTACGCTTCGGGTCTCAGAGGGAACGTTTATAGGGCAAGTCAGACCACATC
>DLNM01000003.1:0-25375 GCA_002479485.1 Firmicutes bacterium UBA7510 | reverse complement strand
AAGTCAGACCACATCACTTCTCACCGGGTGCGACCACCGCCAAGATGTTCTAGCTATTTTAGTCCGGTTCAGCTACGTCGTGAACACGGAGACGTTATATGACATAGCTTTAGATGAATTAATAGGAGTGTTGTTTTTTATGAAAAGTAAAATTAAATTAGGAATATTAATTGTTATTGCTTTAGTTTTTTTTGGTATACTTTCGGTTAATTTGTTTGATTTTTTAAACAATGAACAGGAGTTAACTGAACAGGATAATTATGAAATAATAAATGTTGTTAATCAATATTATTATTCTATTATAAGGAAAGATTTTTATGAAGCACTGCAATTTTGTGATTTAAAAAACAATAATATTGATTTAGAAACTCGTGTTATTGTGTTACAAGAGATAAGTGAAAATATAATTGAAAAATTTGATTTTGAATATGAAGCAACAAAAGTTGACAAATATAAGCAAGATAATAAGAACGTATATGGTGTAAAAGTAACAATTAATTTGAAGTATAAGGATACATTAGGTGGTTACGTTGGTGAGATAGTATATGTAAAAAAACTAAATGATGAGTGGAAGATTCAAAAAATATATGGATTAGATAGGTTTGGATTTTACAGAGTCGGTGAATATCAATATGATAGATTGATTGATTTTCTAAATCCAAAATTAGATTTATAATCAAATAAAAAATATATTATACAGATAGGCAATCTAATTACATCATATAACAATGTGTTCACGCAAGGTTCTTCGGGGAACGTAGATATGGAAAATCAGCATTTTGGGAGGTATATCATGAGTAAAATTTCAGAAATTATTGAGAATAAAAAGCATTATGACGGTATTACACTTGTGGAGCGTATGAAAGAATGTCATACATCTGCTGTCAGTATAGCAATAATAGAAAACTTTGAGATTTGTGAAGCATATGCTTATGGAGTAAAGCGGAGAACGACAAAAGAAAAGGTTACTTCGGACACGCTTTTTCAAGCAGGCTCTATTAGTAAACCTGTATTTGCTGTTGCTATCATGCGTTTGGTCGAGCGGGGGACACTTGATATAGATACAGACATTTCTGAGTATCTTGCTGGTTATGATGTTCCTACATACGATAATCAAAAACATAAAATCACGTTAAGGCAGATATTAAGCCATCACGCTGGTTTAAATCTTCATGGCTTTGCTGGCTATCAACAGGGACAAAAGATACCCACGGTTGAACAAATATTAACCGGAGTATTTCCCTCAAATCATTTAAAACTAAAGTTAATTAAAGATCCTGAAACTGGATTTCAATATTCAGGTGGAGGATATGTTCTTGCTCAAAAAATCATCACAGATGTTTGCAAACTTAATTTTTGTGATTTAATGAACGACTTAGTTTTTTCCCCATTATTTATGACTCACAGCACTTATTCACAACCTCTACCTAAAAATAAATTTAATAAAATCGCTTTTGGCTATAATCTTCACAACTTACAATTACCGGGGGGATATAATATAATGCCGGAATTATCGGCGGCAGGACTATGGACTACGCCGTCAGACCTTGCGCGATTTGGCATTGAAATAATGAAAGCATTAAAAAGTGAAAGCACATTCCTTGAAAAAAAGACAGCCGAGTTAATGACAACAAAAGCATATGAAAACTCACCGTATGGGGTAGGTTTTGCCGTAAATCAAAGTAAAAAAGGATTAATATTTGGACATGGCGGTTCAAATTTAGGTTATTATTCAAATATGGTTTTTTGCCCTGATGAGGGTTCGGGGATTGTAGTAATGCAAAATTCAGATATTGGGATGAGAATCCGTGATGAAGTCACCAATGCTTTTAAAGAAATATATGGTTGGTGATGCAACGTCCACTATAAGCATAAACGAAAGCGTGTGTATGGGTTAAGGAGAGTAATATAAAAAATTATATACTTAGGACTTGGTTTGTGGAGACCAATAATATTTAAATATGAAGATTTAATAACTTAGAACTCAAAAATTTAGATAAAGAAATTCAACTTGATAAAATTAAATACTTGTATTTTGAAACTATATGTGTATTTTCAGAAGATTATTTTATAATGATTTAAATACTTGATAGAAGATTATAATTAATAAAATTATTCTAATATTATTAATAAAAATATGGTTGTATCTTCTAACAACATGTTTACGCAAAATAGCCTAAAGGAACGTCAATAGGGAAATTAGCATCACATTAATAATTTTGAAATATTTTTAAACTATCTATAGAATTTACAGATAGTTTTTTTGTTGAAAACACATACTAATAATGATATAATATTATGATTGAGATTTTATGTCGATTATTGTAATGGAGGAAATAAATGAGTAAAACTTTTCACATTTTAACATACGGATGCCAGATGAACGAGCATGATTCTGAAAAAATAGGTGGTATGTTAAATTCAATAGGATATGAAGAAATAGATAATAATAAAGCAGATTTAGTAATTTTAAATACATGTTTAATTAGAGAAAATGCAGCACAAAAAGTATTTGGTAAACTTGGAGCATTAAAAGGACTTAAAAGAAAAAATCCTAATATGCTTATTGCAGTTTGTGGATGTATGATGCAAAAAGAAGAGGTTAGAAAACAGACTCTAAAAAGATGTCCTTTTGTTGATATTGTTTTTGGCACTAACAATATTCATGAACTTCCTGATTTAATTAGAAAAGCTCAAATTGAAAAGCTCAAAGCAGTTAGCATAATAGAAAATACAGAAGAAATACATGAGGATATGCCCAAGGCTAGAAAATACTCTCATAAGGCACTTGTAAATATAACTTATGGTTGTAACAATTTCTGTACCTACTGTGTAGTTCCTTATACAAGAGGTAGAGAAAAAAGCAGAGAGCCAGAGGATATTTTAAACGAAATCAGAGATTTAGCTAAAAATGGCTGTAAGGAAGTAACTTTACTTGGTCAAAATGTAAACTCTTATGGTAAAAATCTATCTAGAGAATATACTTTTGCTGATTTATTAAGGGCTGTTAGTGAAATTGATGGAATAGAATTTATTAGATTTATGACATCTCATCCAAAGGATTTATCAGATGATTTGATTAAAGTGATTAAGGAGTATGACAAAGTATGTAATCATGTTCATTTGCCAGTTCAGTCAGGAAGTACCAAAGTGTTAAAGGAAATGAACAGAAAATATACAAAAGAACATTATCTTGAATTAGCTGAGAAAATTCGTCGTGAAATACCTGATGTAGCAATAACAACTGATATTATTGTAGGTTTTCCTGAAGAAACTGAAGAGGATTTCATGGAAACAGTTGACTTAGTTAAAAAAGTGGAATATGAATCAGCTTTTACATTCCTTTATTCACCACGTGAGGGAACAAAGGCTGCTACTATGGAAAATCAAGTGCCAGAAGATGAAAAGCATAAAAGATTTAATTATTTATTAGATCAATTGTATCCAATAGTATTAGATAAAAATGAAAAATGTATTGGAAAAACATATAGAATATTAGTTGATGAAATAAGCAAAAGCTCTGATGAGTTTTTAACTGGAAGAACAGAGCACTTTAGATTAGTTCACTTTAAAGGTGATAAGAGCTTACTTGGTAAAATAGTAAATGTAAGAATAGACAGTGCTAAGACCTTTTTCCTTGAAGGAACAATTGTAGATAAATAATCTATAACTTTTGGAGGTAGACACATGGGTAAATTAACACCTATGATGCAGCAATATTTAAATTTAAAGGAAAATTACAAGGATTGTATTGTTTTATATAGACTTGGTGACTTTTACGAAATGTTCTTTGACGATGCTATAGTTGCATCGAAAGTTCTTGAAATAGCACTGACAGGCAGAGACTGCGGTCTTGAGGAAAGAGCTCCAATGTGTGGAGTTCCTCATCATGCAATAGACAATTACATTCCTAAACTTATAGAGAATGGTTTAAAGGTCGCTATTTGTGAGCAAATGGAGGATCCTGCAACTGCTAAGGGGATAGTAAAAAGAGATGTAGTAAGAGTTATTACACCTGGTACTATAATTGACCAGAATATGCTTGATGATAAAGCAAACAACTATTTATGTAGTTTATATCTTACAAATAGTGGCTTTGGTATGTCCTATGTTGATGTATCTACTGGTGATTTATTAGTAACAGAATATGAATCCTATAACAATAATGTTTTAAAGGATGCAATGGTTGGTGAGATTATAAAGATAAATCCATCTGAAATTATTGCGAATTCAATTATAAATAATGATATTATTGATTCAAAAATTAATTGCCTAGATAAGATTAATACAATAGAAGAGTACAAGGAGATTATATTAAGGCATTTTAATGTAATCTCTCTTGATAGTGTCTCGCAAAACGAGACACAAATGGATCGAAGTCGAGACTATGGAATAACAGATAATATTAATGCAATTATGTCTCTAGGTATGCTTTTAGAATACTTGTATGAAACTCAAAAAATATCATTAGAGCATATTAATAAAATTGGGAGCTATAAAATTGGAGATTATGTTCAGTTAGATAGCAGTACAAGAAAAAATCTAGAGCTAACTGAAACAATGCGTGGTAAAAAGGGACAAGGCACCCTATATCATGTTATTGATTACACCATGACTGCAATGGGTGGAAGGCTTCTAAAAAAATGGATAGAAGAGCCTTTAAGGTCACAAAGTTTAATAAACCAAAGGCTTGATGCTGTGTCAGAGCTATATGATAATGTAATGGTTTCTAACAACATCAAGGAGTATATGAAGAAAATCTACGATATTGAAAGACTTATAGGTAGAATAGTATATGGTAATTGCAATGGAAGAGATTTAATTGCATTGAAGCAATCTATATCAAACCTACCGGATTTTAAGTCTGAACTTTCCTTTACTGATGTAGAGTTGATAAAAGAAATATATGAAAGATTTGATATACTATCGGATGTTTTTAAACTATTGGATAAATCAATTGTAGAGGAGCCACCTGTATCTGTTAAAGAGGGTGGAGTTATAAAGTCAGGCTTTAACGCTGAGCTTGATGAAATTAAAGAAATATCAGTTCATGGCAAGGAATGGATTTCCAACTTACAAAACACAGAGCGTGAGAAAACTGGCATTAAGAATCTAAAAATAGGATATAACAAAATATTTGGGTATTTCATTGAAATAACACAGTCAAATGTTAAAAATGCTCCAGATTATTATACTAGAAAGCAAACTCTAGCAAACTGCGAGAGATTTGTAACTCCAGAGCTTAAAGAAATGGAGTCCAAGATTCTCAATGCTGATGAGCAAATTATGAAGCTTGAGTATAATTTATTCTTAGAGATTAGACAATATATAAAGGAACAAATTACACGTATTCAAAATACTGCTCATGATATAGCTATAATTGATACTATCAATTCATTAGCAATAGCGGCAGTTAAGAATAACTACGTAAGACCTAATATAAACATTGGGGATCACATACATATAATTGAAGGCAGACATCCAGTTATTGAAAAACTAATAAAAAATGAAATGTTTGTACCTAATGACACAATAATAGATAATAAAAAGCTAAGAATGTCTATTATAACTGGTCCGAATATGGCAGGTAAATCAACATATATGAGACAGGTTGCTCTAATTACATTACTAGCACATGTTGGTAGCTTTATTCCAGCAAAAGAAGCAGATATTTGTATAGTAGACAAGATATTTACTCGTGTTGGTGCAAGTGATGATTTAGCTCAGGGACAAAGTACATTTATGGTTGAAATGTCTGAGGTTTCAAACATACTAAAAAATGCAACTGAAAACAGTTTGCTTATTTTAGATGAGATTGGAAGAGGTACAAGCACCTATGATGGGCTTAGTATTGCTTGGTCAGTTGTTGAGTATATAACTAAAAAAATAAAGGCAAAAACGCTGTTTGCGACACATTATCATGAGCTTTCAGAATTAGAGGATAAATTAGACTCTATTAAAAACTTTAGAATTTTAATTAAAGAATCAGGAGATAAAATAACATTCCTTAGAAAAATTGTAGAGGGTAGTGTAGATAAAAGCTATGGTATTCAGGTTGCTAATTTAGCTGGACTTCCTGTTGAGGTTATAAATCGAGCAAAGGAAATCATAGCACAGCTAGAGGAAAATGATATAAACAAGCCCTTTACTTCTAATAAGAAAAAAGAACTAGTAAGCGATAAGTTCCAACTGTCATTGTTTGGTGGATTAAGCACTACAGAGGTAGATGATAAATACAAAGCTTTCATAGAGGAAAATGTTAAGAATATAGATATAAATTCGTTAACTCCAATGGATGCAATGAATTTATTAAATGAATTAGTTAGAAAATCTAAAACAATCGGGTGATTTTAATGAGTGGTACAATTAAGCAATTAGATAATAATACAATAAATAAAATTGCAGCTGGTGAGGTTATTGAAAGCCCTAAATCAATAGTTAAGGAGCTTGTTGAAAACTCAATTGATGCTAAGGCTGATGAAGTAATCATTGAAATTAAAAACGGTGGTAAAAAGTTTATTAGAATAACAGACAACGGTGTTGGTATAAAAAAAGATGAGATTGAAGATGCCTTTAAACGTCACTATACAAATAAAATAAACACAGCTGATGATTTAGACAGTCTCCACACTCTTGGATTTAGAGGGGAGGCTTTAGCTAGTATTGCAGCTGTTGCTAAGGTTGAAATTATATCTAGAACTGCTGTTGACATTTCTGGTACTAAACTTGTTATTGAGGGTGGCAAAACAATACTTAAAGAAGATGTAGGGTGCCCAATAGGTACTACAATAATCATAACAGATTTATTTTACAATGTGCCAGCACGTCTTAAGTTTTTAAAAAGTGATGTTTCAGAAAGCACAAATATTAATGAAATAGTTGTATGCTTGTCTTTGTGTGCCAAGAATGTATCGTTTAAATATATAAATAACAATAGCACAGTTTTTAAAACACCTAAATCTACAAATATGATTAATGCACTTTCAAGCCTCTATGATAGAGATATGGTTAGCTCTTTAATTGAGGTAAATTATGAAAGTGAATATGTTAAGATTACAGGCTATACAACAAATTTAAACTACTATAGAGGAAATAGAAAATATCAGCTTTTATTTGTAAATGATAGATTTATCAAACATAAAAGGGCTAATTTCTTTATTGAGGCTGCTTATAACACTCTTTTACCAAAGGATAAGCATCCAGCTTGCTTTTTAAAAATAGAAATTGATACTAACTTAATTGATGTAAATGTTCATCCGGCAAAAACTGAAATTAGATTAAAGGATGAAGAAAAGTTTTTAAATGAGCTTAAAAGTGCTATATATAAAGCATTAAAACAAATTAATTTAGTAAAAGAAATTAAAAGCGAAACTATTGTTAAAAAGCCTTTTCAACAAAATGAGAGTAAAAGCTCAATCTCTCTTGAAGAGATATTTATTAAACCTGATAAAAATGTTGAGTATAAAGATCATAAATTTAATGAAGACTTATTTAGTGACTTAACTCTTAAAAAGTTTGATAACTCAATAAATGGATCAATTATTGAAAATACAAGAAGTGAAGAAAATGAAATAAATAATATAGAATTTTATCAAGAAGCCGATATATTAAAAGAGGACAATCAAAATTATATAATAGAGGAAAAAAGTGAAGAAAAAACACTCTTCACTCTATTTGATAATAATTTTACAAATATTGAAAATAATATAGATAATACCAAAATTGTAGAGCAATTAGGCTTTGAAACTAATAGTATCGAGGTTATTGAATGCTATGAAGAAACCTCTATCAATCATGTAGATAAGACCACAATTTCTCAGTTAAATGTAATAGGAATGTTGTTTAATACTTACATTCTTTGTGAGAGTAGTTTGACAAATGAGCTTTATATTATAGACCAGCATGCAGCTCATGAGCGTATTAACTATGAAAAGTATTTAAGTCAGATAGAAAATAGAACTATAACACTACAGGAACTGCTAATTCCCGAGGTTATCAATTTATCTTATGAGGATTATTATTTAGCTATAAATAACAAAAACTTCTTTGAAAAAATTGGATTACCTATTGAAAGCTTTGGAATAAATGATATATTAATCAATAGTATTCCTCTAATATTTATTGATGTTAATGTTAGAGAGCTATTTTTTACTATATTAGATTCAATGAAGGAAGTTAAGAAAAATAGCAGTTTAGATATAGAAATGAGCAAGATTATAAAAAATGCATGTGTCAAATCAGTAAAGGCTGGAGATAATTTACATGCTATGGAAATTAAAAGGCTTATTGAGGATTTAGCTAATACAAAAAGTCCTTATACATGTCCGCACGGAAGACCTACAATTATAAAAATGACAAAATATGAAGTAGAGAGAATGTTTGAAAGAATACAGGTGTAGTATGAATAACAAAATTTTAGTAATAGTTGGGCCTACAGCAGTAGGTAAAACTTATGTTTCTATAGAGCTAGCAAAAAAATTAAATACTGAAATCATATCTGCCGATTCAATGCAAGTATATAAGTATATGGATATTGGAACCGCTAAGGTCACTGAAGAAGAAGCTTGTGGTATAAAACATCATATGTTAGACCTTGTATATCCTAACGAAGAATTTTCAGTTTCAGAATTTCAAAAAATAGCTGAAAAACACATTGATAACCTTATCGATAATGATAAACTTCCTATAGTTATTGGGGGAAGTGGACTATATGTAAATTCTTTACTCTACGATTTAGACTTTGGAAAGGTTAAATCCGATGAAAAGGTAAAAAAATACTATACTGATTTTTATAATGAGCACGGTACAGAAAAACTTCATGAACTTTTGGTGAACATTGATTCTGAAGCAGCAGCTAAAATACACAAAAACAATGTTAAAAGAGTAATAAGAGCCTTAGAAGTATGTCATATAACTGGAAATAAGTTTTCTGAAATGAATACAGATATTAGAAAGCCTAGTGAGAAATACAATTGCATCATCATAGGCCTTGAAATGGATAGAGATATTCTTTATCAAAGGATAAATAAACGAGTAGATATAATGGTTGAAAATGGCCTCATAGAAGAGGTTAAATCCTTACTTGATAAAGGCTATGACAGAAATTTAGTTTCATTACAAGGTATTGGATATAAAGAGATTATAGATTATTTAGAAGGAAAAACAACTAAACAAGATGCAATAGATATTCTTAAAACAAATACAAGAAGATTTGCCAAAAGGCAATTTACTTGGTTTAAAGCTGACTCAAATATAAAGTGGTTTGATTTAACAAATTTAGATGAAATAGATAAAGTGATAAACAGTATATATGATTATACTTTAGGAGGGCTTTCTAATGAATAGTATAAATTTACAAGATGCATTTTTAAATAATGTTAGGAAAGAAAAAATTAAAATTACAATTTTTTTATTAAATGGATTTAAAGTGATAGGCTTAGTAAAGGGTTTTGATAACTATGTTATATGTTTAGAAACAGATAAAGGTCAAATGTTGATATATAAACATTCTATCTCATCAATTGTACCTTCACAAAATGTAAAACTATTTAATAATGAATTAGAAATGGAGTAAATATGTTGACAGAAGAAATATTATGTAAACAATTTGGTATAAGTAAAAATGTTTATGACTATGTAACTAAAATAGAATCAGATATTAAAGAGAAATATTTTGATAATATTGATAAAATAAGAGAATGTAATCAATATAAGGTTATTTCAGCAATGCAAGAAAATAGACTTGATTACACACATTTTTATTGGAATACTGGCTATGGATATGGTGATATAGGAAGAGAAAAGGTTGAAAGTATTTTTGCTTCGGTATTTCATACAGAGGATGCATTAGTTAGACCTTCAATTGCTTCAGGAACACACGCTTTGTATTTAACATTATCGGGTATATTACAATATGGAGATGAGGCAATTGCAGTAACAGGTAAGCCTTATGATACACTTTTAACGGTCCTTGGCGAAGAAAATAATGAGCCGTGTAATTTAAAAGAGGCTGGAATTATCTATAAAGAAGTAGCATTAAAAGAAGATTATAGTATAGATATTGAAACAGTTATTAATTCTATAACAGAAAAAACTAAATTACTAATGTTCCAGCGTTCAACTGGTTATAGCTTCAGACCAGCATTTACAATGGAAAAAATAAAAGAAGCAATAAATAAGATAAGAGAAACTTATCCTGATATATACATAATGGTAGATAACTGTTACGGTGAATTTATAGATACATTAGAGCCATCAGATGTTGGAGCTGATGTGACAGTAGGTTCATTAATTAAGAATCCTGGTGGTGGAATTGCCTTATCTGGTGGATATATAGCAGGTAAAAAAGCTATAATTGACAGAATAGCAAACAGATTAACAGCTCCTGGAGTAGGAAAAGAAATCGGATTAACCTTTGGGACTACAAGAAATACTCTTCAAGGCTTATTTTTTGCTCCACATATTGCAAGTGAAGCATTAAAAGGTGCTTTATTATTTGGTGGTGTGTTCAATTCTCTTGGATATGAAATAACACCAAAGCTAGAGGATAAGAGAAGTGATATCATTCAAGCTATTAAATTTAAAAATCCAGATTTAGTTATAAAAATTTGTGAAGCTATACAAGCGGCATCACCTGTTGACGCCCATGTTACACCGATTCCGTGGGACATGCCTGGTTATACAAATGAAGTAATCATGGCTTCAGGTGCTTTTGTATCTGGTTCATCTATAGAATTAAGTGCTGATGCACCAATTAGAGAACCTTATATAGCATATATTCAAGGCGGATTGTTTTATGATCATGCAAAGCTAGGAGTTATGTTTTCTCTTCAAAAAATGCTTGAATATGATGGTATTGGAAGTAAAATAAATAATTAATAGACATAGAAAATAACATTGGAGTTTTAGTGTGAAAATAAGTATGAATAATAATAAAATAAATCACGACCTCCATGCACAAAATTTTAATGACAATTTGTGCATTGGAGCATGGAGGTTAGAATGAAAAAAATATTAGTAATAGGCTCAACGGTTGTTGATATTATAATAAATGTAGACTTTTTACCTGGTACCGGTCAAGATGTTCATGTTATATTTCAAGAAATGTCTCTTGGGGGTTGTGCCTATAACGTATCAGATACAATAAGACATTTTAATGTTCCATATATTTTATTTTCACCAGTAGGGACTGGGATATATGGTGATTTTGTTAGAAAAGAATTAAAAGCAAGAAATATTTCTACACCAGTCCCAACACCTAACATGGACAATGGCTGCTGCTACTGTTTTGTTGAATCCTCTGGAGAAAGAACTTTTATATCTAATCACGGTGCAGAGTATTTAATATATAAAGAATGGCTTGAAACAATAGATATTTCACAAATAGAGGCTGTTTATATCTGTGGACTTGAAATAGAGGAGACTACAGGTCCTATAATAGTAGACTTTTTAGAAAAGCATAATGATATACCAGTATTTTTTGCACCTGGCCCAAGAATTAATTCTATATCTATAGAATTATTAGATAGAATATTTAAATTATCACCAATATTACACTTAAATGATGACGAAGCATATCAGTTTACAAAGAAAGATAAGTTAATTGAAGCAGTAAAATCATTAAATAATTTAACTAATAATACAGTTATAGTAACTTGCGGAAGCAACGGAGCTTGTTATTATGAAAATGAAAAATTAAATCATATTGATGCAATTAAAGTTGAACAAATAGATACAATTGGTGCCGGAGATGCACATATAGGCTCAATCATAGCTTGCTACTATAAAAAATATAATATAGAAAAATCAATTAAAATTGCTAATTTTGTTTCATCTGCTGTTGTCGAAACAAAGGGTGCATTACTTTCTGATGAAGCATTTGGTAGAATAGATGATAGAATTTAAAATTTATAAAAGTAAACTATAAAAAATTCTGATAAAAATATTGTCAGAATTTTTTATTGACAACTATTACGTTTAGTGATATATTTTTATTACAGTAAACGATATAAAGTATGCTGTAATAGTGGAGGATGCATATGAGGGATAATATTAAAGGCGGAGCATTAACCGAAACAACTTTTTTTATTTTGTTATCATTGTATAAACCAAATCATGGGTATGGTATAATGCAATTTATTGAAAATGAAACAGATGGAAGACTTTCATTAGGAGCTGGAACTCTATATGGAGCCCTAAATACCTTACTAAAAAAAGGATGGATTAAGCTATACAGTGAAGATGATAATAGAAAAAAAGAGTATTTAATAACAGAAGAAGGTAAAAAAATTTCAGAAATTGAGTTAATAAGGCTTAAACAAATATATAGTATCGCCAATAAAATTATAGGAGGGAATTTAAATGACGATAAAGAAATATAGATACTTCTTTAGTTTTATAAGTGCTCAAGAAAAGTGGTTAAATCATATGGCAAGTCATGGATATAGATTAATAGATACAACAAAATTAAAATATGAATTTGAAATATGCAATCATAATGAATATGAATATTGTTTAGAATTTGTAGGAAATAAATCTATTAAAGAAATACACGAATATAAATTATTTCTAGAACAAATGGATTATAATGTTTTTACAAAAAATATTAACCTAAATTATTCAATAGGAAAAATCCGTTGGCGTCCATATGGTAGCAGAATGGGACAAATTGCTATATCTCCGGGTAATTTCAATAGGGAGATACTAATAATTGAAAAGAAGAGAGATGGTAAGCCGTTTAATATTTATAGTAATTATGAAGACCTGATTAATTATTATAAACCATTTAGAAATATATGCTTATCTTTTCTGATAATTAATTTACTAATACTGACTTTTATTTATATTCATTCATATAATGTATTAGGAATAATTTTGTTGTTATTCATAGCAATTTTTCTAGTCATACAATTATGTAGATATACGTTAAAAATAAGTAAATATAAAAGACTTAATAAAATAAATGAATAGTGGTTTACACTTAAGGAGAGCAAAAAAATGAAAAAAATTATTTTAATGTGTTTAATAGTATTATTAGCCATTGGCTTTACTGGCTGTACATATGGAAGTACATTTACAATTGGTTCCTTTGAAAACAATACTTTAACTTCAATGTCAATGAAATATAATAAATTTTCTGGAGACAAAAACAAAAGCATCACTGTAAAAGATGGTGAAACTTGTGAGGTTTATGTAGATATAAAAACTGAGGAAGGTAAAATTGATTTATTGATAAAAGATGAGAATGGAAATATAGCTTATGAAGGACACGATATACAAACATCTAATTTCACAGTAAACTTAAAAGAACCTGGAAAATACAAAATAAGTATTGAAGCAAAAAAACATAAAGGCAGCTATTCAGTTAAGTGGAACGTAAAAAAGTAATATTAAATGGATCCATAGTCGTAAATATTACTATATAAGTCAGATTTGTAAATTGTTGTTTTTTTAACAAATTTGTAGTATAATTTTCTTAGAGAAGATATTTTGATACTTAAGAAACTTAATTGATGTTAAATTTAAGGAGAATTAATAATGATTACAAGAGATTTAACTAAGCAAGAAATAATTAACTACAAAAGCGACCTTATACAAGAATATTCTTTTGAATTAATAAATGCTGGATATTCAAAGGAAGATGCTGCAAAACAATTAGGAGATGATTTTGACAGACTAATAAAACTACCTGGTAAAATGCTTGTTGCACAAGATGAATCAGGCAATGATATTGGTAGGATGTGGTTTTGTGTACGTGAACTTATGGGTGAAACTATGGGTTTTGTTTTGGAAGTACAGGTTTTCGAAAGCTATCGTGGAAAAGGGTACGGAAGAAAGCTAATGAGATTTATTGAATCGTAAGTTTATATAAAAGTGAAGGCTACATAATTAAAGATAGCTATGATGTAAATTTATTTATGATTAAGAATATATAAAATATTTATTTTAAAAAAGGCATTTCTGATGAGATGCCTTTTTTGTATCTTATTTAAAACCACTTTTTGCGTTTAAATATTATTAAACATATTGCACTTATTAATAAGCTCAATGCTATAACAAAAGGATATCCGTACTTCCATGAAAATTCAGGCATTTGAAGATTCATTCCATACCAACCAACTATCAAGGTTAGAGGTAAAAATATTGAAGTTATAACTGTAAATATACGCATTAAGTTGTTTTGTTCAATATCAATTTGTGCTTGATAGGCTTCTCGGACTTGGGTTACATAATCCCTTATATTTAGTACATTAGAAAATAATCTATCAATCCTACTATCTAATATATTAAAATATCTAAGACTATCCTCGGATATTAAATTATTCTCGTTTTGAACAAGACCTTCAAAAATCCTGTTTAACTGCTCATAATATTTTTTAAGCTGCAATAGCTCACGTCTATATGCTATTATTTCCTTAGTACACTCTTTATTTGAAGAGGTAAGTAAATCATCTTCTGTTTCTGTTATTTCTTCTTCCAAAGCTTCTAAATAATTTGTATCTTCCTTTATTAACTCAGCAAAGAAGTTAAATATCATTTTTTCAATGGAATCATCTTTCTTAAATAATTTATGAACTTTTTTTAAACTTCTTTCATCTTCACAAATAAAGAATATGTTCTTTTCACTAAAATGAATTATAATTTGTGATGGAAGTTCTTGAGGAGCATCAATATCATGCCAATCAAAGGATAATAAATTAAATCTAGCATGACTTTCAAATTTACCAATTTGACCATTAATTATATGCTCCATACTATATTTATCAATATTATTTTTTATGTTATCAATTTCACTAACAAGTAGTATCTTTTCCATATATATCTCCAAAAATATTTATCAAAGTAATAATATCATTATAAAAAACAATTGGCAAGAATAAAAAACGCATATTTAATATGCGTTCTTATGATTTATTTATATTTTCTTATAACACCCTTAACAACGCCTAATATATATGGATCCTTAACTAGAATAGGTTCCATTGTACTGTTTTCCGGTTGTAGTCTTATATAATCCTTTTCTTTATAAAATGTTTTAACTGTAGCTGAATCATCTATTAAAGCTACAACAATATCACCGTTTTTAGCAGTATTTTGCTTATTTACTATAATAAAATCTCCGTTTAATATTCCAGCTTCAATCATACTATCACCTTTAACTTTTAATACATAAGATTCATTGTTGCCAATAAAATCTACTGGAACAGGTAGTAAATCTTCTACATTTTCAACAGCCAAAATAGGTGAGCCAGCTGCAACATTGCCTAAAACGGGTAGATGAATTATTTCTTTTTTAGGTAAATCGGCATACTGATTGTCAACGTCAACAATTTCTATAGCACGCATTTTATTATTACCCTTAACTATGTATCCTTTTTTTTCAAGAGTCGTTAAATGTGCATGGACGGATGAAGTAGAATTAAGTCCTGTTGCTTTACACATTTCTCTAACCGATGGGGGATAGCCTCTTAAAGAAAGCTCTTGTTTTATGTATGTTAATATTTTAATTTGAATTTCGCTTAAATCTTCGTAAGCCATAAAAATTACCTCCACAATGAGCGTTTTTATTATTATATTATAGTCTCGACTAAGCCGAGCCATTTTAAATGTGCACAGATTCAAGATAAGCTTGAGTCTATGCACATTATATCATAGTAAATTAAAAAAATCAAACATTTGTTTGCAGTAGATGCAAATAATACAAACAAATGTTTGGAGAAAATTGAAAATATGTATTGACAAAGAACATATGTTCTGCTAATATTTAATTAAACCAAACAAACATTCGATTAAGGAGATAACAAATGATTATATTAAATAGATATAGAATTACAAATATGAAAAAATTTAAAACATTTATATTTTTGTCAGTATTAACAATTAGCTTTATTTTATTTTTAATACTGTCATCATTTACAAAAGTTTACTCAACAAACATTATTACATATGATAGAGTTTATGTAGAATCAGGCGATACATTATGGCAAATTGCATCAAGCTATGATAATCGCCTTAGGATTGATGAATTTATATATAAGATAGAAAAGTTAAATAATATTGAAAATGGTAAAATATATCCTGGAGATACATTATTGATCCCTATATACTAAAGAAAATAAAAGCAATAGAGAAGAGTGAGGCCTTTTTCTATTGTTTTTATTTGACCATTTTTAAACAATTTTCATATAGGCTAAATAATTAAATTAGAATTTAGGATGAACATTGTAATTATATATAATAGGGTGAATTGTTATGAGAGAGATTGTAAGAAGTGATGTAAATAGTGAATGGGCTCATTCTGGTATTGTTGAAGCTGGAGATTTTGTGTTTATAAACTATTGTGTAGGGAATATTGGTCAGTCGGTTGAAAATCAAATAAATGGTGCTTTTGACCATCTAATTGAAAGACTTAAATCAATTGGATTAACTTTAGAATCAGTAGTAAAGATCGACTGTATGTTTAGAGATATCTGGAATATTCCTCTATTAGAAAAAGTTCTAATTGAAAGATGTAATGGAAAGTATCCAGCAAGAAAGTCAATTCAAACAGAATTTGCTCATCATGGTGGAGAGGAAGGACTTCAATTTCAACTTGATGCAATAGCATTTAAGATTAAAATGTAACGGATTTTTTATAATATGAATTAAAGTAGCAAACTAAAATAATCTGCTACTTTTCATTTAAATTAAAGCACACTCGAACTTAGTTCGATTTTAATCATGCGATGTATTATCATCGTTATTGTCATCGCTGTTATTATCGTTTTTATCATCCATATATGTACTTAGAGGGTTACTTTTAATAGCTTGTTTAAGTCTTTCATTATTGATATGAGTGTATATTTGTGTTGTAGCAACACTTTCATGTCCTAATATATCCTGAAGCGCTACAATATCTACATTGCCGTACTGGTACATTAATGTAGCAGCAGTATGTCTTAGCTTATGTGGTGAGAATTTATTGTCACCTAGGCCTGCTGCAACTAAATATTTTTCAACAAGATGCTGTATAGCTCTTTGTGAAATTCTTGTTCTACGATTGCTTAAAAACATGGCATTCTCATGGCCAAGTATCGGTACAGGTCTTACTTTTAGATATTCATCTATAGATACAATACAGGCAGAGTTTAGATAAATTGTTCTTTCTTTATTTCCTTTGCCTATAACGGTTAATGTTTCATCTTTATAATTATTTATATCTATACTGACAATTTCAGATAATCGAACACCACAATTCAAAAATATCATTATTATAGCAAAATTTCTTTCTTTATTTTGACCATCAATAGCTTCTAATAAAGCCTTTGATTGATCCAGGGATAGATGTATTGGTAATCTTTTACTAGCCTTTGGCGTTTCTAGTTTTGCCGCAGGATCTTCATTAACAATATTCATTACATTATGTAAATATCTATAAAAGGATTTCAAACATGCAACTTTTCTAGCTTTTGTTCTGTTACTATTATCACGTTCTTTATCTATAAATGATACAAAAGCATGCAAATCAAATAAATTAACTTTCTTTATAGTATTTAAATCTATAATAAAAAAATCAATTTCTTCAAAAACAGTATCAGATGGCACAAGCTTATATCTAAGACACAAAAACCTATGAAAAGTTCTTAAGTCTAAAAAATACTCATGAACAGTTCTTGGTGATTTACCTTTAATTGATATAAGGTACTCCAAAAAATCACACATAGGGGAGGGCGCTAACTCAAAATAATTGTATTCCATAAAAATTCTCCTAAACATTTTTAATTTTTCTATAGTAAAAAATAAAACTAATCAAATTTAATAACAATATATAAATGATTGTTAAAATAAATTATATTAAAGGTATAAAGTAATTAATAAGCACAAAATTTTTAGATATCAAGGTAAAAATATACGGAAATGATTTCAAGGGAAATAAACCAAGTTTAAACAAATTTTATTTAATTTTGATATAATAAGTCATCAAAACAACAAAAGCTGCCTTAAAAGCTAAATTTAAGCCTTACGTTTTCGATTTTATACGATACATATGTCGCAAAATAAAATTTTTTATGTCATATAAAACTTTTGTAACTTAATTATAAACATTAAACTAGTAAACTTCAACAGAAGTTTTTTTTATTTATAACGATTATATTTCCAATCTAATTTGCTAAGATAATTATTTAAATTAACAGTTTTTAAATAAATATAAAAAGCGTCAATCAATTTTTCCTTATCAAGTTCTAATTTTTCCATACCTTCTGCAATTAATTCTTTGTATTTTTTTTTAGTTTTATAATCTTTTATACTGTCTAATAGAGTAGGTTTAGAAATAAGTCCCTCAAGTATAGCCTTTTCTTGCCATCCTAAATTATTATATTTTTCAGAGGTATAATAAACATCATGTAATCTAAGTTTTTCTCTTATATCATTAAAAAAATGTTTTTTCATTGTTACACCTTTTATTCTTATTTCATAACGTGTCCATATACAATTTTTATCTACATGTTTTTGTTCTTTAGCTTTATTATAGATTCTTACCATTCCATCACTACCCATAGTTCCAAAATACATAGTCTCTAAATCATTATGACCAATATAGCAATTATATTCAGCTCCATGCCTTTTAATTACCTTTAAATCTACTATGTCTATATCAAAATCATATGCAAAATCAATAGCCATAAAACTAAGTATTTCACCATGTTTAAAAAATGTTTCTATACCTTTTAATTCTTCAAACAGATTAATTTTATTTGGATTATACTCAATAACAACTCTATTTATCCTTTCGGCATGATTAACTATCCAATTTGGCTCAAATCCTATATAAAGAATATTTCCAAATTCTAAAGTAACTACATATGAACTACCACATTTACTCATTGCATTTGATTTAATAATGCTACTAAAGCGTATATCATAAGCAATACTTTTTAAAAAAGAGTTAATAGTAATCAATGGTACTTCTAGTAAAATTTTAACTTTGTCTACAGAGACATTAAAAATATGATTAGTCAATTTTTTTTCCCCCTAAAAAATTGGATTGTATCCCTATTTACAGCACTGATTATATATAGTGCTGTAATTTTTTTTTCGCCTATAAAATTTACAACTAAAAATTGCCTTTTATAGAATATCTTATTAGAGATATTTATAGCATAAATAAAAACATCTTGCAAGAGATATTTTATTGTGCTATTATTTTTAAATATTAAAGGGATTAAGATAGTGTTTTATGATTTATAGAACTATTTATCATTAATGGGGTAAAAATTGCTTAAAATCGATTTTAAAGCCTTGTTTTTTTCCAACTACCCTAACCATAAGAATATAGACTAGCAAACATTTTATAAATAACAGTGTTTTGCGAACAAATTTATTTTAAATTCCTATAATGTAACTATTATTGTTAACATAATTTTCGCAAAACTTTTTATACATTGCTTTATGTATTTGTAGGTTAGGGTGAAATTCTTTTTAGGTAAAAGGTATTTTGGTGCAGTAAGATTGATATTTTTTAACAAACTTAATTTCCGGATTTTTGTATAAAAAAATAACGCTATTTTTCAGCGTTATTTGATGTTTCAGATGGTATGTATTCAATAATATCATTTATATCGCACTTAAAATAATTGCACAATTTATCAATAACTTCAAGTGAGACATATTGATTATTTTTATTATTCATACGATTTATAGTACCTTTAGATATGCCAGTATCTTCGATAATAGTTTTCTTTTGAATATTTTTGTCAATCAATAATTTTAAAAATGGCTTATAACTAATCATTTTTTTTAACCTCCATAATCTTATTAACTTTAGTATACTATTTTATACTTTAGTTGTCAATAATGTATATTAAGTATAATTTATTATACTTTTGCTATTGACATTAAAAGTATAATATGTTATACTTAATATATGTTAAATAGTTTTTAAGTATATGATATTAAACTTTAGTCGACAAAAGTATTAATATAAAAAAATTAAGAGAGGTTAAGGAAATGAAAAAAATAAAACAACTAAAAGGTTGGGGAATATTCTTAAACAATAAAAAAGAAATTAAAGAATATGGTTTTAATATAACTATTTTACACCCAGATAACATGGAGTACAGTTATATGTGTACACCGTCTGACTCTGACATAGAAATAGATACATTAGAACAAGCGATAGAATGGATAAAAAATTATTAAAAGAGAGGTAAAATAATGTATATAAGAAGTAAAGATAAAAAAACACTCATAAATATGAACAATGTATCAGCAATATACGTTGATGGATACAATATATTTGCAGATATGAATAATAATTGTTACTTAATTGAAGATTGCGAAACAAAAGAAGAAGCAATAAAAACACTAGATTATATACAAGAAAAATTAATTATAGAGGAAACCATTGAATTATAAAGCAGGGGGAATTACAATGAAAATAAATTTTTTAGATTTTCTTGAAAATGTAAAAGAAATTAAAGTATTTAAAGAATATTTAGATTTGCCATTACAAGTAAGAGATAACTTCAAAAAAGAATATTTTGAATATATAGGACAGAAAGTTACAAACATAAAAGAGCCAGAAATGGAAACACAGATAGCTAATGTATTAAGTGGTTTCTATGAATTTCAAGAGAACGCAATAAATATAAATGAAATACATAAAAATACAATAAGATTTACATACATAAATCCAATAAACGGAAAAGAACAAAAATTTAAAATTATATTAGAAAGGGAGTAATAAAAATGCTAGAAAACTTATCAAAAGAAAAATTAAACACTTTAATGGAAAGGGGGTATATAAGAATAAATACAGTTACAGGAGTATTATACACAAAAGAAACTTACAATGAATACATGAAAAAAACATATACAGAAAGTGTAATTGACAATATAAAACCTGGAGAGAGACCTATAACCTTTAATAAATGGTGTAATATTAATAAAGACATAATAATGCGTATAGAAGATTTAATAAAAAAAATATAAAAACATGCCCCGCACGATAACGTAGCGGGGCATATCTTTGTTTATATTTATTATTCTATAGAAAATGGTAACTTACGTACAATATACATAGTAAGCTTATAAACCTTATCGAAATTAAGAATTGCTATAAGTATTGGAATAGCTATTTTTATTGTAATAGGGCGTACTACTAAAAATATTATACCTATATTATCAAAAACAACGTTAAAAAAAGAATTTATAGAACTTGTTAGTTGAGTAGGAAAATTAGGCAAGGTTATCCAACCAAACAATAACTCTATGAGAGTGTAAATTCCATTAAGTAAACCTTCAACTATCATTTGTCTATGACCTCCTTATATTTCCTCTGAAGAAGATTAACAAGTCCTAGAGTTATAATACAATCCGTTATAATCAAAATAAGTTCCCTAACTTCTTTAAAACCATTTTTTGAATATAATTCTGCAAAATCAAAACGAAAAGCTGGAATTATAACGTAATTTTGACCTTTCAAAGGTATACTAAAAGGTGTACGCATTTGTATTATTAAATTTTCTGTAGAGGACATATACAAATATCTATTAGCTAAATCTAGTAATAAGCTAAAAGGATAAAAGAGAAGTCCAAACCTATCTGATAAAAAAGTCTTAAATTTTGTAAAATAATTAGTAAAAAATCCAGTAGCCGGAATAAATAAAGACGCTAACATAATTTTAAATAGTTCCGGTAGAGTTTTAAGCCATTCCCATAAATCTTGTATAGCTTTTAAAATACTACCTAGAATAGGAATTTTTAAAAACCAACTTATAGTACCATCAGTTACTTCACCATCTGGGTTACCGGGTATAGATGGATTATCAGTTGTAGGAATACTAGGATTTTGTATATCTGGTATAGTAATAGGAGGAACTTCTTCTTTAGGTATTGGTATTCCATCTAATCTAGGATTTGAAGTAGTAGCACCGATAGTACCATCTTCACCAACAGTAATATTTGTGTCCAGTCCTAATGTTTGTCTATCGGTATTAGGATTTACATAGTCCCATACTTCATCACTGCAAATACTTCCGGAAGGATATAAAGGAATAGTAGTCGGAATAGGTCTATCCAATGTAGGATTAATTGTGTATTCACCACATGTACTTATATTTAAATAATCCCATAATGTCATTGTTGATGTATCTATTGCATTTAATCTATTTAAAATATTAGTTAACAGATTTTGACCAAAATTATAATCAGTTTTTTCTGATAATCTCTGTTTAAATGTTCCTAAACCAACATCACCTAAAATATCACCTACAGCTAATTCAGTAATTTTTTTATATGTACCTTCAACTGCATTAAAAATAAAAAAATTTAGGTACATAGAATTTGCTGGAAACTTTTGATCAGATAAAGCATTTTGCCAATTTTCTAAAGTTATATTAATAACATAATTTACAAATGTAAAAGTAGCTAAATTTGTATACATAGATATTTTATATCTATATCCAGCTAATTCAAAATAATAATCGTATGACATTTCACAAACTTGAAAACTTCCCCTTTCTATTGCTTTATTTACATATAAATAACCTACAGTATCAGTTATATTACTTAATAAATCTTTTCTTATTGTAGTATTTTCAAAGTTTACAATGTATTTGTTTTCTAAAACTTTTGAATTATTAGAATCTAAAACTTCCGTATTTAAAAAATTTGTATCCGTTGCTACTTTTGCCAATGAATAAGTTAATGCTCTTCCAATTCCCAAATCAACTATATCACTTGGTGTTAAATTTTCATTAGCTTGAACTTTACTCGTAAGACTATCAGAATATGTAGTTGCATTTTCGATGGTTTTACTATCTGTAATTAATAATTCAGACGCGCATTCTGCAATGCTTTTTCCAATATTTTTAATATTATTTATAACCTTATATAATGTTAATTTTCCGTATGCGCTTATTAATTGCCAAATTGCCTCTTGACTTTTATTTAGTAGTGTTATTATTCTTTGTAAATCTGCATTTGTGTATGTTTTACCTATTGTATTTAAACAAACATAACTTGCAACGATAGGTATAACATATTTTAAAATTGTTAATGCAGCAGCTGTTAACGTTATACTTGCATACGCATTGTTTACTTGTATATAAGAGAAAAGAGGGGATAAACATATAACAAATATTATTAAAACAATTGATAGTATCTTTAAAAATTTATTGTTAAACATTTTTTAACTCCTTTTAAATAAACTTTTTACTACTATATAACTAAGTATTATAGCTAATAAATACATACAAACTCGTATATCGTTATTTACACTTATAACACTATTATTTATAGTTTCTAATTGCATAGTATAATCTGTAGTTAATGTTTCATTTGTTGTATTTTCCACATTTTCTAATATATCCATTACATTTTTATCCTCCCACAGCTAACCATACTTACAAATAAAACCAATAATTTTTCTGTTACACAAAATAATATAGATAGAGGAGCAACAGCAATTATTAAAACACTTGCTATTGTAAAAGCTTCCTGTGTATTAATTAAATTTATTTCTAACATATTTTCAATACCTCTCTTTTTTTACCTTTCCATTCATTTTTATAACGTTTCATTTTTTTATAAGTATCATAACAGGTATATAAGTCCGGAGTGTGGAAAAACCAATAATTTTTTACTTTGTCAGTCTCTATATGTCCATCTTTTTCTACAGTATTATCACCATCTATTAATTGGTTTTTCTGCAAAATTCCAAAGAAATTTTTACATAAAACAGCGTTTTTTATTTGTTCCCTAAGAGGTTTTGCCATCCTACCATATACTTGGCTAGTACCAACAATATGCTTACGTTGTTTTCTTTGTTGGCTAATTTCAATCATTACCTCAATATCAACATTTTTGCTTTCTAAAGAGTTAAATTCTAAGTGTATTTCATCAATAAAGTACAAAACTCCATATTGCTCATTTTCTATTTTAGTAAGACACTCTATTCCAGTATAATCAATTACTTCTATTTCTTCCGAAAGTCCCAAAATATCTACATTTGTTACAAGTTTACATTTAGGGAAATCTTCTAAAACTTTTTTAACATATTGAACAGCAGACAAGGTTTTTCCACTACCTTGTGGACCACAGAAAACAAGTAAACCCTCTGGGCGAAAATAATCCGGATTATTTCTATAAAAATCTAATTTATATTTAACAGCTTGTAAACCTTTTTTAAAACTTAAACTACCTTCTAATGCTTGTTTATACATAATATATACCTCCTATTAAAAAAAGAGTGGGGGGAAACCACTCATTTTTTTGTTATATTTTAATTTTGCCTTTAGTAATTGCACCCATTAGACCTTTTGAGCCTTTTCTTGCACCCATCCAGAATAAAACAAATACCATACCAGCTGCTAAAACAGCACCAACCATTAATGCAATATCTTGTACAGTTATAGCATCTGTTATTGCTTTTATAACAGTTTGATAACCCGGAGTTGTTGGTTCGCTTGCAAAAGCAACTCCCATAGTCATAATTGATAAAGAACATACCATTAATGCAACTTTTGTCTTAGTATTGCTTAAAAAACCTTTGATTTTTTGTATCATAGATACCTCCTATTTTTTTCTTATTATATGTAATTTAAATTACAGTCGAGAAGGGGGAGGGTACAAAAGTACCCATAATGAAAATTATTTTTTAATAATTTCTGACTTAATAGTTACAATCGTACCAACATCAATTACATCCTCAAGGTATTTTTTATTTTTTAAATCAATAAAAGTACCTTGTGAGCCATTTTTTTTACTAGCAAATGACACTATTTTAGATATTGCAGAGTAGGGCTCACCGTTTTCATTAACACCGGAACTAACACAAATATATTGTTCATTCATGTCGAAACCTCCAAAATATTTTTTTATTGAAATTTAAGTTAAAATGAGATATAATCTCTTAAAAGATTTATCTCATATAAGATTATTATATAAACAATATATATCTCAATAGAGATATTGTCAAGTAAATTTTTTTATATTTTTTTTTAAAAGGAGGATATAACATGTTTAAAGAACTAAGAAAAAGAAATAATTTAACACAAAAGGAATTCGCTAAAAGTCTTGGTATTGCACAAGGAATAATAAGCGAAGTAGAAAACGGACTAAAGAAACCAAGTTATGGAACATTGTGCAAAATTATGAAAACCTATGGAGAAGATGAACTAATTAAAATAATGCACCAAGAAGATTTTAAAAAATAAAATTAATCAAAATTTATTTTATAGAATGATATATACTTTGTCGCAAAATAATAATTTTGCGACAAAGTATATATTTCTAAAAATATCCCATAAAGTTTAGTATATGTTTATGAGATATTTCAATTATACAATTATATATTAAATTTGTCCATCAAAAAATCATATTTTCTATACATTTA
>DLNM01000020.1 GCA_002479485.1 Firmicutes bacterium UBA7510 | reverse complement strand
AACAACTTGAAATGGTTCTAAACGAGTTAGGATTATCAGAGTGTATTGAGGGTACTTTGCAAGAGAGCGCAAGTTTTTTACAAGGTTTAAAAAAGTTATTAATAAAGAACTAAAATTTAGAGGTGAATATGAAAGAAAAACCAATAGTATTTAAATCTAAAAAAGACTTAAATAAAAGAATTAATATGCACATAGAGCCTAAGCTTAAAGAGTTGAGAGAGCAGACCATTAAAGATACTGCTACAAGCTTATATTATATGATTATCATGATACTTATAGACAAATTCTACTTTACACCAGAACAGGCAGAAAAATTCTGTGTTGAATATATGAAACAGCTTGAATGCTTGGATGATAATTATGTAACAATGCAGGACTTCGAGGACTGGTGCAAGAGTAATAATATAAAGTTGGAGGTTGAAAGATGAAACCAGTAACTAATGCAGATGCTATTATTCAAGGATTACAAGAAATAAATAATGACGACGTTGCAGTATCAGTAGCGGATTTTATCGCTTGTCCGTACTCAGTTAATCCCTTTTGCGAGTACGATGGAAACGATAATAGTTGTTGTATTGATTGTAAAACAGAATGGTTAAAGAAAGATTTCGAGGGTTAAGGAGGTACATATTGAATATAATAGACGAGTTTAGACGAGTAACAGAGGAAATGGCTATAGCTAGAAGTAATGTGCATCGTGCAAATAGAGTTTTAGCCAAATTTATATGGGGCAACTTTCCGAAAGACCTAACAGGTGTCGGATATAGTGATATAAAAGTTCAAAACAATGTTAATATATTAGATTTAGCAGAATCTTTATATCAGAGGGATAAATACATAGCTAATAGAGATATGGCAGAAGCTGAATATGAAGAATTAGAAACACAGCTAGAAGAATTAGAAAAAGCAATTAATAACCTTGGAGATATAGAAAAAAAGGCTATGATGTTAAGAATAAAAGGTTATAGCAATAGACAAATAGCAGATGAATTACACTACTCACTTAGGGGGGTAGAAGAAATATTTAAGAGAGCAAGAAAAAAAGCCAAAGAGTGTGGTGCAAATGTGGTTGAAGATGTGGTAATATAATATTGTAAAAGTATAATTAAATATTCCCCTAAAAGAGACATCTAGCAATAGGTGTCTTTTTATTTACTATTTTGTAATATTATGGTACGATAGAAGAAAACATTAGGGGGAAATTATGAATGAAATAATAAATAATTTATCAGTTATATTGCCAGCTATTCTATTGATAGGCTTTGCTGCAATAATAGCGTTATTATTTAAAAAAGACGATTCTGTAAGGATGTTGCTAATTATTATACCGACTATTGTAAGCACAACAACATTCATTGGATCATTATATGGTGCTGTAAATAATAATTTAGATGTTGTAAATTTAGGTGTAGCTATAATAGGAGTTGCAGTAACAGTTTGGTTAAGCATTAATATTTATAATGTTATTGAAAAAAATGAAATTAAAGATATGCTAAACGATAATAAAAAATTTAAAGAAGAGCAAGAAAAGATAATTAACGATTTAAAAAAAGAGCATGAAGAAAATATCCAGAGTTTCAAAAGTAACATGAGTGAAGAAAAAAAGAAATTAGAAGATCAATTATTAAATTTCCTTAATTCCGAATGTGGTATAGCAGTAAGTAAAATTAAATTTGAATCAGATGAAACGAAAAAAACTCAAGAGGATTTAATTAGATATATAAAAGGGTTAATTCTTGAATATTGTTACTCTAACAAAATAATAATTGCTGTTGATTTATTCGAATATAACGAAGACTACATACATTTTGATTTAAGAAGTACCGAAGAGTTAGTCAATTCGCTAAAGTTAATAAAATTGCGTGATCATATATTTGAAAAACTTAAAATAAATAATATAAGTGCAGAAGTTACAATGCCAATGTATGTAACTATGAAAATGACATTTTAAAGAACTCTTAAAGGGTTCTTTTTTTATTGGCAAAGCACGTAATTCGCTGACAGTAAATCCTATATGGTATGGGAGCGTCGTGCTTGCAAGTCCGAAATTGAAAGAAGGTGAGAATATGAAAGGTAAAACAGATGTAGAATCATTATTAAAATGGGAAAACAATAAAATAGTATGCCATTGTCCTATAGATAAACCCAAGTGTGAAAATCATAATTGTGAGCCAGACATATTAACTCACGATAAATATAAAGGTATTAAGGAATGTTTTAAACAGAATAAATACGGAAAGTGACATATAGCGTACCGTGGAGTACAAACAAGTATAACAAATATGTGCGCATAACAAAGAATAAAGGAGGTGAGCCTTTAATGGCTAAGGGCAAATACGAAGAATGGTTAACCGTTGAGGGTTTACTCAAATTAGAAGCATGGGCAAGGAATGGCTTAACTGATGAACAGATAGCCAATAATATGGGGATAAGCGTGGCTACTCTTTATAATTATAAGAGAGACCATTTAGAGATTTTAGAGTCCTTAAAAAGAGGTAAAGAAGTTGTAGATATAGAGGTCGAGAATGCATTATTAAAACGTGCATTAGGTTATACCTTTACAGAGGTTACAAAAGAAAGAATATACAATAAAGAAACAGAGCAAGCAGAGTTTGTAGTCACTAAAGAGGTTATAAAAGAAGTTCAACCAGATACAACAGCACAAATATTCTGGTTAAAGAATAGAAAACCAGATGAATGGCGAGATAAAAAAGAAACCGAACTATCGGGCGAGTTAAAAATGCCATCAATAACAATATCGAAATAAAGGTGTGACTATGGATAAAGATATCAAAGTTACGCCTTTTTATTATGATTATGTACTAGCTCAACAATATAAAGTAATTATACAAGTTGGAGGTCGTTTCTCTTCTAAATCTTACAACAGTGAAATAGAAATGGCTATGAATCTAGGAACTAAACCCAATTATAAGCTATTAGTTATAGAGGACTTAGACACAGGATTAACAAAAGGTTATTATGCAGGACTAAAGCATAAGATTGAACTATTTGAACACGAAGAAGCGTATTCGATGACGCAATCACCAGTAAGAATGATTAATAAAATTAATAAGAATGTTGCTCTATTTAGTGGTTATTCTTCTGAACAACAAAAGAAAGCTGTAAAAGCGATAGACCAAGTAACAGAAATAATAGTAGAAGAGGGTGAGTGGTTAGAGTATGACGACTTTGTTGCATTATTACACCAATTGAGAGGTGGCAGACCACAAGACAGAAGATTATCTATATTAATGAATCCTGTTAATCCCGATTGTTTTGTTAATACAATGTTTATTGAAGAGCAACCAGATAAGGTATTGGCTTACTTCCCTAATAGCGCAAGACCGAAAGTATTTGAAAAGAATATCGAAACAACATTTGAATACGACGGTAAAACTGTAACAGACATTACAAAAGTGTTAATTGTATTATCAACACACCATGATAACCCATATTTAACGTTAGACCAAAGAGCGAGTATAGAAAAGCTAAAAGAAACTAACCCAGACCTATACGAACAACTAGGGCAAGCAAAGTTTATTAAATCAAGCGGTGTGTATTTTAAAGAATTTGAAAGACACATACATGTCATGGAACCTTATTTGATACCTAAAGAATACAGACGTTACAGATTCCTAGATTATGGACTAGATAAACTAGCTTGTTATTGGGTTGCTTTAGACTATCAAGGTAGAGCAACAGTTTACAAAGAGTTATGGCAAAGTGATTTAATAATTAGTGAAGCTGCTAAAAAGATATGCGAAATGACACAAGAGGATATATACGAAACATTTGCTCCACCGGATTTATGGAATAGACGTCAGGACACAGGAAAGAGCGCGTCAGAAATATTTTGGGATAATGGCGTACCACTAAGTAAAGTTAGTAATGATTTTGAACTTGGTTGTTTTGCCTTAAAGGAATGGTTAAAGCCTTATGGCACTTTAGATGAACAGACAGGCAAAGAAATAACAACCACGGATCTAAAAATAACTACTAACTGTCCTAACTTAATAGAGAGTTTAAACTCCATATTAAAAGACGAGAAAAACCCTAATGTGTACGCTAAAAATCCTCATGAATTAACACACAGTGCTGACGCATTAAGATATTTTGCAAGTGGGCAGCCAAGGCCAAACACAAGACCAAAACCAAAACCACATTACAATTTTGAATTTGAAAAACCAAAGCCTAATCCTCTTGGGAAAGGTGAGAAAGTGAGGGTAATATGATTAAGAGATTAACCAATAGAATAGGAAACAGCGACGGTATAGGTATATTCCATGACACAAGGGGAGATGTAAGAACACTAGCTAAAATGTGTAATATGCTTACGGATAAAGTAAATGAACTTGTTAATGCTGTTAATTATCTTGAAGAAGAAAATAGAAAACTCAAAGAACAAAACAAAGAAACAGAATACAGTACAGAATATCAACCGACCCAAAACAAGCTTAATCATTATTAGATATAAAGGGAGGACAGCCAATGACAATTAACATATTACTTATAGCCTTATGTATTATAAACCCTCTATTAGTCTTATATGCATACCGTAAAGCCATACAAGATATGCAAAAGATAGAGAACAAGGAAGAAATAAAAACAGACGTAGAATTGCCTAAAATACCTAAAAAATATAAACCTAGCAAAGAGGAAGTTGAAAGGCAAGAGAAGTTGAACGCAGTAAATGACTTCAAGGTGGTGATATAGTTGTTTAATGAAAAAGTAACGGGTATATGGAGTAAATACGAAAAGATAAAAGACCAACATAACAGCGTAAGACTAAATAGCAAAAGCGAAACGTGTCACAATTTCTTTAACGGCAAACAATGGCGAGGGATAGCGCATGTTAAAGAAGATGAATTACCATTTTTAAACATCATACAACCAACAGTTGAATATAAAGTTGCTACAGTAGCACAGCAAGAAATGACAATAACGTTTAGTCCAATGAGTGGTTTATCAGAAGTAGAACATCAAAAGATTTGCGATGTTTTAAACGACTTTGCAAAACAACAATGGGAACTACATAAAATGGACATTAAGTGTTGGGAAGTAGTAAAAGATAGCTGTATAGTAGGCGATTCTTATATCTACTTCTATGACGGTGATTTAAATGCACAAATAATAGACAACATTAACGTATTTCTCGCAGATGAACAAGAGCCAGATATACAAAAACAAAAGTTTATTATTATTTATGAGCGCAGGAATGTAAGCGATGTAAAGGAAGAAGCTGCGCAAAATAAGATACCCAAGAAAGATATAGACAATATAGTCCCCGATGATGATACAGATAATCTCACAGAAGAAGCAAGAAAAGAAGTTGATAGCAAAACAGACGGTAAATGTTCTTGTTTGTTAATGTTAACGAAAGATAAAGACGGTGTCGTAACTGTGACACGAAGTACGAAAACTGTTGAATATCAACCAAAAACAAGAATATTCAGTCAAAATAAAGATGAAGCCAATCCAAGAAGTGTTGCATTAAAAATATACCCTATCGCCAATTTTATATGGCAAAAGAAAAAGGGTAGTGCTAGAGGACTTGGAGAAGTGGAACAGTTAATACCTAATCAAGTTTCTATTAATAAAAACTTAGCAAGGAGAGAACAAGCAATACAGCAATGTGCTTTTCCTAAGCTAGTTTATAACTCTAACTACATAACAAATGCTGACAATTTAGATGTGGCCGGCGCACAAATAGAGATAAGTAAAAATGCTCCATTTAAAGTTAATGAGATTATAGACTATTTAAACCCACGACAACTAAGTTCAGACGCAAAACAGTTTGGTGACGAGTTGGTACAGGTTACAAGAGATTTAGTAGGCTCTGGAGATAGCGCTCTCGGCAATATTGACCCGACTAAAGCAAGTGGAACAGCTATTATTGCAGTACAAGACCAATCAGCGATACCATTAAATGAACAAAAGGCAACATTTAAGCAGTTCGTAGAGGACATTGCTTTAATTTGGTATTACATGTGGATTGCTTATAATCCACAAGGTATAGAAGTACCAATCACAGAAGTTGACCCTCTATCACAAGAAGAATACGAAACAATAGCTACTATACCTACAGAGATATTACAAGAAATGAAAGTAAATATCAAAATAGATGTTGCACCAAATAACCCATTTAGTAAGTATGCACAGCAACAAGCATTAGATAATTTATTCTCACAAAAGCATATTACTTTAGAAGAATACGTTGAGTTGTTAGACGACAATTCAAGTGTACCAAAGGGAAGATTAAAGGCTATATTAGAGAAAAGAATACCAGAACAACCGCAATTACCACAACAACCTATGATTCCACAAGGAGGTATGCCGATTGAAATGCAACAAATGTAATGTAGAGCCTATAATAACAAAAGCAACACCACAAACGATAGACGACAAGCCTTATATGGTACAAGTATTAGCTTGTAACAACCCTAATTGCATAGACTATCAAAAGGAGCTAGGAGAAGTAAGACATGATTTTTTAGAGCAAAATAACCCTGCAATTGAGGTTAAATACCCAGATAATCAATAGTTAATCAAAGCACTATAAAAGGTGCTTTTTTTATACACAAAATTCGCATGAATAGCGCAAAAATCAAGGAGGAACAAATGGAACACAAATTTATATTGCCACTTAAATTACAGTTATTTGCTGATGAAGTGGATAGTAACGTATCGGAGCAAGTCGCTACAGCTCAAGACACTACACCAGAAACTAGCGAAGTTGCAACAGAACAAGTTGCAGAGGAAGTCGCTAATCCTCAAATGGAAGTAGAAAAACCTGTGCAATCAAAAGAGGATAATGCAAGATTCGCGGCTGCTAGACGAAAGGCCGAATCAGAAAATCAAAGACTTTTACAAGTATTAGAGGGATTTGGTTATAAAGGCTCTCCACAAGAAATAGCAGACATACTCGAAGCACAGCAAACGCAAAAACCTGTAGAGCAAGTTAGAGCAGAAAGAGAAGCACAGGAACAGCAGACAGCAAAAGAAATGCAGTTACAAGCAGAAGTTGAAGAACTAAAACAATATAAGTTTTCAAAGCTTATAGAAGGTGATATTGCGGAAATAAACAAGGCTTATCCAAACGCAAATATAAAATCTGTACAAGATTTAGGAACAGATTATTTAAACATCATGCGTTTGGGGCAAGTGGATTGTGTGACTGCATATGAAATTCTTCAAGCTAAGAAAGCAAAGGAAGAAATACCAAAACCACAAATAACGGGGGCGGTGAATAGTCAAACAGTGCAAGAAAAAGAAACATACACAGCTGATGAAGTAAGACAAATGTCATCGGCAGAAGTGAGTAAAAACTTTGAAAAAATACAAAAATCAATGAAAACTTGGAAAAAGTAAAGGAGAGATAAAATATGGCATATCAAAATTTTATTCCGACAGTATGGGCGGAAGCAATAAACAGAGAGTTAGAAAAAGAGTTCGTATTTGCTGAAAACTGTAACAGAAAATACGAGGGAGAAGTAAAACAATTAGGTGATAGTGTAAGGATTTTAGGAGTTGGAAAACCTACTATCACTAGGACTACAGACAAGAATATAATTTTAAGTGATCCAGAAACAGTAGAGGATACATCAATCACAATGCCTGTTAAACAAATAGCTTTATTCAATTACAAGATTGACGACATAGACAAGAGACAAGCAGTTGGCGGAGTAATGGAAGCTCTTAGCAAAGAAACATCTCAAGGGTTAGCTGATGAAATGGATAAGTACATAGCAGATTTTGCAAAAGCTTCTGATGCAATTAAACATTCCGCGAACGCTGTTGAAATTACTACATCAAACGTACTTACAGAATTAGACAAGTGTTTACGAATGTTATATGAAAGAAATGTAAGACAAAACAGTAAAATAACTATAACAGTATCGCCAAGATTTTATATGATATTAAAACAAGCCTACGCGGCACTAGATACAGACAACTCTAAAATATTAGAAAACGGTCAAGTGGGTAAATACGGCAATGTAATCATAAAAATGTCTAATAATATAGCAACAGCTTCTAATGGGGCAGAAGATAAGATTATGATTAGAACAGACAATGCGGTAGCTTTCGTAAATCCTATGACACATACAGAAGCATACAGACCAGAAAAAGGTTTCTCAGATGCAGTAAAAGGTTTCGTATTATTCGATGCTAAAATAGTAAGACCAAAAGAAATGATAGTACTTAATGCTAAGTACACAGCTTAATTTGAGGAGGATATAATATGGCAGTTATCAATGTAATACCTACAGTAGTAGGACAAAACGAAAATGGCGGAGAGGTAACTTTAACAGCTATAACAGCACCAGCAGACGGCGCGGTTGTAGACTTCAAAGGGCAAGATAGCAAGATAGTTGTTTTAATTAAAAACAATGGAGCAGCAGCACAAACAGCTACAATAAAGAAAGGCGATAGTATTCAAGGCGTAGCGGATTATGCAGTAACCATTGCGGCAGGTAAAACATTCGCTTATTCTTTGGAGAGTGGCAAGTTTAAGAATGTAACAGGAGCAAACAAAGGCAAAGTAATAATTTTAGGAAGCACCATAGATATACAAGTTGGTGCTATTTTATTACCTTAGATCATTGGGAGGGTAAAACCTCCCTTATTTCTTTAAGTAGGTGATTAAATGAATGTAACAAGTTGTGAAAATAAAGTAGTAATGTTATTAGACGAAATGAAAGTAAACAAGACTTCAAGAACTGAATACCTCGCTAAGTTTTATGACTATTTAGATATAGCGCAAAAGAGAATAGCGCAAACAAAACCTATAGTAAAAACTTATACAATAACTAAGACAACAAGCAACAATGCATATGATAAATTCGATTTACCAGTTAATTTATATCAAATAAATAGAGTGTACGACGACAATTTAGACAATGTTGAGTATTTATATTTAATGCCAAATAAAATTGCTTTAAACGGCAATTTAGAGGGGAATTATACTCTTGAATATAAGGCATATCCAGTAACAATATTATCCTCTGATGATAAGAATTTGACTAATTTAGAATTAGACGAGGATGCGTGCCAAGCAGTGCCATATTATATAGTTGCACAAATGGTAATAAAAGAGGACGACCAAAGACCTTACGACAAATACATGAGTGAGTTTGATTCCATTATGTCTAACATTAATACCGATAATGGACCTATTGTAAGAATTGTAACAGGGGTTAGATTATTCTAGGGGGTGAATTATGTATAAATCAACACCAAGACGAAGAAGCGCAGCGCCAACACAATATAAATTTAAACTGGATAACTTTTACGGTTGCGATATGACAAATGATGATTCAAATGTCCACCCAAACTATTCACCTAATTGTGTAAATATGATAAGAGATACACTAGGTAAACCACGCAAAAGAATGGGGTATCACTTGTTAGACACTAAAACAGGCAATGTAAACGGATTTCACACTCTAGTTACAGCAACGGAAAACAAATACATAATTCATATAGGTACATCAATCTATAGTTGGAATAATGCTACTAAAAAAGTCGGTACATCACTTTATGCAGCAGCCAACGACAAACTATCAAAGTCAATACAGATAAGCGGGAAATTGTATATATTTGACGGATTAAAGCTTCTTCAATACGACGGAACAAATATAGTTACAGTTGAAAGTGTTGCATACATTCCAACTGTTTTAATTGCTAAAACTCCTACAGGTGGCGGAGCAGCATACGAGCCTATTAATTTATTGCAACCTAAAAGGTGGGAAACATTTAGCGGAACAACTACAGCCACTGTGTATCAACTAGCAAGCGCTAGTCTTGATAGCGTAGACGAAGTTTGGAAAATGAATTCAAGTGGTGTATTTGAAAAATTAACAGTAGGTACACATTACTCTGTTAATCTGGTATTAGGTCAAGTTACTTTTGTGACAGCGCCAGGAGAAAGTCCAGCAAAGCCAGAGCCTAATATTAAAATTCTATCTTCTAAAACTAATCAAGTGTATAAGGATAGAATAAATAAATGCGATATTTGCACTTTGTACGGAGTTAACGGAGCATACGACAGAATATTCGCTAGCGGCAATCCAACACTACCTCATTATGACTTTTATTGTGAACTTAACAATCCTACTTATTGGGGAGATATTTGGTACTCTGTTTTAGGTCAAGATAGTGCTAAAATAGTTGGCTATTCAATAGTTGATAACTATTTAGCAACACACAAGAACAACGAAGAAAATAACGCAAATATATTCCTGAGAAGTGGAGAACTAAACAGCAAAGGCGAACCAACATTCCCTGTTAAGATGAACTATCAAGGACTAGGAAGTATATCCAAACACGCACATTCTTATATAGGAAACGAGCCTGTATTCCTAACAAAAGAGGGTATTTATGCGGTATCTAGTAACGACACAGTAGGTAATAAAATAACAGCACTAAGAAGTAAAAATCTTAACGGAGGACTACTAGAGGAACTCAACCTTGAAAATGCTATAGCTTTAACCTTTAGAGATTATTATATGTTGGCAATTAATGGGGAAATGTATATTCTTGATAGTCAACATTTTATGAGTGAATCATCGTACACACATAGGCAATACGACGGTTATTATTGGACTAATGTACCTGTAAGGTGCATGTGGTTATTAGACGATACATTATGTTTTGGGACTACCGATGGCAAAATATTCTCATTCTATACAGATATAGGGAGTCTTGCAAGTTATAACGATAACGGAGTTGCAATATCAGCTATATGGTCTACACCAACATTTTATGGCAATGAGTTTTCATATAATAAAAACTTTAGTTATTTTTCTATTTTATTAGGTCCAAGTGTAAAATCATCATGTAAAATATGGGCGATATACGATAATCAAAGAGAATTGATATTAGATTATGCAGACATATTAAAATATTTTGATTTCTCCAATATAGACTTTGGAGCATTTACATTTAATGTCGATAAAACTCCGCAAGTTGCAGAGGATAAAATCAAGATAAATAAAGTGGATAAAGTGCAATTTATACTAGAAAACAGTAATTTAAATGAGCCATTTAGACCTTACGAGGTAATGGCTATATATACAGAAAGTAGGTGATATATTGGCTTTAAATGACTATAAAATAACATCAACAGATGAACAAGGTAAATTATATACAGGAATGCCTCGAGAACTAGCAGATGTATTCAACACCTATCAAGAAGTACAGACATTCATGGATTCACACGGTCAATTAGTTAAAAATAAACACAACGGATTGATTGATGAAGTTAGTCAGCAATTGGAACGAATTACGGACAAACGTACATTAAAAATTTATACTGTAAATAATCAAACTGAATTAGATGCTTTAATTGATAGTTTTGCATCAAATTTTGCAAATGACACAGAATATCATTTCACTCTTAATGTAGCTTTTTCTCATGCTATATTGGGTGGTGGTAGATTAGAGATGAACGGATATAAATTTTTAAATGGTTATGAAATTCAACAACTTAAAACTTATGCCAATGGTGGAAAGACTTTTGAACGTTCGAAAGAAGGTGCAAGCTGGAGTGCTTGGAAATTAAATCCTACTCAAGATAAAATAGATATTTCATTTCCATATAACAGTGGTTATGTAGACTATTCCATAGGTTCGTCTTATTTAAAAAAAGACAGCTTAAACAAAGTAGAAATAAATGTTATGTTTAAAAACACAGGTGGTACTGCTTTACCAACAACAATTGAATTAGCTACATTACCAGTAGGATATAGACCTAAAATAGATGTACCTATAAAGTGTGAGAATGGGAACGGATATATACGTTCTACTGGTGTAGTTGCTGTTTATAGTAGTACAGGAACATATAACGCTTTTCACATTGAATATACAGCGGATTAGGAGGTTAATATGTTTGGAATTGTAATAAATCAACAAGGATTTAAAACAGAATTTGTTGCTTTGAATGATAATAATAATCCTCAATTTTACACTTTGAAAGATGGAGAGCAAGTAATTACAGATGATTGGCAAATTGCTAATACAATGCTTAAACCACAAAGGGTAGATAATACATGGGTAGAAACTGCAACAGCAGAGGAAATAGCAGAATGGGAAGCAAACCAACCTAAATCACAACCATCTCAACAAGACACTTTAAACGCACAGTTACTAATAGATAATGCAAGTATGAAAGCTGAGATAAACAATCAAAAGGCTTTAAATTCTCAATTACTACTAGAGATAGCAAAGTTAAAAGGAGGTACTACAAATGTTTAGTTATATCAAAGAATACTATGTGATGGGTTTATATACATCAACTGACTTGGATATATTTGTTAGTGCTAAAATGATAACAGAGATAGAAAAACAAGAGATAATGTCCGCATTATAAACAAATTACGGACAAAAGCGATGATGATAAATGGTATCTATATTTTAAATAGATACCACTTTTGTGTGTCAATCTCGTATTTGATTTCATAAAGGTCTTTCCCTCTTTGTAAACAAGTAAAAACTTTACGGTGATTTCCTGCGAGGTGTTCATCGTGAATTTTAACAACTTTATCAATTTGAATGGTTTTATCATCTTCTCTTTTAAATCGCAGAGGAATTATTGCACCATCTCTGCCAAAAGAGGCTAAAACTTTTATGTTTTCATTTACAATTTTCATGCAATCATCTCCTTGATTGGATTATAACAAACATACGTTCGATTGTAAATATGAAAATAATGTAATATCAAATTTAAAAAATAAGAGCTTAACGGCTCTTTTTTAATTATATAATAGGAGGCAAAAACAATGAATAAAAAGGAATTTGCAAAGAAATACAGTGGCTTTATAAAATTAATGGCAATAGAAAAAGAGGTTGATATGGGAATAGCGGAGGATATGCTCTTACAACATGTAAGAAATAGAAAATACACTGACGAAGAATTAAAAGTTATAAATCCATATGCAGAGCCTAACGAATTGCGTTATAACTTTGACGGTATGGAAAATCTAAATTATTCAGAAATAGAAAAAGACGTTGAGGAAATAGACAAACAAGCAAAAGAATTGAGAAAGAAAAAAGGACTAGATTTTTAGGATGGGGCAGAAATGCCCCTTTATTCTTTAAAAAGGGGATTGAATTATGGACGAACTATTAAAAGTTGCTATATCGCAAGGCTTAGGGTATGGATTATTTGTTGCGCTATTGATTTATACACTTAAAACAACAGGCGAAAGAGAAACAAGGTATCAAAATTTGTTAGAAGAATTAACGAAAAAATTCAATATAGTTGATGAAATAAGAGAGAATGTCAAAGAGATTAGAAACAATATAGGAGGCAAGCATGAAAGATAAAATTGCAAAATTAATAGATTTGAAATCAATAATCACTTTAATTTTAACAGTTGCTCTAGTGGTATTTACATATTTGAAAATATTAGATAATGAAACTTTTATCATGGCCGTATCGGCGGTTTTTACTTATTTCTTTACTAGAAGAAAAGAGGGAGAATAATGCAAGTAATTCAAAAGTTTATGACTAGAAATGATTGCTATAACACAGGGCAAAAGATAATTCCAAAGGGTATTATGGTACACTCAACAGCTACTCCAGGAGTAATGGCTCTTGATTGGTTTGATAGGTGGAACAAGTCATTTGCTAAAGGAGAAATTAATCGACAAGCTTGCGTTCATGCTTTTTTAGACGATAAAGTCACAATGCAATATCTTCCATGGAATCGCAGGGGTTGGCATGCGGGAGGTAGTGCAAATAATACTCATATAGGTTTTGAAATATGCGAACCCAAAGACTTAAAAGATAAGTCTTTTTTTAATGCCATTTGGGAGAACTCAATTGAATTATGCGTAATGTTATGCAAGGAATTTAACCTTACAGAAAAGGACATTATTTGCCATTCAGAGGCTTATAAAAAAGGCATAGCGAGCAATCATGCTGATGTTATGCATTGGTTTCCTCTACACGGAAAAGACATGGATATGTTTAGAAATGAGGTAAAAAAAAGATTGGAAAAGAAAGAATTAACAATACAAGAAGCTATACAAGTGTTAGTTGAAAAAGTAAAAATCAACTCGCCTGATTTTTGGATAAATGCTTGTAAAGTAGTTAAAAACTTAGACACTCTAATAATTAAAATAGCAACCTACATAAAGGGGTGATTATATGGCATTAACGGCCGAAGATAAAAAACGATTAAGCAAGGAAGACCAAGACAGAATTAATGCGTATACAAATGCATGGGAACAGGCAAAAGCAAGCGGTGATAAAACGGCAATGAATAATGCAGCAGCAGGAGCAAAGTCAATTAGAGAGGGCAGCGGATATACAAATAATTTAGACGGAAGTTATAAAACTAGTACAAACACTAATGCTTATAAAAATGAAGCATGGGCGAAAGGTTATGGCGATGAAGTTCAAAAACAAATAGGTAACACAGGTAACACAGTTGCATACTCTCAACAAAAGGCAGACAGTAGAAACGCAACAGCTTTTGTTCCCGGCTATGGCAATGTGAGAGTATCTATAGTAAACGGCAAAACACAAGAAACTGGACTACCAGTTGGAACAGTTATAACCCCAGACGGAAGTAATCAAAGTTGGCAAATAAATGGCGCTACGACCAATGGATATACAAGTGAGGCATACAATGGAAGGCTTCCTGCTAACGTAAATGTATCAAGCGGAAACTATTATAACGATTTGCCAAATTCTTATAACAGTTATGGTAATTCAAATAATGTAGGAAACATTTATCAGCAAATGTACGACCAACAACAGCAAGCTTTATTAGAAGCACAAAGACAAGCAGCAGAAGCTCAACGATTAGCTGTGGAAAGAGGTGTAAATACTCTAAACGCACAGAGAGCAGGAATAAATCAGAAAACAGATGCGGCATTAAACCAAGCATATATTAACGACCAATTAGGTAATAGAAACTTAACACAACAAATGAAGTCACAAGGTTTAACCGGAGGATTAACAGAATCCTCTATGCTAGACAAAAGAGCAGCATACGAGAATGTGTTAAACGATACAAGACTAGCAGGAAATAATGCATTAAATCAAATTGAAACAGATATATCTAATCTAAAAACAACAGGAGATTTAAACATTGCTAACAACGCAAGTGAATATGGTTTAAGATTAGTTGATTTATTAGGTTCTAACTTAGACAGGCAAGTTGCACAGATGAATGCAGATAGGGCATATAATTATCAAGTAGGTCGTGATTCGGTTGCAGACGATAGATACAATCAGCAATGGAATTATAATGTCGGCAGAGACCAAGTTACTGATAATAGATACAATCAAGAGTGGAACTATAACATAGACAGAGATAAAATCAATGACGATAGATATAATCAAGAATGGCAAAATCAATTAAAACAGCAAGCTTATAACAATGCTTTAAAGGCTGCCAACAATACAAGTACAACAACAAAGCCTAAGACTTATAATAAAACTCAATATGACACAGCTTTAAAAGCTTATGAAAGCGGCGCAAGGACACAAGAAGTATTAGACATAATACAAGGTTATAGTGGATTACCTGTAGATACAGTAATTAAATCACAACCACAAAACACAAAACTCAACAATGAAACTGCTAAGAAATATTACAGACAGCTTTTATCGCAAGCAGAAGAAGCATTAAGAAACCCTACAGAAGATGAAGTTTATTCAGTGGCAAGAGAAATGATTAAGCAAGGAGTACCAGACGATGACATTATAACATTTGCTAGATTGTTCGGGTATCGTATAGAACCTTAGGAGGTTGCTATGAAATTAAGTGATCTAAAAAAAGAAGTCGGAAAGACTTATAAATTATCCGACATGAAAAACGAAATAAAAAGAGAAGAATTTGTATTAAATGCATATAAGGCTAGAGATGAACAAAAGAGAAATGAATTAAACAAGGAGCCGACTGTCAAAAAGCAGTCGCTCCCTATGAAAGCTATAGAGTATGTAAATAATTTAGGATATAAGGCCGGCAAAACATTAATGCAATTAGGAGACGTTGCGGCATACAATGTCATGCAAAATGATGTTGATAATGCAAAGCGCGTTAAAGACACAAATGCATTGATAAATAAAAAGCTAGGCACTAATATTCAGACTCCAAAATCTCAAGAAAACATTATAAATAAATATAAAAACATCAAACCTATATCTAATTTAACGCAAGCTATCCAAAAACAAGAGGATGCAAGTACAACTAGATTAAAGGCCGGCAATAGTAATGTTGAAAATGTAATAACCGATATTGCTTTAGCTGGCGGAGATATGGGGATAAAGGCAATTCCTACATTAGTAGCTGGTGCACCTTTGCCATTAACAATAGGATTAACTACTTATGCAGATACATTCCAAAACGATATGCTGAAAGGAATAGACAAAAACAAAGCGGGACTACACGCTTTGGGTAGTGGATTAATAAGTGGTGGAATTGAAAGCATAGCAGGAATAGGTGCAAGTGGAGCTAGTAAGGCATTGGCAAGTACAGCAGGGAAAAAATTGTTATCTATAGTACCAAAAAATGTTGCAAGTTATATTTCTAAAGCAAGCAATAGTGTTCTAGGAAAAATATTAAAAAATGCCGCAGGAGAAGCCTTAGAGGAAGGACTTGAATACGATGTACAAAGAATATATCAAAATCTAGTTCTTGATGAAAATACACCAAGAGACGTAAAGGAACAAGTGTATAGCATGATGATAGGTGGTGGTGTTGGTGGTTTGTTTGGTGGCGGAAAAGCTTTATTTAATAAAAAACCGTCATTACCAGAGTATAAGCCTACTGAAAATAAAACTCCATCTTCACCAAATATGAACAAGCCTATTTCATTAAGCGAAATCGAACAAAGTTTTGAACCTAAAACTAGCTTAAACAACGTTGAAATTGATAACGGTAATATATTAAATCAAACAGAAACAAAAGAGCCTTTAAAATCAAATTTAGAGCCTAGAAATGATAACACAGTACAAGAAACAAAAACAACCCCTAAAACCACAAACAACACAATAGAGGTTTTTAGAATAGCCAGACAATACGAAAATATGGTAGGCGAAAATCCAACAATAAATGAACTAGTAAATGAAATTTCTTCCGTTACAAATATTAACAGAAGTGAAGTTTTAAAAGAAGTGACTAATTTAGTTAATTATGGATATTTTAACTTAAATAGAAAAAATAGAGTTTATGAAACACAAAAAGGCTTTGACGTTCAGGGTGCTGGAGATATAAATTTTGAAAATTTAACCGACTATATAGAAAAAATAAGATTTAAAACAACAGAACCTACACAATTAAATACAAGACCTATAAGCAACATGGCAACAACTATAGAACAAGAACAAATGCCCAATACACAAAATAACACTGTAGAACAAACGGAAGATATGCAAAGTAAACCTATAGACCAACTGTATAAACAGAAGAAGTTACTAAAACAAACTTATGATAATGCAGTTGCTAAGGGAAGTTTAACAGATACAGAAAAACATTTCCTTGATGGACTTGTAAAAGGTGCTATTACGTTTGATGATTTACCTAACACAGTTAGAAAAGCAAATATTCAAGCTATGTATGATGTTAAAAGACCTTTGAATGATATAGATAGAACAATAAATAATACTAAAAAGGAAATTAAAAGTAATTACAGACAATTGGCAAATGACTTAATACAAAATAGTGACACATGGAAAGATAAAAAAACAGGCTTACAATATCAACGCGAAACTATGGAACGTAACTTTAGAGATATAATTCCCGATTCTACAGAAGCTGAAAAAATAAATGATACCTATTTCACTAAAATTCACGATAATGAAGCCTTATCAACCAAGACTAAAAATGAATATAGGGGTAAAATAAAAGCCTTAAATTTAAGCGATAAAGCTAAATACAAGGTAACATTTAGGCAAACCGAACAGGGACTACCGATATTTGAGAATGTAAGCGAGAGAGCATTAGTCCAATTGCTAGGAGAGGGAAAGATTAATGAAGATACTGTCAAAAGCAGTGGAGCAGACTTGAACAAAATTAATAACGCAGTACAGACATTTAGAGGTATATACGATGGTTTAATTAGCCAAGCAAATGATTCATTAATAAGAAATGGATATGCTCCTGTTGATTATAGGCAAGATTATTTTCCTCACTTTACAGAAGATACAGTAGATAATCTTTTGGGTAAGGTAGCAAAAACACTCGGCTTTAATGTAAATACTCAAGAGTTGCCAACAGACATTGCAGGCTTAACTCATACATTTAAGCCGGGTAAAAAGTGGGTAGGTAATTTTCTAAGACGTACATCGAATGCGACTGATTTCGACGCCGTAAAAGGTTTTGACAGATACATAGAGGGGGTATCAGATGTAATTCATCACACAGATGATATACAACGTCTAAGAGCGCTAGAAAATGAATTAAGATATAAGTATTCAAGCGACGGAATAAAGGCAGAAATAGACACTTTGCTTGCAAATGAGGATATATCTGTAGAGGATAGACAAGCAAGAATAAACGAGCTGTTTGAAAGAGACAAGACAAAATTACCACATTTAGTCACAGAGTTAAGAAACTACACAGATACGTTAGCAGGCAAAAAAAATATAAATGACAGAAACATGGAACACAGACTAGGTAGAGGCATGTATGAGGTTGCCAAAGCTATGGAAAATCGTGTAGCTAGTAATATGGTAGCTTTGAATCCCGGTTCTTGGTTAACAAACTTCATACCTTTAACCCAAGCTTTAGGCGGAGTAAAAACAACCAATCTATTAAATGGAATGAAAGATACAGTTTCAAGTGCCTTTCAAGGCGATGGAATGGTAGATAAAAGTACATTCTTAACTAATCGTAGAGGTAGCGAGCCTTTAGTAAAAACAACCACTCAAAAAGTTAGCGGAGCTTTAGTTACTCCAATGCAATGGATAGATGACTTTACTTCCGAATCTCTTGTTAGAGCAAGATATTATGAAAATATGCGCAATGGCATGAGCGAAGCAGAAGCAATGCAAGACGCCGATAAATGGACAGCCGGATTAATGGCAGACCGTTCAAAAGGTGCATTGCCAACTATATTCAACGAAAAAAATCCAGTGATGAAACTGTTTACAATGTTTCAAGTAGAGGTTAATAATCAATTAGGTTATTTCTTAAAAGACGTACCAAGAGAATATAAAAACAAGGCCATAGCTGAATTAGCTGGCGCGTACTTAAAGATGTTTATCGGCGCATGGTTGTATAATGAATTATATGAAAAAATAACAGGCAGACGTGCCGCATTAGACCCAATTGATATATTTACTACTGCATATGATGATTTTACAGATGAAGATAAGAAAAAAGGTCAAGCTGTTATAGATACAGGAAAAAACATATTACAAGAATTGCCTTTTGCTGGCTCGTTAATTGACGGAGGGCGTATACCCATTTCGTCAGCATTGCCGAGTTTGCCTAACTTAATAAATGCCGGTGTAGGACTGGCAACAGGAGAAATGAATGAGAAAAAAGCCTTGAGCGTGTTAGGAAAAGAATTGTCAAAACCAGCTTATTATATATTCCCACCAACGGCAGGAGGGCAAACAAAAAAAATAGTTGAAACTGTAGATGTAATATACAAAGGCGGTAGTTATGGTGTAGATAAAGATGGCAAAGACACACTACAATTTACCGCAGAACCCACTTTACCTAATATGTTAAAAAGCGCAACATTCGGAAAATATTCATTGCCAGATGCTAAAAGATATGTCGACAGCGGTTTCAAATCTTTAGGTGGTAAAGTTACAGAACAATATAAAAAAGCCAAAGAAAATGGAATTACACACGAAGAATTTTTAGCAGCATACAAAGCTTTAAATAATGCCGAGAGTGACAAAGATAAAGATGGAAAGACGATATATTTGTCTAAAAGTAAAAATCAAATCAATGCCATAAAATGGGCTCTACCAAAAGCGGATAATAAAAAGCTAAATTATCTATATGAATTGTTTGAAATAAGCGAAAACGTATGGAAAGAACCTAGCTTGCCTAATATAGATACAAATAAAATAATAAATAAAAAGAAAAAAGGCGACATAGATATAAATAAAATAATTGGTAATAAAAGATAGATAAAGACGGAGAAATTCGTCTTTTTTAATACAAAAAATAAAACAATAGAAAGGATTGATTTTATGAACGAAATAGTACAAACAACAAATAATACACCTATAGAAATAGAATTAAATATAGATAATGAAGGATATACTACTGCTAAAAATTTATATAACTTTTTAGAATTAGATAAGTCAAATTATTCTAAATGGTATAAAGCAAATATACTTGATAATGAATTTGCAGAAAAAAATATTGATTACATAGTTTTAGTACTTAAAGACGAAAACCCAGAAGGTGGCAGACCGTCAAAAGATTTTAAACTTACAGCTACATTTGCTAAAAAACTTGCTATGACAGTTAAGAATAAGAAAGGCGAGCAAGCAAGACAGTATTTCATTGCATGTGAACAGATGCTTGTTAAAATAGTTCAACAAAAACGAGAACTACAAAAACAATGGGAAATAGAACGAGCAAAAGGTGTACTAGTGAGACACATTTTAACAGATACTATAAAGATGAAGGTTGCTGATAGTCCGAATAAAAAGTTTATGTATCCTAATTATACTAAATTGATATATAAAGTCTTATTTGAAAAAACCATGAAAGAATTGCAAGAACAATACGGAGTAAAAGGCAAAGAGAGTATAAGGGATTACCTCACAGCAGAACAGTTAAAAGAAGTCGAAAGCATGGAAATGCTTGTTAGTAGCCTTATAAACTGTGGTTGGGGATATAATCAGATTAAGGAATTTGTAGAACAAACAAACACAAAGCAGTTAGCAGGATAAACACTTCCAAAAATGGGGGAAAGCCAGTTTTTTGTGTTGAAGGGAACTGGCTTTCATTATATATATTATTTGCTTATTTACATTACATGACATAAGTTCACATCTGTCAAGATAAGCAATGTTCGCCATATTATACAAACAATGCCTTGTCGAAAAAAGTCGAACGATGTCCCTGCATATCGGTACACCCTATGTGCTATGATTTTATTATATAGGGAACGTTTTCTAATGTAATAAAAAATTTATATTTTCAAATACTATATATAAAAATGACACGAAAGGGTTTTTATAATATGAAAATATATCTTACAAAATTTAGAGCAGAAAAAGGAATGTCTATGAGAAAGCTTTCTGTTAAGTCTGGGATAGCTAAAAGTTTTATACAAGACATCGAGAAAGGGCGTGCAAATCCAACGCTTAAAACAATGTGCAAATTGGCTGAAATACTAGAGATAGACATACATGATTTATTTGATTGTTAAGAAACTAAAAAGGAGCGTAAATAGCTAAAAATCAATGAAAACAGTTGAATGCTTTAACAAACATTATGAAACAAGCAATTGCGAACACATTAGCATAAAAGAATTTAAAATATTTAGTGTAATATTCTACAAATTAACTTGGCGTTGCAATAAATGTAACAAGCTAAGAAAAAAGATTATTCGAGAGTAGACAAGCTATATATAATAGAAAAAACTTGGAGGGCACTATGATAAAAAGTGTAATGGAAGTTATAAGCGATGCAAGAAAAACAATAGAACCAAAATATGACGCAAGCATAGAAAATATAAAAGAAATTATAAACAACAGCAATGGGCATAGCAATATAGTTTATAATGCTTTTATATATGGTTACGTTCAAGGAATGAAAAGTAAGAACAAGCAATAAAAATAATTTTGCCCCAAGTAAATCGGGGCATTTTTGATTCGTTGTTAGCATATCGAAAAATAACCAGTGATAACAAAATGCTAACGCAATAAAAATAAATAGAAGATAAAAGAATTAAATAGATAAAATAAGCAGTAAAATAAAAGTAACTAGAATACAATAAAATCATATATAATAATAGGAAGTAATTTGTTATGATATATAGTTGAAATAATACAATAACTATAAAAAAAGATTTGATGCTTTGGTATCAAGTCTTTTTTTATTGAATTTAATGTGAAAAAATGTTAAAATATGTGAGAGTTATTAGATTGACTCTCATTTATTTTTATGAATAGAATTAGTAAAATTTGCTATGCTAATTTTATGTGTAAATAAAGAAGTATAAAATTATTGAAATCTTTAAATATGAAATTACATTAAGAGGTAAATATGAAGGATTATATAAAAGTTGGAAAAATAGTTAATACACATGGCGTAAAGGGCTGTATGAAAGTTTTGGCGCTTACTGATGAACTAGAAAGATTTGATGAATTAGACTATGTGTATACTGAAATAGATAATAAGAAAAGAAAAGTAAAAGATGTATGGTACAGAAAAGGAATGGTATATTTAGAGCTTGAAGGTATATCAAATATGGATGATGCTATAAAGTTAAAAGAATCCTTTGTTTCAATTGAAGAAAATCAGCTTAAAGAGCTTCCCCAGGATACTTACTATATATTTGAGCTTGAAGGACTTGAGGTTTACTCAACAGAGGGCGAATATATAGGCAAAATTAAAGAGGTATTCCAAACTGGTGCTAATGATGTGTATGAAGTTAAAAGTAAAGCAAATACCTACTATATTCCTGCTATAAAGGATGTAGTAAAGGAAGTAAATATAAAAGATAAAAAAGTTATAATTAATATAATAGAAGGACTGTTAGAGTGAAAAAAACACTTCACTTCTATGGAAAAATCAAAAAAACGATTTTTCATTATATTTATAATGCCACTACGTGGCATAATGGAGGATAGAATGAGAATAGATATAATTACACTTTTTCCAGAGATTATAGAAACATATACTAAAAACGGCATTATAGGAAGAGGAGTAGAAAATAATTTACTTAATATTAATTATGTTAACTTAAGAGGGTTTTCTGAAGATAAACATAAAAAGGTGGACGATTATCCATATGGTGGTGGTCCAGGAATGCTACTAAAGCCTGAGCCACTTTATAATGCTCTTACTCATATTAAAAGAGATAATAGCTATGTAATTTATCTTTCACCAAAAGGAAATTTATTTACTCAGCAAAAAGCAGCAGAATATGCAACATATGAGCACATTATATTTATAGTTGGTCATTACGAAGGTATTGATCAGCGTATAATCGATATGTTCGTAGATGAAGAGGTATCTATAGGAGACTATGTGCTTACAAGCGGTGAACTGCCAGCACTTATTATGGCAGATGCTATAGGAAGATTGATTCCTGGTGTACTTGGCTCTGAGGAATCAATAGTAGAAGAATCTCATAGCAGTAATTTACTAGAATATCCGCAGTATACAAGACCGGAGGAATTTATGGGGCATAGAGTACCTGAAATTATAATATCTGGTAATCATCAAAAGATAAAGGCATGGAGAGAGCTGAAATCCATAGAATTAACCTTAGCTAGGAGAAAAGACAAGTTAAGTGATATAGATAAATCTGAAATTGATAAAAGATGTGAAAAATTAAATAAGATTATTAATAGAAAATAGTATTAAACAAAGAAGGTGCTGATAATTGTTTTTTTCAAAACACAAGTTACAGAAGTATATAATTGATAGCTATGGAAGTAAGCCAGAGGTTACTTATTTTGCTGGAGATATAGATCTAATAAAAAATTATTATAATTATAAAAAGGATAGTAGCGAAAAATTTTTAATTGATGATATTACTTGGAATGACTTAAATATGGATGAAATATTTAAAAAAATTAATCGAGGTGTTTCTACTGCCGGAGAGCAGTATTTGTATTATCAACTTAGAAATTGTACAAGCACTCAAAATGAATTTGAAGAAAGAAGTAATTTAATTAATTATTTAAATGAAGATGTTAAGATCAGAAATGATTTGCAGAAGCACCTTGCTAACCTTGGCAGATGTAGATTTGTTAACTTTGGTAAATTGTTTATTAACAAAAATGAGAGTATAGCACATCTTACTAAATACCTATTTTTCTTATTTTTATTTATATTAGGTTTGGTCTTATCTTTTTTTAATGCAAAATTATTTATGCTAATGTTTCCGATACTTATTTTTAATACAACATACTATTTTAAATTGAAGAAAAAAATTGCTGCAGAATTATTTACTGTAAATTATGCTGTGAATACAATTAACTGTGCTAAAAAAATTAAAAATATGAACCTTGAACATATTGATAAATACTTATTAAGTATGTATTCATCATTTAATAATGTGAAATCAATATTAAAAGTTAAATATTTGTTTAATAGTGATGCAGATGATATTTATCAAATAATTTGTAGTTTTACTTTTATAGATTTAATATTTTATGAATTGATAAAAAATAAAATAAGAAAGTATAATGAAGATTTAGTTGTCATTTTTGAAGCTATTGGTAAATTAAATGCTGCCATTGATGTGGCTTCCTTTAGGCAATATAATGAATATTGCATACCAAATATTGATTTTGATATTAACAGTAAGGCAAAATTATGTGTTAAAGACATAGTCCATCCATTAATTAATAATTGTGTACCAAATAGCTTAGACACTGAGAAAAGTATATTAATTACAGGGTCAAATGCTACAGGAAAATCAACATTTTTAAAAACAATTTTTATTAATGCGATACTAAGTCAAAGTATATGTACTTGTCTTGGAAGTGAATACAAAGCAACTTCATTTAAATTTTACACTTCAATGGCATTAAGGGACGATTTATTTGAAGGTGATAGCTACTATATAGCTGAAATTAAATCACTAAAGCGTATAATAAATAGTGCTGAAAATGGCGAAAGAATTATGTGTGCTGTTGATGAAGTTTTAAGGGGAACTAATACTGTAGAAAGAATAGCTGCATCAAGCGAGATATTAAATAGCTTAGCGACTAAAAATCTTATTTGTTTAGCTGCTACACATGATATTGAACTTTGTCATATACTAAAAAATAAACTGATTTCATATCATTTTACTGAGTACATAGAAAATAACGAAATGAAATTTGACTACAAAATTAAGTTAGGAAATGCTAAGACTAGAAATGCAATCAAACTATTAGAAATAATGGGTTATGATAAAAATACAGTAGATAGAGCAGATAACCTTGCTAAGACATACTTGACAGAAGGAGTATGGAATGAAATATAAGTTGAATTTAGGTAGTAATCAATAAACGTTTAAGTGTATTTCAAGAAACGAGGGAGTAAATATGATAAAAAATATTAAAGACATTGATGAAGTTCTTGATTTAGCATGGCAATTAAGCATGGATGAGAGTAGTGCTAGTTTTCCTAGAATGAATTCAAAAGAAGAGGTAAAGGCACAAGTCAAACGAGCTATTGCAGGAAATAATTATAACATTATTGCTTCATATTATGAAAATATCCTTAATGGAATTTGTATTTATTATTGGATTGATGATGAAAAATATGTTCAAACAACCTTGTTTGTCATTAAAGAAAATTATAAATATGCTGCAGATGAGATGATTAATTATATTAGAAGTCATTTAAATGACTATGCATTGTTTATTGGGTTTCCAGCGAACAATTTAATTGCAAATAAATATTTTATGGATAATGATTTTGAATGCATTGATTCTAGTATCGTAACTGAAATGATTTTACATGAAACGGCTCATAAACATTTCTATCATGATAAAGTAAGAGAAGTAACCTTAGAGAGCTTTGACAATTATGCTGAATTTCATGATAAATTTGCGGTACCTTTAGAAATGTATTATAATAGCAGAAATCTAAAAAAAGATATCGAGTATTTTAAAATTTTCGTTTATATACAAAATGAAGAGATATATGGAAGTATTTTTGTGAAATGTTTAAAAGATGTTGCAGAGGTATTTGGTTTATTCGTTGATTGTGAGTTTAAAAATATGGATATTGAAAGTATTTTAATACGCCATATGATTTCGAAACTACACGATAAATATGATTCACCTAAAGAGCTTTTATATTTTATAGAGGATTCATCTGTAAACGAATTACGTTCTGCCTTAGATGCTGGGTTTAAGATAAAAGATAAATATAGATGTTACAAGCAAGTATTTGTGTAATATTTTTCTTATATATCGAATTAATCATGTATTTGATAACAAAAATGTCAATAAAGAAAGGAAAATTTAAGTATGAAAATTATTAGACCTCCTTGTTAAAACTTAACCAATAGGCGAGCACGTCCTCCACCTTGATTTAATATTTTTATTTAAAGCTTATAAAAATTTAAATTGTTGGAGGATAAAATGAATTTAAAATATTATAAAAATATCTATTTGATGTATGCTATAAATTTTTTTGATGGATTGATATTAGCATATGTTATTGAACGTCTATTTTGGGCGGAAAGAGGCATGAATGTTACAATGGTAGTAGCCACTGAAATTATTTATGCTGTAACAATTTTAATATTAGAAGTACCATCAGGTGTATGTGCTGATAAATTCGGCAGAAAAAGCTTGCTTTTTATAGCAGGTCTTATGTCCTTTATTGAGATATGCTTGATTTATTGTGCTCATAGCTTTTTAATGTTTGCTTTAGCAGTGTTTTTTGCAGGAATAAAACGTGCTAGCTCAAGTGGAGCTATGCAGGCTATGGTTTACGATTCGTTGCTGGCAGAGAAAAAAGAATGTACATATGAAGGAATCTTTGGAAGAATACAAGTTTTTGATACTATAGGTGCTTCAATTGCAGCATTAAGTGGTGGAGTTTTTGCTTACTATTTAGGATTTGAATTTAATTATATTTTATCTATTTGTAGTAAATTAATTGCATTTATTTTAGTATTCTTTTTAAAGGAACCACCAAGATATGTATTAAAGTCACATAATAACGAGCATGAAAATATCAAAAATTATATAATTTTAGGCAAAGATTTTTTAAAAAACAATAGGGTTATATTTCAATATTGTATGATAGGCTGTTTTTTAAGTGCCAGTTTCACATATATGGATGAGTTTTGGCAGCTTCTTATAATAGAAATAAATGTTCCAATATACTTATTTGGTATAGTTTCAATAGGATATTCTATATTTTCAATACCAGGCAATTTATTTGTTGATAAAATAAAAAAAGTAGTGTCATATGATAAATTATTTAAATTATCACCTTTTGTATATGCCATAGGGTTTATATTAATAGCTTTATTTAAAAGCTATGTAATGTTTATACCAATGGCTATACTGGGTATGTGGAAGGGTGTTTTAGAACCGTTATTAGGTGGTTGTATACAGCATAATACTAAAAGTGAAATAAGAGCAACAGTAGAATCCTTAATCTCATTTATAGAGAGATTTATATCTATTGGAGTAGGTTTCATTTTTAGCGTGTTTGCAAATAAAAATATATTCACAGGTTATTTATCACTTGGAATTATGTGCTTAATATACGGATTGATTGTTATCAGAAAAAATTAATTGTAAAATGGAGGTATAAAAGATGGATATCAGCTATGATAAGTTTATAAAAGCTGAAAATGAGATATATAAAAGTATAACAAATATATCTGTTCCAACAAGCAAAAATTTAGGAAATGAACAGTTATCCATGGGCATAGATTGGCTATGTGATGGCTCTTACAGTATACTTGATTTTGGTTGTGGCACAGGAAGTATGCTGTTTTCTTGTGCACTTCGAGGTGTAAAAATGCTTAAAGGTATTGACTTGTCTGATGAAGCAATTAAGCTTTGCAATAATAGAGCTAAGCTTATGGAATTTGGCAATTATGAATTTATACATGGCAGTGTTTCCAAACTTGAAGAAATAAATTCAAATTCTATTGATGGTGTTATAATATCAAATACAATTGATAATATAACACCAAGTGATGCAGTGGAACTTTTGAAGCAAGTTAAAAGAATACTCAAAGTTAGTGGTAAGGTATTTGTTAAACTAAATCCATACATCACAGAGAAGCAAATTGAGGAATGGAATATTAAGGTTATTGAAGGCAATTTACTTGATGATGGATTAATGCTTTGGAATCAAACTACCGATGAGTGGAGAATTTTGCTTAGTAAATATTTTACAGAATGTGAATACATAGATATATATTATCCAGAACATGAGCAATACAATCGCATGTTTTTAATGGTAAATCAAATTTAATGGAGTTGTCAGTATGAGTAGAAATATTAGAAATAGTGTTAAAGCAATTATTATAGAAAATGGTCATGTTTTATTGAATAAATGTGATTTAGGTGATGGTATATGCTATATTTTCCCCGGAGGCGGGCAGGAGTATGAAGAGACATTTATTGAAGCATTGCATCGTGAATGTTTTGAGGAGCTAGGAGCAGAAATTGAGGTAAAAAATTTAATTTGGATTAGAGAATACATAGGTAAAAATCATGAATTTGCAAAAGAAGACAATAATCCTCATCAAATAGAGTATTATTTTGTTTGTAAACTGAAAACCCCTGTTGACTTATCAAAAGCTACTAATATTGACACAGGACAGCTAGGTATAGAGTGGTTACCGCTTAGTAGGATATTAGAATTCAATATTTTTCCTAAAGTAATAAAGAATTATTTTAGTGAAGATGGAAGCTTTGATGCACCTCTATATGCAGGTGATGTAAATTAAGGAGTATAGTTGCTCATGTAGTTATTGATCATTTATCAGCAGAAGATGCAAAAAAAGCATAGATGAGCTGTTTAGAATAACTAAGAAAAACGGTCTAATATATATTTCATTTGATGGTATAGAGGATGATGACATTAATCTAACTCATGAAGTTTTAAAAGATGGTTCTTTTTTGTATAGTGATGAAAGTAGAAATAGGTTATTGTTTAAGTATTATAAAGAAAATGTTATTAAAAATCTAATAAAAGGTAGAGAACAAATATATTATAACATTACTTCAAAAGACGATAGAGAGGTTATATTAAGAAAATGAAAAGGTGTATTTTTGTATCTTTTGGTGGTAGAAAAGATGGTAATTGTGATTATGCTTGCTTTAATAGTAAGTGCAATAAAGCTGACGATATAGAAATTTCGCATTCAATGAACGTGGACAAGATATTTGGAAGGATGATGAAACCTATAAAATATTTTTAGAAAAAACTTTCTTGATAGGAATAGGGAATATAAGTAACTCTAATTTGTTTAAAGGAGTATTAAAATGAACGTTACATGCATATCATCATCAAACATTCTACATCAAAAGGAAGGTACATCATACAGGATATGTAAAATGATTAGCGATTCTTTAAGAAGTGTCAATGCTGATATTGATTTAAGTATTATTGAATTAAAAAATTATGATCTATCTCCTTGTATTGGGTGTGGAAAATGTTATGAAACAAAACGTTGCTCAATAGATGATAATTTTAACAATATATATAACAAGTTAGTTGATAGTGACATTGTTTTTATTGTGTCGCCACATTACGCTCCAATACCTGCAAAGCTGTGTATGTTGCTAGAAAAAATGGAACAAATAACATTTTTGCATTGGGGCAAGGATAATGCTTATAAATCAGAAATGTTTGGTAAAATTGCTGGCATTATTTCTCATGGTGGCGGTGCGAAATGGGCATTAAAAAGTTATAAACTTATGGTAAATGATACTATTGCAAATGCATTAGATACAATTCAAATAAAAGTAGTACCTTATAATGAAGATTGGAAAACAGGAATTTCTTTGCCAGTAAAAAACATTATAATTTCAGATAATAATATATTTCCTATTCAAGAGTATGATTTTAATTATTTATATTCTGAAATTCAAAATTACATAGAAAAAGTTATTGAATTTTACAATAATTATTAAATAAAACAAAAAGGGATTTGATCCCTTTTTTCTTTGTTAATAATACTTTATAACTTAACTATTTCCGGCTCCGAAGTAAAGGAGCAGATTTTAGCCGTAGCTTCTGTAAAGTATAGTACTTCAAATATACCGTCATTTTCATTATACATACTTCTTAGTGATGGATTAGACTCAAGCATAGCTCCTTTAGCTTCGATTCTTTCATCCACTACTAATTTTCCTTCTAAACGAATCCATTTATCACCTACCATTGATGAAATTTCAATGTTTGGATTTACTAATATTTGCTTGAAAACATTCTTTTGGTTATTAGTGCATATGTAGATTTTACCATCATATTCTGCAACAGCACCAAATGGTCTTACTCTAGGCATATTATTTTCTACAGTTGATAAATAAAATGTACCGCTTTGATTTAAAAATTCCGTAATTTTGTTCATAGTTTGTCTCCCTTTTTAATAAAAATTATTTGTTAAATTAGCTTAATATTGTTAAATAAAATTGTTCAATATTATTAATAAAATTGTTTCAATATTATTAATAATATTAATACTTAATATTGTTGATTATATCATTTGTATGGTATAATTACTTTGTTCTAAAATTATATCAAGTATACATATTCTAACAAGTACGATTTTTAATTAAAGCAAGTATCTTTTGAGATACTATTGGGGAATTTAAGGAGATATTATGGTAGAAAAATTAATGGAAGAAGAGAATAGCTTGTTTGGTAAGTGTCCTTATGTAACAGCACAAAAGATTTTTTCTGGTAAATGGACTATATTAATTATTTATAATTTATGTGAAGGAACATTAAGATTTAATGAGCTTCAAAAGAAAATATTTGGTGTTACTCAAGCAACATTAACTAAACAATTAAGAATTTTAGAGGATTATGGAATGATTAAAAGAAAGATATATGCAGAGGTTCCACCAAAAGTTGAATATTCACTGACTGAAATCGGAAAAGAATTTATTCCAATACTTAAGCAGTTTGAGAATTTTGGATATAAATATATAAATTATTTAAAGGACAATAAAGGGGTAAATTATTAATGCTAGTAGAAATGATTAACATAATAAAGGAATATTCAATGTTTGGCTTGATTGTAGTTGGGATATTATGCTTATTCTATTTAATAGGCTATTATTTTATTTATAGAAAATTATTTAATGGAAAAAAATCTTTTAATTTAAAAAAATCTTTTATAATAACTATTTTTATATCATATATTTTTCTTGTATTAGGTGCAACAATGCTTGGTAGACTTCAAGACACTCTAGGGGGCATTAACTTAGAGTTGTTTAGTTCATATAGAAAAGCAATTTTTAGTTTCTCAATATTTGCATGGCGTGACATTATTCTAAATATAATCATGTTTATTCCTTTAGGTTTTTTGCTACCACTGTTAAATAAAATATTCTATAAACCGTATTCTACGTTATTATTAAGCTTTTGCTTTACACTTGGAATAGAAATAGTACAACTGATAACTAAAATTGGTGCCTTTGATTTAGATGATATATTTAATAATTTTTTAGGTGCAATAATTGGGTATTGTGTTGTAATGACTATATTATCTGCTACTTCTGAAAATAAGCATAAAAAAAGAAATATTGCATTATACATAGTTCCTTTACTTTTAATAGCTACTATATTTTCAAGCTTTTTTATTAGTTATAATTTCTAATAAATTGATAATGTTATATACTATGTTACGTTTTATGGATTTAATAAAATAATTGCAGCTAAATTGTAAAATAAATTAAAAAAATTGTTGCATTAGTAGATTTCTTATGCTATACTCTTAAAGGAGTATACGGCGGTCCTCTGTAACTAGCTTTGCATGAACGCTTAAATGAAGGGAGGTATACATAAATGGACTTAATCAGATCAATTGAACAAGAACAATTAAAAAGTGAAATCGAATCATTCAACGTTGGTGATACTATAAAGGTACACTACAGAATTAAAGAGGGTAACAGAGAAAGAATTCAGGTTTTCGAAGGACTTGTTATTAAAAGACAAGGTGGAAGTAATAGAGAAACATTCACAGTAAGAAAAATTGCTTACGGTGTAGGTGTTGAAAGAACATTCCCAGTACATTCACCAAGAATTGAAAAAATCGAAGTATCTAGAAAAGGTAAAGTTAGACGTGCTAAATTGTTCTATCTTAGAGAAAGAACAGGTAGAGCTGCTAAAGTTAAAGAAAAAAGATCATATTAATGAGAATATCGAGAGCTTATGCTCTCGATTTTTTTTAAAGGAGATGACATAATTATGAATGAATTAACTAGAAAACTTTCAAAAATTTTACGAATGAACTTAGCAAAAGATTTCACTTCAGTTTCATATGCAATTATGAAGGATGGAAAGTTAATTGCAGCAGATGCTATAGGAACAAATGGAAGTCGTGAAAATGCACCATCTACTATTAATGACACTTATAATGTGGCTTCAGTTTCTAAGGTTATATGTGCACTTGCAGCTATGAAATTAGTAGAAAAAGGTCAACTTGACTTGGATAAGCCGATACATAAATATCTTCCACGATTTAAAATGCTTGATGAAAGATACAAAAAAATAACAACTCGTCATTGCTTATGTCATACAAGTGGATTACCAGGAACTCAGTGGAAAGGGTTTTCTGTAACTGATGTAACATTAGATGACTATTATGAGGTTGTTTACGAGTATATGAAGCATAATTACCTTAAGTCAGAGCCAGGTGAGTATGCTGTTTACTGTAATGATGGGTTTACTTTAGCTGAAATGGCTATAGCTGAAATCAGCGGTATGAGATACTCTAAATTTTGCGAAAAATATATAACCTCTGTTGTAGGTGCAAAATCTACTCAAACATCAGATTTATTAACAGGAGAAAATACTCTTACAAAAGAAAAAAATAAGCCATATGAGCTTTTATACATACAGGGTGGAGCAGGATATACAACAAGTATGATTGACCTATGTAAAATAGGAAACATGATATTAAATCCAAATGACATGTTCAAAAAAGAAAGTATAGAGGAAATGGCAAAGCCTCATGGTATATCTTTTATTCCGTCAGATGATAAAACATGTAATTATGGCTTAGGTTGGGACAATGTAAATTTCACAGATGTTGATTATGACTTAGGAGAAGGCGTTTTGCTTAAAGGTGGCAATAGCTTTCAGTTTACAACTCAGTTTTTTGTTATACCAAAATATAATGCAGTTTTAGCAATTTCTGAGACACATGATTGTAAAATAGACGTGAATGAAACAATTCTTCGTTTATTTGCTACTGCAATGCTTGAGGAAGGTATAAATATCTATACTAAACATGCTAAAATTTCACAAGAAATGATTAACAAGTATGCCGGAACATATATTATTCCAAGCGGAATTTTAAATGCACATATGTATGGTGCAGTTTTAAATATAACACATGATACAACACGTGGAGATAGCAACGGAGCTTATAAAAATCTTAAGTTTAATGGTGAAGTGTTTGAGGGTGAAAATAACCAAACCTTTTATTTTGTTGAACATAATGATGAAGTATATTTGATGACAAATTACAGAGGAAAAAATATACCTTTAGCTCAAAAGGCAAAGCCTAAAAAGCCAATATCACAGGCTTGGGAAAATAGAATTAAAAAGGAATATGTTTGTGTTTCTACAAATCCATATGACTTAGTTATACATGAGCTTATGACTGGATTTAAGCTTGAAAAACTTAATGACATTGAGGGAGTTTTAATTTCATCATTTTCTGGTCGTGGTGATGCTGATATATACGGTGTTTTTGAAGCAGCAGTTGCTCCGATTGATGATAATAAGGCTACAGGCTTTATCAATACACCTAATAATGCAAGTCGTGACCTTGTAACACTTTGCTTTGAAATGCATGATGATATTGAATATTGTCACACATCTTCATATCTATATCGTGATGTAGAATCAATTCCTATATACAATGGACAAGGATTCCATCAGGATAAAAAAATAAACTTAGTTTATAAGTTAGAAAATGAATTAAAAGAGCTTCCAGAGATTCCTAATGGAAGGCGTATATTAGTTCTTAAAAAGGATTTATCTGTTGATTATGATTCGTTATATGGCGGAGAATTTAAAGCAGTAAAAGAAGGTTATATTTCGTTTATATAAACCAATAAAAAAAATATACCACAAAGACACTAAAATTGTGTTTTTTGTGGTAAGTTTTTTGTACCTTGAATAATTTGTTGAGTGTTTGGAATAAATAAATTATATATTAACAATATTGTTTCAATATTGTTAACAATATTAGAATAATTTTATTAAATAAAACGTTGACAAACAATTTGTAATATGGTAATTTTATACAAAATACTACTGCATAATTGTTTTGTCCCTATAGGGACTTTTTTTTCGACGGAAAGATAGAGGTGTATAATGAACATAAATTGGTATCCTGGTCATATGAAAAAGACTAAGGATTTATTGAAAGAAAATTTAAAATTAGTTGATTTAGTTATAGAGTTAATTGATGCTAGAATTCCTATAAGCAGTAAAAATCCAGATTTTGATGAGCTTTTTGTTAATAAAAAAAGAGTTTTAGTTATAAATAAGTATGATTTAGCAAATCCAAATTTAAATAAAGCTTGGGAAAATTACTACAAAAACTTAGGCTATTACACTGTTTTGTATAATTCAACAGACAACAAGGAACTAAAAAAAGTTGAAGCTGTTATTGAAGAGGCAACTGCTGATATAGTAGAAAGATATCGCAATAAAGGCATACAAAATAAAGTAATAAAAACAATGATTGTTGGCATACCTAATGTTGGTAAATCAACACTTATAAATTCTATTGCAAAGCGTAAGAGTGCTAAAACTGGCAACATGCCAGGTGTAACTAAAGGTAAACAATGGATAAGACTACCTAAAAACATTGATTTATTAGATACACCAGGTATTTTATGGCCTAAATTTATTAGTGAAGAAAACGCCTTAAACTTAGCATTTACAGGAGCAATTAAAGAAGAGGTTTTACAAATAGAAGAAATTGCTTATAGCTTTGTTGAAAAGATTGTTAAGGTAGATGAAAATGCACTAACTAACAGATATGGTATTGAGCTATCTGATAAAGCTATAGAAAATATTGATAACATAGCTAGAAAAAGAGGATGCATTCTAAATAAAAATGAAATAAATTATGAACGAGTTAGCAGAATGATTTTAAGTGATTTTCAAGATGGTAAGCTAGGAAGAATTACATTAGAAAAACCCGATAATAATCATGATTATTTGAACTAAGAAGGTGTTAAAAATGCTTCAAATTGAAAATGAAATATATGAAAAAGGCTATAAATATATAGCTTGTATTGATGAGGTTGGAAGAGGTTGCTTAGCAGGTAGTGTTGTAACTTGTGCTATAATAATGCCAAAAGGACTTTTGATTGAAGGAGTAAATGATTCAAAAAAATTGACTCCTAAAAAAAGGGATAAGCTGTTTGATGAGATAGTTGATAATGCCATAGCTATAGGAATTGGTGTAATAGACTGTAAAATAATTGATAAAATAAATATAAAAAATGCAACTAAAATGGCTATGCTTCAAGCTATTTCTAATTTAAAAACAAAAGATGGACAAGGTATTGAGCCGGATTACTTGCTAATTGATGCAGAAAAGCTTAATACAACTATTCCTCAATCTAACATAGTAAAAGGTGATGCAAGATGTCATGGTATTGCTGCTGCATCAATAATTGCAAAGGTTACAAGGGATAGACAAATGATAGAACTGGATGAGAAATATCTAGAGTATAATTTTAAGAGCAATAAAGGTTATGGGACAAAGGACCATGTTGAAGCTTTATTATTATTTGGACCAAAAGAGATTCATAGAATGACATTTTTAAAAAAGATTTTGGACAATAACGAGCAAATGGCAATACTCTAATGAGAGGATAATATGTATAGGGAAAATAAGGGGTTTTATTTTGAAGAGGTTGCGAGGAGATATCTAGTAGATAAAAAATACGTAATATTAGATATCAATTTTTTGTGTAAATTTGGAGAAATAGATATAATTGCATTAAAAGATGGTGTGCTTATTTTTGTTGAGGTTAAGGGTAGAAAAAATATAGATTTTGGTTATCCAAGAGAATATGTTACTCCTACTAAAATCAAAAAAATTATAAGTACAGCTAATTATTATTTAATGAAGAAAAAATATAATAATGTTCAATGTAGGTTCGATATTATAGAAATAATTAGCAATAGTAAAGAAATAAACCATATTGAGAATGCATTTGAAGTTTAATATATTAAGGGGGAATAGCGTGAAAAAAGAACTTCACGCTTGGAAAAATCAAAAAACGTGATTTTTCATCTCTATTTTTAATGCCATGAAGTGGCATAATGGAGGGAAATATGTTATCAAAGGTTAAAGCATGTGTATTACAAGGGCTTGAAGGGTGTATAGTAGAAGTTGAAACAGATTTATCTAACGGGTTACCAGGTTTTAATATTGTGGGATTAGCAGATACTGCAATTAAAGAAGCTAAGGAAAGAGTGCGTTCATCTATAAAAAATAGTGGATATAAATTTCCTGTAAGTAAAATTACAATAAACTTAGCTCCTGCTAACTTGAAAAAAGAGGGCAGTCAAATGGATTTGCCTATTGCTGTTGGAGTGTTATCTGCTAGTAAAATAATTAAAAACCAAATAGATGATATATGTTTTATTGGAGAATTATCTTTAGATGGTAAAATAACAAAAGTAGATGGCGCTTTGCCGCTAGCAATAAGCTTAAGGAATTTTAATGTAAAAAAAGTTATTATTCCAACTGAAAATAAAGAGGAATGTGGTGTTATAGATAATATAGACATAATACCAGTTGATACATTAATAGATTTAGTCGATTATTTAAATGAAGAAATAGAAATACCTCCTTACAAGTCAATATATATGGACTCATTGTTAGAACATCAGTATGAAGAAGACTTTTCAGAGATAAAGGGACAAACAGCACTAAAAAGAGCAGTAGAAATTGCTGCTGCTGGAGGGCATAATCTTTTAATGCTTGGACCTCCAGGGTCTGGTAAAACAATGATTGCAAAGAGAATACCTACTATATTACCTGACTTATCTTTCGAAGAATCCTTAGAAGTTACAAAAATATATAGCATATCAGGTGAAACAAGCGAGAATGGTCTAATGAAGAAAAGACCATTTAGAAGTCCACATCATACAGTATCAAGAGCTGCATTAGCGGGTGGTGGAAGAACTTCTAAGCCCGGAGAGGTTTCATTATCCCATTATGGAGTTTTATTTTTAGATGAAATGCCTGAATTTCCAAAAAGTGTATTAGAAGTTTTAAGGCAACCGATGGAAGATGGGATGATTTCAGTCGCAAGAGCAAATAATACATATACTTATCCAGCAAAATTTATGCTTATAGGTTCTATGAATCCATGTCCTTGTGGTTTCTTAGGTGATCCTAAACACGAATGCTCCTGTAATCAAGGACAAATCAATAAATACTTAAGCAAGATATCTGGTCCTCTTCTTGATAGAATGGATATACAAATTGAAGTGTCTCCAGTTTACTACGAGGACTTAAATAGCAAAAATAAGGAAGAATCATCCAAAGAAATTAAAGAAAGAGTATTAAATGCAAGACATATTCAAAGCAATAGATACAAAGGCTCAAATGTCTATACTAATTCTCAGCTGACTTCAAAGCAAGTGTCAAAGTACTGCAAAATTGACAGTGATTCAGAAGCACTTTTGAAAATAGCCTTTGATAGTTTAGGGTTAAGTGCTAGAGCATACAATAAAATTTTAAAGGTTGCAAGGACTATAGCAGATTTAGAAAATAGCGACAATATTTTGCAAAAGCATATAGCAGAAGCAATCCAATACAGAACTTTAGATAGAAAGTATTGGAGGTAATAGCGTGAAAAAATACACTTCACAACGTGAAATGTATTTCACGATTAGAAAAATCAAAAAACGATTTTTCATAGGGGGTATTATGTCTGTTAATAATAAATTAGTTTTAGCTTGGTTAAGTTCAGAAAAAGGTATTGGAAATAGAACTATAGCTAAGCTTATAGAGTATTTTGGTGCAGCAGAAGAAATTTGGCATAATTTAAATGGAGAAAGAGGTAATTTAGCATATATCAATGATTTTACTATAGACAGTTTAATAAGTAAAAAGAATGGTTTCGAGGAAAAACTATTAAGTAGATTAAATAAAGAAAACGTAAAAGTAATTACAATGCTTGATGATGATTATCCAAAAAAATTAAAGAATATAATAAATCCTCCATGCATATTGTATTGCAAAGGTGATATAAGCTGCTTAAATAATTTATCTATTGGTATTGTTGGTTCAAGGAAGGCTACTGATTATGGTAAATTCTGCGCTGATAAATTTGCAAGAGAATTATCTGCCTTAGGAATAACAATAATTAGTGGACTAGCAAATGGGATAGATACTATTGCACACAAAAGTGCAATAAAAGCAAATGGCAATACCATTGGAGTTATAGGTTGCGGAATAAATATTATTTATCCTCAAAAAAATAGAGAATTATACATGGAAATTGAGAATACCGGCGGAGCTGTAATCACAGAATACCCTTTTGATATGGAGCCAATTTCGTCAAATTTTCCAAATCGAAATAGAATAATAAGCGGATTAAGCTCTGGAATTTTAGTTGTAGAAGCTCAGGAAAAAAGCGGTACACTTATAACAGTTAGCCATGCTGCCGAGCAGGGTAAAGAAGTTTTTTCTATACCTGGTAACATAAATAGTATATTTAGTGTTGGTACAAATAAATTAATAAAAGATGGTGCTAAATTAGTAAGCAACGTTGACGATATAATAGAAGAATTGCCTGAATTCAATAATTTAAGAGATAAATTATTAAAAAAAGAAATAAATTTTAATAGTTTAAATAAAATAGAACAAGATATAATTACACTTATTTCAGAGGGAGAGAAAAATTTTGATGAAATATCTTCTAAAATTAATTATCCTATAAATGAAATTTTATGTAGTTTAACCATTTTAGAAATGAAATCTATGGTTGTTCAAACAAGCGGCAAAAAATTTGTTCTTGCAAATTAGTTGAATTTAGTGTATACATTAATATGCAGAATAGGAGATAAGGTTGAAAGAAATATGAGAAATAATAGAATAAGAACCGAGTCCATGCTTGGTTTTTTATGGTATTTTGTTCAAATGGAGGCATGGACTTAGATATGGAAAAAAAATTAGTAATTGTTGAGTCACCTGCAAAGGCTAAAACTATAGGAAAATTTTTAGGCAATAACTATACAGTTAAGGCTTCTGTTGGTCATGTTAGAGATTTGCCTAAAAGCAAACTAGGCATAAATATAGATAATAATTTTGAACCTGATTACATTACTATAAGAGGTAAAGGTGATGTAATTAAAGAACTTAAGAAAGAAACAAAAAAGGCAAAGCAAGTTTTGCTTGCAACTGACCCCGATAGAGAGGGAGAGGCTATTTCATGGCATTTATCTAAGCTTTTAAATTTAGATGAAGAAAGCTGTAATAGAATTGAATTTAATGAAATAACAAAAGAAGCTATAAAAAAAGCTGTTAAAAACCCAAGAAAAATAAACACTGATTTAGTAGATGCTCAGCAGGCAAGAAGAGTATTAGATAGATTGGTTGGATACAATATCAGTCCACTTTTATGGAGAAAAATTGAAAAAGGATTAAGTGCTGGCAGAGTACAATCCGTTGCATTAAAGCTTATATGTGACAGAGAAAGAGAAATTAGTAATTTCGTATCCGAAGAATATTGGACAATAGATATTGAACTAATTGAGAAAAAGAAAAAATTTATAGCAAAATATTATGGCTTATTAAAAGATGATGGAAAAATAAGTAAGGTAAAATTAAAAAATGAAGAAGAAACTAATAAGGTTTTAAATAGTATAGATAAAAGTAGCTTATCTGTTTACAAAGTTGAAAAAAATCGTAGCTTAAAGAAGCCATATCCACCATTTACAACAAGTAGTTTACAACAAGAGGCCAATAAAAAGCTTAATTTTTCTTCTAAAAAAACAATGATGGTTGCACAGCAGTTGTATGAGGGCATTAACATAAAGGGCGAGGGAAGTGTAGGTTTAGTTACATATATTAGAACAGATTCCTATAGAATCTCTAATGAAGCTCATGAACATGCAAAGGATTATATAGTTAAAAAATGTGGTCAAGAATATTATAATCATAATGAGTATAATAAGAAAAACAAGGCTGAAGCTCAAGATGCTCATGAAGCTATCAGACCGACTTCAATTGATAGAAGCCCAGAAAATATAAAAGATTCTCTTAGTCCAGAGCAATATAAATTATACAGTTTGATTTGGAGACGGTTTGTTGCATCACAAATGAAGGATGCTGAATTTGATACAACAACTATTACTTTTAATAGTAATAGTAACATATTTAAAACATCTGGTAGCATATTGCAGTTTGATGGATATAAAAAGATTTATAATTATAGTGACGGTTCTAAGGATGTAACCTTACCAAATATTAATGAAGGTGATTTAATTAGTATAAATGAGATTTTACCGGAGAAACATTTTACTAATCCTCCTGCTAGATATACAGAGGCTACTTTAATTAAGGTAATGGAAGTTCTTGGGATTGGTAGGCCTAGTACTTATGCTCCGACTATTATTACAATTACAAATAGAGAATATGTAGTTAAAGAAAAAAATTATTTAATGCCAACTGAAATGGGTTTATTAGTAGATGAAATGCTTGTTAAATATTTTAATAATATAATTAATGATAAATTTACTGCTGGACTTGAAAACAAACTAGATGCAGTTGCTAATGGAAAAGTAGATTGGCATAATATTATAAATGATTTTTATGGAGAATTTAAAGTATCTTTAGATAGAGCAGATAAGGAAATTGAAAAGGTTGAAATCAAGGAAGAAGTCAGCACTGAAAAATGTGAACAATGCGGTGAATTTATGGTTGTTAAGAAGGGGAGATTTGGAAAATTCTTAGCTTGCCCTAACTATCCAGAATGCAAAACGACTAAAAAGCTTAATCAAAAAGATGTAGCTGAAGAAACAGATATTGATTGTGAATTATGTGGAGCAAAAATGCTAAAAAGAAAAGGCAGATTTGGTGATTTCTTAGCATGCTCAAACTACCCAAATTGTAAAAATACAAAACAAATAGTTCAAAAGATAGATGCTAAATGTCCTAGATGTGGAAAAGATATAGTAGTTAAATACACTAAAAAAGGACGAAGATTTTACGGATGTAGCGGATATCCAGACTGTAATTTTATTTCATGGAATGAACCAACTAACCAAGTTTGTGAGGTTTGTGGCAATCAAATGGTCAAGAAAAATGACGAAATTGTTTGTTTAAAGTGTGAAAAAGATAATAAGTAATTAAAATAGTATAAAAAAATACGATTATAATAAAAAAAATGTTGCTAAGCATTATTGTGTGTGTTATAATACCAAAGTACTATGCACAGTGTCTGATTTATAATAGGTGTGCTCATAAATGAGTCTTGAGTAAATATGAAGATGCTGGATGTAAAAACAAAAGGAGGAAATTAAATATGGCAATAGTAAGTATGAAAAAATTACTTGAAGCAGGAGTTCACTTCGGACATCAAACTAGAAGATGGAATCCAAAAATGGCTGAGTATATTTTCACAGAAAGAAATGGAATTTATATCATCGACTTACAAAAAACTAGTGATAAGGTTGATGAGGCTTACAACTTTATAAAAGATGTTGTAGCTAATGGTGGAGACATATTATTTGTTGGAACTAAAAAGCAAGCTCAAGAGGCTACTAAGAGTGAGGCTTTAAGATGTGGTATGCATTTTGTTAGCCAAAGATGGTTAGGTGGTATGTTAACAAACTACAAAACTATCAGAAACAGAATTAATAGACTTAATGAGTTAAAGAAAATGGAAGAAGACGGAACATTTGCTCTTTTAACTAAAAAAGAAGTTATAAAATTAAAGCATGAAGCTGAAAGACTAGAGAAATTCTTAGGTGGAATTAAGAACATGGAAAAAATTCCAGGTGCTTTATTCGTAGTTGACCCAAGAAAAGAAAAAATAGCTGTTCAAGAAGCTAAAATATTAGGAATACCAGTTGTAGCTATAGTTGATACAAACTGTGATCCAGATGAAGTTGATTTAGTTATCCCTGGTAATGATGATGCAATAAGAGCCGTTAAATTATTAACTGCAACTATAGCTGATGCTATCATTGAAGGAAAACAAGGTGAGCAATTAACTGATGTTTCTGAAGATGTTGAAAAGGAATTAACTGAAGAAGAATTAGATAAAGTAGAAGAAAATATCGAATAATAATTTGAAATACATGAAAGTAAGGATTAAGGGTATGCTCCTTATTACCTTACTTTTTTTAAATAAGGAGGAAATAATTATGGCAGAAATAACTGCATCAATGGTAAAAGAGCTTAGAGAAGCTACAAATGCTGGAATGATGGATTGTAAAAAAGCGTTAGCTGCTTGCGATGGTGATATGGAAAAAGCAGTGGATTTTTTAAGAGAAAAAGGACTTGCACAAGCTGCTAAAAAATCAGGAAGAGTTGCAGCTGAAGGTATAGCTTCAATTGCTATATCAGCAGATGGAAAAAAAGGTGTTGTTGTTGAGGTAAACTCAGAAACTGACTTTGTTGCTAAAAATGAAGAATTTAGAGAATTTGTTAACAATGTAGCTAAATTAGCTGTAGAAACAAACTTTAGCGACGTTGAAGAATTGAAAAATGTAAAATATTTTGATCAAAATGAAACAGTTCAAGAAGTTCTAACTGCTAAAATCGCAAAAATAGGCGAGAACATGAATATTAGAAGAATTGAGTCTGTTGAAGTTTCAAACGGTACTGTAGCTGGATATATCCACGGTGCTGGTAAAATAGCTGTTATAGTAGGATTAGAAACAGAAAAATCTGGTAGTGAATTGGAAGAATTAGGAAAAGACATAGCAATGCAAGTTGCAGCAATGAATCCAAAATATATAACTAAAGATGATGTTGATCAAGAATACTTAGCACATGAAAGAGAAATCTTGATAGCTCAAGCATTAAATGAAGGAAAACCTCAAAACATAGTTGAAAAAATGGTTGAAGGAAGACTTCAAAAAGAATTAAAAGATATTTGCTTAGTTGAGCAAGTATTTGTTAAGGACTCTGATTTAACAATTGGAAAATTAATAGATAATGTTGCCAAAAAACTTGGAAAATCTATTAAAATTGCAGGAGTTAGAAGATTTGAAGTTGGCGAAGGCTTAGAAAAAAAATCTGAAAATTTTGCAGAAGAAGTTGCTAAACAAATGAATATGTAATATTATATAATGGAGAACTATTATTTGGTTCTCCATTACTTAAATTTAGACTATCAGGAGGCAGTATGAACTGTAGATATAAAAGAGTATTATTAAAAATTAGCGGTGAAGCTCTATCCGGTGGGGCGGGACATGGAGTTGATGAAAAAACAATCATGTCAATAGCTAAAGAAATAAAAACAGTTAATGACCTCGGTGTACAAGTTGCTATTGTTGTTGGTGGTGGAAATTTTTGGCGCGGGGCATCTGCAAAAGATATGGATAGGACTACATCAGATTACATGGGGATGTTAGGTACAATAATAAATGGTTTGGCATTACAAACTCACTTGGAAAAACTAGGAGTTGAAGCTGTTGCTCAAACTTCTATAGAAATGAAGCAAGTAGCAGAGCCATATATTAGACGTAAAGCTGTAAAACATTTAGAATCTAATAAAGTTGTTATATTTGCGGGTGGAACTGGTAACCCTTATTTTTCAACTGATACAACAGCAGCATTAAGAGCAGCAGAAATAAATGCTGATATTATTTTACTTGCTAAAAACGGTGTTGACGGTGTTTATTCTGAGGATCCAAAAAAGAACCCTAATGCACAAAAATATACTGACTTAACGTACATAGATGTGTTAAATAAAGGTTTGAAAATTATGGACTCGACTGCAACTTCACTATGTATGGATAACAAAATACCAATATTGGTATTTGCTATAGAGGACCCAAAAAACATTGAGCGAATTATTTTAGGAGAAAATATAGGAACTATTATTAAGGAGGTATAAAATGTATAAACAAGAATTAACTAACCGTGAAGAACAAATGAAAAAAGCGATTAGCTTTTTGAAAGAAGAATTAAGTACTATTAGAGCTGGAAAGGCAAATCCTAAACTTGTTGATAAAATACAAGTTAGCTATTATGGAAGCATGACTCCTTTAAACCAAATTGCCAATATTTCAGTTCCTGAACCAAGATGCTTAATTATACAACCATGGGATGCATCAAGTATTAAAGAAATAGAAAAAGCAATATTAAATTCTGATTTAGGAATTAATCCATCAAATGATGGAAAGATTATTAGATTAATGATTCCTCAATTAACAGAAGAAAGAAGAAAAGATTTACTTAAATTAGTTAAAAAAGAAGTTGAAAATTCTAAAGTAGCTTTGAGAAATGTTAGAAGAGATGCTATAGAAGCTATTAAAAAAATGGAAAAAAGTAGCGAAATAACTAAAGATGACTTGAAAAAGGCAGAAGATGATGCTCAAAAGCTCACTGATAAATATACAAAACTTATAGATGATTTATATAAAGATAAAGAAAAGGAAATATTAGAGGTTTAATATGGATAGTTTAGCAGGCTATCCATTATGTGAAGCCTTAAGCTTACTTCAAGAAAAGTATCATAAAATTAATAATAATATTATAACAAAAAATAATATTATTAGAGTAGTTAAGATAACAGGTAATAATTCTAAATTTAATAAACTAAATAATCCATATGTGATTAAAGAGGATTTAAATGGTGAGTATATTACCTTATTTGTAACATACTATTAATCAATTAATTAAATACTTAATTAATTATTTAATCTAGTTTAATTTGATACAGGCTTAATAATACAAATCCCTCATTAAAATCCTTAAATGTCTCAAAGGAAGTTTGAGACTATGAGGTTTTATATGATCAGGATAAGTATAAAATGTATTAAGTCTGTATTAATTCATTTTTGATGATACATAATATATTATTATTTATAAAACTATGAGGGAATTATGAATTTAAGAGATCAGGTTTTAGATGGAAAAATCCCTAATCATGTTGCTATTATTATGGATGGGAACAGAAGATGGGCTAAGAAAAAAAACCTACCTGTTGCTATGGGGCATAGGGAAGGTGTAAAGAGAATAATGGAAATAGTTGAGACTGCAGCTGATGTTGGAATAAACAATCTTACTGTATATGCATTTTCAACTGAAAATTGGGGTAGAGAAAAAAATGAAGTAGACTGTTTAATGAGTTTACTTATTGAGTTTTTAAAAAAAGAGCTTAACAGAATTATAAAAAACAATATTAAATTAAATCTTATTGGTAGAATTGAAGATTTACCTAATAACGTTAGAGAAGAAGTAAAAAGTGCAATAGATGCAACAAAAGATAACAAAAGATTTAATTTGAATATAGCTTTAAGCTATGGTGGAAGAGATGAAATTGTTACTGCCGTAAAAAATATTGTAAAAGACGTAGAAAATAATGAAATTAATATAGATAATCTTAACGAGGAAAACTTTAAAAATTATTTATTTACCAAAAACAGTACGGATCCAGATTTTCTGATTAGAACTAGTGGAGAAGTTAGGATAAGTAACTTTTTGCTGTATCAACTTGCATATACAGAATTTTATTTTACAGATGTATTATGGCCAGATTTTAAGGAAACAGAATTGTTTGAAGCAATTTTAGAATATCAAAAGAGAAATAGAAGATTTGGAAAACAATAGGTGGTGTTTTTGATGAAGGTTAGAATTATTACTGGTGTATTTTGGGGATTAATAATAGCTTTAGTAACATATTTAGGTGGAGTGTTATTTGATTTAGTATATTTAGCTATAACCTGTATTGCAATATATGAGATTACGAAATTATTACAATCAAGTAAGAGACTTTCATATGAAGCTATAGTGAATTATATTTTAGCAATAGCTTTATTTTTTGCAAGATATTTTTTTGATACAACTTCTGTAGGATTTGTGTTACTAATATATGTATCATTTAATTTTATCTTATTTGTTACAAATCAAAATATCACACTTGCAAGATTGTCTCAGACACTATTTGTAGGATTATATGTTGTTTTATTTATGTATCATATGATTATGTTAAATAATACTAAATTTGTATGGTTAGTTTACATAATTGCATTTGGAACAGATACCTTTGCTTATTTTGTAGGTGTATTTTTTGGAAAGCATAAATTATGCCCACATGTTAGTCCCAAAAAAACTGTTGAGGGTGCAATAGGCGGAATAGTAGGTTGTACCATTTTAACTGTTATATATTTTAAAGTTCTAGGAATAAATAATTTCTTATATACTATAATATTTAGTATATTTGTTTCAGCATTTTCTATGGTTGGAGATTTATTAGCTTCAAAAATCAAGAGGGAGCATGGAATTAAAGACTTTGGTAATTTCTTACCTGGTCATGGTGGAATATTAGATAGATTTGATAGTCTATTGTTTGTTGCACCAGTTGTTTACTATTTTGTAAATTATTTTATTTAGTATGGAGGATATATTTTGATAACTTTATTCGCATCGATTTTTGTATTTTCACTCGTTATACTTGTTCACGAATATGGACATTACAAAGCAGCTAAAAGTGTTGGCATAAAGGTTGATGAGTTTGCTATAGGTATGGGGCCTATAATATACAAAAAAGAAAAAAATGACACTATATATTCTATTAGAGCATTGCCCATAGGTGGCTTTGTAAAAATGGAAGGTGAAGAAGAGGACGTAAGTTCTAACACAAGCTATAGCAGTAAAACAGTTTGGCAAAGATTTAAGGTAATTGCTGCTGGTCCGATAATGAATTTTATACTAGCAGTTGTTATTTACATTATTATATCTGCTGTTTATGGTGTTCCAGGAAGCACTATTGGCACAATAGATCCTAATTCTGAACTATATAAAGCAGGGGTAAGAGCCAATGATAAAGTTATCTCAGTAAATGATAATAAAGTCTATATTAGAGATGATGTAGTTTCTGAAATAACTGTTGAAGAGAAACCATATAAAATAACCGTAAAAAGAGATAATGAGATTTTATCATTTAACGTAAATCAATACTACAGATATGTCATTGGTATATACCCATATGATACTAATGATACTACTACTTCAGTTATAAAACCTAGTGACGATAAATTACCTGCACATAAGGCGGGTATACGTGAAGGGGATAAAGTAGTAAAAATAAATAATATAGATATTGCAAGTTATAGCCAAATAAGCGAGGTTATAAATCAATTGAAAGGTGAAACATTAGAGATGACAGTAGAGCGTAATGGTCAATTATTAACATTTAATCTTACGCCTCAAAAAGAATTAGATTTAGGCTTTAATACTAAAGTTGAAAAGTCTATTGTAACAGCTGTTGTGTCATCTGTATATAAAACTGGATATTATATAAAACTTATGTTTGAATTTATTGGTATGTTGTTTACTGGTAAAGTAGGTAGTGAAGCTGTTGGTGGTCCGGTTATGGTTATAAGCATGATTGGTGAGCAGGCAAAGCTTGGCATATACCCGCTATTAAATCTATTAGCATTTATTAGTGTCAACTTAGGGTTTATGAATTTATTGCCTATACCGGCTCTAGATGGTAGTAAGTTAGTATTTTTAATTATAGAAAAAGTTAGAGGCAAAAAAATACCTATTGAAAAAGAAGGTTTCGTTCATTTTGTAGGGTTTGTACTTCTAATATCTTTAATGATATTTATAACATATAAGGATATAGTAAGATTGTTTTAATACAATAGATAATACTAATCTCAAATATTAACCTTTTGAAATTAGTAAAGGAGGGATTACTATGACAAAGATTAATAAGCAAATTAAGTGTGGCGATTTGTATGTAGGTGGCAATAATAAAATTACAGTACAATCAATGTTAAATACTAAGCTAAGTGATATAGATAATTCTATAAAGCAATTAGAGCTTTTGGAATTAAATGGCTGTGATATTATAAGAGCCTCAATTGATTCAGAGGATGATGCTAAAGCTATAAACATAGTTAAAAACCATACAAAAATGCCAATAGTTGCAGATATACAATTTGATTATAAGATGGCACTTCATGCAGTTAAAAACGGAGCTGACGCTATTAGAATTAATCCTTGCTACATAGGCTCTGAGGATAATGTAGCTAGGGTTATAAATGAGTGTAAATATAATAATATACCAATAAGGGTAGGAGTAAATTCAGGCTCTGTAAAGAAAGAATACTTAGAAAAATATAATGGTGTTAACAAGCTATCCTTAGTTGAAAGTGCATTAGAGCAAGTTAGAATTGTTGAAAAATATAATTATGAAAATATAGTTATATCAATTAAAGCATCTGATGTTAGATTAACATATGATGCCAATATTGAATTAAGCAAAAGAACAGACTATCCAATACATCTAGGTATAACAGAATCTGGCTCTGAAGAGGACGGTATTATTAAATCTTCTATGGGTCTTGGGTCTTTACTGCTTATGGGTATTGGTGATACTATTCGTGTTTCTTTAACTGAAGATCCAATTAGAGAAGTTATTATGGGTAGAAAAATACTACAATACTTAGGTCTTAGACCTTATGGTATAGAAGTTGTCTCCTGTCCAACCTGCGGTAGAACTAAGGTAGATTTAATAAATATCGTAAAAGACGTGAAAAAAGCTATTTCACCAATAAAAAAAGACATAAAGGTTGCTATAATGGGATGCGCAGTTAATGGACCAGGAGAAGCAAGAGAAGCAGATATAGGAATAGCCTCAGGAAATGGTGAAGCCTTGCTATTCAAAAAAGGTGAAATAATCACTAAAGTAAAAGAAAGTGAAATAATAAAGGTTCTTTTAGAAGAAATAAATAAGTTGAATTAAGTTAAGCTATATTTCAACTTATCTAAAAAATTAATTAAAATAAAAACTGTATTATACAGCTTAAAACTGATGACAAAGTCATCAGTTTTATTATATAATAGAACATATAATATGGTTTCACTTAATGGAGATAAGAATGTTTATTGATTTTAGCAAATATAAAGGACTTTCTAAAGCAGAGTTGATTAAAATTGAAGTTTTAAAAGAGGACAAGTTAATTCGATTTAATATGTCGGCTGATAATATTATATGCTTTGATGAAATTGATAAGGCAGTAACTAAAATAAAAGGTCATTATTCTAATATGATTAACGTAGAATTTTTCATTAGCTATAATATTAAAGATAAAAACAATGAATTTAACGAAATTTTAATTTCAAATGTAGAATACCTAATAAGAAAAATATCTTTAATGTGTTGCAAGAGCTGTCAAGTTTCAATTGATGATAACTTTATAGTTATTAAGGTTTCAAATGATTTAGCCTATGAACAAATTAAAGATTACAATATAGATAAAAGAATAAAGGAATATTTCATAAAATTATATAATTTTGATACTAATGTTGAAATTAAGCTTGAAAAGGAAGATCTAGAAGATAAAACCTCTGACATAATTGAAAACGAAATAAAAAAATCATTAGCTGATAATGGGATTAAAAAATCAGAAGAACAAGCTAATAAAGCTCAGGTGTTTACTCAACCAAAGCCACAAATTAGATTTAAACAAAATATCAAAGATGAAAAGAAATTTGATGTTTTAGAATTAAGTAAAATTTCTGAAATAAATGACAATTCTGGTGAAGTTCATTTAAAAGGTGCTGTAATTGCATGTGATAAAAGAGAATTAAAAAATGGAAACGTACTATTTATTTATTCAGTAACTGATTTTACAGACACAATAAATGTGAAATATTTTTGCCCAAAAAATGTTGACCCCGCTGACCTTGAAGGTTTCAAGGCCGTTCAGGTTATAGGAAATGCAGAGTATGATTCATTTATGCGTGAGTTAGTTGTAATGTGTAGGGCAATAAAAGAAACAGAATTCACTGTTTCTGAAAAAATGGATAATGCTGAGGAAAAAAGAGTAGAGCTTCATTTACATACAAATATGAGTTCAATGGATGGTATAAATCAATTTACTGAATATGCTAAGCTTGCTAAGAAATGGGGACATAAGGCTATGGCTATAACTGATCATGGCGTTGTTCAAGGATTCCCAAATGCTATGGAAGCAGGAAGTGATGATTTTAAGGTTATATATGGAATGGAAGGTTATTTAATTGATGATGGCACTTCCATTTCCTACAAATGTGATGATAAATGTCTTGATTCACAGGTTGTAGTTTTTGATATTGAAACAACAGGCTTTAATGCACGTAAAGATGACATTATTGAAATTGGAGCTGTAAAGATTAAGGATAGAAAAATTATCGATACTTTCAACACTTTTGTCAGTACAGATATGAAGCTGCCTGAAAAAATAATTGAACTTACTAGTATAACAGATGAAATGCTTGTTGGTGCACCAAGTATCAAAGAAGCCTTAACTGGCTTTAAGGAGTTTGTAGGAAATGATTCAATACTTGTAGCTCATAATGCAAGCTTTGATATTAAATTTATAAAGGAAAAGAATCTTGTGAATTTTAATGAAAAGTATGATATGCCTGTAATAGATACTTTGGAATTATCTAAATCTTTAGTGAAAGGTGTTAAAAATTACAAGTTAAATACATTGACTAAAAAGTTTAACATTGTTTTAGAAAACCATCACAGAGCTGTTGATGATGCTAAGGCTACATCGATGCTTTTATTAGAGCTATATAAGCTACTAGAGGAACAAGGTTTAATACATTTTGATGTCTTAAATGAAAAGCTTACTAGAAATATAGATATGACTAAAAAACCTACATTTCATGTAAATATTTTGGTTAAGAATTTAGATGGATTAAAGGAATTATATAAATTAATTTCAAAGGCACATATTGAACTGTTTTATAAAAAACCTCGTATACTTAAATCTGATTTAAATAAGGTTAGAGAAGGCTTAATCATTGGAACAGCATGCGAGGCAGGAGAGCTATATAAAGCAATATTAAATGGTGAAAGCGATGAAAAGATTGAAAAAATAGCGGAATTTTATGATTTCCTTGAAATTCAGCCACTCGGTAACAACGAGTTTTTATATAGAAATGGTACAGTAAATTCTATGGAAGAACTCAAGGATATAAATAGAAAGATAATAGAGCTTGGTAAAAAGCTAAATAAAATTGTAATAGCAACAGGTGATGTTCATTTTCTAAAAGAAGAGGATGAGCTGTATAGAAAGATTCTTATGGTTGGTCAAGGCTTTGAAGATGCTGAAGATCAAGCGCCTTTATATCTAAAGACAACTGAAGAAATGCTAGAGGATTTCTCATATCTTGGAAAAGAATTAGCCTACGAGGTTGTTGTTAAAAACACTAATATTATTGCTGATAGCATTGAGAGAATATTACCTATACCAAATGGAACTTTTCCTCCGATAATAGATGGTGCGGATGAAGAATTTAGAACAATTTGTTATGAAAGAGCGCATAGAATTTATGGCGATCCTCTTCCAGAAATAGTACATAGCAGACTTGAAAGAGAACTTAATTCTATTATAAGTAACGGCTACGCAATAATGTATATTATAGCTCAAAAACTAGTAAAAAAATCTAATGATGATGGCTATATAGTTGGTTCAAGAGGCTCTGTAGGTTCATCCTTTGCTGCTACAATGAGTGGTATCTCAGAGGTTAACCCTCTTGCTCCTCATTATATATGTGATAGCTGCAAATATTCAGAGTTTTTTACAAATGGCGAATATGGTTCAGGTGTAGATTTACCTGATAAAGACTGCCCTAATTGTGGTAAGAAACTACGAAAAGATGGTCATGAGATACCTTTTGAGGTTTTCTTGGGTTTCCACGGAGATAAGGAGCCTGATATAGACCTTAACTTTGCTGGTGAAGAGCAGGGCGTTGCCATGAAATACACTGAGGAACTATTTGGTACAGGAAAGGTATTTAGAGCAGGAACTATAGGTACAATAGCAGATAAGACTGCATATGGATTTGTTAAGAATTATTATGAAGATAAAGGAATAACTAAGAGAAATGCCGAAATCACAAGAATTATCCAAGGGTGTTTAGGTGTTAAAAGAACCTCAGGTCAGCACCCAGGAGGTGTAATGGTTGTTCCTCGTAATAAGGATATACACGATTTTACTCCAGTACAGTATCCTGCAAATAATATGAAGGCAGATTCTATTACAACCCACTTTGACTATCATTCTATATCTGGACGTATACTAAAACTTGACCTTTTAGGTCATGATACTCCTTCAATTATAAGAATGTTAGAAGATTTTACCGGTATAAATGATAAAGATGTTCCGCTGGATGATCCTAAAACAATGTCAATATTCACAAGTCCAAATGCTCTAGGTGTAACTAAAGAAGACATTAACTGCGAAACAGGAACTCTTGCTATACCTGAATTTGGTACTGCATTTGTTAGAAAAATGGTATTAGAGACTCAACCAAAAACATTTTCAGATTTACTTCGTATTAGTGGGCTTTCTCATGGTACAGACGTTTGGGTTGGAAATGCGCAAGAACTAATTTTAAACAATGTATGTAAAATAAATGAGGTTATTGCTACCCGTGATGACATTATGACTTATTTAATATTAAAGGGTGTAGATAAGAAAAAATCCTTTGATATAATGGAACGGGTTAGAAAAGGTAAAGGCTTAAGACTTGAGGATGAAGAGGCTATGAAGGCTCAGGATGTCCCACAGTGGTACATAGACTCTTGTAACAAGATAAAATACATGTTTCCTAAGGCTCATGCTGTTGCATATGTTATGATGTCAGTTAAAATAGCCTACTTTAAAGTTCATTACCCAGAAGCTTTTTACGCATCATATTTCACTATGAAGGCTCAGGATTTTGATGCAGAGATTATAGCCAATGGATTAGAAAGCATAGAAAGAGCCATGAAAGAAATAGACGATAAGGGTAATGATAAGACAACAAAGGAAAAGGATGCTTATACTGTCCTTGAAGTTGCGCGTGAAATGTATAAACGTGGCTACAAATGCGAAAAGGTCGACCTTTATAATTCAGATGACAGAAGGTTCCAGATAGCTGATGGCGGTATACTTCCCCCGCTTGTTGGATTGCAAGGACTAGGAGAAAATGCTGCAATAAGCATTAAAGAGGAACGAGAAAAGGGCGAGTTTATCTCTATGGAAGATATAACAAAACGTGCAAAGGTAACAAAAACAGTTATAGAAGTACTGGAAAAGCATGGTTGTCTTAAAAATATGGATAAAACTAATCAAATTACACTTTTCAACTTATAAAAATGACAAAAAGAATTTCAATGGAGGTGTATACATGACTGTATCGAATATCAAGGTTACTTTTCCTCACGATATAAAAAAAGTCTGGGATATTGTAACCTCTCTTGAAAACTACTCTTGGCGAAGTGATTTGAGCAAAATAGCTATTTTAAATGAAAACCAATTTGTAGAATATACAAAGGATGGTTATGCAACAACATTTAACATAACTTCTTGTGAGGAATATAAACGCTGGGAATTTGATATGGAAAACAGTAACATGACAGGACATTGGATAGGCATTTTTTCGTATCAAAATGGCACAACTACTATCGACTTTACAGAAAATGTAACTACGAAAAAATTATTAATGAAGCCGTTTGTAGGCATTTATTTAAAAAAACAGCAAGCGACCTATGTTTCAGACTTAAAAAAGGAATTAGGATAATGATATATAAATTCCAATAAGAGATTATAAGACTTTTCAAGTCTTTAAACCAATAAAAAAATGGTATATAACTTTAAAGTTATATGCTATTTTTATTTGGAGTATAAATAACTTATATTAGATTGTATTTACTGTTATAAAAAAACATGGTAAAATATGTTACATATAGTTAAGTAATAGAAAAGTATTAAGTTGAAAACAATAATGCTAGATCATAGTATTAAAGGGAATTTATTAGTTTAAATATTATTTTGTGAGGTATAAGATGCTAACAGTATTTGAAGATGATATAAAAAGAAGAAAAGTTATTTTAGATAAATATAATCGAGCCGCTAATTTTATGGGTATATTTAAGCTTATTTTACTTGTTATTATTTGTTATGGTTCTTATAGTGCATATAAGAATAAATATCCAATAGAATTACTTACACTTATTGGTATAGAGGTAGTTATTTATATTATAGCACATATATTTCATAGAAAAACATTTGCAAAAATTAATCTTGAAGAAGGACTTATAGCTATCAATGAAAAAAATATTAAAAGAATTACAGGTGAGTGGTGTAGTTTTGAAGATATAGGTGAAGAATTTATTGATAATAATCATCCTTATTCAATTGATTTAGATATTGTTGGAAAAAAATCAGTTTTTCAAATGTTAAATAGTTCCCATACTTACTATGGAAGAAAACTATTTGCTAAGGATTTATTAAATCCACAGTTCAGCCAAAATGAGATAAAAGAACGACAAGATTCAATTACTGAACTTACAGATAAATATAGCTGGGCTAGTTACATGGAATATCTTTTTTCTGTGGTAGGAATTGACGATTCTTTTCCTGCTTTAGTAGAAGAGCTGCAAGATAAAAAGCATTTTATAGAAAATAATTTTGTTAAAATATTTTTAAAGTTACTATGGATTCCAACTTGTTCATTGCTAGTGTATTCAATTCTTTTCAAATGTTTAATCGCTTTTAATATTGCATGTGGATTATTGATACTTCATATTATTTTGTGCATAATCGGTTTTAATAGGGCTAGAAATTATGTTGGCGTGATGCGTAAACTACCTAAAAAGTTATTTCGTTATAACAAAATAATAAAAGAAATCATTGATACAGATTTTGAGTCTATAAAACTAGAGAAGATTAAAGATATAATAAAAAGTTCACAAGTAGCATTAAATGAATTATATGCAATTGCAAACAATGTGAGTCAATGTAAAAACGGAATTGCATATATTATCCTTAATTTATTGTTTTTATGGGACTATAAAAATGCAATCAATTTAGATAATTGGAAACAAAAACATTCAGAATCGGTAGACAAATGGTTTACAGCGCTAGGTGAATTGGAAAGCTTAATAAGCTTTTCTAATCTTCCACGTGTATGCAACAATGTTTATATTCCAAAGCTCAATGAAAGAAAAAGTTGTATTCGAGCAATAGATTTAGGTCATCCTTTAATTAATAATGATAAACGCGTTTGTAATGATTTTGTATTAGATAATAATATTTATATTATTTCTGGCTCTAATATGTCGGGCAAAACTACATTTATGAGAACTGTAGGTATTAATATGGTTTTAGCTCAAGCTGGAAGCTATGTATGTGCTAGCAATATGTCATTTTCTAAAATGAATGTAATTACTTCTATGCGCGTATTTGATGATTTAAATGAAGGAATTTCAACTTTCTACGCAGAACTAAAACGTATAAAAATGATTATAGATAAGGCTAATAGTAATAAAAACACACTATTTTTAATAGATGAAATATTTAGAGGTACTAATTCTATAGATCGTCTAAAAGGTGCCGAAGGAGTATTAAAGGAATTATCAAAGTTAGGGGTTGCTGGCATGATAACAACTCATGATTTAGAAGTATGCAGATTAGAAGATAACTATCAAGGCATTGCTAATTACAGCTTCAGTGAGAATTATATTAATGATGAAATATATTTTGATTATAAGTTAAAACATGGAAAATCAAAAACGACAAATGCAGAGTATTTACTGAAAAAAGTAGGAATTATTTCTTAATTTAAATAAGTAAACTTTCAAGTTATGTGATGAAAATTTTTTTATAATTACTTTTATCTTAGAAAGAAGGCAATTTAGATGAAAATAACTAGTACAGCATTTAAAGAAGGGGAATGGATACCTAAAGAATACACAGCACGAGGAAAAGATATATCACCAGAGTTGCATATTCATGGAATTAAAAAAAATGGAGTTTCTATGGCAATAACAATGGATGACGCGTCTCATCCACTCTTTCCAAATTATAATCATTGGGTTATTTGGAACCTACCAGTTCAGGAGCTCGTACCTGCTGGTATCCATAAAGGTGAATTTGTACAAGAACTACCTGGTGCTGTGCAGGGTATAGCGTATGGTAAGCATTGTTATAAAGGGCCTAAACCTCCGTTTAAAACAATTCATACTTACCGATTTACAGTATATCTACTAGATTGTAAATTAGAGCTACTTGGAACAAGCACAAAAGCAGATCTATTAAAGGTAATTGATGGACATGTGTTGGACCAAGGAACATTATGTGGTAAATTCCAAAGTTATAGGAAGGAATGTTAAAAAAATTTAAATAATTATTATAGGGGGGTTATTATGGCTAAAATTCAATGTGAATTAAAAGGTGATTTTTATTCAATTTTAAAAGAATTAGAGGATGCTATTATTAATGGGAGTATGTCTGCTAGTAAAGAAGATGAGAGCAATTTTAACATAGGGGATTGCTTATGTGCTGTACGTGTATTTGAAAGATATAGCTTTGCAGGAGGTAATAGGGTTAGCTTAAATATTACATTATTGCAAAAAGAAAATAAGGTATTTATATCAGCGATAACTGCTGGAGGTAGTCAAGCGGTATTTTGGAAGCTTAACACAATTGGTGAAGAAACATTTTTAGATAGCATACAAGGTGTTATTAAAAAATATATGTTATAAATTATTATAATAAAAGACAATTTTTGTATAAGTTATATGGGAGAAGAAAGTTAATTATATATGAAATAGGAGACATAGAGATGGAACTTAAATACAAGAAAATTAGTGAGAATGAATATGATATAGTGAAAGAAATGTTGCTACAAGACAATGGGACAAGTGAAGATTTGTGTTGGGCGGTAGATGTGGAACCTGAGACGTTAACAGTTGTATATTTAGATGAAAAGCTTGTTGGATTAGTCCAAATAGAACCGGGAAAAAATACATCTTCTTTGGTAGTATTTGTATCACCTAAATATCGTTGTAATGGTATAGGACATGCCATTGCTATGTATGGTGAACAAGTTCTAAGTGAAATTCAGCCAAAGGAAATCATAACAAATTATCTAGCTAATAATGAAAACTCCAAAAAGTTTGCCAAAAAGCATGGTTATGGAAGAAGTTTCTCTAGTGCATGTATGAAATATACTGATGGTAGGTTTGATATAGATGAATTGCCAGTCAGACAATATTGTGATGATGATTATCCGCAATCTCATAAATTATACGCAGAAGCGTTTCATGAAATGCGTGTGAGCGTAGGAGATTTTCCAAACTCTGAAGTTCAACAGCCAAGTGAAAAGAATCGTAAAGCGTGGAATGATGATTCAATTAATCGTTATACTTATATAGAAAATGGTGAAATTGCTGGTCATGGACATTTAGAGGGTAATGAAATTGGCAGTATATCAGTGAAAATTGATTTACAAGGAAAAGGAATTGGCAGAAACTTTGTGAAATATCTGTGCAATGAAATATATAATCAAGGTCATAATGAAGTGATTTTGTGGTGTGTCGTAGGAAATAAAGCAAGAAATTTATATGATAGTCTAGGCTTTAAGGAATTGTACATATCAGAATTTTCTTATAAATATTAAATTGAAGGAGTTTGAAATTTCTCGATAGAAAAACGCGCCAATGAAAAAATGAACAGACTAGTAGTATTACTATAGATATTTAATAGGGGAGCCAGAAAATGTTTCAACTGAAAACGAGGATAGATTATTAAAAATAGTAAATGAAGGATTGAAAGAAGGAGATATGTAAATGGAGAAATCTTTTTCAGAAGTAAAATTATTTCAAGTAAAGCCTGATAAATTGGAGGAGTTTGAAATTCTTATTAAAAAAATTCGCCAATGGCAAAATGAGCAAACTGGCAGTCTTTCTATAGATTATGTAAAGAGATTTTATGTGTTTGATAAAATTGGTGATTTACCAAGAGAGCTAACAAAAGTTATTAAGTGTGTAAAATATTATAGCTATTGGAAATTTGATAATATTGAAAATTACGCAAATGCAACGACTAATTTTTTTGCAAATTATTATAAAGAATTGGTTAAATTATTAATAGCGCCATTTGATATAAATTGTGGAGAATCTGTAGGTGAATAATTAATGTCAAAAAGAACCACTTGTATATTTGACAACAAGTAAGCAACTTGCATTACATTATATTTGATTATACCATTAATGATACTGCTGGTGTTTTCACTTGTGCTACATCTAGTTTATCAGTACCAATTTCCGATTACGAGTATATAGATGATGTATATGAAAAAATAATGAAATATGAAAAACAAGGAACATTTATATATGAAAAATATGAAACATTACCACAATATAGATATGATATTATCCGAGGAATAATAATGCGTAGTATCAAGAGGGATAATTTATTATATAATACTACACACCTAAATAATAAATTTTATCAAGAAAAATTTCGTCAAAATCGGAAAGAAGCTGAAGTACTATGTAAACATGCTTTATTATAACAACTTTAAAATGAATAGGATTTAAAATGAAAATTATTTTATATTAGACGAAAGAGAGGATAACTGTTTTGAAAAATAAAAAAATAATTTTTACTATATTCATAATAATGGTAATTCTTGTTGTTGTTTTTCAACATCTTTATTTTACCGTTAAAGGTACTATAATTAGTGACTATTTAACAAGAAATGAAATAAACACAATTAAAATTATTAACACATACAAAACTTTCAAAGAAACAGTATTAAATGACAGGCAGAAAGAAATGCTAATTTTACTTTTGAAAGATACAAAATTCAAAAAAATAATTTCTAAAACTGTTCTATTTAAAGATAAAGACAGATATATAGTTACTGGAGAAGATTCTAATGGACGCGTGTTATTTAGGTTAGAATCATATGGAGGAGAATTTATATTAGTAGATTCTATGGACGGAGTATCCACACCAAATCATTGGAAATTACGTATAAAAAATGATGAGTGGAAAACAACATTGGAAAAAATTATTTCACTGTCTAACTAAGATTTGAGTTAAAGTCTGTATTATATTTATAATTATTTGACATAATATCAATAGTATCAAATGTTTTTTGAGACTATGACATAATATAATTAGTAGAAAAATCGACATTTTCTCAAATTGGTTTAAAAAGCTTTAAAAATTGCAGAAAATATTAATATTTATATTTGATTTTTAATTTAAACTGTGTTATACTGTTAGATGATTGAGATTTATGACGTATAAGAGTGGGGTAAACCCACTCTTTCTAATTATATTAATAATTTATTGGAATTTATATATTTAGGAAGTGAGGAATTATGAACAAAAAACAAATTATTGAAACTTCAACAAGTATTGTTAATAAAATAATAGATGGTACTGAATATGAATTAGTTGACGTTGAGTATGTTAAGGAAGGTCCTTTTATGTACCTTAGAATATATCTTGACAAAGAGGGCGGAATTACAATAGATGATTGCTCTGTTATAAGCAAAGAATTTAATAGACAGATTGATGAAATTAATTTTATTGACGATCAATACTATTTAGAGGTTTCTTCTCCAGGAATAGATAGAGCGTTTAAAAAGGATTCAGATTATGTTAAAAATATTAATAATGAAGTGGAAATCAAGCTTTATTCACCTGTAAATGGTACGAAACTGTTAAAAGGAATTCTTCTTGAAAAAAATGAAGACAATATAATAGTTGAATTTAATAATGAAAGAGTAGCTATAGAATTAAAAAACATATCTAAAATAAATAAAGCTGTTGAATTATTTTAAGGTGGAGGATTAAAATGAGCAAGGATATTATAAAAGCATTAGGAGAGCTTGAAAAAGAAAAGGGAATAGCTCCTGATGTGGTTATTGAAGCAATAAGAGCAGCGTTAGAGTCAGGATATAAGAAAAACTTTAGTAAAGCAAATAATTTTTCCATTGAAATTGATGAAAGCTCTGGAGATTATAAATTATATGCTGATAAAACAGTAGTAGAGCTAGTTGAGGATGCACAACAAGAGATTTCTGTTGAAGATGCGAGACAAATTAATTATAAATTTGAGCTTGGGGATATTGTAAAAATTGAAATTCAACCTAAAAAGGATTTTGGTAGAATTGCGGCTCAAACAGCTAGACAAGTAATACTTCAAAAAATTCGTGAGGCAGAGAGAGATTCAATATTTAATGAATTTGAAGGAAGAGAAAGTGACCTAATTGACGGTATAGTTCAAAGAGTTAATAGAGGAAATATATACATTGATATGGGTAAAATTGAAGGGGTTATAACTCAAACTGAGCAAATTCCTGGTGAAGAATTTACTCAAGGAGATAGATTAAAGGCAATTATTTTAGAGGTTAAAAATTCTGGTAAAGGTGCAAATATACTATTATCAAGAACTCATCCTAATTTAATTAAAAGATTATTTGAATTAGAGGTTCCTGAAATTCATGATGGTGTGTTAGAAATACATAGTATATCTCGTGAAGCTGGATCAAGAACTAAAATAGCTATTCACTCTAATGACCCAAATGTAGATCCAGTTGGTTCATGTGTAGGAAATAAGGGTATAAGAGTAAAGACAATAATTGATGAAATTAATGGGGAAAAAATCGACATTGTCGTTTACGATAAGGATCCAGCTATTTTTATTGCAAATAGCTTAGGACCTGCAAAAATTATTAGCGTAACTGCTGATGAAAAAGAAAAAGCTGCTGTAACAGTAGTACCAGATAATCAATTATCATTAGCTATAGGTAAGGAAGGTCAAAATGCAAGATTAGCTGCAAAATTGACTGGATGGAAAATAGATATAATAAGTGAATCTCAATATGTAGAAAGAAAAAATAAGGCTAATTTAGAATCAGCACAAAATATAGAGGAGGAATAATGAAACAGCGTAAAATACCAATGAGAAAATGTATTGGCTGTCAAGAAAGCTTTCCTAAAAAAGAATTGTGCAGAATTGTAAAGACAAAAGTTGAGGGTGATAATCTCGCTACGCAAGATAATCCCACTACGCGTGATGTTGAAATTGTGAAATTTGATGCAACAGGTAAGTTAAACGGAAGAGGTGCTTACATCTGTAAAAACATGGATTGTTTCGAAAAAGCCATTAAATCAAAAAGACTATCTAGATCACTAGAAATAGAAATACCTACTGAAATTTACGATGAAATTAAATCGGAGATATTAAAAAATGAATAAATTTTATGGTATGTTAGGTATAGCTAGAAAAGGTGGCAAAATTGTTTTAGGATATGATACTACAGTTTCTTTAATAAAAGGTAATATAGTTGATATTCTAATAATTGTTGCAAGTGATGCATCGGAAAAAACTAAAAAAAATATAATATTTGAATGTAATAAATATGGCCGTAATTATATTGAATACGGTGAAAAGGTTGTGTATGGTAAGATATTAAGTAAGAAGGAAGTCAGCGTTTTAGCTGTAACGGATAAAAATATTATATCTTATTTGGAAAACAACACATAAATTCGGAGGTGACTGCATGAGAATATACGAGTTAGCAAAAGAACTAAAAATAAATAGTAAAGATTTAATTGATATAATTGAAAAGGAATTTAATATTGAAGTAAATTCACACATGAGTTCAATAACAGATTTAGAAACTTTAAGGGTCAGAAAAATTGTTAGTATTCTAAATGGCACAAATGAACAAGAAAATGAAAAACCTAAAGTTAAGGATAAAAAAGAGTTTACTCCTAAAAAAACAGATGCAAAGCAGCCTAAAGCTGTAGTTATTGAAGATGATGAAGATAATAATTTTGATTTAAAGGACGCTAAAATTAAGAAAGCTGATAAGGTAATTCCTAACAAAAAGGTAGAGACAAAAGGCAAAAATAATAACAATAGTAATACTAAATTCTTTAAAAAAGATAATAATAAAAATAATAACAATAATAACAATAATGATGCAGAAAAGGCTAGAGAAAAACAACCCGCTCAACCAAAAGTTAAGCAAATAGAGATAGAAGATACAATTGTTGTTAGAGATTTAGCTGATAAAATGGGTGTTCCTGTTAGTCAAGTAATATCTAAATTAATTATGCTTGGTTTAATGGTAAATATGAATCAAGAAATAGATTTTGATACTGCTAGCTTAGTTGCTGGAGAGTTCCACGCAATTATTAATAAAAAAGTAGTAGTTGATGAACTTCAAGTTATTGAAGATAAATTAGATCAGGATATTGAAGATTCAGCTGAAAATTTAGTTGAAAGACCACCTATAGTTACTGTAATGGGTCACGTTGACCATGGTAAAACATCATTGTTAGATGCTATAAGAAATACAATAGAAACTACAAAAGAAGCAGGTGGAATTACTCAACATATAGGTGCTTCTTTAGCTGAAATAAATGGAAAGAAAATAACTTTTTTAGATACTCCAGGTCACGAAGCATTTACATCAATGCGTGCTAGAGGTGCAAGTATCACTGATATAGCAATACTTGTAGTAGCAGCTGATGATGGTGTTAAGCCTCAAACTATTGAAGCTATAAACCATGCGAAGGCAGCTAATGTTCCAATAATAGTTGCTGTAAATAAAATAGATAAAGAGACTGCAAATATTGATAAAGTTAAGCAAGAATTAACTGAACATAATGTTTTAGCTGAGGATTGGGGAGGAGATACTATATTTGTTCCTGTATCAGCAAAAAAACAAATGGGTATTGAAGAGCTTCTAGAAATGATACTATTAGTAGCCGAAATGCAAGAATTAAAGGCTAATCCTAATAGAAATGCTAGAGGAACTATAATCGAAGCTAAACTTGATAAAAGTAGAGGACCTGTTGCTACTGTTTTAGTGCAAAAGGGTACCTTGAAAAAAGGTGATACTGTATTAGTAGGTGCATCTTTTGGTAAAATCAGAGCTATGTTTAATAGCTTAGGTAAGAAAATCAACCAAGCTGGACCATCTATACCAGTAGAAATTTTAGGACTTTCTGAGACACCACTAGCAGGTGATATTTTAATTAGTATGGATTCAGAGAAAGATGCTAAAACTATAGCTGAGAAGAGAAAAGAGAAATTTAGAACTGAAAATATGAATGCTACTTCTAAAGTTTCTTTAGATGATTTATATAATAGAATACAACTGGGTGAAGTTAAAGATTTAAATATCATACTTAAAGCAGATGTTCGTGGTTCTATAGAGGCTATAAAACAATCCTTTGAGAAATTAAGCATTAAAGAGGTTAAGGTAAATATCATTCATAGTGGTGTTGGTGGAATTAACGAAAGTGATATAAATCTTGCTTCTGCTTCTAATGCAATAGTTATAGGCTTTAACGTAAGACCTTCTATTCAAGCAACAGAGCTTGCTAAGAGAGAGAATGTAGATATTCGTACCTATAATATTATTTATAGCGCTATTGAAGACTTAAAACAAGCAATAACAGGTATGCTTGATCCAGAATACAAAGAGGTAGTTCAAGGTAGAGCTGAGGTTAGAGCAACATTTAAGGTTCCTAATATAGGAATAGTTGCAGGTGTTTATGTATTAAATGGTAAAATAACTAGAAAATCAAAAATTAGATTATTAAGAAATGATATTGTTATTCACGAGGGTGACATCACTTCATTAAAGAGATTTAAGGATGATGCATCAGAATTAAACACTGGCTTTGAAGGTGGCGTTGGTATTGAAAAATACAATGATATCAAAGAAGGAGATATAATAGAAGCTTATATCATGGAAGAAATTAAAAGATAAGAAAGAAGGCTGATAAGGGTGAGAAATATTTTAATTAATAATAAAAATATTTCCCGACTCCATGCACAAATTTTTATCGACATTTTATGCAAAAACATGCATGGAGGTATATATGTCTATAAAAAGAAATAATAGATTAACGGGTGAAATGAAAAAAATAATATCTGAGATAATAAAAAGAGATGTTAAAGACCCGCGAATTTCAGAAATGTTAAGCATAACAGATATTAACATTACTGAGGATTTAAAAAGCGCTAAGGTTTACGTTTCAATATACGGAGAAAGTGAACCTACAATAGAAGCTTTAAATAGAGCAAAAGGCTTTATAAGAAAAGAATTAAGTAGAAAAATGAAAATAAGAACAGTTCCAGAGCTGTTTTTTGAGAAGGATTTTTCAATTGAGAAGGGTATTTATATAAGCAACTTAATTAATCAAGTTATTAGTCAGGAAGCTGGTGCAAATAATGAATCAAACGATGAATCAAATGATGAAAAATAATATAAGTGAGTTTTTTTACGCAATTGATAATTCAGATAAAATATGTGTAATAGGTCATGTAGCTCCTGATGGAGATTGTATAGGGTCAGTTATGGCCCTATACGAATTTTTAAATGCAACATACGATAAAGAGGTTTATGTTGGGTTTGATGGAAAAATTCCATATAATTTTAAAAAGTATATTGATGAAAATTTGATACTATCAAACTTTGAAAATGAGAAATTTGACCTTACAGTTGTTTTAGATTGCAGCGATAAAGAAAGACTTGGAAAATATGAATGCGTTATTGCAAATTCTAAAAAAACAATTTGTATAGATCATCATAAAACAAATACAGAATTTGCTGATATTAATATAATAGACCCCAAAATTAGTTCTACTGGAGAATTATTATTTCATATATTAAAAAGTGAAAATAAAGAAATCAGCTTAAAAATGGCTGAATACATTTATATTGCCATAATAACTGATACAGGAAAATTTTCTTATTCTTCTACCAGCAGTATAACTCATAATGTTGCTTCGGAGCTTATGGAAATTGGAATTGATATAGCAAGAATTGATAATGAAATATATAATTCAAAGCCTATAAATATAGTTAAGGCATATATAGAATGTATTTCAAATATTAATTTTTATTATAATAGTAAGCTTGGTATTGCAAAAATAACAGATGAAGTTATTAAAAAAAATAATATTGATATGAATGATATTGAAGGTATAGTTGAGTTTATAAGAGAAGTTGACGAAATAGAAATATCTTGCGTTTTAAAAGAATATGATGTAGAAAATACAAAGGTAAGCTTGCGTTCAAAAAATAACATTGATGTAGCTGAAATTTCTAAAAAATTTGGTGGTGGTGGACATATAAAGGCTGCTGGATTCCAAATTAGTAAAAATTTAAAAGACTCTGAAATGATTATAGTCGAAGAACTAAAAAAATATTTAGGTGAAAAATAGGTCATGGACATAATAATGAACGGTGTATTAAATATTTTAAAGCCTACGGGCATGAGTTCTCATGATGTTGTAAGCTTTGTTAGGAAAACCATTGGAATAAAAAAGGTTGGCCATGCTGGTACTCTTGATCCTAATGTATCCGGTGTCTTACCAATATGTGTTGGTAAAGCAACAAAATTTAGTGATATATTAATTAATGGAGACAAGGAGTATATTTGTGAAATAAAATTTGGACAAAGTACTGACACTCAAGATATGTATGGTAATATAACAAATGAAGTCAATAACTTTAATTTTGATGAACAGGCAATAATTGAAGTTATAAATTCATTTAAAGGTGTTATAAAACAAATTCCTCCAGCTTATTCAGCAGTTAAATTTAATGGTAAAAAGCTTTATGAGTATGCAAGACAAGATATTGTAATTGAAAAAGAAGCAAGAGATGCACATATTAAAAATCTAGAAATACTTAAGATAAATAATCCTAATGTACTAATAAAAGTAAAGTGTTCAAAGGGAACCTATATGAGGACTTTATGCAATGATATTGGTATAAAGTTAGGCATACCTGCACATATGGGTATTTTAATAAGAACAGAAGCTAAAGGGTTGAAAATTGAAGATTCTATTAGCTTGGAAAATTTAAAGTACTATGCAGAAATAAATAAACTAGAAGAATGCTTCATTCCTGTGGATGTTATTGTACCTATGAAAAAAGTTGTTGTAAATGAAAAATATTATGATAAACTTATAGTAGGAAATGAAGTATATTGTAAAATAAATGATGATATAGTCGATAATTTTTATGTGTATTGCAAAGATATACTTATTGGTATTGGACACAAAGTAAATGAAAAACAAATAAAAATAAATAAAATGCTCATATAAACGGCGGTAAGGTTGAATAAAATTATGGAAAACAATAAAATAAGTACCGAGTCCATGCACAAATCTTTAAACGTATTGAACGTAGTTCAATACAGTGGGCTTTTTTGTGCAAATAGAAGCATGGGCTTTAATAATGCTTGCATAGCTATCGGTAATTTTGATGGTATACATAAGGGTCATGATGTTTTAATAAGAGAAATGATTGAAATAAGTAAATTTAATAATTTAAACAGTATGATTTTAACTTTTAAATATTCTGATAAGTCTATGAGAAAAAGCTCAACTAATATGAAATATATTACAAGCTTTAAAAACAAAATTTCTATTCTAAAATCATATAATCCAACCAATATATGTTACATAGATTTGGACAGCGAGATATCAAAATATTCACCTGAAAAATTTATCAAGGATATTCTTATTGATAAATATGATATGAAGCATGTAGTTGTTGGATATAACTTTAGATTTGGACATTATGCTTTTGGAAATACAGATACACTAAAGAAATATTCTTCAGAATGTAATTATGATGTAAGTATTTTACCTAAGATACAATCAAAAAATGGATTAGATATAAGTAGTACTATTATTAGAAATTATTTAAAAGATGGTAAAATCAAAGAGGCAAATGAGCTTTTAACAAAAAATTATACGATATTTAGCAATGATGTTAAATTTACAAGCAATAACAATTGTATAGTTTCTGAAAATAGTGAGATACTAACGCCATGCGATGGTGAATATAAAGTGCTTGTCGGAGATAAAAGATGCACTGTTTGTATAAGTACAGTAGATAATAATAGAGTATTAACTTTTGACTCTGATATTAAAACAGTCTCACTATGTGAGCCTGGGGAAAATATAATTTTTTTAAATAAATAATAATTTATATATAAAATTATATTTACAAGTATATAATATTGTGTTAAAATGTATTGAGTTTCCTTAATCTATGTTTTACGATACCTCAACGTATTGCATGGGTTATAGGTGAAATAATAAGAATTTTGGAGGATGACAAAATGTCAAGAGGAGCAATAACTAAAGAACAAAAACAAGCAATAATTGAAGAGTACAGATTAAATGATAAGGACACAGGATCTCCTGAGGTTCAAATAGCTATATTAACACACAGAATTAACAATTTAACTGAACACTTACAAAGCAATAAAAAAGATCACCACTCAAGAAGAGGACTATTAATGATGGTTGGTCAAAGAAGAGGATTCTTAAACTACTTAAAAGACAATGATATCGAAAGATACAGAAGTATACTTGCAAGACTTGGATTAAGAAGATAAGACTTTAGGAGCGGGGAGGTAATTCCCGCTTTATTTTTATATAAATTTTAAAATTAAGATATAAAATTATTATATACTCTACGATAAAATAGGAGGAATAAATGGAGAAAATTTTTAAATATATACTGGACGGCAAGGAACTTAAGGTTACAATTGGCAAAATAGCTGAACTGACTAAAGGGTCTTGTCTTGTTCAATATGGTGACACAGTAATAATGGCCAACGTTGCATCTTCAAGTGTGCCAAGAGAAGGCGTTGACTTTTTCCCACTTAGCGTTGATTATGAAGAAAAATTATATGCCGCAGGTAAAATACCTGGTGGATTTATAAAAAGAGAAGGTAGACCAACTGAAAAGGCTATATTGACATCACGTTTAATAGATAGACCGTTAAGACCTTTATTTCCAAAAGGATATAGAAACGATGTTACAGTTACTGTTACAGTTCTTTCTATGGATATAGATTATTCACCAGAAATAGCTGGTATGATTGGTTCTTCTATAGCACTTTCAATATCTGATTTGCCGTTTGAAGGTCCAACTGGTGCTGTTTCGGTAGGACTTATAGATGATAAATTTATCATTAATCCAAACTGTGAGCAAAGAGAAAAATCAAAACTTAATTTAACAGTTGCTGGAACTAAAGAAGCAATAATGATGGTTGAAGCGGGAGCTCAAGAATTATCAGAGACTCAAATGCTTGATGCTATATTATTTGCACACGAAGAAATCAAAAAAATATGCGAATTTATTGAAAGTATTGTTAAGGAAGCTGGAAAAGAAAAAGTTCCTTATTATGAATTTAAATGCGATTCTAATATTCAAGAAGAAATTATTGAATATTCAAAGGATAAAATTAACGATGCTATAATTGAGCCAGATAAATTAACAAGACAAGAAAAAATAGATAGCTTAAAGGCTGAAATTATGGAAGTATTTTCAGAAAAATATCCTGAAAATATTGCAGATATAGATGATGCAACATACAAAATTATAAAAGAAAAAGTAAGAGAAAATATAATAGAGCGTGGAATAAGACCAGACAACAGAACAATAGAAGAAATTAGACCTATAACTAGTGAAGTAGGATTATTACCTAGAACTCATGGTTCTGGATTATTCACAAGAGGTCAAACACAAGTATTGACAGTTGCTACACTTGGACCTATAAGCGATGTTCAAATACTTGATGGATTATCTGAAGAAGAGTCTAAGAGATACATGCATCATTATAATTTCCCATCATACAGTGTTGGTGAGACTAGACCATCAAGAGGACCTGGTAGAAGAGAAATAGGTCACGGTGCACTTGCAGAAAGAGCATTAGAGCCTGTTATTCCGGATCAAAATACATTCCCATATGCTATTAGATTAGTATCAGAAGTATTAAGCTCAAATGGTTCTACATCACAGGCAAGTGTTTGTGGTTCAACATTATCACTTATGGATGCTGGTGTGCCAATAAAAGCTCCTGTAGCAGGTATTGCAATGGGATTAATTAAAGAAGAAGATAAAGTAGCAGTTTTATCTGATATTCAAGGTATGGAAGATTTCTTAGGAGATATGGACTTTAAGGTTGCTGGAACAAGTGAAGGTATAACTGCTATACAAATGGATATAAAAATTCATGGTATAGATAAAAAAATACTAGAGCATGCCTTAGAAAGAGCTAGAATTGGTAGATTACACATATTGGATAAGATGCTAGAATGTATAGATAAGCCAAGACCTGAGTTATCACAATATGCACCTAAGATTATAATAATGAAAATTAAACCTGAAAAGATTCGTGACGTTATCGGTAGTGGTGGAAAAGTTATCAATAAAATTATTGAAGAAACTGGTGTTAAAATTGATATTGAAGATGACGGAACAGTATTTATAGCAGCTGAAAATCCTGAAAAAGGTAATGCCGCTAAGAAGATAATCGAAAAAATTGTTAAAGAAATAGAAGTTGGAGAAATATATTTAGGTAAAGTTGTTAGAATTACTACATTTGGTGCTTTTGTTGAAATAGATGACGGAAAAGACGGATTATTACACATATCTAAGATATCTGATAAACGTGTTAAAAAAGTTGAAGATGTTTTATCTATTGGAGATGAAATTTTAGTTAAAGTAACTGAAATAGACCAACAAGGTAGAATTAATCTATCACGTAAGGACGCACTACCTAAATCTGAAAATTCAGAAAATTCTGAAAATTCTGAAAACGAAGAACAATAAAGCTTAATAGCACTAACATAAAAAAGCCCTTTGATTAATAAAATATTAAAAGGGGGCTTTTTATGAATTTTTTTAAATATAACATTATCTTTATAAGACGTTTAATTATAGTAATTTTATTAGCTATTTTAATAATATTACTCTTGTTGTTAAGATTTTCAAATGATTTAATTTTTTTACAACAATAGAACAAAAATACTTATAAACAATGATTTCTAGATAATGGTTGAATAAATAGTAAAAGACGCTACACGTTTTATTGGTTATGAATAAAATGCGTAGCATTTTTGCATTATATATATAACAATTATTATATAAATGCACGTATAAACCACGGAGGTAAAATGATAAAAAAATATACATTAAATAACGGATTAAGAATAGTAGCAGAAAAAATAGATTATGTTAAATCAGTTTCATTTGGCATTTGGGTTAAGGTTGGTTCAACAAATGAAAATGACAATACAAATGGAATGTCACACTTTATAGAACATATGCTTTTTAAAGGAACTAAAAATAGATCTGCAAACCAAATTGCTGAGGACACTGATAATATAGGCGGACAAATGAACGCATTTACAAGTAAAGATTGTACTTGCTTTTATATAAAGGTCTTAGATGAAAATTTAGATGCAGCTGTTGACATATTATCTGATATGTTCTTTAATTCAACATTTGCAGAAGAAGAAATCGAGAAAGAAATATCAGTAGTAATCGAAGAAATTAAAATGTATGAGGATTCACCAGAAGATGTTGTACATGATAAACTTTCAGAAACTGTATTCAAAAATAGTCCTTTAGCTTACCCTATACTTGGTACTATAGATAATCTAAAATCATATACAAGAGAAAGAGTATTAGCATATAAGGAAGAACAGTATACACCTGAAAGAACTGTAATTTCAATAGCTGGAAATTTTGATGAAGATTATTTAATTAAATTGTTAGAAGATAAATTCGGAAAATGGGAAAATAAACAAGGTTTATCTGAAATTTTAGATAGCGACCATAATAGAAATATTATAGGAGTTAATAAAGAATTAGAACAGCTGCATGTTTGTATGGGTACAAAAACTATTGGAAGACATGATGATTTATATTATCCTCTTATGATTATGAACAACTTATTTGGTGGAACTATGAGTTCAAGAATATTTCAAGAGATTAGAGAAAAAAGAGGCCTAGTTTATTCAATTTATTCATTTACATCAAATTATGCTGAAAATGGTTTGTTTGGAATATACGCAGGATTAGCCTATGAGAATTTAGAAGAAGCAATAAAAACTATTTTGGTAGAAATGGATAAAATGAAAGAAGCTAAAATTACTGAAGAAGAATTTAATAGAGCTAAGCAACAAATTAAAAGTAATTTTATCTTAGGACTTGAAAGCACTTCAAGTAGAATGTCATCTATTGGAAGAAGAGAATTACTATATAACGAAATTATTACACCAGACGAAATCGTTGATAAAATTAACGCAGTTCAATTAGAGGACATTATAAAAATTAGTAAAATGATATTTAATAAAGAAAATTTTACAGTTGTATATACTGGTAATCTTAAAAAGCATAAAGAGTTACAGGTGATTTTAGAAAAACTATTGAATTAACAAATTTTTTAGGAGGGGACAAATGAAAAGGATAGCTAAATTTGAGAAAGTAAGCTTAGAGCAATTTAAAAAGGATTGGATTGATACCTTTGGTGAAACAGTATCAGCTACGCTGAGCCATTATGATAATATAGAAGAAATATATAATTCGATTAATCTTCCTAAAAGAGCCACAACTGGTTCAGCTGGATATGATTTTTATGCTCCAATAGACATAGATATGGCACCAAATACATCAATTAAAATACCTACAGGTATTAGAGCTAAAATAGAAGAAAATTGGATGTTAACTTGTTATCCACGCTCAGGACTTGGATTTAAATTTAGACTGCAGCTTGATAATACGGTTGGAATAATAGATTCAGATTATTACCATTCTTCAAATGAAGGGCATATAATGATTAAAATGACAAATGATTCAAGAAATAATAAATCTGTGCATGTTGACAGGGGAGCAGGTTTTGCACAAGGAATTTTCATTGAGTATGGTATTACAGTAGATGATGATGTGACAGAAGTTAGAGATGGCGGTTTTGGTAGTACAAATAAATAGCAGGGGGCTAATTATGAATAGTATATTTAAAGGGATGATATTTATTTTTCTTAGTATTAACTTTACATTTGGTAACAGTAAAATTGACTTATTACCTGACTTTATAGGATATTTCATGATATTAAACGGCTTAGAAGAATTATATAATCAAAGTGAAAATTTTATTAAAATTAAACCTTTTGTACTAGGATTAGGTATATATTCTGTGATTACATTAATATTAAATTTGGCTGGAATAACAACTGAATTAGGATATATAGCAGTAATAGCTGGTATATTATATACAATTTTTCTAATTTATATTACCTATAAAATAATTCTAGGCATAATGGATATTGAGAAAAAAATTAATAAATCTTTAAACACAGAAAAACTTATGTCTAACTGGAAACTAATGATAACCTTTAATATTTTAACATTCATAACAATATTTATACCTGTACTTGCTATTATATGTTTAATAGTTTATGTTGTATTTGTAATAGCTTATCTTATTGCATTTAATACAACTAAAAATTTATATTACGAAAATAATGGAAATCTTAATTAACTAGTAAACGGTCTCTTAGGACCGTTTATTTTATCCTATAAATTAATAAGGAGAATAGGTATGAAAATATCGATAGAAGAATATTTAACAAATCCGTGTGGATTGTTAGCAATTCCTTATTGGAAGGAAAAGCGTTTAACTTTACCAGATAACATGAGGATAGTAAATGACAAAGAATTGCTAAATTCTTATGAATATAAGAATTCTTATAAAGAAGAATACGATGAAGAATTATTCTTTAGACTAATACATAATCTTAAAATCATAAATCCAATAAATCTAAGTGATAATTATAATATAGGAACTATAAATATTAATACTCAGCTAGCTGATGTTGTAAATATTATAAATAATTGCTATACACATATAGGAGTCAATCTAGATCAAGTAAAAGAGTGGACAAAGAGCATTGTATTTGATAATAGCTTATGGGTTTATATAAAAGAAATTCAAACTAATAAAATAGTAGCACTTGGCATAGCCGAAATTGACAAAGAAGTAAAAGAAGGAGCTCTTGAATGGATACAGGTATTACCAGAATATCATGGCAAAGGCTTAGGACAAGTTATAGTTAATGAGATTTTAAATCGCATGATAGGAAAAGCAAATTTTGTTACAGTATCAGGAGAAGTAGATAATTCTACAAATCCAGAAGCATTATATAGAAAATGTGGCTTTATTGGCGATGACATATGGCACATAATGACAAAGAAATAAATTCTTTAGAAATA
>DLNM01000045.1:153198-168770 GCA_002479485.1 Firmicutes bacterium UBA7510 | reverse complement strand
CATTCTCAAGCCTTACGCTTGCATACTAACAAAATTAAAATTTTGTTAGTTTTATGTTCTGACTTTCACAGAACTGTTTTTTCGCTTTGTAGTCTTTCGACTGCTGAAACTAAAGGTTGTTCTTATGCTGTTTTATTGTCTAAGGTTCGTTTTTTATACCTGTTGATTTTCTTAACAAGTTGTTGTCGTTTTTTGGAGACAACTATGTTAGTATAACATGTCTAACTTTCTTTGTCAATGCTTTTTTTATTTATTTTTTAACACTTTTTTCAGCGTCTTTCACATTGCCTTCATTAGACAGCTTAACTAGTTTATCATGTCGAATCTTGTCTGTCAAGAGTTTTTTAAAAAACTTTTTGTTTTTCACAATTATCTCTCAAAGATTATTTATTATCTCTTAAAGATAGTTTGTATCTTCTCACAGACAGCTTTGTTATAATAGCATATCCAAAAACAAATGTCAATATTAAAATAAAAAAGAAATAGAATGTATTATGCTATATCTATTTCTCTTAATTCAAAATTCAAATAATCACTTGCTACACAAACAAAATTTATACCCTCTATACGTCCTTCTCTTACTAGTTTATGACCTTCACTGCCATGTAAATGTCCGTATATACATGTATCAATCTTATATTTTTTCATAATTTCAACAAAATCATTTGGACTTTTATCAATATTAAATGGCGGGTAGTGAAGCATAGCTATTTTATAATAATTGAAATTTATTGTTTTACTTAGTGACATTTCAAATCTTATTAACTCTCTATCGTAAATTTTCTTACTATCTATATCAGAGTCAATTTCATAAGTATCCCATCCCCTTACGCCACATATAATTATATTATTATAAACATAAAAGTCATTTACTAAAAACTCTAGGGATTCAAGCTTTAAATTGTTAAGCTTGTTTTTTGTTGCCCACCAATAATCATGATTTCCTCTAATAAGAACCTTTTTACCAGGTAGATTATTAATAACTTCTAAATCTTTTTTTGCATTATTTAATTTTATAGCCCAAGATATATCCCCTGGAATTAAAACTAAATCATCATCAGAAACTGTTTTTTCCCAGTTTCCAATGATTTTTTGTTCATGATTTGTCCAATTATCTCCGAATATATTCATGGGTTTTTCTTTTGTGCTATCTAAATGTAAATCTCCTATAGCATAAACTCTCATAAAAAACCTTTCGCCCTTTACTTACTGTATTTAACCTATTTCTATATTATTATACTCAATTTGTAATTTATTCAATAATTCTTTTTCTCGTTTCTGACATGTAAATAGAATTACTTGTCTTCTATTTTTTTCTTTCTCAAGTATCTCTAAAGATTTTTCTAATCTTTCCTCATCATATTGTATAAAGCTATCATCAAGAATCAGTGGTATTTTTTTATTACTACTTATTAAATTACTTAGACCTAACCTTAATGAAATATACAATTGATCTAGTGTTCCGCCACTTAATGAACTTATCGCCACTATTTCATCATTATCAGCACTTATAACAGATATATTCATATCTTCATCTATAAGTACCTCCTTATATCTTCCTCCAGTAACATATGAGAAATTTTCACTTATAGCATTTTTAAGAAGCGGCATAAAATCTCCTCTAATATAATCTGATATAAGCATGATATTTTCAATTGCAATATTGGCAACTTTTATTTTTTCAGTATTTTGCTCTATTTTATCCTGATAAAAGTCAATTTCTTCTTCTATTTCGGATAATCTCTTTGTAACTTCTTCAATAGAATCAATTTCTTTATCAATTTTATCTATTTCTTTTCTTAATGTAGCTTTAGCCTCTTCTTTTTCATGAATTTCCTTTAGCTTATCTTCTTGACTTATCTTTTTAGCTAATTCGCCACTTTCTTCATTTTCAATGATTTCTCTAGTTTTTTCAGTTATTTCTTCATAAGTATAGTTTTCTAATATATTTTCAATAACTCTTTCTAGATTACTAACTTTGTCCTTTAACTGAGCTATCTTGTAATTATTGCTGATTAAAGTCTTAAATTCTTCTATACTTTTAATATTATTGCTTGTTAGTATAATATTAAATCGCTTTTCTTCATAGTCTAATTCTTTTTCAAGTTTTTGATAATTTTGACCTAACTTATCTAACAAAGCAGATTTTTTAGTTAGTTCTTGTACAATTTTATCCTTCTCTAAGACTAATTCATTTAGCTTTTTAATAGATTCATCAGTTATCTCGTGTAAATTAAATTTAGATAATTTATTTAAAATATCATCTTCTAGTATTTTCTTCGATTTTACTGCACTTTTAAGAGAATCTTTATCGTATTCTAATAATTTTATTTTTTCTTCAACTATTGTTTTTAAAGAAAGATAATATTCACACTTTTCCTTAAGCTTATTAATAGTTTCACAGCTCTTTTCTTCTAAAATTATTTTATTTTCTGACATGCAACTTTCTACAACTTGTCTTAATCTATTTTGTTCATTATCTATATCTTCTATTTCTTTCTTTAAGCCTTTAATTTTTTTATTCATTTTACTGGCTGAAGCGAATAATATAATAGATATTATTGCAATTAAAGTACCAAAATAGTATTCGTTTACTTCAAAATAATATGCTGCATAAGCTACACCACCAGCTGCTATTAAAAATAATATTGCAAAAACAATAGAAAGTACTCTTTTATTATTTAAACCTTTTATGATTTTTTTGATTATATTTTTAGAAGAATCATTTAATAGATTATTTATTCTATTAACTTGCTGCTCATTATTACTTACTTTATCATAAGCCTCAGCATATTCAGCTATTTCATCAGTATTATATGATTTAATATGTTCGATACCTTGGTTTACTTTTTCCTGAAGTTTAGAAATTTTTTCATTACTTTCTATGTATGTTTTATAATCAAGATTGATTTTTACAACAAAGCCATCTGCAGATATACTACATGCTGGATCACTTTCAAGCTTAACCATTTCAGTATTTATTGATAGCATTTCTTCCTCTAAGGAAGCCTTTTCTTCTCTCATTTGTTTTAAAATAGTCAAAAGCTTAACTGCTTCTTCATACTCATCTATTCCTATATTATTGCCTTCACCATATTGTAGAAGTTCTTGCTTTATAGTATCTATTTCTTTGTATACTTCATCTGCTTTTAATTTTTTAACTGATAAAACTGATAATTTATATACATCTAATTCTTTATTTATATCCGATATTTCCCTGTCAATATCAGATATTTTATTTATGAGCTTTCTTTTTTCCATAGCTAGATGCAAAGTATATTTTCTAGCATCAATTGCCTTATCTCTGCTTTGATTTAACTCATTTACCCTAGCTATATATTGGCTTAATATACTTTTTGGATTATTTATATCTCCAGCTTCATCTTTTATACTATTTAATTTTCTAATTATTTTTTCTACAGAAATAGTTTCATCTTTTGTCTGGCTTAAATTAAGTATCTTTTCTTTAACTTCAGCAGCCAATTCTTCATTTGTTGAATTTCCTAATTGTTTTATACTAAGTGTATTTGAAAAAGTAGATTTATTTATATCAAATAAATATTCCCCTATTTCTTCCTCTTGTTGATAATCACTTATAGGCTCTTCACTTGCTGAAGAAGCTTCTTTTTTTACAAAAGACGTATTTTTATTTAAGAAGTCTCTTCTTATAATGTAATCACTATCTCCATCATCCAATATCATTGCTCCATTAAATTGGTCATTACTCCAAGGTCTATACTTCTTATATAAGGATTCATCATATTTATCTTTATTATTTTTAAATCCATACAGCATTGCTTCAATAAAATTGTGAATTGTACTTTTACCGGCTTCATTGTTTCCATAGATTAAGTTTAATCCATTTTTTAACATCACATTTTTATGAAGAAACTTACCAAACGATTTAAGGTTTAGTTCTTTGATAAACATATTATCTACCCACCTCTTCTGATTTTAACATATGTAATCCTAATTCAAATGCTTTCTCGTTTATTTTATCCGACTTATCAGTATTTTCAAACTGTAGTATGTAATTTTCAATTATATTGCCTCTTAACTTACCAACAGTTTCCATTATCGATTTCTCGTAAGTGTAATCATCTTCAAATTCAATATAGTAAAAGAATTGTTTAGCTTCATTTTTAATTTCTTCTATAGAAACATCATTACTAACAGTCCCAGTCAGTTTAATTTTTACAAAATCCTTCATTATATCAATTTTATTTTCAGTAGCTTTTATTAAATCTAAAATCTGGTTAAAATCAAAATCCTTTTCTATATTTACCTCTTTATAAACAAATTTTCTATTACTTATAGGTAAAAATTCTGTTGATAAATAATCTAAACCTATTTCTCCTTTTATTATACCATTTCTGTCATTTTGATTGTATTTAAAGTTAAATGGTTCCGGTGTTCCTGGATATATAATGTTTGGTTCTAAGCTTAAATGCTCATGAACATGTCCCATAGCGCAATAATTAAACTTATATTTGATTATATTAGAGTCAATATGCAACCCGTCGTTTTTATCATATAAAGCATCAGCATGTAAAAGTAGAATGTTTACCTTACTGTTATCTGTCTTTGTATTATATATCTGCTCAATTTTATTTCCAAAATTATTTTCACCACAGCTTAATGAGTATACGCATATATTGTCTTTTTCAAATTCAAATTTTTCGACTCTATCTGTATTTTTAAATAAGAAAACATTGCTTGGCCATTCTACAAATTCATACAGACTTGTTATAGTATATGGGTCATTATCTCCGCACGTAATAACAACATTTGTATTACTTATTTTTTCAAAAAGCGATATAATTTTTTTTACATCTTTAAAATTGCAATAATCTTGATTTATCATATCTCCAGCAATAAAAAGATAGTTAATGCATTCTTCCTTTGCAATATTAATTATTTTTTCAAAGGTTTCCCACAATTCTATTCTTCTTTTTTCACGTTCTCTAAGACTAAAATTTTTATTATTAATTTTAACGCCTAAATGAATGTCCGCAGTATGTAAAAATGTAGCTTTCATATGATTTCTCCTCGATCAAGGTATAGTTTAGTTATTATAATCTACCTTTAATATTAACACATAACTTATTATTTTTAAATAGCAGAATTAAAAAATTGTAAATTTACGACATATTTAGCAATATGGGTTATTATTGTATTTTGCAAAATGTATATGATCCTCCCAAACTCCGTTAATTTTCAAATATGTTTTAGAAAAACCTTCTTCTATAAAATTTAACTTTTCCATGATTCTTAAAGACCTTGAATTTCTTGGTATTATGTTAACCTCAATTCTATGTAAGCCAAAATCGTTAAACATTATATTTACAGCCTTATTTATAGCTTCTGTTATATAACCCTTATTTATTTCATTTTCGTCTAATTTATATGACATATAACTTGACTTAAAATTACCCATAATAATATTGCTAAAACAAACATTTCCAATTATTTTATTAGTATCCTTGCTAATCAGCCAAAATTTTACTAATGTTTTGTTTTTAAAATCTGTTAAATCATCTTTTAACAATTGCCTTTGCAATGATAACGTATAAAAATAGTCGTCTCTTTTAGGATCCCATTCCTTTAAAAAACTAGCATTTCTCCTATAATAATCTAATACATTTTTAGCATGATACGGTTTTAATATTTTTAAATATAGTCGTTGAGTTTGATATTCTTGTTTTATCATTTTATCCTCTCGTTATGCCACGTAGTGGCATCATAAATAGAAGTGTTAAGTTTTTTTCACACTAGCCTCCACAGTGGCTTTATATTTTATCATTTTCAACCTTATTTTATTAAACATATCTTTACAAGTCAATAGTTTTACTATAAACTGTTTAATGAACTAACATAGATATGACGGAGGTTTTATATTTTGACTAACAATATTGGTAAATCAAATAGGATTTACATTTTTTTCACATTATTTTATGCTTATTTTGTTCTAGCATTATTTGAATGTGCACGAGGGAGCTTTATACCTTTTTTTATAAATGATTTTTCAATTAACAATTCTTCAATAAGCATTATAATTTCAATCAGTCAATTTGGTTGTGTAAGCGGATATTTTTTAGCTGGAAACGCAAGCCAAAAGTACGGTCAAAAATTTACATTTATTATAGGTACTTTATTATGTAGTATTGTAGCTTTATCATCATTATTTTTGAATAATGTTGTACTACTATGTTTGTTCTATTTTTTATTTAACTTTGGTCGTTCATTTTTATGCATATCTGTGGATTCAATTGTACCAATGGTATCCTTCGGATATGAAGTATTATTTATAAACTTAACTCACTTAATGTATGGGATTGGTAGCTTTACAGGTCAGAAAATTTATGGAAATTTATTATTTAACAACGTTTCATGGAAATCAATATACTTTGTATTAGGATTTGTATTCTTACTTTCTGTAGTATTTGTGTTATTTATTAAAATCCCAAGAGCTAGATATGTTGAAAACAAAGTAGAATATAATAAAAAAGAGTTTTATAAGAATCCACTTCTTATTATTTTTATAGTATGCTTTGCTTTAAATGCTGCTGGTGAGGGTATGATGACAACGTGGTTTATCAATTATATGAGTTCTTCGTATAATTTTACACCCCTCGATGCAGCAAAATATTCATCTATTTTCTTTATAGCTTTTTCACTTGGAAGACTTTTAGGTGGTTTCATACTTCATAAAATTGGAACAATGAAGGGATTAAAAATATTCATGGGAATGGCTGCAATATGTGTTGCGCTTGGACTTGTTCTAAAGGAAAATGGTCTGATTATAATGTCTATTGCTGGATTTTTCTTCTCAGTTACATATCCAACATTAGTTGTAGTAATAAGTTCGACATTTAAGGAATGTTCTTCACTGGCAATCGGAACAATTACGACATATAACTCGCTAATATATATAGGTATAACTATGATAATAGGATTTTTAAATGATGCAATGGGATCATATACGACGTTTTATTTAACAGCGATTTTTATGGCAGTAGCACTATTTTTATTAATTATAATAGATAAAAAAACAATTAAAAGTTAACATATAGACAATTAATATAAAAATAAGGTGCTGCTTTGACACAGCATCTTATTTTTTAATTATTTTTCTTAAATTCATCTAATCTCGTTTTATTGTCAAAAGCAAGTAAAAACTCATCGTATTCGGTCTGTGAAAAAGCAGAATTTTCTTTTGCTGCTTGACAAGATAGGCCTTCTCTTTCCAAGAAGGTATCACAAGGATATTCATTGCAACAACCGCAATGCTCTAAGTTTTTTTCAAGCACACAACTGCGAACTGGACAGCTATTATCTATACGCTTAGCATCTTCTTTTTCACATCTGCATCCATCACAATAGATATTTTCTGGTTTGATATCAAGGTTATAATATTTCATCCAAATCTTTGACAGCATTTCTCTTTGATCAAGTTTTTTTATGTTAGGAGCATATGCCTTACAAAGTTCACAGCAATAGCCACAAATAGTCAAATTTTCCATAAAATATGTATACTCCTATTTATTTTTCCATCTTTTTAAATTAGGAAGTATACTCATAAGCATTGCTCTAGCAGATTCTTTATCCTTGCATGTTCCACCCTCAATCATAAATGGTATGCAAGTTTCAATCATTTCTTCCATAGTCTCATCTTTTGAAAAAGCGCCATTTGGATAGCAGTAACAGCAGTAATCCTCATTTTTTGAACCATCTGCGTTCTTTCCAAACATATTTTCTTCAAGCATCGGCATTCCACAACTTTGACATAATTGTTTATTCATGTTATAAATCTCCTTTGAATTATAAACAATATTTTTAATATTGTTAGATTTAAAATAAATATAACATAATAAACTTGACAACTGCATGTCATATTATAAAAAATTATTTTTATAATTATTTATAGTTATCTAAAGATTTTTTTAGTCTCTTAACAATATCTTCTTTTAAGAAATCTGGTGAGATGATTTTTGCGTAATTTCCATATGATAGAATCATTCCATATACCCATTCATCCAAAGGAAAACATGCAGAAACAGTAAAACTTCCGTCTTCATTTAGCCTAATTTGATCTTCATCAAATGAATCAAATACTCTATATGCCATACATTTATCTATCCACATTGAATATGAAATCATTTTTTCAGTTTTATTTTCTAAAAAATGGACCTCATCCTCATTCTGTAAATCTTTTAATACAAATGTTTCTTCTAGGTATTTTATTCTTTTTATTCGAGTCAGCTTAAAAATTCTAACTGCTTTCTTTTCTTTACAATATGCTTTTAAAAACCATGTATTATTCTTTAACCAAAGCTGTATCGGTTCAACATCCCGACTGGTAAACTGTCCATAGCTGCTATAGTAATCAAATCTTATAACATGTTTTGTTAAAATTGCACTTTTTATTGTTGAAAATAACTCTTGTTGCTGATCGCTCCAATCAGAAAAATCAATAGAAACCCAATTTGGGTTTTCTATTTTAAATATTCCACATAATTTTGACAAGGCACTATAGCTATTACTTTTATCAGCCTCTTGAATACTTTGAAGAGCAGCTAATATTTGCATTTGTTCTTCACTTGAAACAATGCTTTTTTCAAATACAAAATTATCCATAATTGAAATTCCACCATTTTTACCTCTGGTGGCATATATAGGTATCCCAGCCATGCTTAGTGTTTCAATGTCTCTGTAAATTGTCCTTACTGATACCTCGAAATGTTCAGCTAAATAATTGGCAGTAACATTTCCTTTTTTCAATAATATATATAATATTTCAAATAATCTGTTCATTTATTTATTCATCACTCTCTAAAATTATATTTGCAAAAAAATAACCATAAGGATGCGTTAAGGATGCGTCGCTTATGGTTATTGTCTTATAAATTATTTATTTACAATGATTGAAGAATGCTAGGTATCCTTTGTATGTTTCGTATACGTCAGCTTTACTTACTACTTCATATGGAGCATGCATGCTTATTACTGGAACTCCTATATCAACTACATCCATGTTGTAGTTTGCAAGGATATAAGCGATAGTTCCTCCACCACCTTGGTCAACCTTACCTAATTCAGAAGTTTGCCAATTTATGTTGTTATCATTAAATACTTTTCTAACTTTTCCTACAAATTCAGCGTTTGCATCATTGCAACCGCCTTTTCCACCGCTTCCAGTGTATTTAACTATAGTTACACCTTGACCGATAATAGCGCAGTTTTGTTTTTCAGAAACTGAAGGATATGTAGGATCAAAAGCAGCTGCTACGTCTGCTGATAAAACACTGCTGTTAGCTAATGCTCTTCTTAATTTTAATTCATTTGATTTTCCACTATTTTCTAAAGCAATCATTTCAGCAACAAGGTTATTGAAGAATTGTGAATGCATACCAGTGTTTCCATTGCTTCCAACTTCTTCTTTATCAACACATAAAGTCACTGCTGTTTTTTCATTGTTTTTAACTTCAAATATTGCTCTTAGTGAAGTAAATGCGCACACTCTATCATCATGTCCATATGCAGCGATTAGACCTCTATCAAATCCAACGTCTCTAGACTTTCCAGCTGGAACCATTTCTAATTCTGCTGAAATAAAGTCTTCTTCTTCTATACCATATTTCTCATTTAGTATTTCTAATATATTTCTCTTAAATTTGTTATCTTCATCCTTATCATTAAAAGGTAAGCTCCCTATAATTACATTTAAGCCTTCTCCTTCGATACCCTCACGTAAAGTCTTTGTGTTTTGGTCTTTTGCTAAGTGAGGTAATAAATCTGATATGTAAAATACTGGTTCGTCTTCTTTATCTCCTATTGATATTTCTAATTTTTGTCCGTCTTTTTTAATTATAGTACCATATAATGCAAGAGGAAGCGCAACCCATTGATATTTTCTTATTCCACCATAGTAGTGAGTTTTCATTAAAGTTAATCCTGAATCTTCATACATAGGATTTTGTTTAATGTCTATTCTAGGAGCATCTACGTGACTTCCTACAATATTTAAGCCGTTTTCAACAGACTCTTTACCTACAACTACTAATGCAACCATTTTCCCTTTGTTTTCACAGTAGAATTTTGTTCCAGCAGTTAGTTTTTTAACTGAACTAAAAGGTACAAAACCTTCTTTCTCAGCTCTTTTAATAATCTCTTTTATTGATTCTCTTTCTGTTTTTGAAGAATCAAGAAATGCCTTATAATCTTCTCCAACACTAAAAACTTCTTTTTTTACTTTTTCATCAATTTTTTCCCAAACAAAATTTCTTTTGTAGAATAAATCGCTTTTTTTATTTGCCATTTTTTCCTCCTCTATTTAACAAACTCCATATTTGTTAAATACATTTTTTTGTCTTTAAATACACAGCTAATATTATAATCCTTTATAAGACTAGTTTCAATAGGCAAATCTCCATTAGCTAAAATTGTCCACTGGAGATTTGCCAGCATTTTAACTGAATTTTTAGTAACTTGAATCTCTTTTACTTTGTTGATTTTAACTTTTGTTGTACGTTCGTAATCTGTAGGATTATGATAAATATGAGTTAAAATATCAATATCCGTTTTTAAAAGTTTTTCATCTTCAATCTTAGATAAGTCCTTTTCTAGCTTTTCTAGCTTTTCAAGATCCTTATCTCCGTATAAAAAGGCATTAATAATATCTATCCTTTTATTTAATAGCTCCTCTATTTGATTTGCCTCATTGACGCTGTCAAATTGCTCCAAATAGCTAAAGCTAAATATAAATGTGATTATAAAAAAGTAAATAATTACATTCTTCATTTGTTCTCCCCCATAATTAGATTAGTATCATCTAGTATAGAGAAGTTCAAACAATAAGTTTATCAATAATTGTCAAGCGAAAACAAAATATTATTTACTACTTTCTACAAGAAAAAACTATTTAAGTTTATTTTTCTATAATTTTTACACTTTCTCTTTTTTCTATAGTAAATGGTAGTTCTATTAATCCAGTTTGATTTTTCTCACCTTTTATAGTCTTAATAAGCATTCTCATACCAACCGCACCATAGTCATAGAATGGCTCTCCAATAGTAGTAAGCTGCGGTCTAACGAACTGTCCTTCTTTAATATTTCCAAAGCCCATAACAGATACATCCTCAGGTATTTTAACACCATTATCAAGTAAATAATTCATAACTCCTATAGCTAATTCGTCATTACTACAAAATATTGCATCAATCTTTTTAATATCCTTCAGCAAACTAGGACCTAATGTATATGCATGATTATATCTTCTTCCATTTGCAACATACATATTAAGACCTTTTGTACTAAATTCATTGTCTTTAAGTGCTTTTTTATATCCTGAAATTTTTTCTTCTTCTACAGTAACTCCATTTTCATAATCAGAAACATACGCAATTTTCTTATGCCCTTGTTTTATAAGATAATTTGTCGCCTCATATGCAGCAGCAAAATAGTCTATAGAAATATACTCCATATCCTCTTTTATTTTCTTAGTAAAATATACACATGGTTTATTCAAACTTTTTGCTAAATCAAGAATTTCATCATCAAAGCTATGACCAACCAGAAAAATTCCTTCTGCTTGTTTCCTATCAAGTAGTTGTAAGTATTTTTTTTGCGCTTCTTTACTAAAATAGCTACTACATAGCAATATGTCATAGTCGTACATTTTCCCAATTTCCTCGATACCTCTAACTATATCTGCTACATAGCTTTGCGCTAAATTGTTTATAATTACACCAATTAAGTATGATCGTCTTGTAACTAAGCTTCTAGCTACATCATTTGGTTTATATCCAGTTTCCTCAATTACACTTAAAACTTTTTTCCTAACCTCTGGACTTACAGGTTTAGAGTCATTTATTACTCTTGATACTGTAGATATTGAAACTCCGGACAGTTTTGCAACATCTTTAATCGTAATCATTATTATATCCATGCACCTATTGCACAAAAAATCATTAAAGATTTGTGCATGGATTCGGTGCCTGCTTTCTTATTATTTTTCATTTCTTTTAACCTTACCTCCAATAATAACGTTTTTCTACATTATACTATTAATCATATTTAATATCAATCTATTTTCCTAAAAATTTTCCCAAAAAAATAAAACCCACAATGCCGCGAATTCTTAATTCAGACCCGCTCTTCGCAGGTGGATTATCTGTTAGTCACTTCTGGCTTCCCGTCGTTGCGGGCTTGTCATAGGCGCCTAAACTCGATGTTCCGTTATCACTTTGTCGGTTGAATTAATAAACCCTCGCACATCACAGGCTTTAACTAATTATACTACATATTTTTATATTTTTCAACTATCTACCAATAATTAACATACATTTTTTATTTCCAAAATTCTATCTAAATCGTCACCGTTGATAGTTTCATTCTTTTCTAGCATGTCTTTTATTAATCTAATATATTCTTTATTTTCATTTATTATTCTTTTTACATCATTATAGGATTCATTTATTAATTCCTTTACTGATTTTTCTATATCTAGACTTACGTTAAAGGCTTCAGACAAAACTTTATAGTTGACTAATCCAGCATTTTCGCACATTCCATATTTAGTAATATAGTCTATTGTTAGAGCAGTTGCCTTTTCTATATCATTTTGAGCACCAATGGTCACTTTTTCATTGCCTAAAAAAACTTCTTCTACACCTCTACCCGCTAAAAACACTTTTATTTGGTTTTCAATCTTTTCTCTTGAAATAATAGTTTCATTTTCAGGAGTGCTTAAAGTATAACCTCCAGCGCCTTTAGTTGTAGGTATAATAGAAACCTTAATTATTTTATTCTCAGGCATAAGATACTTTGACATAAAGGCATGTCCAGCTTCGTGGTATGCAGTTATTTCTTTTTGAGCGTCATTTGAGCTAATATTTGTTTTATCAACACCTGCAATAACATTAAAATACGCTTTTTCTAAATGATTCTCTCCTACTTTTTTACTATTATCTTTTACTGCTAGTATAGATGCTTCATTCACAAGATTTTCAATCATTGCACCACTAAAATACACTGTTAATTCAGCAATTTTATCTATATCTATATTTTCATCAACACAAGTTTTATCAAGATAAAGCTTAATTATATCTTTCCTAGCTTCTTTATCTGGCAACATTACCTCTATTTGTCTATCAAATCTTCCCGGTCTTAGCAATGCACTATCTAATGTATCTATTCTATTTGTAGCAGCAACAACTATTGTTCCGCTATTTTCAAACCCAGACATTTCAGTAAGTAATGCATTTAAGGTTCTATCGCCCTCTTCACTTCCTCTTGCTCCTGCACCAAGTCTTTTTTTACCTATTGCATCGATTTCATCAATAAAAATAACACTTTTATCTACTTTTTTTGCTTTGTTAAAAAGATTTCTAATTCTACTTGCTCCAAGCCCAGCATAAACCTGAACAAAATCAGAACCAGATACTGCAAAGAAATCTACCCCTGCCTCTCCAGCTAAAGCCTGCGCAAGCAATGTTTTTCCTGTTCCTGGTGTACCGTATAGCAAAACTCCTTTTGGAGTTCTAACATTAAAATCTTTGTATTTACCAGGATTTTTTATAAAATCTACTAATTCTTTTAAGCTTTCCTTCGCTTCATAATTTCCTGCAACATCATCAAAAGTTATATTTGAATGACTTTTATAATTTACTTCACTTAAATTATTAATTTCCTTTTGAGCAGCTTTTTTGTTTCTGAAGAATATAATATACACAAAAACAATAGCTACCCCAATTGCTATAAATGTAAAAATATCCATGTTTACAACCCCTTTATCGTTTTGTAGATTGATTATAACATGAATATTATTCAAAATATAGACATAAATATTTAGTTTATTTGCATCGTTTTTCCAAAATGCACACAGCTTGCGCTGATATTCCATATCCTTTTCCTTCAAAGCCTAATTTTTCTGTCGTAGTAGCTTTAATATTGATATTTTCAATATCAGTTTCCATAATTTCAGATATAATTGTTCTCATCTGTTCAATATGTGGTGCCATTTTGGGACTTTGCGCTATTATTATACTATCAATATTGCCAATTTTATAGTCCATATTTTTCATAAGTTCAAAAACTCTTTTAAGTAGAATTTTACTGTCAATATCCTTATAATTATCATCATTATCTGGGAATAAATATCCAATATCTCTTTTAGCCAAAGCCCCTAGTATACTATCCATAATTGCATGAATTAAAACATCAGCATCCGAATGTCCTGCTAGTCCTTTATCATATGCAATTTCAACTCCACCTATTATAAGTTTTCTATCTTCAACTAACTTGTGTACATCATAACCTATCCCTATTCTCATACCTACCTCCATTATACGTCAAAAACTTGATGAAGAATCGTAGATTCTTCCATAGAGGCTGTTGCAAAATGAACCTTATATACTATGTATAGTTAAATATCTTATCAAATACAGCTACACAGTATTATTTTGCGACAGCCTCTTTATACCATCCTAGATATTAATTCTGCAACTCTTAAATCAAATTGTGTTGTTATTTTAATATTTTTTTGCAATCCAGGTATTGCTTTTACTGAATATCCATAATGTTCAACAATTGAAGAGTCATCAGTAACCAGCGTGCTTAAATTATCTTCTAATGCTAAGTCATAGCATTTTTTTATAGTTTCATAACTAAATCCTTGAGGTGTTTGTACAGCTTTGTATTTACTTCTATCTATTGTTTTCTTAACCATATTGTCTTTTGTAATTTGCTTAACCGTATCCACTAAGTCAATAACAGGTACACAAGCACCATGCTCATATGAGCTTTCAATACAATTATTTATAAGCTTTTGAGAAGCAAATGGTCTAACTCCGTCGTGTATGAGAACTATGCTGTCTTGCATGTCCTCTTCAATGCTTAATAATCCATTGTATACTGAATTAATTCTTTCAACGCCTCCAGCTATAACCTTACTAACCGATGGACGTTCATAGGTAATATTTTTCTTAACAAACTCTATATCCTCGTCGTTTACAACTAAAATTATATTATCAATTTTACTATTTTTTTCGAATTGCTCTATAGTTTTATCTAAAATAATCTTATCATCTATTACAAGATATTGTTTTGGGATTTCACTGCCCATCCTTTTTCCTCTGCCAGCTGCAACGATTATGACAATAACATTTTTATCCTTGTACATGCTTTACTCCTGTTTTTATATAAAAATTTTTTCTTTTATATTTATCCTATTAATATTAAACAATAGTATATCAACTTAAATAGTCTTTTACAATAATAAAATGCTAATATTATAAACTTACGTTTACACCATTAGCATCATCAATCATTCATTATTCTGTTCCCCTTTTATGCAATCAGTATCATTAAATCTACAATTGGTACATAATGATATTTATAAATATCATTATGTATTCCCCCCAACAGTTTTATCGAACTGAATATATACATTATATACTAATTTGTATATACATTGTGTCGAACTTTGTCGAATTAATTTTATAATTAAATTCTTATGCCAATTTATCTATTTCAACATATAATTATACAAATAATATTGTTTCAATTTTATT
>DLNM01000045.1:0-152929 GCA_002479485.1 Firmicutes bacterium UBA7510 | reverse complement strand
ATTGTTTCAATTTTATTTATAACATTGTTTAAATATTATTTATAATATATTTGGAGTGATTGAATTGTCAACTAGTCAAGTATTTATAAGGCTACTTATAGCTCTATTACTGGGTGGGCTTATAGGAATGGAGAGAGAAGGAATTAGAAGGCCTGCAGGACTAAGAACACACATTCTTGTATGCATTAGTTCAGCATTAATTATGTTATCTGGTATATATCTCTTTGATTTATATATGGGTAAGACTTCTTTAGACCCTTCAAGACTTGGGGCGCAAGTAATTAGCGGCATAGGATTTTTAGGAGCAGGCACAATTCTTAAGGTTAATAATGGAGTAAAAGGTTTAACAACAGCAGCAAGTCTGTGGAGCGTTGCAGGTATAGGTTTAGCTTGCGGAATAGGCTTTTACTCTGGTGCCATAATATGTACGATACTAATTTTATTTTCTCTTAAGGTGTTTAGTAAAATAGAAAGGTTAATTAAGAACAAAAAACATGAATCATGGCTTGAAATAGTATGTGAAAATAATCCTGGAGAAATAGGAAAAATCGGAACTGCCCTAGGCAACAAGGAAATTCAAATAAAACAAATTGAATCAAATAATTTAAATAGCTATGATATGATGGAAATAAAGCTATTAATTATACTTCCTAAAAATGTTCGAATAGATGAGGTAATTAATTTAGTTACATATATTGAAGGCGTCAAAAATGTTAAAATAGAATAGGAGTAAAAAGGTAGGCTTCTACCTTGGTATGAAGCCTACCTTTTTATATACTTTTCTTAAAGTTTTTCTTGCAACATTTTCTGCTTTTTCAGCACCTTTGCGATATATTTCTTCTAGATAATCTTTATTTTTCAACAAGTCATCTCTTTTTTCTCTTAATGGTCTTAATTCATTAACAACAATTTCTGCAACATCCTCTTTAAATTCTGCGTATCCTTTACCTTCATATTTTTGAACTACATTGTCTACGCTTTCTCCAGTTATCTTTGAATAAATACCTAATAAATTTTTTACGCCAGGTTGATCATCACTTAATTTAACTATACCTAACGAATCGGTAACAGCACGCTTAAACTTTCTTCTTATTGAATCATCGTCATCAGATAGAAGAATATAGCTATTATCATTTGTATCTGATTTTGACATTTTACTAGTAGGATCTTGAAGATTCATTATTTTTGCTCCTACCTTTGATATATATGGCTCAGGAACAATAAAAGTTTCGCTATATCTATTATTAAATCTAATTGCTATATCTCTGGATAACTCTAGATGTTGTCTTTGATCCTCACCTACTGGTACAAGGTCTGTTTGGTATAATAATATATCAGCTGCCATTAATGAAGGATATGTGAAAAGTCCTGCTGTTATATTATTATTTTCCTGTTTTTTTGACTTATCCTTAAACTGAGTCATACGTCCTAATTCACCATAATAAGTCATACAGTTAAGTACCCAACCAAGTTCCGCGTGTGCCGGAACATGTGACTGTATAAATAGTGTCACTTTATCAGGATCAAGTCCAGCCGCAACATAATTTGCTAAAACCTCGAGTGTATTTTTTCTTAAATCCTTAGGTTCCTTTGGAACTGTAATAGCATGCATATCTACTATACAATAATAGCAATTATAATCATCCTGTAAATTAGTCCAGTTTTTTATAGCTCCTAAATAATTACCAAGGGTTAAAGAACCTGAAGGTTGTATTCCACTAAAAATTACTTTTTTATTATCTTCCATGTCTATCACCTATATTATATATTTAAACAACTTTTATATTATGGTATTATACTATACAGTAAACTCTTAATCAACATTCAATAAAATTTATGTAATAGTTTATCAATTTTTTACACTCTAAATGGTTTCTTTTTTTAATATAGCTTTGTGTTTATACATAGCTATGTCAGCATTTTCTACTACATCATATATGTTGATATAGCTATCTTTAAAAAATGAATAGCCAAATGCCAGTCCAATTTTAATATCACTGCTTTTATTGACTTCTTCTAATCCGTTGGTTAACTGCGATAAGGATTCATCAATTAAAATTTTCGATACATTTATACATATAACACAAAATTCGTCGCCACCAATTCTATAAGGTACTCCGACTCCTTTAAAGCTATCTTTAATAATTCTAGCTGAAGCATTTATAACCTTATCACCATTACAATGTCCTTTTTTATCATTAATTAATTTTAAATTGTTTAAATCAAACATTACTACTGCAACGTTTTCATTGTTTTTGTATTTTTTTAAATCAATTTCATAAGCAAATCTGTTTTTAATGCCTGTTATAGGATCATATTTTATCTGCAAATCACGCAGGAATATATAATTTAATACTAATGCAAAAGATACACTAGACCATACTATGTATAAATTTTTCAAGAAAATCTGTGCAATGCAACTACATGCAACAACAAATAAAATTGAATATAAAAATATTCTTTCATCTTTACCATAATCTTTAGTTTCTTTCTTAATAATCATAATAAGTAGAATAAAATAAAGCATCCCTATTATAACAGGTACAACAAATAGAGGTCCTCTTAAATACTGATTATTCAAATCAACTAAAAAAACACAACCATTAAAACCACTTATAATACAAATTACAAAGTTAATAATTAATGGAAATACAAGCATAGAATTATATAATTTATTATCACCATTATAATAAGAAAATATAAGTATGAAAGGCACAGTGGGAATTAAAGAAAAGCCCAAAATATTTATTAAAATATGAATGTATACTATATAAGTTCCATTTAGACTTTCTGTGTATCTATCAAGAACTTCTAATATAATAATTAATATTGTTAATATACAAGAGATTATATAAAATTTGTTCTTATTTTCACAAATAACTGTATTTTGTTTTGCCAATATAATGACATAACATAAGGAAATTATTGAAATAATATCATTTCCTTGAAATATATTCAAATTCACCTAATATACACCTCTGAAGTTAAAATAGTAATCTAGTAATAAATAATACCAATATTATTATAAATTCACTGGTTTTAATAATCAAGAAATATTTATTTTTTAATTGTTTAAAATTTACAAGGAAATTATATATTCTACACCTAAAAATTACATTATTAATACTATATAATTTGTAAATAATATAATTATATAATCAGATTAAATTTTAAATTTAATTTATGTTTAATTTAATCTTAAATTATATTTATAATATAATTATTTAATGCTAAATTGGAGGAAAATTTAATGAATAATATCAATTCTAATCAATTATCAAATGCTTCACAATCATCTATAGGAAATATTGAGCAAAGAGCTGCTCAATTAAAGCAAAATCAACAACAATTACAATTCCAAAACGTACAACAATACGTTAAAACTGCTCAACCTAATACAGCTAATGCCTACACTAATACAGTTGAACAAAATGCAAAGCAATTGGAAATACAAAATGCCAAGAACTATATCCAAAAAATGAATGGGCAAATTGGTTTGAAGTAAATTATTTTTTAAATGCCACTCAACTAAATTAGCAAAATAAGTTAGAAACCAGAAAGAGATTCTTTTAATTAGATAAAAGAATCTCTTTCATTTATATGTTTAAACTATCTATTATATAAGGTCTTGTAATAGAATTATCAGAATTTAGTATTTCTTTAGGTGTACCTGTAAACAATACACGACCACCTAAAATTCCTCCACCTTTACCAAGTTCAACAACATAATCAGCATTTTTTATAACATCAATACTATGCTCAACCAAAAAAAGACTATTGCCATTGTCAACCATTTGATTAAATAAAATCATAAGTTTTTTTATATCATCTAGGTGTAAACCATCTGTTGGCTCATCTATGATGAATATTTCTCCCTTTTTATTTAAATAAGTTGCTAGCTTTATTCTTTGAAGTTCTCCTCCAGATAATGTAGATAATGATTGATTTAAATGAAGGTATGAAAGTCCAACTCTTTCTAACGATTTAAGTTTTGAACAAAATCCTTCACCTTCAAAAAAATTAATGGCTTCTTCTACTGTAAAATTCATAACTTCAGCTATATTCTTCCCATTATAATTGTATTTAAGTGCCTCTTTTGAGTATCTATTACCATTGCATAAATCGCAAACTGTTTCAATTGATTCCATAAATGCCATTTCAGATATTATTATACCTTTACCTTTGCATTCAGGACATGCACCTGTTGAGTTAAAGCTAAACAATGACTTATCTGCCTTATTTTCTTTTGAGAAAATATCCCTAATTTCATCAGATATGCCAAGGTATGTCGCTGGAGTGGAACGAAGATTTATACCAATATCCTTTTGTTGAATATAAATGACATCGTCTTTACATGCCTGTAAAAAACATTCCATCAACGAACTCTTGCCTGAACCTGCAACCCCGGCTATAACGGTTAGCACTCCTAAAGGTAAATTAATATCTAAGTTTTTTAAATTATGCAATTTAGCATTTTTTATACTAACCCAATCCCTTATAGTTCTTACTTTTTCTTTTAAAGGCAATTTGTCATTCAAAAGTTTACCTGTCAAGGTGTCTGATTTTACAAGTTCATCATAATTACCAGTAAAAACAATTTCTCCACCATGAGCACCAGCACCCGGTCCCATATCAACAATATAATCAGCTAATTTTATAATTTCTCTATGGTGCTCTACAATTAAGATAGTATTTCCATGATTTCTAAGCTTAATTAATGAATTTTTTAATAAATTTATATCCTGTGGATGTAATCCAACACTTGGCTCATCTAATACATATACCATGTCGGTTAAAGCAGAATTTATATACTTAGCTATTTTAATTCTTTGAGCCTCACCACCTGATAATGTATTAGTACCTCTGCTTAGAGAAAGATAACTCAATCCTATCTCAACAAGAGCTTCAAGTCTTCTAAGCAGTTCTCTTTTTAAATCTACAGCTAATGGTTTATTTATTCCTCTTATAAATTCTATAGCCTCTGGTATAGGCATATCAGCAACATCAGCTAGGTTTTTACCACCTATTTTACAGCTTCTAACTCGATCATTTATCCTTGAGCCATTACAGCTAGGGCAAATTGAAGTTGTTATCATATTATTTAATATTTTCTCATGAAGTTTTCCTTCTTTTGAGTTAATAATGCTTCTATACATACGAGGATAAATACCCTCAAACTTAGCTGTTTTAGGCCAGTTTGACGGTGGATTTTTAAGTTTAATTTGAGGAGAATATAAGAATAAATCTAATTCCTCCTTAGTATAATCTCTTATATTTTTATCAAGATTAAATAGCCCACTGTAAGCATATCTTTTCCATCTCCACGCACCTGTTGTAAAAGCCGGATAGTTTATAACACCCTCATCATTTAGACATTTATCAAAATCAACTAGCTTATGTATATCTAAATCATTTACTATACCTAAACCATCACATCTTTCACATTTTCCTTGAGGATGGTTAAATGAAAAGCTGTCGGAATAACCTATAAATGGTTCTCCAACTCTAGAAAAAAGTAGTCTTAACAATGGATATATATCTGTATATGTACCAACAGTAGAGCGTGAATTAGAGCTTGGTTTTTTTTGATCAATAACTATAGTTACTGGTAAGTTTTCTATTCTTTCAACATTTGGTCTACCATATTTTGGTAAATACTGTTGAACAAAGCTTGGGAATGTCTCATTTAGCTCTCTTCTTGATTCAGCTGCTATTGTATCTAAACACAAGGAGGATTTTCCCGAACCTGAAACTCCAGTAAACACGGTGATTTTCTTTTTAGGTATCTTTACTGAAACATTTTTTAGATTATTTTCATTAGAATTTATTATATTTATATATTCAATATTGGACATTTTAACTCTCCGTAAACAACTATATAATAAGTAAAGGGACATTTTTTATATGCCACCTTTATTATTTATTATATATGTTGTTTAAATTTTGTAAATATATTAGTTTTAAATATAATATTTCTTTTTTACCCATTCCATTATATATTCACTAAAACCTGTATCTTCAACATTCTGTTCTTTTTTCACCTCAAACCCACAATGTTTATAAAAATTGACTGAAGCTGTATTTTGAACGTAGACAGCTAGTTCTAAATTTGAATATATTTTTTTACAATAGTTTATTAGTTTTTTTCCTATGCCTTGCCCTTGATATTCTTTTAAAACAAATAATGCGCCAATAAACGAATCCTCTAAAATGCTAATAAACGCCTTAATTATATCATCCTCTTTATAAACAAAGGTTTTAGAATTAGGAATATATTCATTTTTCACCAAATCATAATTCCTAACCCAGTACTCTTCTTGAATAAAATTATGTGCATTAATATTAGTTGTCAACCATATATTCATTACTCTTTCTATTTCGTCATCTTCTAATTGTTTTATCATTTTACTACTCCTTTTCTATTATTAATTTTTAATTTATCGTCTAATTTTATCTGACATTCCACGTCCCATTTCAACGGAATCTGACCGTGAAGCGTATAACTCCCTTTCCAAGTATTCAAAAGCTATCCAAGGGTTAATTGTATCTCCACATGTAAATAAATCCACTGCTGCATATCCATATTCTGGCCATGTATGAATTGTCAAATGCGATTCTGCTATAACCACAGCACCTGACACCCCATAAGGATTAAATTGATGAAAAACTCTATCCACAATTGTAGCCTTTGCTTGTTTAGCAGCTTGAATCATTAAATTTTCAACCTGACAACAATCTTTTAAAATATCTTTATCGCAATCATAGTATTCTACAAGAATATGTCGACCTAAATATTCAAATTTCATTATGTCCTCCTAATTGCTTTTTATCATATCTAAAGTAAAAATCTAAGCATTAACATTTATTTTCTGAGTTAATTCAAATATATTATCGCCACATTTGCAGCACCCATGATCTTTTAATTCTTCTATATGAATAAATTTTTCTTTGTTACCAACTTTTATTATTTCGCCACATTTTTTACATTCATAAAATCTTATCGTCTTTTTAATTTCTCCAGTATACAAATTTCCTTTATACGAAGCATCATGATTTCGTTTTTTCAGTGGTTTTGAGAATTATCATCTGCCCAGTATTTCCAATAATACTTGCTCCTTCATAACTATTAAATTGGAGCATTACCTGCGAAATTGAAAGTCCCATCCTTAGAAAATGTCTTTGCATATTCAGCTGAAAATCTGAAGACTTGTGTGCATAAGAGAAATATATATCTATCCCTATTTTATTCTTCAAACTCTCTATTCCTCTAGAAAGAAACAAATCCATTCCTTCAATAGTATAAGGAGGGTCTGTGAAAACACAATCATACTGATTCTTTAAATCGCATGGCAACGGCATTCTTAGATCCGCATATATACACTTGATTGGAAGCTTCTTCTCAATCGCAATATCATTTATATACCGTAAAAATCTTTTATCAATGTCTACTACAGTAATTTCTGTGCTGTAATCATTACTACCTTTTAATAACTTTTTCAGTAAAAACCCTAAAGATATGCTCACTAAATCGTCATCGCCTAAACATAAGATTTTTTTACCTACTAGATTATGATTTTTGAGACAAAGAATTGCTCTTTTTAGTGAAGTTTCAACACTTGATTTTGATTGATCGATTGTAACATCTACTCTTGGTCTATTATCAAATATTTCGGCTAATTCACTTTGAATTTGCATTATTTCTTCATGCTCTTTCCAAGGGTCTAAATACAATTTCATATACAAGTCTTTATCTCTTACATTAAATCCTATTTGATTTTCTATATAATGTCGTCCTTTATCCGTAAGACGAGTTCCACAATCTTGTATAACTAAATCTCTTTTGATCAATTCTTTTTTTATAGCTGCTACAACTGGAATTGGTAGCAAATTTCTTCTAGCTATTTCTTTTGTGGATACTCCTTCTTTCAAATATACTGTAATTAGAATATTTTCTATAGTTTTTTCTCCTTCTTCAAGTTGTACATTCTTACAAATTTCTTCTATATATTTAAACATGATTTATTTTCCTCCATATTCCTAAATATTAATTCCTTTCATAGTTCATAGCACAAGAATGGTTATTATATTTATATAAAATATAAAAGCAAATAAAAACATGGACAAAAAAAGGGTATAGCAACACGAAGTCACCATAACCCTATAATATACTTAACTATTTGAGAACCACACTAATAGAATTGTAATATACAACAATAATAACTATACAAATCTATGTTAGTCTATTTTGAATAATCCAAATATGCGGTTTTTTTAAGTTTCACTGTATATAAACAGTCAATGATATCCATGCCTATAACTTCATCTTAAAATGAACCACAAAAAATACTAAGCATTTAAGCTTAAATTCACTTTTAAGATGTAACCATTTAGTTATTTTAGTTAAAGATATAAGCGGACATCAACTTCCCTCCCTTGCTTAATATACAATATCCACATACTCATCATAACACCATACTTTAATTTTGTCAAATTTTCCAGTTATATATAGCTTTATTAAATTGGTTAGAAAATACTAATTCAATATCACTAACTATATGCTTGTCCACTAAATTTCTTTCTGCCATTTCTAACAATATTATAATTGATTTATCGTGTGAAAAACCATCCTTGTATGGTCTTGTCTCTGTTAAAGCTTGATAAATGTCTAAACAACACATAAGCCTTTCTTTAAAGCCTAAATTACTTGCATTTTTCCCAAAAGGATAACCACTTCCATTAAGCTTTTCATGATGCATTGATGCCCATGAAGTAACATCTTCCATACCCTTAATTTTTCTTAGTATTTCATATGTATAGTAGGCGTGATTTTTTATATGCACGTATTCATCCTCTGTAAGCTTATCAGGTTTTTCTAGTATATCCCTATCTATGACTAGTTTTCCTATATCATGCACTGCACCTGCAAAATAAAGTTTTGTTGTTGTTTCCTCATTAAATCCATAGTAATTAGCCATTATAGCAGCTTTATTAGCTATTCCCATTGAATGATTCTTAGTAAATTCAGATTTATAGTCTATTATACTTGCAAATAAATTAGAAAAGCTTATTATTTGTTCTGAAGAATAATCTTTGTAAACTATGGATAGCTTTTCTTTCAATAGCATTTCAATTTTAACATTTTGCATTTTAAATATTTCGTCATAAGTTATATTTTTAATGAACATATTTACACATTTTTCTGAAAACTGAGTATTTATATTTTCATTCAAATACCTTAAAATATCTTCGTATTTTTTCTCTGTTAAAAAACTTAAATCAAATTCAGCATCGACTTTATCAGCTATATGTATTAATTGTGCATAAAGCGGTGTATCAAGCCATGTTTTGCCAAAAGGGCCACTTCCATCAGAATTTTCATGATGGTATAATATAGCTCCGCTAACATTCTCGTTAAAAGGAAAATCCTTAATATTATTTTCCCCTATAACACAGTGTGCACCTATATCAATTTTATTTTTATCTTTAATTATATCTACTCCATTTATATGTTCTTCCTGTATGTACTCAGTTAGTGCATTATCATGCAACAAAGAACAGGCTACAAGATCATTTAATTGCAATTCGTTAAGACCAAATCCTTTTCCTAAAAACATGCAAATATATGCTACTCTTTTTGAGTGCTGAGTAGTAACTCCTACTAAGTCATGTTCTACACAGTCAAGGGCGTATGAGAAAGCATATAATATATCATTTAAGCATATTTTCATAAATTACCTCCATATAAGCATATTAATTATTATATATACCCATTATTTTCAGTTTAACTTATTTATTTACAAATTTCTACATTTTTTCTTAAATTGTATAAAAAATACGGATACTTTGTACAATTAAAAATACAAAGTATCCGTATTTACTTTAAGCTAGAATAAAATAATATTATTTTTATTAATTTTTAAATATATTTCTTGATTATTTTCAAACAATTCAGAATTATTAAATAAAAGATCTACTTTTACTTTTAACCCATTAATATCAACAAAGTAACGTATTATATTTCCTTGAAGTATATTATCTACTATTACACCTTTTGCGCAAATAAATTCTGACACATCAACTACTTCTTCTTTTTCAATGGCTATCATTTCAGGTCTTATTGCAATTTTTTCTGATGATACTTCATATCCAAAAACTCTGCTTAAATCTTTTTTATCTATAATGTTATAATTTCCGATAAAACTTGCTACATATGGATTTTTAGGATTTGAATAAACTTGGGCAGGATTTCCTGACTGTTCTATAATACCGTTATGCATAAGATGAATTACATCTGACATAATCATTGCCTCTTCTTGGTCATGAGTTACAAAAACACATGTCATATTTAACTCTCTGTGAATTTCCTTAATACGAGTCTGCAATGATTTTCTAAGCTTCGCATCTATCGCACTAAAGGGTTCATCTAGTAGCAAAACCTTTGGTTTAGTTACAATACATCTAGCCAAAGCTACTCTTTGCTGTTCTCCACCTGACAGCTGAGAAGGAAATTTTTTCTCACTTCCCTCTAGCTGTACCAACGCTAATGCCTCTTTTACAAGTTTATCTATCGTTTCTCCTCTTTCTTTTTTCATTTTCATACCCATGCACTTATTTTCATGGATGGGCATGAATCCTTTGTGCATGGGCTCGGAGCCTATTCTATCATCATTTATCAGCTTTTTCATCCTTAACCCAAAAGAAATATTTTGATAGACTGTCATTGTGGGAAAAAGACTATATTGTTGAAAAATCATCCCTATATTTCTTTGTCTAGGATTTTTAAGTGTAATGTCCTCATCATCTAAAAATATTTTTCCTGTAGATATACTTTCAAGTCCAGCAAGGCATCTTAAAAGTGTACTCTTTCCGCAACCTGACGGTCCCAAAAGTGTTACAAAGCTACCCTTATCAATTGTTAAATCAAGATCCTTTAAAACATGTTGATTGTTATAGTACTTATTTATATTTTCAAATTTAATGTATGACATAATTCTTCTCTTACTATTTATTATTTTTTAATGCATTTTCTACGAATTGTGGAGCAACGATATTTTCAAAACCTATTCTTTCTTTTATAAGTCCTTGCTCATAGCAAAAATCTTCAACGGATTTGTATCCTTCTTCATTTATTTCACCAGTTGCACTAAATGATGATTTAACAGCATCGAACTTGTCTGCAAGCTCTTGTTCAGTCATTCCCTCAAACATAGGACTTAACAATTTAGCTACTTCCGCAGTGCTATTTTCACTTATCCATTTTAATGCTTTTACATTAGCATTTACAAATTTTTGAACAACTTCTGGATTTTCATCCACAAACTTTTTAGTACTAGTGATTATAGTAGTTTGACAAAACTCTGTATTATATAGATTTTTATGAGTTTCAGCATCAGTTGTGTCAACTAAAATATTAGCTCCTGGAACTGCTTCTAGTAAAGTTTTTTTATTGTAAATATCGAAGAAAATACCATCTACTTGACCTTCAGCCAATGCAACAATTGCAGCACCATATTCCATATTTATAAAGTTTACATCATTTTCGGACATACCTGCTTCGCTTAATATTGATAAAACAAATGAATAAGGAGCAGAGCCAGGCATACCTGCAAATACTGTTTTTCCTTTTAAATCTTTTACATCTTTTATTTCAGGTTTTGATGCAAAAGCATAGGTTCTATTGTTTGTATTTGTTAATACAAAGTATGATTCCATTCCTTCATCAAAAGCACGCATAACTGGTTCAGCTGATAGTAAACAAAAATCAGAATCTCCTGCATGCATTCCTTGGAAAGCTATTGGGCCATCTTTATATATTGCATATTCTACGTCTAAGCCTTCTTCTTCAAAGTAACCTAATAAATCTGCTGCATATACTGATGACCAGTTTATTCCTCTAAATTCTGATACTGTAACTTTAGTTAATTCTTTATTTGAATTTTCTCCTGATGTTTGTCCATCCTTATTAGTACAACCTGCAACCATTGTAAATATCATACATGTTAATAATAAAATTGATACGATTTTTTTCATTTTTAATGTAATCCTTTCTTATGTTTTTGAATATTAATTTTATAAAATAATTAATTATTTTCTCCAATTGACAGAGTAATGTCAGGTCTCCATTTAAGTAGTAATTTTTCAACCTTATCTAAAATATAATTTAATGCTAGTCCAACTAAAAGAAGTATTATTACACATGACATAACTCTTTTTATATTAAAATATGATGTTGCATATGCAACCATCCATCCAAAACCCGCAGAAGCCCCCATATACTCCCCAACTATAGCTCCTATAAGACAAGAGCCAAGACCAGTTCTAATACCCATAATTATCCACGGAGTACATGTCGGTAAAACTACATGCAATAAGATTTGAAACTTATTTGCTCCCAACAAGCTAGCAGATTCAACTAGTTTTTGTTCCATATCCAATATTGCATTATAGGTGGCAAAAAAGACATTAAAGAAAACCATCAAACCTGCAAGAAATATTTTAGAGGCATAACCTATTCCAAACCATAATATATAAACCGGTGCCAATGTTAATTGAGGTATTCCGTGAATTGCAGTAATTATTGGTTTAAATATCTTACCAAGCGTTTTGAATTGCCCAAATAACAAACCAACAGACACTCCAATAATGCTTCCATAAATCAGTCCCGTAAAAGCTTCCTTTAAAGTTACACTCGCATGCTTCATTAAGTCTCCACTGACACAGAATTGTACTAGATCCTTTAGTATCTCTGATGGCTTGCTTGTATAAAACGTACTGACAACCCCAGATGTAGCAGCCCACTCCCATGCTAGTATAAATGAAATAATTATTAATGATCTAATGATTATAACAATTTGATCTTTTTTCATATTTTCCACGCATTACGCCACTTCGTGGCGTCTTCTCCAATCCGTCGTAATCAATTATTTTCTCTCTTTTATAAAATAAGCTTTATCTTTAAATATTCCAGGATCGGTTAAATTCTTATCTTTGAGCTTTTGCTTAATTCTTTCTTTGTTCTTATTTTGTTCACTTCCATTTACAGTTAAGTAGACACCGTCAGCAGTTTCTATAAATTTCCCATATGGTAAACCAATTCCGATTTCTTCATTACTCCAACCTGCCAAATAGCGAGTGCCAGAGCAAAACATTGATATATTAATTGAATTTGATTCAAATGGATATGCTGTACACTCTGAACATACTGCTTGATTGCCTGCTAGTTTAAAGTTTGCTTGAGTTCCATACTTATATGTATATCCCTGAATTATTCGCATAGCATTGTAAGAATTAGTTATGATAATAACTACATCAGGAGCTTCTTTATACTCTTCTAATGGCTTTGTCATAACACCATATATTTTATGCTTGCAAAATGTCACATTGTTTACAACATTTTTAGCAATGGCTAAATCTTGATACAATCCAAAGTTATTATATTCGCATCCAGATTGAAAATTAAGACTTGGTTCTTCTAGCCCTAACGCCCTAGTTCCTCCACCACATCCTGATAATTCTAATGTAGCTTTCAAACCCGTACCCCTAGTTGCTAATTTTACCATAACACAATATGGTAATTTTGCTTTAGCAGGTTTTGCATCAGCAATCTCATATTCCTCTTTTGTAAATAAAAATTTAACACCTACAATCTTTCTTTCAATCTCTAAAGAGGCTGTTATTTTGTTTATTGCAATATTTGCATTCTTCATTGTAACCTCCTTTATCAATATTACTTCACTAATTACGCTTTTCTCATGAGTTACATTTTATGTTTTAAAACCTTTAATAATATAACATCAAAACATCTATTTGAAAAATGAAATATTTTTCTACTTTATAATAAACATATAACTTAAAGTTATATATAACTAATATTTTATGCAGCTTAATGTGTAAGCAAAAATGGGCAAAATAAAAAAGCGAAACAAGTTCGCTCTATGGCTATTTATCATAGCTTTTCTACTTAAATTAGTTAATTTATATCTTCCAATAATTCTTTTAGCTTAAGCGCTTCTTCCTTTGTAAAAGTTATTCCCTTACCCATTTTTTCATGGTCTGGTGCCCAATCTCTTAAATCGAACTTAGCCGCATTACCATTCCAACTGATAAGATTAAGTTCTTTTGTCCATCCTTTTGAATTTTCTGATAAAACTCCTATTGTCTCTATTATATCATATTTAATATCTGCCATTATTTCCTCCATGTGTTTTTTTATTATATATTATAATTCAATTCCATGATATAGGTAAAGATAAATAAGATGGGAGTATTGTATTTTTATTACCTATAGCCGAATTAATCTGACCTTGAGTTAGAAAAATGCTTTTGCTTAAATTAGTATTCTTTATATTAGCATCTCTTAAATCAGCTCCTAAGAAATTAGTACCATTTAAGCTACACCCCTCTAGATTAGCAGCGATAAGCAGTGTCATACTTAAATCTCTGCCATCAAGATTTTGTTTTTTAAAATTTTTTCCTATAAAATTAACTGTTTTTTTATCGATAATCTTGGTATTATTTGCATTAGAAATCAGTTTAATAACATTCCTTAGTATATTATTTATCTTTGATTTATATTTATCTATATCAAAATTTAATATTTCATCAGGAGATAACTTCGTTACATTTTCATTTTCAGTGATAAGTGCATCTATATCATTTTTGATATCGCTATCAAATACTAGTGATGATGCTTCCACTAAGTACCAAAGCATTTGATGAAGCTGCCATACTATTAAAAAAACCTTATACATCTGCTCAGAAGTTTCAGGCATTGACTTCCAATCAGAACCATGATAGATGCTTTGTGTTACCATCTGTCCCGCTCCAAAGCAATCATATGCCAAACAACCCTTCATTTTACACTCAATCAACTTTGAATGAATAGAGCAACGAAAATCAGATATCAAATTTACACAAGGCTTACCTGCTGCTTTATCAGTTGGAAATCCATCTGACTTTGAAAAATATAACGCAACACAGCATAATCCACAGCATTTTTCACAATCAATTGTTAGTTTTTTTAATACTTTTTCTTTAGTCATTATAATCTCCTTATTGAATCTAAATCACTGCTTATAAGAGTATCTTTCATGCTATTTTGTGCGACTATTTAATGAGCTGTACCTTCTTTTCTCCTACTAATTTATACCATGATTTTTTAAGATTTTCAACATTATTATCTATTAATTTTCCTATCTCAATTATATAAGTTTTAGAGTCAAAAGAAATATAATAAGCATCAAAATATTCATTTAAATAGCAGCTGTCTACTCCAGTTTCTGTCCAGAAACTTAAGGTATAGCTGGGTGGTAAGCTTCCACCTCCATGTTTATATGTAAAAACTTCATCATCACAAATAAACTCTTCGGCATTTTCTGTTTTATAAATTAAAACAGGAATATTATCTACTATTTTTATATAAAGGCAGTTATTAACTGTTGCACCCACACTATAAGTAATCTTATATATTGGATAATCTAGCTTTATATCTGTCTTACTAAGATTTTCCTGTTCATTAGGTAAGCAAATGAATCCACCCTCTATATCAACATGGTATTTTTTATTATCAATTTCTATGTACATATAAGTATTTTCATCGTTATACTTTTTATAAAATACATGCTTAATATCATCAACAATATCTACTTTTAATTCTTTTTCAATATCTAATTCATTAATGTTATTAATAATTTCAAAGCTTTCATTTAAATAGGGTTCTGTTGTAAGTGTTAAATCTTTTGTTAATATATCTGTATCTTTTATATTTCTATCAAATGTACATAAAACAATTACTAGCAAACATATAGACAGTATATAAATAATATTTTTAAATTTAAACCCTTCCATGCAATGCTTCCTTTCTTAATACTAATCTTTATAAATTAAATATATATAATAGAACAAATTATAACAAAATTTTAACCTATAAACAACAAAAATGACTGCCAATCTATAGTATATGTAATAAACTATAAACTTTAGGCAGCCATATAATTATTTATTTAGCTTAATCTTCTAATTTATTTTTTCTAAATACTAAGATAAAAGCAATTATAAATATCATTAAATTAATTAATATAATAATTAATTCCGTGAATGATAAATTGAAGCTATCGCTTGAGATTAGATTACTTATTTGATATCCGTAAGTAAACCTTGAGATTTCAGCAATTTTTTCATTAAAGGTTGCAAGCATCGGTAAAAAGGCAAAAATCATACCTATTGGTACTGCCATTGCATTTGCACCCGTCATATTCTTTGAGAAACCTCCAATGCTTAGTCCAAGAATTATCGAGCATATAGTACCTACTGACATTGAAAGTAAAAATTTTAATGTAGTTTCCGATGTAAAATCAGCAGCAAATAAAAATATAAGACCAGTAACCATTGTACAAATAAATACAAAACCACCAATGCTTATTAAATAATCAAATGGTTTTACATTTGACATTATTAATGCTCGCAGTGTGTTTTTTTCTTTTTCCTCTGATATAATTGAAGCAGTTGCAACAATAGGTGTAAATATACAATGCATAGCTGAAAATATAGATATAAAAAATATTTCCGAGCCAAAACCAAAATCTCCTGATATAGCTGATGTCATAATCAATGCAATTATAGGATAAACAAAAAACAATACTAATACCTGCATGTTTTTCAACAAATCCTTTACTTGCTTTTGAAAAATCCCTGAAATTATACGAGCTCTTTCCATTATACAAGACTCCTTCCTGTTAAACTTATAAATACTGACTCAAGATTCGGTTCTGATGAGTGAATTGAAATAATTCTGTTATTTTCAAAATATTCTTTAATAGTTTCAGAACTTTCTCTAGTATTTTTTAAGGTCACTTCCATACCATCATTAAGTAATATATTAATACTATTATCAAAATTATACTTTCTGCAAATACTAAGGGGTTCATCATATTCAATTATTTTACCTTCATTTAAAAGAGCTACATTATCACAAAGCTTAGTTGCTTCATACATATCATGTGTAGTTAGTAGAATGGTAGTTCCATTTTCTTTTAGTTCAAAAATAAGCTCATGTATTCTTTCAGTTGTAGCAGGATCAAGACCGCTAGTTGGCTCATCTAAAAAAAGCAGTTCCGGCTTATGTAGGATTGCTCTTGCAAGTATCAATCGTCCTTTCATACCCTTTGACAATTTGTCTGCTGGAGTTTTTTTGGCATCTATAAGCTCAACTTTTTCTAAAACTTCATTTATATATGATTTATCAACATTAAAGATTTTTGCAAAAAGCTTTAAGTTATCATAACAATTCAGTCTTCCATACAGTCCGCTGTTATCCATAACAACGCCTATGTTTGAGTAAACCTCACTAGGTAATTTAACACAATTTGCTCCAAATACTTTTGCATTACCACCTTCAGCTTTTATCTGCCCAGTTAATATTTTTATAAGTGTTGTTTTTCCAGCACCAGAAGGACCTAGCAGACCTAAAATCTCACCTTTTTCAATATTTATATTTACATTATCTAGTACTTTTTTGATTCCAAAGCTTTTCGTAAGACCATTAATTTCGATTATTTTCATTTATATCCCCCATTTCATTATTATGCCTCTTTTTATAGCTTTCTAGAAGCTCATCATATTTTTTAGCTTCTCGCTTTGTTTTTGTTACCATTATTACTGTACTTACTAAGAAAAATCCTCCGAATGATACAAAAAATCCTACCCATGCTTCTATAAGATTTATTGGAAACCACTTAAAACATATAACAAATAGAACTATTGTTATAATAATTGTTATTATCATCAGAATACTCTTCCAAAGAGTCATCATATTTTTAAAAATCTTTTCCGAAAAAAATATATTGTTTATTAATGTAACAATAATTGACGATAAAAGTATCTGTAAAACTGTATCAAAAGCAATCCCTTTATTTCCCAAACTAAACAAGGTTGAATAATCCTTTACAGTTTCTCCTGCAAATATTCCATTAAATGTAATAAACAACAGTGTAACAGAAAATATAATTAAAACCTGTGATATAAATTTGTATATATCCAGAAGTTTATCTTTCATTTATATTACCTCCAATTTACTTTTTATGATAGAAGCATATTGACGTGAAACAAATAATTTTTCATCATTGTTCATAGTGACCAAAATTCTTCCGTCTATATCAGGTTTAAGTGCTTTAATTTGATTAAAATTAATTATAATTGACTTTCCTGCTCTAAAAAAATCACTGGTTTCAAGCTGTTCTTCTAGTTCATAAAGCTTAAGTGGCGTTTCATATACATCATCCTTAGTGTATAAAAATGTTCTTTTGTCAACTGTATCTATATACAAAATTTTTGACACATCAAGAATATATGTTAGATTATTTTTTATACCTGTTATTTTTCTATCAAGCACACTTAGCATAGCTACTATTTTCAACACTTTTTCATCAGTTTTTTTACAATTTATTATAAGTTCAATATCCTGAAGGTTACTGTCTTCATTTATATGTATTTTCAAAATTGTGCCCCCCATATTTATGCCCATGCATTTATTTTCTCAAGAAAGGCATTGCATTGTGCATGGGCTTGTTGCCTATTCTCTCATTATTTATCATTTCTTCCAATCTTACTAAACATATGTCTTATGTTAAATATATTAAATTTTTAAAATATAATCAATAAAATTTACCTAAGTTGTAAAAAATAGTTACTAAGTTGCATATACTATTAAAAAATTTATATTGATTTTTTATATCACATGTGATAACATGGTAAAAATTTGAAAGGATAGGTATTATGATAAAATCACTTGCTAGTAATTTATTAAGACGTAGATACAGATGTAATATCTTGTAGCTTTGCTTATTTCGCATAGTTACAAGTATTATGTCTTGTTTCTATGCGGCAAGTGATAGCGTGCGAGAGCGCTATATACCTTTTACACAAACCGCAATAGATATTGCCCGTTGGCAATAACTTTTGCGGTTTTTTTTATAAAAAATAATGGAGGAAATTGTATGAAAAATGAACTATGTAATTTATTAAAAAACTATTTAGACGGACTGGATATTAATGAAATTGAAAATTTACTGGAAGTACCCCCACAAAACGAACTAGGAGATTACTCATTTCCTTGTTTTTCACTTGCTAAAAAGCTTCATAAATCACCAAATATCATAGCAGAAAGCTTAAAACAAAATATAGACAAATCAATTGATAAAACTTTTATTGAAAATGTAAGTGCAGCAGGAGGATATTTAAACTTTTTTATAAACAAAGAGTATTACATCAATAAAGTTTTAAATAATGCTTTAGATGAAAACTTTGGAAAAAGCAATATAGGCATAGGTAAAACAATATGCATAGATTATTCTTCACCTAATATTGCGAAAAATTTTCATGTTGGACATTTGCGTACGACTATAATAGGGAACTCATTATATAAGATTTTTTCAAAACAAGGATATAATGTAATACGAATTAATCATTTAGGCGACTGGGGAACACAGTTTGGAAAGTTGATTGTTGCCTATAAAAATTGGAGCAGTAAAGAATTAGTTGAACAAAATGGCATTGCTGAGTTACTTCGTATTTACGTTATGTTTCACGATGAAGCTGAAAAAAATCCTAATCTTATAGACGAAGCAAGGGCTTGGTTTGTCAAAATGGAGAGTAAGGACAAAGAAGCTCTTGAAATTTGGAAATGGTTCTACGATATTAGCATAATTGAATTTAATCGTATTTATAAACTTCTTGACGTTGAATTTGATTACAATACTGGTGAAAGCTTCTATCTTGATAAGCTACAGGCAGTCGTATATGAATTGGAAGATAAAAATCTTTTAGTTCATAGTCAAGGAGCTAAAATTGTAGATTTAGACAAATATTGCATGCCACCTTGTTTAATAACTAAAAGTGATGGAAGCTCAATATATGCTGTCAGGGACATTGCAACTATACTATATCGTAAGAATACGTTCAAATTTGATAAGTGCATTTATGTAACAGGAATGGAGCAGATGCTTTATTTCTCTCAGGTTTTTAAGGTAATTGAGCTTATGGGATACAGTTTTTATAATAATCTTATCCATATTCCTTATGGACTTGTGTATCTTGAAGGAGCAAAGCTTTCAACTCGTGATGGCAATATAGTTTATGCAGAGGAAATATTAAATGAAGCAATTAAGCGTGCTTTAATAACCATAGAAGATAAAAATCCTTCACTTGCTAATAAAGAAAATGTTGCAAAATCAGTAGGGGTTGGAGCTATAATATTTAATGATTTGATTAATACAATAGTTAAAAATGTTGATTTTACTTGGGATAGAGTTTTAAATTATAATGGTGCAACTGGACCATACGTCCAATATACGTGTGCTAGGGCAAAAAGCGTATTACGAAAAAGCAACATAAGTATAGATAATATACGCTTTAATGCAAAAAACCTTACAGATGCAAACAGCTATGAATTAGTGAAGCTAATTAACCAATATCCTCAAGCTATAAATGAATCAGCTAGTAAATATGAACCACATTTTATAGCAAGGTATGTTCTTTTGCTAGCACAAACTTTTAATAAATTCTACCACGAGTGTAGTATTATAAACGATGATGAAGAAGTAAAAAATTCACGCCTAGTTTTAACTTATATCATTCAAAAAATTATAAGTGATGCTATGAACTTACTTGGAATTAAGTGTCCTGATGAAATGTAAATTATATTAAATTGCAATATATAAAAGGGGGACATCCATCCCCCTAATAATTATTAGCCCCCACTTGAAGGACTAATAAATGCTATTTCATCTCCGTTCTTCAGTGTAATTGATAAACTTTTTTTACTTGCCACCTGCTTTTTATTAATAAAAACGACTGATGAAAGAAGTTGTTTTTTTGTTATTGTTGGACATTTAGTTATAATTTCTTCTATTACATCTTTAAATTTTCCATCATCTATAGTTAAATGCTTGATATTATTGTCGACATTTAGAAGTCCAAAAAACTTTACTGTTATCATACTAACCTCCATTCAGAACTTTTCTTTCATAGTGTGAAGAGTGTTTTTTCTTCACACTTTATGCTTTCAATCCAAGCTTTTTAAGTCTTTTTTTAGTAGGAACACCATTTTTATCCCAACCCCGGATTTTATAATATTTTTTTAGCATTTTATCTAAGCTAACAAAGTTAGTTTTGTTTACTTTGCTATCTTTATCATCTTTTCTTTGAAGCTCTTTTAAAAGTCGCTTAGGTAAGGTATCATCACTACCCTTTAATCCTTGTCTTATGTTGATGAGTCTCTCTAAATTATAGCCTCTTTCTCCTATAGTAACAAATTTTCCTATATTAATTTTTTGTCCTGTTACTAACTTTATTGAATAAGGATGAGGTAATAAATTTTTTATATTAAAGCCCATAAGCCAAGTATTATTATGTACAAATGCTACTACTGCCCCAAAATATGGTATGACTCTATTTACAAATCGTACTATTGGGTTATTTGGATTTTCAACCATAACATTTGGTAATATTGCATAGGTTGTAAAAAGGCAAGATCCGCCTGAGGATACAGCCTCCATCATATCCTGAAAAAATATTGAAAATGCCGCTTTACCAGTGGTTGTTTTGCCACTGACATTTAATCCAAGACCCTCCAATACTACTAGATAACCTCCGTTTAGATGACAGCCACCTCTATTTGCGGTTGCATAGCCTAGTCCCATACCTTGAGCTGCTCTAGGCTCATATGCTGAAATTTCCATTCCCTTAACATGCATAGCAAATTCAGTACCTCCGTATTTTTCTGATAAGCGTTTAGTACCTTCTGCTAGTTCTTTGCCTATACCCTGTCTTGTTGCAACCTTTCTGATTAATTCCTCTAATTCACTAACTTTACCAAATTCAAGACCATTATCCCACATACCCTTTTCATTTAGTTCCATAGCTAGACCAATCGTACTTCCTAATGTGATTGTATCCATTCCATACTCATCGCATAAGTGATTAATATTAATTATGCTTTGCATATCATCATTTAATAGATTACTGCCAAATAACCCTAAAGTTTCAAGTTCAGGCCCTTTCACCGTCTTTCCATAGGCTTTCACTACTCTTCCGCACTGAATAGGGCAAGTTATGCAGCCTTTATTTTTAACTAAATAATCCTGCCTTAATGTTTCACCATTTATTTTTTCAAAATTATCATAGCTTCCACTTGAATAATTTTTAGTGGCTAACAAGTTTCTATACTGCATCATGCTAACAAGACCAGCTGTGCCTAACTTAGGAAGTTGTTCCCCAGTTAGTTTATGACTTTTTAATAGCTTAATCCAATTTAGGTTATGCTTTTTAAAATTTTCTGCATCAAACATTTCTATGCTTTTTTTACCACTAGCAATTATGCCCTTTAAGTTCTTATATCCAAAAACAGCACCAACTCCACCTCTTCCGCCAGCACGTTCTTCACTTATAACTGCAGCAAACCTGACTAGATTCTCACCAGCAATACCAATAACAAGCTTACCTCTGTTTTTTTCACCTAAAAGCTCCTGCGTTTCACCAGTGTTTTTTCCCCAAAGATGGTCAGCATTTTTGATATTTATTTCACCATCTAATATGTCTATATAAACATGTTCATTACTTTTACCAGATATAATTAAAGCATCATATCCTGAGCGTTTTAAGTTTAATCCAAAGCTTCCACCACAATTTGAGGATACTAAAAGTCCAGTTAGCGGAGAAATTGTTGATATATTAAACCTAGATGAACATGGAGATGCTGAACCGGTTAGTGGACATGTAGTGATAACTATAATATTCTCTTCACTGAGAGCTTCAACCCTTCTAACAATATTTTCAGTATTGTTATTGAACTCATCGTATATTATCTTTGCAGCAAGTGTTTTTCCACCCAAAAACAACTCCCTATCCTCATCAGATATTATATAATCCTCTATTAATCCGTTACTTAAATTAACTCTTGCAATTTTCCCCGCGTATCCATACATAATAAACTCTCCTTTTTAGCTTAATTCTATTACTTAATCATGTAAAATATCTCTGTTAATTGAATACCTAACAATATTTTAGGCACTGGATAAAGAGGATTAGCTTCACTTAATGCACGTTTTACCATAATAGGTATATCCTCGTCTTTTACTCCAGCTATTTTATCAGGTATATTCATACTTTTATTTAATTCTTTAATTGCATGTATAAATTTTTCGGATTTTTGTTTTATATTATCATTTGTTTTTGTTATACCTACCAAATCCGCTAGCTCGGATAACGGTCTATACACTGTTTCCCCATAATAATCTAATACATAGGGTAAAATAACAGCATTTGCTAAGCCATGTGGAACTCCATAAAAACCACCTAGGGTATGCGCAATAGCGTGTACATATCCTACATATGCCCTAGTAAAAGATACTCCTGCATAAAAGGATGCTTTTTGCATATTTTCGCGAGCTATAATATTAGAACCATTAGAATATGCTTCGTAAATATTTCCAAATATTAATTTAACTGCCTTCTTACTAAAGAGTCTGGTTTCTTTTGTATTACTTCGACCGATATATGCTTCTACTGCATGTGTCAATGCATCTATACCAGTTGTTGATGTAATGTGCTGTGGTAATTTTAAGGTAAGCATTGGATCAAGAACAGCAAAGTGTGGAATGAGTGAAGTGTCATTAATTGGATACTTTTCATGTGTTGTAGAATCTGTTATAACAGCTGCAAGTGTTGCTTCACTTCCTGTTCCAGAAGTTGTTGGAATAGCAAATAACAATGGAATTCTTTTTCTAACCTTTAAAACGCCCTTCATACTTGAAATGCTCTTCTTTGGCCTTGCAACTCTCGCTCCTACACCCTTAGCGCAGTCCATAGGAGAACCTCCACCAAAGGCTATAAGTCCATTGCAATTATTTTCTTTATATAAAATAAGAGCTTCTTCTATATTGTCAATAGTTGGATTAGGAACAGTTTTATCATAAATTACATACTTAATTCCCTCCATATTTAATCCTTCAAGTAAATTATCCATCAATCCAAGTGATGTTATGCCTTTATCAGTTACAATCAACACATTAGTAATTTTGTTGTCTAAAATAAGTTTGGGTAGTCTAGATAAGCTATTTTGCCCCTCTAACAAATATGGCTTTCTCCAAGGTAATAAATAAGATACGACTTTAAATAATGTTTGATAAATTCTACAATATAACTTATACATTTAAATACCTCTCTTCCAAATAAAAAATTTATTTGCCATTTACGATTAGTATTTAAGAAAAATGATTTCGGTCGTTTGACTGACTTTTATTTACTTTATTATAATTCTTAGGAAAGTAAAAATCAATAAAATTAAAAGTGGAAATTTCCACTTTTAATTCTATCTAAAAATTTAAATATTAATTATTTTTTATCCTCACATGGTTTACATTGCCTTTTATCATGGTCTTCATTTTTATCCTTATCATACATGCTAAAGCAAAGTACTTAAATATATGCTAAAGCATATATTTAAGAGAAAAACCTTCCCCACTAATTTGTTTGAATAAATCAGGGTATTTGTATAATCCGGATGGACTAATTATGCTATTAATTAAGAACTCTGTAAACTCTTTAGGTTTATCAATAATGCTAGTGCAATTGTACTTATCAAAGAAGCTTTTTCTTATCATTTCACAGGTAACATCACCCATAAAGTAATTATGTAAATATATTGGATGTGTTGTATGATGTATTCTATAACCCCAAGGGTATTCTTCTGAAAAAGCATCCTCCTTTAAATATTCCTTCTGTGTTCCAAAAGCTAGCTCATTAATATCTTCTAAAGAGTTCAATTCGTTTCTATAAAGATTTTGATCAAACATAATAGTTGATATTGCTCTTAATGCGTTAATTTTTGAATATTCTTTATATAATTTAAACTCTTCATTTACATTTTTACTTCCGTCAAAGAAATCCTTATAAAAGATTTCATCATATAAGAAACTCCCAAATAGATTTGCTATTCCTTCAGTAATTATACCGCTTATACCTCTGTTTAATATGTTTTCTTTTGAATCTTGAAGGAATGAGTGTACTCCATGACCTGTTTCATGCAATAATACACCGTATTCGCTATATTTATTTTTTACATTAGCCAATATTCTGGAATCCTTGCCAGTTTCAATTGGGAAATTATATCCCCACTCAGATTTATTTGTTCTAGGAAAAACGTCATATGTAATATTATATTTACCAATATCTATGCCAAAACGTAAAAAGAAATTACGAAGAACACTAAAATATTCTGACATATCAACATTTGCGTTTAATGATGGAGCTAATTTGGAATAAACATATGTTTCATCCCAAGGCATAATAATATCTTTTTTTAAGTACTTATTTGCTACTTCAGTTCTAGCCTTAACCATATTAGGTAAAATAGCATGAAGCTCATTTTTCCAATTAGCAAATAATTCTACATTTAAATCATCATCGGTCAACTTCATTTCTACAAAATTTTTAAAGCCACGAAGTTTAGCATACTCTTTTCTTAATTTAATTAGCTCTACAAATCCACCTTCAACAAGAGGCTCATTAACCTGAGCTCTCGCAAGATATGCTGCTTTTCTTTTTTCACCGTCATCTTCATTATTTAATATTTGCGCTATATCAACAGATGATATTTCACAGCCATTTAGTTTACTTCTGTGAGTATTTAATATTTTGGATAGCTTTGTAGTTAAAGCTTCAATATCTGCAGATAGCTCATTTACTTCCTTAGATAAATGAAAAGGCTCATATGATTTATATAGTATTTCCGCCCTCCTTTTATCTGAATAATCTAAGTCTTTTCTATTATATGCCTCTGCTATTATTTCAAAATCACTTTTTGAACTGTATTTCTCTAGTATTTTTTTATATTGATTTTCTACACCAAAATCATATCCAGTGGTATATTGAACCCAGCTTAGTCTTGAATACTCTTGTTCCAAATTGTCAATTTCTAATGATAACTTTTTTAATTTTTCCATATTTTCCTCCCATTACGCCGCTTTGCAGCACAGCGCGAAATGTCTTTTTTCACAATTTTATTCTAGCCAATTTTTTATCATTTCCTGAGCTGAACGAGACATTTCTTGGCTAAAATCACTATTCCATTTTCTTTTACAAAATGCCTTAATATAGTTAGTAAGTTCTTCTCCAGATTTTTCAGTTACTTCACTTAACATTTCCGCCTGTTTATTTGGTCTATTTTTATTATAAGAATTCTCAAATATTATATCCTCCAGCTTAAAGCGTTCTGGTTTAACACGTTCTTTTTGCTGCTTTGTTGGATATCCAAAAACAAGCATTGCACTTGGAATCACATATTTAGGTAAATTTAATAGTTCTTTATGTATTTCATAATTTTCTAAAATATCTCCAATATAGCAAGAACCTATACCTAAAGATTCGGCTGCAACAACAGCATTTTGAGCGGCTATAACAGCGTCTGTATAGGAAAGAAGTAAATCTCCTGCGCCCGGCTTTCTAACTTCGTCTTCAACAGCGTTAAATTCTTTAACACTACAAAAACATTCATACCATCTTGAATAATCAGCACAAAAAATTAACACTAAAGGTGCATCAGCAATAAAAGGTTGATTATCACAAGTGACAGACAGACGTTTCTTTAAATCTTCATCTGTAACATCAATAATACTATATAGAGTCATATTACCAGCTGTTGGCGCTTGGATAGCTGCTTCTAAAATTATTCTTTTTTTCTCGCTTTCTATAGGTCTATTTTCGTAAACTCTAACAGATTTTCTACTAAATAATTCGCTAATAGTTTGATTCATTTTAAACCCCCTAAAAAATTTATATTTTTATTTTAAATTCATTTTTATTGAATTCTATTACTCCTTCGTCCCTCATTTTACACAGTTCATTTGACATTGCACTTCTATCAACTGAAAGATAATCTGCGAGTTCTTGGCGATTAAAATGTATTTTAAACTCGTTACTTTTACATTTTATAGCTTGTTCCGATAAATATGATAAAAGTTTTTCCCTTGTTGTGCGCTTAACTATATGTTGTATTTTTTGTGTCATCATAATGTTTTTATTAGCAAGAATTTTTATCATGTTATTTATTAAATGAGTATGAAAAACACACGTTGAAGAGCAGGTTGTTATGATTTTTTTATAATCTATTAATATGACCTCAGTGTTTTCAGTAGTTACAACGCTAACTGGTAAACGTTCAACCTCTGCACAGGAAAACGCCTCACCAAACAAATCTCCTTCGCCAAGCTTAGCTAGTATAGCTCTATTTCCCCAAAAATCTTCCTTAACTACACAAACGCTTCCTGATATAATAATGCCTACATATGTAGGTTTGTCTTCTTCAGAAAAAATAAAATCATTTTTTTTATAATGTTTATTTTTAGCTGACAAGCAACTCAGCATATTGTCCATATCTTTTTCGGCTATTTTATCAAACAAAGGACATTTTTTTAACACTTCTAAATTATTTTTCATAGCTTCTCCGTTCGTTGTAAAAACAACATACTTTTTATGGAAATTATAATATAATCATATCATAAAGTCAACAAAGTTTAATATATAATATAAAAATAATTATATTGGAGGTTATTATGAACGAAATGTTCTGTTTTCAATGTGAACAAACTGCTGGTTGCACTGGCTGCACTAAAAAGGGAGTGTGTGGCAAGCAATCTAGTACTGCAAATTTACAAGATGAATTGACAGGTGCTTTAATAGGTCTTGCTAAAACAGTAAATGGTACTCCTACTAATAAGTCTACTGACACTTTAATGATTGAAGGATTATTTACTACTATTACAAACGTTAATTTTAATGACGAAACAATAACAGATTTAATAAGTAAAGTTAATAAAGAAAAAGAAATATTAAATCCAAATTGTTCATCATGTTCATCATGTTGTACTAAAAATGATAACTATGATATGAATAACCTATGGAATGACAATGAAGATATACGTTCATTAAAATCATTAATATTGTTTGGATTAAGAGGTATGGCAGCATATGCTTATCATGCTTTAGTATTAGGATATACTGATGATGAAGTTAATGGATTTTTCTATAAAGCTTTATCAGCAGTAGGAGAAGAATTAGAAATGAATGATTTGCTACCTACTGTTTTAGAAGTTGGAAGGGTTAATTTTAAATGTATGGAGCTACTTGACAAAGCTAATACTCAGACTTATGGCACACCAGTACCAACAACAGTTCCACTAACTGTAGAAAAAGGACCATTTATCGTTATAAGCGGTCATGACTTACTTGATTTAAAAATGTTGCTAGAGCAAACAAAAGATAAAGGTATAAATATTTATACTCATGGAGAAATGCTTCCAGCTCACGCTTATCCTGAGCTAAAAAAATACTCTCATTTGAAAGGTAACTTTGGAACTGCATGGCAAAATCAGCAAAAAGAATTCCTTGATATTAAAGGACCTGTTCTTTTTACAACAAATTGTTTAATGCCAGTTAAAGAAAGCTATAAGGATAGAGTATTTACAACTGCAGTAGTATCATATCCAGAAATGATTCATATTGATGAAAACAAAGACTTCACACCTGTTATAGAAAAAGCCTTAGAGCTTGGTGGATATGAAAAAGATACAGAATTCACAGGAATAAATGGTGGAACACAGGTAACAACAGGTTTTTCTCACGGAACAGTTTTATCAGTTGCTGATAAGGTTGTAGATGCAGTTAAACAAGGTCTAATTAAACATTTCTTCCTTGTGGGCGGATGTGATGGTGCAAAACCTGGTAGAAATTATTACACTGATTTTGTAAAAATGACACCAAATGATTCTATAATATTAACACTTGCATGTGGAAAATATCGTTTCAACGATTTAGATTTAGGCGATATAGGTGGACTTCCAAGAATAATGGATATGGGTCAATGTAACGATGCTTACAGTGCAATAAAAGTTGCCGTTGCTTTATCTGAAGCATTTGGATGTGGTGTAAATGAATTGCCTCTATCAATGGTATTATCATGGTATGAACAAAAAGCCGTTTGTATTCTATTAACACTATTATACTTAGGAATCAAAAACATTTATTTAGGACCTACATTACCGGCATTTGTATCACCAAATGTATTAGCGTATTTGGTTGAAAACTTTAATATTTCTCCAATAAGCACTCCTGAACAAGATTTAAAGAAAATATTAGGTTAATTTTATATAAAATATAATAAGAAGATTTGATAAAAGTATAAATCAAATCTTCTTATTTTTTATATATAAGTATTTACCTATCAGTTTGATAATATCTATGTACTTTACATATTGTTAAATTAATACTATTATGTAAGTAACATAAAAAGAAAGAGGTAAAGCACAATGGAAAATACAAAAAATCCAAAAAATGTGTTATGGCAGCTATTTAAAGCTACATTTGCTCTAAGCGCATTTACTTTTGGAGGAGGATTTGTAATAGTTTCTTTAATGAAAAAGAAATTTGTTGAAGAGCTTCAGTGGTTAGATGAAGATGAAATGCTTGATATAACAGCTATAGCACAATCATCACCCGGACCAATACCAATAAATGCATCAGTAATTTTAGGATATAGAATGAAGGGTATAGTAGGATCATTAGTTGCAGTTTTAGGTACTTCATTACCACCTATGATAATAATTTCAATTATTTCAGTATTTTATACTCAATTCAGGGAAAATAAAATTATAGCTACTGCATTACAGGTTATGAGAGCTGGAGTAGCAGCTGTTATATTTGATGTTGTAATTAACTTAGCTAAAAATGTATGTATGACAAAAAGAGCCTTATATATCGGACTTATGATTATATCATTTATATGCACTTATTTCTTTAAAGTTAGTGCTATGCTAGTTATATTAACATGCTTGAGCATTGGTATCCTTGATTTACTTTGGAATATTAGAAAGGACAGAACAATATGATATTATTATTAAAATTATTTTTCAGCTTTATTTGGGTAGGCTTATTTAGTGTTGGCGGTGGATATGCAGCTATCCCTTTAATTCAAAATCAAATTGTTGAAGTTCATAAGCTTTTGACAATGGCAGAGTTTACAGACCTGATAACTATTGCTGAAATGACACCTGGTCCAATTTCAATAAATTCAGCAACCTTTGTAGGAACAAGATTAGCAGGACCCTTTGGCGCTATATTATGCACTTTAGGAGTTATAATTCCTTCATTTATTATTTGCTTAGCCCTAGCCTATTTTTACTATAAATATAGAAATTTTAGCGGAGTTCAAACTGTTTTATCTGCATTAAGACCAGCAGTTGTAGCACTTATAGCCTCAGCGGGATTATCAATATTATTACTAGGTCTCTTCCAAGCAGACAAAACATCTTTAGTGTTATCAGACTTTAGGTTTATTGAATTCGGTCTATTTGCAGTTAGTCTTTTCATACTAAGGAAGAAAAAAGCCAATGCCATATCTATAATATTTGGCACTGGAGTAGCAGGAACATTATTATATGCACTAATATAATTTAGAATCTAATCGATTTACAAATATTTATAAAATCAAGTATAAGCCGAGAGATGAATTTATCCTTATGATAAATAATGTTAATTTCTCGGCTTACTTTTATATTGTTAACATTTATTATTCTAAGACTTCCATCTTCAACCTCTTTTTCTACAGACATTTTTGAAACAATTCCAAGTCCTCTTCCCCTTATAACAGCGTGCTTAATAGCTTGAATATTAGTACAGCTCCAAGCTTTTTTCATATTAATGCCATTATCTTGCAGTAACCTTTCATATTGATTACGCTCTGCACTTCCCTCTTCTCGTTCAATAAGCTTTTGATAGTTTAATTCTTCAATATTTATAGACCCCTTATCATAAAAGGGATGATTATTTCCAGCAATAATTACAAGCTCATCATTATATAAAGGTAACTTTATTATATCATTACCTTCAACCATGCCTTCCACTATTGCAACATCAAGCTTACTGTTTCTTATCATTTCTTCAACTATATAGGTATTATTAACTACAACTGAGGTTTCTATTTTATCTATGCTTTCCTCTAATTTATCAATTATATCATTTATTAAATATGTACCCACTGACACACTTGCACCAATCCTAAGAGTTGAGTATTCACCTGCATTTTTCATAACTTTATCTGTATTTTCTATTATTTCAACAGCTCTTCTGGCATATGATAAAAGAAGCTTTCCCATATCTGTTAGATATAGCTTTTGAGAAAGTCTATCAAAAAGCTTTACACCATAGTAGTTTTCTAGCTCTTGTACAGCTTGACTTACAGATGGCTGTGAAATATATAGTAGCTCTGCTGCTTTTCGCATTTTTCCACATTCGGCAACTGTTACAAATATTTTTAAATGTCTTATTGTCATGATAGCTCCTTTTGTTTTCTTCTATATGTTAACCATGAAATTATTATTGTAATAGCTGGACATAAATAGCACAATACAGCATATGGTGCATAGCCAAGCGCTGAAATTCCTGTTACAGAGTTAATTATAAAGGAATTTACATTCCATACCATTAAAGGAGCTATTATTGTTCCTGTATCAGATATAGTTCTTGCCAATACTACACTATCTATATTAAATTCTTCATATTTATCCTGTAGAGTCTTACCCGGCAATATTATTCCTACTGTCTGATCGCAGGTAATAATAGTCATTAAACTTGATAATATACCTGTTTTTAAAATTAGCTGAAATTTGCTATTAACTTTACTTATAAGCTTATTTATTATAGGTTCTAAGACATTACTTTTTTCAAACAATCCTACTAATACTACGCTTCCGACTACAATTAATATAACATCTATCATAGAAACAACTCCTCCACTTACCAAAATACTATTTAATTCAGCTGAAGCAGTCTGTGCACTGTAGCCAAACATTATACTTTTTATAGTTTCTAAGATAGACATGTCCTGCATTACAACACTAAAAATACCTCCACATACAACTCCAATTCCTATTGTAACTATTGATTTAAGACCAACTAAAGACAACACAACCATAAGTATTGGCATTAATAAAAGAAATGGAGATATGTTAATATCATTTATTATAGCCTCTTTGTATACTTCTAAACTACTATAATTATTGACAGTATATTGACTACCCATAATACAATAAATTATAGCTGTAATAATTATTAGTGGTATGAGTGTAATAGAAAAGCTTTTAATTATCTGTAAATAGTTTCTTTTTACAGTATTCATTGTAAGATTTAACAGCCCTGATAATGGTGATATTTTATCAGCAATAAAAGCTCCAGATACTAAAACTCCAATTAACATTTCTGGTTGTATGCCAAGTCCAAAGCCAATGCCCATCAGTGCAATACCTACTGTACTTATAGTTCCTACAGCAGTCCCCATAAAGATAGAAACAACAGTCATAATTAGAAATGCTGCCAACAGAAAGTTTACACCGTCCATATAATTAAATCCATAATACATAATAGTAGGTATAACTCCCGATGAAATCCAAACAGTTGTAGTCGCTCCTATCAACAGTATAATAAGAATTAATCCTTTTATTTCAACAATAGATGAAACCATAGTATTAAAAATTTGCTTTATCTTAAATCCAGCAGTATACATACTTAGTGCAGTAAGTACTATACCTGCAAAAAATCCTGCATAAAGAGGTATATTCATAAACATGCATCCTATTACGGATATAATGCTTACTAATAAAACTAGATTTGAATTAACAGTAAATTTTTTGCTTGTCAATTTAACACCTCGTATTTTTTGTGATTATATAATAGCTTAACATATAAAACGAGCTTTTAACAGCTCGTTTTTAACTTTATTTAACATGTTTATACATAAATCTAAAAATAAATAGCGGTGCTACAAACATTACAGCACATAAAAGTAAACCTATTACAAACCAGCTGACTCTTAAATAGACTAATGCTGTAAAAATCAACCCTGAAGCAATCCATATATATCCTATAGTATCAAATTTCTCGCAATTGGCATTTTTATTTTTTAAAAATGATGGTAATTTAAAAATGCAATTTGCTTCGTTTTTGGATTCGATAAGTTTTACACCAGATGAGCATACATAAATACCAATCAATGACATTATTATATAATATATCGGAGATTCGATTTTCATTGCTCTACTAATAACTATGCTCATAGATACGATAGATACAACGGGTATAATCCATCTGCACTGATATGTAATAACAGATGTTGTATTAGCTTTTTCATATTTACTTATATATATATTTTCAAATATATTAATAATGGCAAATATAACAGGAACGATAAAAGCTAAAAACAAGTTTGACGAAAAACCATTTATTATACCTAAAACAATAGGCAATAATGTAACAATTGTAGTAATTAAAATTTTTACGTCTAGTTTCTTATTCATTATAAACACCTCCATAGTAATAATATATTATAAATTATTTACACATATATTATTCCTTTTTCAAAAATATTACAATGTTTTTCTAGAATTCTTTAATACAATTTTCATCCTTTCGTTTAGTTATATTTCCAATCAAACGAATAGGTGTTCCATCTTTTTTATTAATTTTATATTCTATTTGATAGCTATTATCTTTTAATACTAATTCATCAATCTTTTTCAATACACAAGTACACTCATTTTCAGCTATAATATCTGTATAATTAGATTTAAAAATTGATGAATAAAAAATAATTATTTAGTTAAATTATTAACTATTTTACTAATTCAATAGTTTTTTTAATAATGTCGATTTGTGTCGAAATAATTTTCTTGAATATAAATAGAAAGCAATTTATTATTTCTATAAACAATAAATATAATTCTACGACAAAAAGTAGAAGCATCTTTAAAAACCCGCCCAATTTTTAAAGTTTGTGAAATCGTTTACAGACAAAGGAATTAGTTTAATTTGTTTACAAAAGAACAAAAAATTTAGGGAGGAAAAACAATGAACAATCAAGCAAAAGAAAAAAAACAACCGTCTTTATTACTTTCTATTTTACCAGTGATAGTCACGATTATTTTTCTTGCTATCGCTATTAAAATTGAAGCTGATATCCATATCCCACTTATTTTAGGTGCTACATTTACTGCTGTTATCGCAGTTTTTGTTTTGGGATATAAATGGGTAGAAATTGAAGAAGGCATTGTAGCTTCTATATCAAGTACAATGCAGGCAATCTTAATTCTTGCAATCATTGGAGTTATTATTGGTACTTGGATAATTGGAGGTATAGTTCCTACACTTATCTATTACGGATTACAAATTTTATCACCTACATTTTTCTTAGCTGCTTCTTTATTATTATGTAGTGTAGTTTCACTAGCTACAGGCAGTTCATGGACTACAGCTGGAACAGTTGGTATAGCTTTAATTGGTATAGCTCAAGGTCTTAATATACCTCTTGGCTTAGCAGCTGGTGCTATTATATCTGGTGCATATTTTGGGGACAAAATATCTCCTTTATCAGATACAACAAACTTAGCACCTGCAATGGCTGGAGCAAAATTATTTGATCACGTTAAGCATATGCTTTATACAACAAGTATTTCATACGGTATAACATTAGTTTTATTTGTTATAATAGGATTTAATTTCTCTGGTCAAGAGTTAAACTCTACTGAAATTCAAGGAATATTAGATGTAATATCAGCTAACTATAATATTAACCCAGTATTATTGCTTGTTCCTGTAATAGTAATTGTAATGGTAGCTATGAAAGTTCCTGCTCTTCCAGGATTATTTATCGGCGCATTACTTGGTGGTGTTTGTGCATTTATATTCCAAGGTTCTTCACTAAGTGATGTTTTAGGCTCTATGATGAATGGAGTAACATCAGAAACTGGTCATGCAATGGTAGATGAACTTATGACTAATGGCGGTTTAATGAAAATGATGTGGACTATAGCTCTTATTATGTCTGCATTAACATTTGGTGGCGTTCTAGAAAAGTCTGGAATGCTAGGATGTATAGCAAACAAATTGTTATCATATGCAAAGAGTACAGGTTCATTAATACTTGTAACTGTTTTATCTTGTTTATTTATAAACATACTAGCAGGAGATCAATACTTAGCGATTGCACTTCCTGGTAAAATGTATAAGGATGAATTTAAGAAAAGAGGCTTAGCTCCTCGTAACTTATCTCGTGCACTAGAGGATTCTGGTACAGTTACATCTGCACTTGTCCCTTGGAACACATGTGGAGCTACAATGTCAGGATTCCTAGGAGTTTCAACATTTACTTATGCTCCATTTGCATTCTTTAACATACTAAGCCCTATAGTTTCTACTATTGCTGGTTATGTTGGATATTCAATAATGAAACTTGAAGATGATCCATCAGCTGAAGAATACAAAGGACCAAAGGCTAAAAAAGCTAAGGTTTAAAAAATACATAAAAAAGGTCGCAATTTAATTAGTTGCGACCTTTTTTATATTATTACTCTATTATTTTATTTTTTCTTTAACAATAGGAGTTTTTTTATTCTTTATAATTGATATTACTGTTTCAACAGAAACTAATATTGAAAGAATTACTAATATTAATGAAACATATGGTATTGCAGGATGTCCTGTATTTAGTACCCATCCCTTATGAATGTCTATAAGTAATGCAAAGTTTGACATTACAAACATTACAGTTGCTGGTATGAATGATACTAACCATACTTTAGATTCTCTTCTAGAATTAACTAGCCATACTGATATACCTATTAAGGCTAATGCTGCAAGCAATTGGTTAGAAGCTCCAAATGTATTCCAGAATGTTTTCCATGCTGGTATTACATTGCCATTTGCATCTTTCATAGTCTGGAATATAAATAATAGTGGAACACCAGCAGTTAAAATTGTACCTAAAAGTTTTCCTTTTATATCTCTCCAACCTGTCAACTCTTCGATTATATATCGTCCAAGACGAGTGCAAACGTCAAGAGTATCATAAACAAATGTTGTAAATGCCATAAGACCAAAGCTAATACCAAACACAACTGGAACTCCAATTAATTTCATAAAGCTTCCTATTCCAGTAGCATATATAAAGTTTGGAGCCTTGTTAATAATAGGAGAATTGGATGCTAGAATCATTACACAGCTAATAGATACTACTGCTACCATTCCCTCTAATAACATTGCACCATATCCTATTGGTTTTGCATCAGTTTCAACTCTTAATTGCTTACTTGTTGTACCAGAAGACACCAAGGAATGAAAACCTGAGCAAGCACCGCAGGCAATTGTAATGAATAAGACTGGAAACATTGGGAACCAAAAATCACTTCCAAGACCAGCGTCAGCTAATTTTGTAAATGCAGGATAATTAACTGTATAGCCGCCAAATATTATACCTATAGCGGCAACTATTAACGCCGCATATAAAAAGTATCCTCCCAAAGCTCCTCTTGGCTGTAATAATAGCCACATTGGTATAATTGATGCTACTAAACAATAAATTAAAATTAATGTACCCCATATTTTTTGCGCAAGAATAGGATCTGCTATTGGTAGTGCCACTGGGAAATACTTACCTGCCCAAATAGCTACACCAACAAGCGGTAAAAATATAAGCGTAGCAACTCCCTCTTTTACTTTGCCAAACTTCATGACTAAAGCCATAATAATTGGAAGTATTAGATACATAATAGACGAGCTTGCAATTGCAGAGCCATTAACTACTTCACCAGATTCCAAGGCTACATTACCTACAAATGAGGTTGCTGTAATATCAGTAAATGCAACAATTATGTATACAAGAGTAATCCAAATGAAAATCATAAATAATCCCCAAGCACGTTTAGAAACATTTTGCCTAATAACCTCTGTTATAGATTTAGCCTTATGCCTAACCGATGCTATCAAGCTACCCATGTCATGAACTCCACCTATAAAAATACTTCCTATAATAACCCAGATAAGTGCTGGCACCCATCCAAAAGCTAGTGCAGCAATAATTGGTCCGTTTATTGGCCCAGCAGCAGCTATTGCAGAAAAATGCTGTCCCATTAGCATTCCTTTTTTTGCTGGAACATAATCTTGTCCATCATTCACTTCAATAGATGGAGTTATATTTTTGTCATCAAGTTTAAATACCTTTTTTGATAAAAATTTGCCATAGGTATTATAGGCAATTAAAAAAATGAGTGCGCTTCCTAAAACTATGTACAATACGTTCATGCTAAAATCTCCTTTACTATTTATAATTAAGATGGTATAAATGTAACTTGATAGAACATTTATAACCAAGCTTTATAAGTATTATTAGAAGGATAAAAATCTGTATCATACTATATTTTATAATAATATTGCTTCATTATTACAAATAATATTGAAACAATATTATTATACGTTTTAGGTTAATTTAAATTCATTGCAAGCCTTGCAGCAGCTTTAGTGGCTTGCGCTATCCTACCGATTTTCTCTGCATCTCCTATGATATAAAGATTATCGTACTTTCCCTCCATACTTTTATATAAATCATTTACAGGTTTACTGCCCAATGATAGAACAACATAATCTGTCTGTAAAATTCGTTTAGCTTTAGTAGACATATTTTCAATTGTAATGCTGTCACTATTAATACTTTCCAATCTATTACCTACTAAAAATGTAGTTTCGTATTTCTTTAAGCGTGGCATTATATCATCAATATGCTGTGAATATGTAGAAGGAGAAACCTTGTCAGCCATCTCTATTACTGTAACAATATTTCCATCCGTACATAGTTTTTCTGCTGTTTCAAGACCTGACATACCTGAGCCAATTACAGCAACTCTCTTATTTTTCAAGACAATCGACTCGTTTAGAATTTCAGTGATTGTACATACATTTTTATTCTCAATACCTTTTATACTTTTAGGTTTTAAGGCAATTGCGCCAGTTGCTATAATCACTGCATACGGGTTATACTCAGCTATATTTTTTTCTGTTGCATTAGTGTTATATAATATTTTAACTCCATTTTTTTTAGCAGCATATGCTAAATCATAGTAGCACCAGCTTATTTTTTCTTTTTTAGGAGGTACACTTCCAAGCTTTGCCTGTCCCCCCACATAGGAATTCTTTTCAAGTACTATTACATTAAAACCTCTTTCACTTAGTATCTCTGCGGCAGTTAAGCCAGCCGGCCCCGCACCAACTATTACTACCGTCCTATTGTTTCCATCTTTCTTAAGATTTAAAAATGTCTTTTCATTTCCCATTCTAGGGTTAACCGCACATTCTCCAGACGTACCCTTATATGCATTTTCAAGCATACTTTCAAAACACCATAAGCAGCACATGCAACGTTTTATCTCCTGTTCTTTGTTCTCCATCACCTTTTTAACCCAGTATGGATCGGCAATAAGCGGCCTACCAAGTGCGACAAAATCCTGATATCCATCCCCTATTTGCTCTTCAGCCTGTTTCTCACTTCTAATAAGATTAGCTGCAATAACTGGAATAGATACTTCTTTTTTAACAGCCTGAGCCATATATTTTCTCCATCCTGGCTCAAATGTTGTAGGTTCTAGCCAATAATTCATAGTTTCATAACTAGCAGAAGAAATATCTATAGCAGCAATGCCCGCCTTTTCCAGCCTCTTAGCTATTTCAACTCCCTCCAGCAATGAATATCCTTTTTTGTTTCCACCTATTTTGTCATAACATTCATCTACCGAAAGTCTTACTACAATAGGAAAATCTTGACCACAATTATTTTCTATTCCCTCTATTATTTCTAGCAGAAATCTCATTCTATTTTCTAAGCTTCCCCCGTACTCATCTGTTCTTTTATTAGTTAATGGGCTTAAAAACTGTTGTATCAAATATCCATGTGCCGCATGTAGTTCAACACCATCTGCACCAGTTTTTTTAACGCGAATCGCACCATCTATAAATTTTTTGATAAGCTTCTTTACTTCTGCATGTCTTAAGGCTCTATTCCTTCCCTTAGCAAAGCTACATGGCGATGTTTTCGAAGGACCAACCACTGATAAAACAATGCCCTTATCCTGCATTTTTTTAGCAAGTGGCGTCATCTTATAAAAAGCGTTTCTAAATTTTGGTGTAATTTTTTCTAATCCGATTGCCATTGGTAATATTCCAACAGTTATAGGTAAGTTTTGACGTCCCGGATGGTGTAGCTGAACAAATACTTTGCAATCATGGTTATGAATTTTATCAACGAGCTTTTTTAATGGTTCTATATGGTAATCATGGCTTACAGCAAGCTGTGCAAATGCGCCTACACCTGTTATATCATCAACTCTCGTTATTTCCGTGATGATTAATCCTACACCTCCCTTGGCTCTTTCCTCATAATAATCAAGCATCTGTTCGGTTGGTTTTCCATTAAACTGTCCATGTCCCAGCATCATTGCAGGCATAACAACTCTATTTTTGATTTCAACATTTCCTATTTTCATTGGAGAAAATAAATTATTATATTGCATTTAACTCCCCCCTCATAACGCTAAAGATATAGGACTTATCCTATATCTTTAGTTAAAGAATTTACAGCAAAGCTAACTATACTTTCTATTATACTATCATCCTTTATATCAACATTCTCCCCTAAAAAGGTTCTCATTCTTTCTAAATAGTAGTTAGATGCAAATGAGAATTGCAGCATCATAACAAGGTTATCCAAACAAAAGGCTATTTCATTTTCTGACATTTCCGTTCTTATGTATCCCTTTTCCTTTGAAATATTAATTAGCTTTTTATACTTTTCAGCTGTTATATGTTCAATTTTATTGCATAGTTTATCTGATAAATGAGACAAATTTTGTGTAGTTAGATTTAAATAGATTTGATTAAACTCTGGATAGTTCAATGCAAACTCTTTACTTAGCCTTAATATTTTTTCAAAGAAAATCAATATATTTTCAGTTTCATCAATCTTAGATAGTTCTTTTTCTAACAATAATGAGCCTTCATTAACTACACCTAAAAACAAATCTTCCTTTGAAGCAAAGTAGTTATATAATGAGCCTATACTTATCCCTACATCACTAGCAATATTATTAATATTTGTTGCATCATATCCGTACATAGCAAAATGTTTAACAGCTGTTTCTATTACTTTTTTCTGCTTATCCACTGAAATATTTTCAAATGTTTTTTTATGATATTTTATTCTTTTGTTATCTATAATTACGTCCATAGTTTAAACCCTATTTTGCATAGTCACCAACAAGCATCATATAATCACCTATTTCTGCTCCAAATTCAGGTGCTCCCTCCATTATTAGTTTTCCTGTTGCAGTAGCTTCTACTAAGTCATCTATCTGCAAAAGAGTTCCTAAAGCACTATCTACGCAGTCAAAGCACATTGTAAAGAATGGTTTTGAGCGCTTATATGCTCCTCGAGCGGCTTTAGTATTGCCCGCCTTTACTCTAATATAAGAGCTTAATTCTGGTTTATCTATAACCCTCCAAGCATATACCCTATCTGGACTTCTCTTTGACCAACGTGCTACATCAGGATGACCAGCTTTATTCAACTGGCTTATGCCTGAGGATAACAAATAAAAATATAGTCTAACTAAAAATTCCTTTTTATCCTCTTCAATCGGCGGAGTAGTTGCACTAAGCATTGATGACATAAAAAGTAGTGTCTTTATCATAGGGATTAAGAGTCCTAGCTTAGTTAAACCCTTAATCTTAGGTAGCTTTTTACTTTTCCCAGAAAAGAATCCATTTAAAGAAGGAATGTTCTTAAATTCTAGCTCAACATCAGGATTATCTAAAATACCTAAAACTACGGTAAAATTACCATTCTCAATAACATAATGCATTCCAACTTTTCCTACTTCGTCCTTAGCGCTAATTTGGATTATACCGTTCTTACCAGCAAATTTTTCACCGAGCTCTTTTCTTTCTTCAACTATAACCTTAATTAAAGGTAACACTGAATTTATAAAAATTCTACTGGAATACAAATCTCTATCAGCAATCATCATAATTACACCTCGTCGTCCCAGTTATCGTCTTCCTCAAAATCCCTGCCCATCATTTCTCTAACCTTTTCCATTATACCATTTGTATCTATTTTGAATATTGACATCAAATCCTCATGTAACCCTATAGGTGAAAATGTATCTGGAATACCTAGCCTTTCAAAAGCACAAGCCTTGCCGCCCTTAGCGATAACCTCAGCCACTGCACTTCCAAGTCCTCCAATAATATTATGATCCTCCACAGTTACAATTCTTCTTGTCTCTTGAACAGCCTTAAGTATAGCTTCCTCATCAATAGGTTTTATAGTGTGCATATTAATTACTCTTATGCTTAGCTTATCTATATCATGCAACTCTCTTGCTGCCTGCAATGCTTGATAAACACATGAGCCGCAAGCTATAATTGTTAAATCAGTTCCTTCGTGCAGCTCAATAGCCTTACCAATTTCAAATTCATAATCTGGTGACTCATTTAGCCTATGGTCAAATCCTCTGTTAATCCTGATGTATATAGGCCCAAAGGTTTCATATGCTGCCTCAACAGCCTTTGCTGTTTCCATACCATCAGCAGGAACTATAATCTTACAATTAGCCATAGTACGCATAATTCCAATGTCTTCTGTGCAATGATGTGTACTTCCTGCCTGACCGAAGGATAAACCAGCGTGTGTAGCAATCATCTTAACATTTAGATTTTGATAGCAAATATCAGTGTGTACTTGGTCTAGACCTCTCATTGAAGTAAATATAGCAAATGTTGATACAAAAGGAGTTAACCCACACTTAGCCATACCAGCAGCCATACCAAACATATTTTGTTCAGCTATACCAACATTGAAAAATCTTTCTGGAAATCTTTCGCCAAATGAACCTATTTTAGTAGATTTTCCAAGGTCAGCTGTTAAACCTACTATATCCTTATGCTCTTCCCCAAGCTGACACAAAACCTGACCATAAATTTCAGCTGTTGAAAGCTTCGTTGTTTCTATCATTGTATATGATAATCCCATAATTTCCTCCCTTATGCCGCTTTACGGCACCACAATATTTAGTGTGAAATATTTTTTCATATCACACTTTCATTCTTTTTTGATAATATTTATTTAGACTTTCCTTTGCTCTAGTTACCTTTTCTTCATCTAAAGCTCCGTAGTGCCACCTATAATCGTCCTCCATATAATCTATACCACAACCTTTTATTGTATTAGCTAATATTAATACTGGAGCATCTTTTGCCTCAAGTGCAAAATCAATTGCTTCAGAAATTTCATTAAAATCATGACCATTGATTTCCTTAACTATAAAGCCAAAGGCTTTCCATTTGTCGGCAAACGGCTCAAGCTTCATAACATCCTCAGTACGTCCATCTATCATACACTGATTTCTATCAACTATAGTAATTAAATTAGTTGCTTTAAAGTGTGACGCTGCCATAGCAGACTCCCATACTGCCCCCTCGTCACATTCTCCATCTCCAAGTAAACAGTACGTTTTATAAGATTTACCTTGCAATTTAGCTGCCATAGCCATACCAAGAGCTATGGCTAAACCATGACCTAAAGAGCCTGTTGATGCATCTACACCTGGTACTTTATTGCCATCAAGATGCATACCTAGACGAGAGCCTGTTAAATTAAAATCTTTAAGCCACTCCTTATCAAAATAACCTTTATCAGCCAATACTGGCGCGTAACCAACTCCAACATGCCCCTTACTTAATATAAATCTATCTCTTTCATCCCAATTTGGATTTTTAGGATTTATATTCATGTATTTATAATATAATATTGTTAATATATCCATAGCACTCATGGAGCCCCCAATATGTCCACTATGCCCCCAAACCGTTGTGTCAACACACAAATATCTTAATTCACTTGCCTTTTTTTCTAACATTTCTATTTCCTGTTTAGTTAATGGCATAAACCTTACCTCCTTCAATTTCCGGATGATTTTGTTTTACTATTTTAAATGCCTCGTGAGAAACATCTATAGTATAAGCTATATCCTCATCAGATAAAGCGCAGTTAATAAATAGGTTATGATGATTTGTAAAGAAAACTCCACGTTTTACACATTCTGCGACCCACTCTTGATGTAGCATTAATGAATCATCATTTGTAATTCTCATATACCACATCGAAGGAATCCCAGTAACTTTTAAATCAATTCCATAATCCTTTCCTGCTGCTATTAGTCCATTAGTCAATTTTGTTCCCTTTTCAATCATTAGATTTGCACCATCAATCTTTTTAAGCTTATTAATACAAGCTATTCCTGCTGCAAATGGCTCTGCACTTAGCCAGTAGCTTCCAGTATAGGTTACATTAGATACTGCACTTCTAAGAGCATCTATGCCACATAAAGCTGATACATTGTATCCATTTGCTAACGCTTTGCAGTAGCAAGTTAAATCAGCTTTAAATCCAAAATAGTAATCCGAACCTTTATTATCTAATCTGAATCCACATCTAACATCATCTATTATTAATACTATTCCATTGTCAGTGCAAAGTTTTCTTATCTTTTTCCAGTAACCTTTAGCTGGTAATTCATTATCATCAAATATAGGATGATAATAAGGTGTTGATATAAATGCTGCAATCTGCCCTTTATTCTCTTTTACAAGCTTCTCAACTGATTCAAAATCGTTCCATTTTACATAAAGATTGTTGCATACATCTTCCTCAATTATTCCCGGATATCCAAGCTTCTGTGCCCAAGGTGCTACTCCATGATACCCACCTTTAACCTGTATTATTTTTTTGCGTCCGGTTGCAGCACGAGCTACAAGTATGGCTAGAGAAGTAACATCTCCACCGTTTTTAGCAAAAAACACCCAATCGGCCATATCTATTGTATCAACCATTAATTCTGCAAAGTCTATCATAATTCTTGAAGGTGTTGTAACACAGTTACCCTTTCTAAGTTGTTCTATAGCCGCATTATCTACATCCTCATCGCAGTAGCCCAAAACATTTGGACCATAAGCACACATATAATCAATAAATCTGTTTCCGTCAACATCCCAGTAGTAAGCTCCCTTCGCGTTTTCCGAAAATATAGGATACGCGCTAACAGGTATAGCACATCCATTTGATGGTCCAAGATGACCATAAACACCTGTTGGAATACTCTTCAAAGCCCTTTTAAAGAGCTCTCTATTTTTAGAATAATTATTTACTTCCATAGCTAACCTCCACAAATTTTATTGTACGTATGCTGGAACTTGATCTAAAAGCTTATTTAGGTTATCAAGCATAGGTATAAAACCCTTTAATCCAAATTTGTCTTCACCAATAGCAGTATAAATATCAGATTTTCCGTTAAGAACATCATTGACAGTTTTTAAATCACTAAATTCCATCACTGCACGTGGATTATCTGAAATACCTTGTTTTGCTATAATATGGCCACCTTTAACTATCAGTTGCAGTCCAGGTCCATCCTTAGCAAGTATATTAATAATTCCATCTGGAACTCTTTTAGCATTTATTTTGCCTAAGCTATCGTGATTAGCAATTTCAGATAAGGCAAAAAATGCTGTATAGGCTGTTAAATAAGTATTAATTTTAAAATATTCTGGGTTTTTTAGTAATTCGTCTGTAGGTTTTAAGAAGTAGCTTAATCTGTCGGTGAGTTTTTTGAATTCATTCTGTAGAAAACTAATCTTTGTAAATCCCTTTAATGGTATTGGCATCTTAGTTCCGTCAAACATTGCATTTAGGTGCTCGGGTGATGTAAAATATAGCTTGATTTTACAAGGGTATACTCCATTTTCATAAGAAACCTTGCCATTTTTAAAGCTTAACGATCCATTTACTCCGCCCTTTACAACAAACTGAATAGTAAGATTTTTGTCCTTCACTAAGTCAAATGATTCTTTATCCATCTCACATAAATCCTTTAGATTTCTGAGAATGGCATGAAGATTGATATTAGCCTTAGTTAACTGGTCCATATTTTTATTTCCTCCCTTTATATAAATTTATTTAAATTAACTTTTAATTTAAAAGTTAAAAGTCGCAGTTTGATAAGTGAACACTTACTCACTTTTTAAAAAACTGATTATGTCAAATTCATTTTGGGAATACTTTTAGATATGTAAAATTGTAAGATATGATTAGAACTTTTATTAGTATTATATTACTATATATGTTAAATAATGTAAACGTTTTTTTACATATAAAAAAGACTACTCATACATACTAAAGTAGTCTTTTTTATATGTTATTTTTTATTTATTGTTTGGGTAAATAGCTTTACAAACGTATCAGGAGCATATTTTTTATAGATTGTTTCTTTGGCTTTGAGAGGATTGTCAGTTATAATATTATCAACACCAAGCTCAATCATTTTTTCTATCATTTTCATATTATTAACTGTCCATACATATAAATCTTTTTCCTTGTTTTTTATACTGTTTACTAATTTTTTTGTAATGAAATTTTGCTCTATACTAAATCCATCAGCATATTTTAAGTCAGCAAGATTACCATAGGCTACACCTGATACAAAAATAGTTTTTATTTCAGGTGCAATTTCTTTAACTCGTTTTAATGTATTATATTTTAAGGAAGTTATAACACATTGTTCTTCAATATTATTTTCCTTTATAATTCTTATAACCTCTTTTTCAAAATCCTTTTCATAGCCTGTAGGCTTTAATTCTATGTTAAGCTTAGCTCTTCCATTAACATGCTTTATGACCTCATCCAATGTAGGAATTTTTTCACCAACAAATTCTTCGCTAAACCAAGCACCAACGTCAAGATTTTTTATTTCATCATATGTAACTTCCCATATGTTTTTATTTATTCCTGCTGTTCTTTTTAGATTACTATCATGCATTACCACTATTACGCCGTCTTTTGTTTGCTTTAAATCAAGCTCAATCCAATCTGCATAATGAGTTATCGCGCTTTCAAAAGCAGCAATAGTATTTTCTGGTGCATTAATTGAATCTCCTCTATGCGCTGTTACATTAGTATTATGAAAAAACTGTATATTAGGTTTGAAAACATTTGGGTCAAATATAAAAATGGATATATTGCTTATAATCAAAATAACTGTCATAATCAGAAGCAGATTTTTTACAATATTAGGATTTTTAAATGCCGCCTCTGGCTCCTTATAAAAATCCATTATTTCTCCGTCTTTGCATCTTTCCTTGTAATAGAATGAGCAGATATATGCAAATGAAATAGGTGTAGAAAATAGCATATACAACCCGACAAGCGAAATAAATATCCATCTATATGCTTGTAAAGCGATAATATTTGCAGTTTCGCTTATGCCAAGTATTTTTAATGTAACAAATACAAGAAACACTCCTATTATTAAAATTATTCCTGCAGCTAATGCTATAGTAATATTCCACAATAGCAGTCCAAAAACAGTTTTTATATAATTTTCACTAATTAAACGCAGTCCCTTTTTTACAGATTTTTTAAGATTATAGTTTTCTGTACAAAAATAACATAAGCTGTATATTAATTTCATCGCAAATAATGATACAACCATTATTATAAGAAAACATGTCAGAAGCTCAGGCATATTTGTATTAATAAAATTGCTAATGATTCCCAAAAGCTTTAAATTTGAAAAACATCCGTACAACTGTATAAAATTTACTATTGGATATATCAATAATGAAATAACTATTAATAAAAAATTTTTTCCTTTAAACAGTTTTTTAGCTGAAAAAAATCCTAGCCTAAAAATAGCTAAGGAAGAAATCTTTTTATCATAATATGAAGCTTGAAAACAACCTATAAGTGCCATAACCTCAAACAAACTATATAAAATAAGGCATAAGATGAACAAGCATATAATTATAATAGTAGACGGATTTGTGAAAAAATATGAAATGTTCTCATTAGAAAGATATTTTATACCCGCAAGCTTTAATGAAAAATTTACAATAACTAATACTAAAGGTGCAAATAGCAAAGCTGCAATAAATTTATAGCAAATTTCAAAGATAAGAATTGATTTAAAATTACACTTTAATAGCTCTAGCCCTAATATTTGTTTAATCATGATATGTCTCCATTTATACAAGTCAATTTAAATAGAAAATCTTATACTATCTAAAATAAATTTTATCAAATTTACTATAATATAGCAAATAAAAAAATCAATTTGAACTATTATAAATAATATTGTTAACAAATTGATTTTTTAATATGCTAAATTAAAATATAAATCCTGCAATTAAATAACATATAGCTGATAATCCTGCTGCCAAAAATCCAAATGGTGCCTGTGTTATTGCGTGATCAAAATTGTTGCATCCAGATGCAGATGACGATAATATAGTTGCATCAGAATAAAAACATATATGTGCACCAAACACTCCTGCTGACATTATAGCTGATACGCAAAGTGCAGTATTTGCACCAATAGCCATTGATAGTGGTATAACTATAGGAAAAGCTATTACGAACATTCCCCAGCTTGTACCTGTTATAAATTCAGTAAGTCCTAAAACTAAAAATAGTATTAATGGCATTAGTTTTGGAGTCATGTATTTACTAGCAGATGTTATTACATATTCTGTGAAGCCTATTTGTTCATTAGCCTGTGCAAATAAGAAAGCTAATACTATTAGAACTAATGGTAAAATCATATTTTTTATGCCATAAACACAAATATCTGCAAATTCTTCAGCAGTCATTATTTTTCTTCCTACATAATAAAAATACATAAAAGCTACGGTAAATATAACACCTTTAAGCATATCTACTTTAAAAAATAATGTTGATACTATTAGTACAATAATTGGTAAAAAGAAATTAGCAACACTTGTATTTTCAGGTATATTAAACTTTTCACCTGATTTCATATCTATTTTTTCAGAACCCGGAGGTGCTAAAATTCCAGTTTTCTGAGCGCGTTCTTCAGCCTTTTTCATAGGACCAAAAATTGGAATCACGCCTAATATTACAAGTGGAACTATTATTGCTCCAAACCATCCATAAAAATTAAATGGTATTGTTTTTATAAAATATAAAACACCTTCTCCTGCTGGCGCCCATCCATTTACTTCCAATAACTTAGCACAAAATATAGCCCAAGTTGAAACTGGAATTAACACACAAATTGGTGCAGCAGTCGAATCTACTATATATGCTAAATACTCTCTGGAAACTTTATGCTTGTCTGTAACAGGAGACATACAAGAGCCTACAGTTAGTGAATTTAAATAATCATCTACAAAAATAATTGTTCCTAAAATCCAAGTCCAAATCAGAGCTGATTTTTTACTCTTAGCTCGCTTTGAGACCCATGTTCCAAATGCTTGCGCACCACCAGCACGCTCTATAAGGGAAATTATACTTCCCATTAAACCGCATACAATTATTAGCCATGCGATATCTTCATTCAAAAGTACATTTGTTATACTATCTGTAAAATGTGTAAAAAAGTTTTCTTTATACACTAACACAAAACCCATTAAAGAGGATAGTATCAGCGCTTCTAAGATTCTTTTAGTTTTAAAAATATAGACGACGAGAAAAAGTGCCGGGACCAGTGACAGTGCTCCAAAGTTTTCTATATTGTTAGGTATTAGCGGTATTATTAGAAAAATTACCATTAACAAAACGCAAATGCGAATGAATGTTTTTATTCCGTCAAATCTCGCATTCTTAATATAAGCGTTTTTTATCATTTATCATCCTCCTCAAAAGTTTTTATGTCACAATAGTTTATTATAGACTATTTTTTACAAAAATCAAGAATTATTTTTTGAAAAATTTTATTCAATATAACATATGAAATTTCATACTATTTTCAAATTTTATACTAAGTAAAAATTTAGTAAAAATTAATTTTTTGTTTAATTTTATTAAACATAGTTATTATCGTTTATATTTATGTTATAATATCAAATAACTCAAGAAAACTTGAGGCTACGATAAAGTATATTTTACTATTTAGAGGAAGCTAATTATGAAATATGAAAATATAAAAATAGGGAATTTTATTGAAAGACCTAATAGGTTTATTGCACATATTGAAGTAGATGGAAATTTAGAAATTTGCCATGTTAAAAATACAGGAAGATGTAAGGAACTTTTAATACCTAACTCTAAAGTTTTTGTCCAAGAATTTGATAGTGATAAAAGAAAAACTAAATATGATTTAATATCTGTTTATAAAGAAAATAAACTGGTAAATATAGATAGCCAAGCTCCGAACAAGGTAGTGGCAGAATTTTTACCTAAATTATTTGATGACATTAAATATATTAAGCCTGAGGCAAAATATAAAAATTCAAGGTTTGATTTTTATGTAGAAACTAGCAATGACAAAATATTTATAGAAGTAAAAGGAGTTACATTAGAAGACAATGGAGTTGTTTTGTTTCCGGATGCCCCTACCGAAAGAGGAATAAAACATATCAATGAGCTTATTGATTGTAAAAAGAATGGATACTTAGCTTATATTATTTTTGTAATTCAATTGGAAAATGTAAAATACTTTACTCCAAATAACCTTACACATAAAGCATTTGGAGATACTTTGAAATTAGCAAAGGATAAAGGTGTAGAAATTTTAGCCTTTGATTGTAAAGTTACCAAGGACAGTATTACAGCTAAAGATTGGGTAGAGGTCAGAATATAATTACTAAAAAACACATCTACCTTAATGGATGTGTTTTTATATTCAAAGTATTTATATTATGCTAATGAAGCAAGAACCGATGCTTTTGTCACTATACCCTCAAGTCTGTTTTCATTGTCAACAACGGCAATGGGGTATTTTGCTTCAGATGCAGTTGCTAAAATATCTGTAATTAAAGTATCTTTTGATGTCGTTATAATATCTTTTATAAGAATATCACTTATAGTTTTTTTATCAGTTTTAGCTTTTACAGCATCATTAATTGTTATGATACCTTCTAGTCTCATTTTATCATCTACTACATAGGAGCTTGATATATCATTTGCTTTCATCTCTCTTATTGCATTATTTATTGAATCCTTTATCTTAATTATACAGCTAGGTATTAGCATAACATGTTTAGCGCTGAGAACTTTTGTTTTATCAGCACTATCTATAAAATTTCTTACATAATCATCAGCTGGATTTGATGACATTTCCTCTGGAGTACCAATCTGAACGATTTTTCCATCTCTCATTATGGCTACTGTATTACCTAGTTTAAACGCTTCATTTATATCGTGTGTTATAAAAATTATCGTCTTTTCTAATTTACTTTGTAATGATAATAATTCAAATTGCATATCTTGCCTAACTAAAGGATCTAAGGCTGAAAAAGGCTCATCCATTAATAATATTTCCGGATCATTTACTAGGGCTCTAGCCAAACCCACTCTTTGTTTCATACCACCTGATAAACTTTGAATATTTTTATGCTCTAATCCTTCTAATCCTACCATAGAAATCATTTTATTTGCTTTTTCTTCTCGTTCTTGCTTCGGTATTTTTTTTATTTCTAATCCAAGTGCTACATTATTTAGTATATCTTTATGTGACATTAATCCAAAGTTTTGAAAGATCATAGATATTTTATTTCTTCTATAATCTAACAAATCCTTTTTACTAAATAGCCTTATATCTTTACCTTCAAATAGAATTTCACCGTCAGTAGGCTTATTCAGTAGATTTAGACATCTAACAAGTGTTGATTTTCCTGAACCTGACAGTCCTATAATTACAAATATTTCACCCTTTTTAACATTAAAATTTACATCCCATAGAGCAACTGTAACGCCTGTTTTTTTGTAAACATCCTCCTTACTGCTACCTTTCTTCATAAGCTTAACAGCATCTTGCTTATTTAAACCATAAAGTTTTGAAAGATTTTTTACTTCAATTATATTATTTGCATTATCGTTCATTACATTTTACCTCCATTACCCTTTATCAAGCCTTGCGTTAATCTATCAAGTAATACTGCCACAATAACAACTGCTGTACCTGCAACTAATCCTCTACCTATTTCTATTCTATTTACTCCAATAAGAACCTCCATACCTAAACCACTTGCGCCTATCATTGAACAAGTAACAACCATTGCCATCGCCATCATAAGCGTTTGGTTAAAACCTGTCATTATAGTTGGTACTGCTTGAGGAATTTGCACCTTAATCAGGCATTGTAATTTTGTTGCTCCAAAGGATTTAGCTGCTTCAACAACCTCTTTATCAACTTGCCTAATACCAAGACTTGTAAGTCTCACTATTGGAACAATAGCATAGATAGTTGTGGCAATAACAGCAGGTGCTTTACCTAATCCAAAGAATAAAACTGCTGGGATTAAATAAACAAATACTGGCATAGTTTGCATTGTATCTAAAATTGGTCTTGTAATTCTATTTGCAGTTTCATTACTAGCAATAAGTAATCCTATTGGAAATCCTAATATAACAGATACAATAACTGAAGTAATTACTATTGATAATGTTTCGTTCATTAATCCCCAAAGTCCCAAAAATTTTATAATACTAATCATAAATGCATATATTATGCCTTGACTTAATTTATTTTTTAATTTCCATCCACTTATAAATACTCCAATTACTATCACCCACCAAGGGATAAAATTAAGAATAGTATATGAAAACAAAATCATTGCATCAAGACCACTCTTTATAGCATTAAAAAATGGCTGAAATTTAATACTAAATTTTCTTACTGCCGAATCTATACTTTCTATATTGAAGTAATTTTGCAATGACCATCCTGTAGTAGTTACATCACTATTAAGTGCTTTTCTTATTTCATCAGCTTTTTCTTTACCTAACCAGCCTTCGAGCAAATTATCATTTTCTTTTAGAAACCATATGGCAGCTTCCTCATGACTAGCACCTGTTTCCTGCATATAAGCTAGTGCTTCTGAAATTAAATTACTGCTCGTTTTATAATTTTCTAAAAATCCACAAAATTCTTTATTATTTTCATAAAATTTATTACTTGAGCCTATGGTTACTACTACTGATGGACACTCAGTTTTTCCTTCCTTATATCCAATAGGGTCATATGGCGCATCTTTTAATAATACAAAATCATATTTTCCCATAAGCCATGTAGGTTCCCAATAATAAGCAACAATAGGCTCTCCTTTTTCATATGCTCCGCTTATAGCAGCTGAAAGTGCCGCATCTGAACCGGGTCTAAAATATATAAAGTCTTTGTTTAATCCGTAGTAGTTATATTTATTAAACATAATGTTATCAACTTCCCAACCTGGTATAGCTCCATATATTCTACCCTTATCTTTATTTTCAGCATCTTGGAATACATCTTTATACTTTTTTAAATCTTCAACAGTTTTCAAATCTGGGGCAGACGCTTTAATACCTCTTTCTTTATCGCCTTCTATAACATATCTAGGTACATATAATCCCTGAATGTTATCATTAAAATTTATACCTAGCTCCTTAAACCTTCCATTCTCTAAATCGCTTTTATACGATACAATATTATCAGTCCAGACTTCCATATGTATATCTATTTCACCTTTTATAAGCCCTTCATGTAATACTGTAGTACTTCCAGACACTTCACGCCAATTATCATACCCATAAGCAGCTTTGGCTATGTAGCCTGCTACAGCATTATTAAGCTTTGCACTATCCCAACCGGCATCTGCAAAAACAATTTCTTTACTTTCACGACCACAACCTGTAAGAATACAAATTATCATTACTATAATTGATAGTAAACAAATAATCCTTTTCATAAAAATTTCTCCTTTAAATTTTTATCTAATTTTAGAAAACAGAAATAACAGTTATAAGTTTTAAAAAAAATAAATACAATCCAAATATTATAGTTGTTCCTTTATCAAGAACTTTATAAATAGAAAGTATTTATTATTATATGTTATTTTATTAATTTATATTAAATTTATATGTTATTATTTTCTTTTTTTAATAAACAATATGAAAATTAACGCACTAACTCCCATTAATATTGGATAAAATAGATTTGGCATTATATCAATTGGAGTTATACCTGCTAATGAAGCTGCTGTTAAAAGCTGTGCTCCATACGGTATTATGCCCTGCCAAACTGAAGTGAATATATCAAGTATAGAAGCAGAAGTTTTAGCATCAATATCAAATTCGTTGCTTATTTCTTTAGCTATAGGGCCTGCCATTACTATTGCAACGGTATTATTGGCAGTACATATATCAACTACAGACGCTAATAGTGCTATACCAAGCTCTGCACCTTTTCTGCCACTAATTTTAGATTTAATAAATTGAATTATATACTCAATTCCTCCATTTTCTTTTACTAACGCAACTACTCCTGCTACAATTAACGATATTATAGTAATTTCATACATGCCTGCAATTCCATCACCTATAACTACGAATACTTCAACAAATTTAAAACATCCAAGTGCTAGTCCAATAATTACAGAAATTAATGTTCCACTAATTAAAACTACAAATACATTTAAACCAGCTAATGCACCAATTAACACCACTAAATACGGTATAATTTGAATAAAGTTATAACTTAAATTTCCTGTAACTTCTGTTACATCAATATCAGCATTACTTGCTTTAAATATAAATATTAAAATTGTAATTATTGCCGCTGGTAAAACAATAAAAAAGTTTTGTTTAAATTTATCCTTCATTTCACATCCTTGTGTACGAACAGCTGCAATAGTAGTATCAGAAATCATTGAAAGATTATCTCCAAACATTGCTCCACATACAACAGCACCGATACATAGTGGTACTGAGAATCCTGTTTTCTCAGCTATTCCTAAGGCAATTGGACTTAGTGCGGCTATTGTTCCAACAGATGTCCCCATTGACACTGATATAAAGCAACCAATTATAAAAATACCAACAACTATAAAACTAGATGGTAAGATTGACAATCCAAAATTAACTGTACTTTCAACTCCGCCAGCAGCCTTAACTGCGCCTGAAAAAGCTCCAGCAAGTACGAATATTAAACACATGGTGATTATATTTTCATCACCAGCACCTTTTGCTACTATTGATAATTTCTTCTCAAAAGAATTATTCTTATTTTGTAAAAATGCAACTATTAGAGCTATTAAAAAGCCTACAACTGTTGGCATAACATAAAAATCTTTTGTAGTTATTCCTATGCCAACAAATAGAATAAGAAATACTAAAATTGGTAATAATGCTAATAAATTTTTGTTTTTCATTTTGTCCTCCTTATAAAACAAAAAACCTCCTGATGATATCAGGAGGCATAATAAAAGCCCATAAAGGGCGTCAGTTCCTTTACTCATCTATCAGATTTCTCTGCTGGAATTAGCACCGTGCATAAAGCTGGTTGCTGAGATTTCATAGGGCCAGTCCCTCAATCTCTCTTGATAAGATATTAATATGATTTATTTAGTGCAATACATTTTATTCATTGCACTATTATATATATCAATTATAACATTTGTCAAGGTGAAATTTTAAAATTGACAAATGTAAAATTATACCATATAATGTAGACAAATATAGGAGAAGAATAAATGAATGAAAAGATATTTGTAGAAATTAATGGGTTGAAGCAAGGTATGTTTTTACAGAGTGAAAACATCGAAAACCCAGTGTTACTGTTCCTCCATGGTGGACCTGGCTCACCGGAGGTTGCCTTTACCCAACAATATCCTACAGGACTGGAAAAAATATTTACAGTCTGCTGGTGGGAACAACGGGGTAGTGGAATTTCTTACCATCGTAATATCCCGAAAGAGGCTATGACGATAGATCAAATGATCGCTGACACCATCGCAGTTGTTAATTATCTTTGCCAACGGTTTGACAAAGAAAAAATATACGTAATGGGGCATTCATGGGGTTCTTTCTTAGGGGTACTTACGGTTCAGCGAGCACCTGAGCTATTCCATGCATATATAGGCATTGGTCAGGTGGCAAGACAAATTGAGTCTGAGCGCCTAGCATATACCTTTATGCTACAGGAGTTTCGCAAAACAAATAATAAAAAAATGGTACGCAAGCTTGAAAAATTCCCCATTGACAAGGGTGGAGAAGTAAGCCTTCGATACCTTGGCGTGCGAAGTGAAGGCATGATGAAGCTTGGTATCGGCATTATGCGCCATTGCACCTCGATGATGGAATGCGTCACAACTGTACTTCGTTATAAAGGATATACTTGGAAAGAGAAACGCAATTTCCCTATGGGGAACAGTTTTTCCCTTAAGTGCCTTTGGGATTTTGTACTTCAAACCGATTTAATTAAGCAAGTGCCTGAGCTAAAAGTGCCTGTTTATGTACTTCAAGGTAAGTATGACTATCAAGTATCTTATTCTGTTGCAAAGGAATTTGCGAGGACAGTAAACGCACCTGTGAAAGGCTTCTATACATTTAAAAATTCGGCGCATAGTCCTTGCTTTGAAGAACCTGAAAAAATGTGTCACATTTTACGTACAGATGTACTACAAGGAAAAGTTGATTTATCTGATAACATAGAAATTATCTTTGTACACTAATCTAGTGATTAAAGACAAATAAATAAGGCTTAATTAGAAATAATCAAGCCTTATTTTATTTGTCAAATTATAATTTACGTGCAGCTACTATGCTATAACAGTTCTTCTTGATCTTTCATCTCAATTATTTTCACCTTATGATCATTTACTCCGCTACCTCAAGCCCAGCATTTTAAAGATAATAAAAAATTTAAAGCATAAAAACATACAATTCGAGCATGTTACATTGAATTTTATTTTATTATGTGCTACAATGTATCATGCAATAAGGACAACGTTATCTAAGATTTTATAATTTAATTTCAAACACACCTTATTTAGCATTAAAATACATTTAAAAAGGAGAATAATATGAATTCTGTATGGTCTTTAGACAAACTTTACACAGGATACGATGATCCTAAGTTCATTGAAGATTTAAGCAAAGTTGATGCATCTATTAGTGAAATGAACAATTTTGTAAATGATTTAGAAAAAAATGAAGCATCAAATAATTTACTAAAAGCAATTGAGATACATGAAGAACAAGAAAAGCTTTTTACTAAGTTATTTAATTTTGCTAGTTTAAAGCAATCAGTAAATACTAAGGATGCAGATAGTGCATCTTATCTTGGTAGATTAAGTGACAAAGCAAGTAGTACTACAAAACCATTAACAATATTAAAAAAATACATAGCAAATATAAAAAATCTTGACGAAATAATTAATTCTAACTCACTTTTAAAAGAATATGAATATTTTCTTAATTTAATAGTTGAAGATAACAAGTATGTTTTAAACGATCAGGTTGAAGAAGTAATATCAAAATTTGATATAAGCGGTGGAAGTGCATGGTCAGATCTTCAATCATACTTAACATCTTCTGTTCAAGTAGATTATAAGGGTGAAAAAACCAATTTATCTTCAATTAGAAATCTTGCTTATGATGCTGATCCAGCAGTAAGAAAGGAAGCATATGAAGCAGAGCTTGCTTGCTATGAAAAAATCAAAGATGCGATAGCATTTTCTTTAAACAACATTAAATTGCAGGTAATAAATGAGTGTAAATTAAGAGGATTCGAATCACCTCTTGCTCAAACTTTACATAATGCTCGTATGAAGCGCGAAACTTTAGATGCCTTAATAGAGGCAATGAAGGAATATTTACCTAAATTCCACCAATATCTAAAGGTTAAGGGGGAAACGCTTGGCTATAAAGATGGTCTACCATGGTATGATATGTTTGCACCTATGGGCAATAACAACAAAAAATATACTATAGAAGATTCTAAAGAATATTTAGTTAATTTATTTAAAGGTTTTGCACCGGATCTTGCTGAAATGGTTAATCGTGCATACGATGAAGAATGGATTGACTTTTATCCAAGAGAAGGCAAGGTTGGCGGAGCTTTTTGTGCTGGTATACACCCAATAAAGGAAAGTAGAGTTTTAACTAACTTTGATGGGAATTTTGGTGATATTGTGACAATGGCACATGAATTAGGTCATGCATATCATAATTTAAATATAGTAGATAATAAAATCTTGAATACAGAGTATTCAATGCCTGTAGCAGAGACTGCATCAACATTTAATGAAAACATCATAATGAATGCTGCAATATCTTCTGCTGAAAATGATGATATTAAACTTGCATTAGTTGAAAGCCAGTTGCAAGATGCTACTCAAATTATATGCGATATTTATTCCAGATATTTATTTGAAACTGCTGTGTTTGAAAATAGAAGCGATAACTTTATGTTCCCTGATAATCTTTGTGAAATAATGCTAAATGCTCAAAAAGAAGCTTATGGTGATGGACTTGATAACAATATGCTACATCCATATATGTGGGCATGTAAGGGTCACTACTATAGTTCTAATTTAAGCTTTTATAACTTCCCATATGCATTTGGAGGACTGTTTGCAAGAGGATTGTATGCTAAGTACCAAGAAGAGGGAGAAGCATTCGTACCAAAATACAAAAAATTACTTAATGCTACAACAATTATGAATGTAGAGGATGTAGCTAAAATTGCTGATATTGATTTAACTGATAAAGAATTCTGGAAAAAAGGTCTTGAATCTTTTGCTAAACAAATAGATATATTTGTAGAATTAGTTAATAAAAAGTAATAATTTTATACCTATAAAAATTTTAAGGCATATACATTTACAAAAATGTATGTGCCTTTTTATTGCATTTTTAACGTTTTTCAAACAATGTGAACTATAATTCTCTATTATTCAATAGCACATTATGGTAAAATGTAGTAATTTAAGTAGGATTCTAAAACAATTAAAGGAGAAAATGAAAATGGTTAATTCAGAAGTTACAAAACTATATAGGGAATTATCACAACAAGGAAACGCAGCAAGACAGAAACTAAATTACATTTCTAAATCTGCCGGTAAAGTTAATGAAGATTTACTTTATAAAATTCTTCAAGACAATGCCAAGACAGAGTACGGGAAAAAATACAATTTTACAAATATTTCAGATATAGAATCATTTAAGAAATTTGTACCAGTTTCAACATATGCGGATTATGAACCCTATATTAAAAGAATGGTTGATGGGGATGAGGAAAATTTAATAACTGCATATCCAATTAACCGCTATTTTTTATCATCAGGTACAAAGGGCAAGCCTAAATTAATACCATATACAGATAATGCAAAGGTAATTGCTGACACTTACCTTTCATCATCATACCCAATATCATTATTTTATGAATTTTTAGGTGATGCATGGGAAAAGGAAAAGTTTCTTATGCTTATTGAGCCTTGTAATAAAACTGTAGGTAATAATAAGATATGTAGCTCTGTATCTACTCTTCTATTCACCTATTATGAAACCAGTGGACAGCATAAAATGGTTGTATCTCCAGAAGCAGCGTATTGGGGAAACCCAGAAATAAATACATGGTATTTACATGCACGTTATGCTTTGATGGAAAAAGATATGAGTGGTATCATATCACCTTATGTTACATATATTATTGAATTGTTTAATTATATAAAAAGAAATTGGAGCTTGCTAATTGACGATATAGCTACAGGTAAAATAAATAGCTCAATTTCTATTCCAAAAAAGCTTCGTGAAGAATTAGAAAATGAACTTGTACCTGACATAGAACGAGCAAAAGAACTAAGAAGTATATTTATGAATCATGAAGCTGATTTTGTAAAACATACTTGGAAAAATATAAACTTTGTCGTAACCATAGGTAGTGGATTATTTGCAGATAAAACAAAACAGCTTAAATCATACTTAAGTGAATCAACTTCGTATTATTTTGTGGGATATGTTTCTTCTGAATGTACCTTTTCTATACCTGTAGGCTTTAATTCATTCGATTCAATACTGTTACCAGAGGCAGGCTTTTATGAATTTTTACCTTTAGACGAAAATGATTATTCAAAGACATTAACTATTTCACAGCTACGTCCTGGCGAGCAGTATGAGGTTATTGTTACAAATTTATCTGGATTTTATCGCTATAAAATGAAGGATATAATTCAGGTTTCAAATATGTACAATTCCTGTCCTTTAATATCATTTTCACGTCGTATGAACAACGATATAGATTTATTTGGAGAAAAAACAACTGAAATTATGCTTCAAAATGCTGTTAATAATGTTTCTAAAAGCTTGGACATGCCGGTTGTTGGATTTAGCGCATGTTCTGATATAAGCTCACATGTAATGAAATACGTTTTTTTCATAGAGTTTCTAGATAATGAAACACTAGATTTAGTTGACAAGTTTGCTGAAGAATTAAATACCGCATTAGGTAAGGAAAATTATGTGTATGACATTTTAGTTTCTAGCGAAAAAATATCACCTTTAATAATAAAAGTATTAAAAAAAGATACTTATGAACAATACAGAGAAAAATTAGTGTCCGAGGGAATGGTTGCATCACAAATAAAACCTTTATTTATAATTGATTCATTAGAAAAGAAAAAATTCTTTACTGATAGAGTAAATATTTTCTTTGAAAAGGATAAAGTCCTAAGTATTAATTAAAATATATCTTCTACAAAAAACCTCTAATAGGAATAATTTCTATTCTCATTGGAGGTTTTTTATAAGCTATCTTACTACCCATTTTCCTATATTTTCTTTTATTATACTGTTAAATCTATGTAAATCTTCATCACGAATTATCATATTTGCTAAGCTCTTATCAAAGCATTTTAATCTATTTTTATCATTCTGAATCTTTTCTTCTACAGTTGCAGGATCTTCTCCTCTTTCTAAACATCTTTTTCTGCACTCATCTTCTGAAACATCGAAATATATAACAAAAACTTTTCCAGCATAGACTTTTAATAGCTTATATATTGCATCTTTATCAACAATGGTTACACAATTTTTCGTAAAATCGTTTCTCAAAGTGCCATATTTGTGGTTATTATATACTACCCATTCCAGTAACTCGTCGTCATTAATAAGTTTGTCAAATTGCTCATCTGTAAGAAATTTATAAGCATCTTCATCATCTTCTTCTACTTTTGGTTTTGTTGTACATGATTTAATAACTCTTATACCATAATCCTTGCAAGATGATTTAAAAGACTTTTTGCCAGAACCTGAAGGCCCAATTAATAATAATATCATATAAATTCCTCCTTCAAAATATTAACGTATATAAGTATATTTTTTATCTATTATTTCATATATTTTACCATATATATTAAAATATTACAAATTTTTATTGTTGTTTATACAAACAATATTTATATTACAATACATATTATACCATTCCTCTATAAGAAAATGCTTAGAGCACAAGCCCTGATTCAAGACTATTTGACAGTAATAGATATCCCCTAGCACTTGTTATCATATTTTACAGCATAATGAAAATATTGTACTGTAAGTTTTATATGCCCTCAATTTCAAGGACTTGCCATTGAAACACAGTCGCTTTTACATTAAAATATTTAATAGCCGAATCTTCAAGAATTGAAGTACCGGGGATTTTATATCGGGGTGAAGCCTTAAAAAGGCGGGGTTCCTCAACCCTAATCCGTCAACTAACCCGGGAGGCAAAAGGAGGATAATATGAAATTTAAAAGTTTAAAGTCAATTTTATTGACTACAAGTCTGATTGCAGGTATATCTTTATTTTCAAGTAATGCTTATGCAGCTACATACACCACAGTCAGCGGAGACTCATTATTTAAAATAAGCAAGATATTCAACACGTCAATAACAAGCATAATGAATGATAACAAGCTGACATCCACCAATTTAAATATTGGACAAAAGTTAGACGTTCCTGGTATTACTCATACGGTTAAAAAAGGAGAAAGCTTATATTTAATCTCTAAATCATACAAAATTCCATTGGAAACTTTAAGGCGTGCAAATAATATATATACAGATTATTTAGATATTGGCCAAAAATTAAATGTACCTGTAAAGCCTTCAACAGCGCCTGAGTTAGTAGACAATGCATCATCTTACTCTGCAAGCGATTTGGACTTGCTTGCAAGATTAATAACTGCTGAGGCACAAGGTGAGGAGTACAATGCCAAAGTTGCAGTTGGAGCTGTAGTATTAAACAGAGTAGAGAGCGATACATTTGAAAATACAATCAAAGATGTAATATATGAGAAAATAGACGGTTATTATCAATTTACACCTGTGTTGAATGGATGGATTAACAAGCCAGCTGATGCTGATTCCATAAAAGCAGCAAAAGAAGCTTTAAACGGTGTTGATCCTACAAACGGAGCCTTATTTTATTTTGATAAAACTGCAACAAATAAGTGGCTTTTATCAAGACCTGTTTCAATAAAAATAGACAATATGATATTTACATATTAGATTTATTCCTCTAGGGGCTGTGCATTTTGCTACAGCCTCTTTGTACTAATTGAGCAGTTTTAATCATATTATTATAAAGAAAAACAATTTATAAATATGATGAAATTGTTTAATGGAGGTCTTAAAGTTGAAAAAAATGAACATAGGCAGATTTATTTGTATCGGAGGAATATTAACAGCAATAGCTGTGCTATTTCAATCAGCACCTGTATTTTTACCCACAATTGGATTGGTCTTAAGTCCATTAAGCACCCTACCAATTGCGATAGCTGCTGTTTCTTGTATTTCTCTTGGTTTTGCTGTGTTTTTTTCCTCTGCATTAATTCTTGTTTTAGTTAATGTGCAGGAGACAATAATCCTGCTTTTTACAACTGGTCTACTAGGTATTTTTATCGGAACTTTACTTTATAGAAAGGGAATACTAATTTCTATATTATTTTCAAGCATAGCATTAACTTTTGGAATGATGTTTTTAACTTATATAGTAGGTATCTCAGCATTTGTAGACTTCTCCAGCACATTATCAATTCCTTTAATTTTCCTAATTTTTTTCTCATTTTCTCTTGTTTACGCGAGCATATGGAATATTTGCCTTAGAAAATTCACTAATTATCTTATAAAAATAAAATTAATTAGTTGACTAATTTAATAAACAGTCATTGATTCTATTACTTTTAGAGTCTTGCAGTAGTTTTCATTGGGAGTAACATTATTATGTAAAATACATAATCTAAAATAAAAAAGGTGATTAAATGGAGACAGGTTATTTAAAGATTCAAGTTTATACAGGTGATAAAACATTACCGATAGGCAATGCACAGGTCACTATAAAAAGTTCAAGCGGTGAAATTTATTATCAAACTTATACTGATTTAAATGGCAATACTTATTATATCCCGTTATTTGCTCCTAATAGAATGTATTCTATGAATCAAAACTATCCTTATCCTGCATATTCAACTTATGATGTTGATGTTTATGCGGATGGCTTTTATACTAAGCGTATTCATGGTGTACAAATTATGGATACACAAATTACCATACTTCCAGTATCATTACATCCATTACAAACTGAACTTCCTGTCACTATTCAGGAGTTACCGGAAGAGGAAGATATTTATATCCCACCAAATAGCCTTCTTGAGCCTACTGAAAATCAACAAATAGGATCGAATGAGATCATAGCTCTAAAGCCTGTTATAATTCCAGACTACATAACAGTTCATTTAGGCTTACCTACCAATGCAGCAGCTAGAAATGTCAGGGTAGAGTTTAGTGATTATATTAAGAATGTAGCCTCCCACGAAATTTATTCTACTTGGCCGTATAATTCACTTGTTGCTAATATACACGTTATTGTAACTTTTGCGATTAACAGGGTATATACTGAATGGTATAGAAGCAGAGGTTTTAATTTTGATATAACAAATTCTACTGCATATGATCAGAGTTATGTTGATGGAGGTCAAATTTTTCAAAACATCAGTGAAATAGTTGATAATATTTTTAACGTATATGCACGGCGTATTGGTTTTAAAAACCCATTTTTTACTCAGTATTGCAATGGAACCACAGTAACATGCAATGGACTATCCCAGTGGGGGACAGTCTCATTAGCAAATCAGGGTTTAGATCCATTACAAATTCTTCAGTACTATTATCCTAATGATATAGAGCTTGTGGCTAGTGACAATATTACTGGAATAACTGAGAGTTATCCCGGTTACGAACTTAGTGTAGGCAGTGAAGGTGGACCTGTATTAAGGATGCAGAATTTCTTAAATCGAATCCGTGTTAATTTTCCTTTAATTCCAATAATCCCTAATCCAAATGGATACTTTGGTACAGAAACAGAGAATGCAGTCAGGACATTTCAAAATTCATTTAATCTTACGGCGGACGGTGTTATTGGAAGAGGTACATGGAATAAAATTTCGTTTACTTATGTAGGTGTAATTCGCCTAGCAGAACTTGACAGTGAAGGTGTAAGAATAGGTATTGGCTTAAATCCACCTGATGTAGTTTTATCCTATGGATCAACTGGTTCCAACGTTGTTGAATTGCAATTTATTATTAATTATATCTCGCCTTTTTACTCAACTGTTCCAACAGTTATAAAGGATAGTGAATTTGGTCCTAATACAAAAAATGCTGTAATTGAGTTCCAGAAAACATTTGGATTGGTTCAAGATGGCGTTGTAGGTGTTAGTACCTGGAATATGTTATATGAAGTTTATAGAGGTATTAAGCAAAATGCACCAATCCCTTCTGTTCCAATGATTCCTCCTTCTGGAGCTCCCGCTTATCCTGGTACGCCATTAAGCCTTGGAGCAATAGGACCAAATGTAAGGTTGATGGAAAGCTATCTAAATACAATTAGAATTGTTTACACTAGTATACCGTTTACAACGGTAAATGGCGTTTTTGATGAGGGAACAAGAATATCTGTAGTTGCATTTCAGCAAGAGTTTTTATTGACACCAGATGGTATTATTGGACCGATAACCTGGAATAAAATTGTAGAGCAGTTTTTTTTAGTAACAGGTCAATCGTCGATCTCTCTCCAGTACCCAGGTTCACCATTACAAGTTGGTTCTATGGGCAGCAATGTTAGTTTGATGCAAGAGTTTCTCACTGAGCTACGCAAGCCTTATCCAAGTTTACCGGTAATAGCTGTAGATGGGATATTTGGTCCACAAACAGAAGCAGCTGTTATCAAATTTCAAAATTTATTTGGTCTGATACCGGACGGGATAATAGGACCAATAACATGGTATACTATTATTAGTGAAAGAAATGCTAGAGTTTAAATATCTGAAATTTAAAAACAGGCTGAAAAATTAATTTTTCAGCCCGTTTTCAAAACAAAAATCGCAGTGCTCTGCACCGTTTGCAATGGTGTTTTTACGTTTGAAAACTACACTTGGCGCTAAAGGGTCATAGGCGATATTGTCTGTTTTGCAGAAAGCAATACATAATTCAGGTACTCCACGCTTTTGTAATTCCTCAAAATACAAGCAGGATTTCATATTAAAACGAATACGTTTCTTATTTTTTTCAATCTTTTCTATCTTCCATCCCTCTTTTGGATAACCAAATTTCATGACAATACCAAACAAAAGATAAAATAGTCTGTATACATATGACTTTGTACTTAAGTTACGACATAAATCACCCATTTTTTGTGCTGATTTACACATTTCCTCCTGTACGAAGCTTACAGCTTGCTCCTTTGGAATATCAGCTTCAAGCAAAGCCTTGTAGCAGGCAAAGCCAGGAAGTATATTTTTGTACAGATGCTTTCTTACAACCTTACTTCCTCTGTCGTCTGAGTTTTGAAGTTCGGATTTAAGAATATCGCAAGCTCGCTTATATATTTTATGGGGTGATTTATCTGTAAAAATTTCACTAAGCATATACTGCAAATTTGACAGCCTTGTTTTTGAGAAAACATCATGCTTATTCATATACACACCTACTTTCTGTCAACTAACAGTTTTTCAGGAGATAATCTCAAAAGCTTTTTTACCAGCTTTACTATTTCATACCACATGACAGCAACTGCAGCTATACCTATTGCACTAAACAAAAGCGGTATAGACAATGGTGCCAGCTTCAAAAAGCTACTTATCGGAGTATAGAGGATAATGAGAAGCATGGCAATTGTTCCAATGTTAACTCCCCACATCACCTTATCTTTTGCAAGGCGTTTAGCCGATTGTACAGCAAAGTCATGATCGGAACTGTTGACTTGCACAAGGAACAGATTCGATAACATGATAATTGCAAGACCCATAGAGCGAGCAATCGATGCATTATCTGGATTATCTGCGAGCAGAGTATAATATACACCAAATGACGCGGCAAAAATAACAAGACCTTGAATAATACTTTTCAATAAGATTTTTGCATCCAAGAGTTTCTCTTTCGGGTCACGTGGTTTGCGATCCATAATGTCTGTTTCAGCAGGCTGACGCTCTAGCACAATAGAACAAGTCGGATCGATGATAAGCTCCAGTAACACAACATGCAGAGGTAAGAGCAATAATGCCGTAGGAGCAACACCGAGCATTGGAGCTAACAGTGATGCAAATGCAATAGGGATATGAATGGTAAACACATAGCCCACTGCCTTACGGATATTATCGTAAATTCTTCTGCCGTCTTTTACAGTTTCTACAATCGTAGTGAAGTTATCGTCCATTAAAATTAGATCAGCAGCTTCACGTGAGACCTCACTGCCACGTTTGCCCATTGCAATCCCAATGTCCGCATATTTGAGAGCAGGGGCATCATTTACACCGTCACCGGTCATAGCAACAATTTCGCCGTTTTCCTTAAATGCTTTTACTATACGCATTTTATGCTCGGGTATAACACGTGAAAAGATGCTCACATCCTTTACCTTTTCACAAAGTTCTTTATCAGTCATTTCATTTAGCATATCGCCAGTAATAACGTTATCGCTATTTGGCATACCAATTTTTTTAGCAATTGATGTGGCAGTAATACCATTATCACCAGTAATCATAACCACGCGAACTCCTGCCTTGTTGCATATGGCAATATCGTTCTTTACGCTTTCTCTCGGAGGGTCTGCAAGACCAATTAGACCACAAAAGGTAAGAGAACAAGCGGTGATTTCTGCAGGGATTTCTGCTTCAGTTTTGGGATATGCTGCTGCAACCGCAATCACTCTCAATCCTTCCTCAGACATTTCAGTGATTTTATGTTCTACAGTCTCTCTTTCTCTATCAGTTAAATTGCAAATTGTCAAAATTCGTTCGGGAGAACCTTTAGCTGCAATCACGATTTCACCGTCTCTGCGCCAAACGTGTCCCATCATTTTTAAATCATTTGTAAAAGTGTATTCGCTAATCATCTCGCCATTAAAAAGATTTTCCTTAGAGATGCCAACACTGTCGCAGTGAGCAAGCATTGCTTTTTCCATTGGGTCATAAGCATCGGTTTCGCAGCCAAGTCCCATCGTTTCGCACAGGTTATGCTTATCACCGTCTAATGCCCATGTATTCTGTATGGTCATTTGGTTCATAGTGATGGTACCTGTTTTGTCAACACAGAGAACAGATACTGCACCTAGCGTTTCAACTGATGGTAGTTTGCGTACAAGAGACTGCTTTTTGGCAAGTCTCCAAGCACCCATTGAGAGGAACACAGTTAAAATAACCGGAAATTCTTCTGGTATCATCGCCATTGCAAGTGTGACACCAGAAAGTATGCTTTCCACGATTCTATCGCCAAAGTCGTGGTCTGAGATATTAAAGTAGGTAAACACAGCGACTAGTACAAATAGTACTGCTGCAATACCAGCACACATCTTTACAAGACTTCCGGTCTGCTTTTGTAGCGGCGTTTCCTCATCAGGGGCAGAAGCTACATTTGCACCGATTTTCCCATATTCAGTCGTAGCACCAATTTTATCAACTAGCACAGTAGCAACGCCCTGTGTTACAAGAGTACCAGCATAGCAATAGTCACGTCGCCAATAATCATTATCACTAGTTAGCTCGGCATCTTCAGTATTTACTTTCCATACGCCCATAGCTTCACCTGTGAGGGAAGATTCATCCACACAAAGGTCGTTGCACTTGACCACAACACCATCAGCTGGAATCTTGACACCCTCATAAATCATCATAAGGTCACCGGGAACAATATCAACACTTGCAATGACAGATTCTTCTCCATCACGAATAACCGTAACGTGAGGGGCAGACAGATCTTTAAGTGCATTCAAGGTTTTATCGGTTTTCCATTCCTGAATGACATCAATGCTGATGATACCAATAACGAAAATAAGCATAATCGCTCCGTCACGAGGTTCACCAAGGATAAAATAAATAACCGCAGCAATGATAAGCAACAAAAACATAGGTTCACAGATAATGTGAAGAACTTTTCTCAAAAAGCTCTCCTTTTTCAGTGGTGTTATTTCGTTTTTGCCGTATCGCTCCTGCAGTTCCTTAGCTTCGGCAGTCGTTAAGCCTGCCATGTTTGATTTTAATTTGTTTGTTGTCATAAAAGTTACCTCCGTTTTAAGCCTAATGGCTTTCGTTTGATAGCTCTATGGCACTCCATTTAAGTTCGTTGTTCCATTTGGAGATATAAAAATAGCACACCTATGGAACATACTACTGTCCCACAGATGTGCATAAAACGCAATCTGTTGCCACACGTAAGGTGGCCCGGCCCCATGACCTTTCACAAAAGGTTCATCGCCTGCTCAGTTTGTACTGTTGATCTCGCATTCCTCATTCGGAATGTAATGCAGTGCAAATAGATTACTATATATTATATGCTATATGAAATTATTTGTCAAATAAATTATCTCGCATATATGCATAAAGAGTAATCCATTTGTTCGGTTCACCGATTTTTTCGGGCGCAGATCTTATGTGGCTTATTAGGATTATGGACTTGTTATTCTGTAATATTTAATATATATATTATATTTTTCTGGATTTGAGTGGCTTGTGCTCTTGTTGTACTTCCTTTAGGATCAAACTTGCCGTCTCCTATGCCGTTCTTATCCAACAGACCAAGATTCACAGCAAAGATGATATTATCTACAAAATCTTTATTGATATTATCATAATCGCTGAATTTTGTTAAATCAGCTGCTGCATTAGAATTTGTTGATATTTTGTAATATTTAGCAACATTAGACACTATAACTGCCATCTCTTCTCTTGTAATAATCTGATTTGGCATGAATTCATCATCTGATAGATTAAGTTCCTCAAAGAAGCCTGCCTTTTTACAAGACATAATCGCATTATAATACCATGAACCTTGTTTTACATCTGTGAACTCTGCGGAATCTATGGCATCAAGCTCAAAAACATTATATACCATCTGTGTAAACTCTGCTCTCGTTATAGCTCTGTTAGGCTCGAATCTATTATTGCCTACTCCTGAAACAAGATTCCTTGCAGAGGAGAAATCAATAACGCTCTTACCCCAGAATTCGCTTGTAATATCGCTGAATGCTGTATGATTATTGTCTATCATATATATGGAAAAATGACTTGTATTAAAATCAACTGTTTTTGTGGTAGCGTTATATAATACATTTTTGACTACTTTTAGCCCTCCATCCTCATCAACATGGAAAATGATAATGGAGTCGGCATTTTCACCTGATTTTAGAGCATAAGGCAATTTAACAGCAATCTTTCCATTGAATTCTGATATCACCTTGTTGTCTGAGCTTATAGATAAATCATAAGCCTGATTTTCGCTTACTGAGGTTTGCTGTGCTGTTGTCAATTTAGCTTTATCTGCAATTCCAAATCGAATAATTATATCCTTCTTAGCTTGCTTATAAATTTCACTAATCGCCGCATTATCAAGAGTTAGAATTATTCTTCCCGCTTTTATTTGTAGCGACATATTGTCTTTTTGTGCAATTTGTTTCCAGCCACCATTTGATATAACAACTTTTATCATATCTATATCTTCTTTTGGATCAATCACAATGTTAATAATAGGATTATCCTTGCTTTCATCAGCCTTTTTAATTGCGTCACTGATGTTACTGGTATTTACATTTGATGTTAAAATACCATCAGTCTCTTTTGCTGTGGCGTTTATTGTGTCACCATTAACAACATTAGAATCTGTTTTTGTTGATACTGAACCACTACTTCCAGAACTGTCTGGATTGTTCCCACTTACAGTATTTTTATATACCTCTACACTTTGAACGGATGTGGTAACTCTATAGCTCCCGAAGTCTGTAATGCTTAGATTAACTGTTCCTTCAGCAGTTACAGATGTCAAAGATATTGTGTAGTTACTTCCGGAACCATTTAGTGTTCCCTTTGCAGCTGCTCCTGTGCCATTTGTAATACTTATCTTGTCTTCTGTAAATCCTGTAATATCTTCATTGAATGTGATGTTGATTCCTGTGGAATCTGCCGTACCACTTGCTCCTCCTATTTGTGTCGCTGTGAAAGTAATATCTCTTGGAATAACAACAGTATTTTTATATACATTCACCGCTTGAGCCGGTGTGGTAACTCTATAGCTCCCGAAGTCTGCAATGCTTAGATTAATTGTTCCTTCAGCTGTTACAGATACCAATGATATTGTGTAGTCAGTTTCTGAACCGCTTAATGTTCCCTTTACGACTGTCCCTGTACCATCTGTAATACTTATCTTATCTTCTGTAAGTCCTGTAACATCTTCACTGAAGGTAATGTTAATTCCTGTTGAGTCTGCTGTGCCGCTTGCTCCTCCTGTCTGTACTGCAGTGAAGCTAATGTCTGTCGGAACAACTGTGGTGTTGCTGAAAAATGTACCATCCCAAATATATGTTCCTTCGGAAATTGCATTATTTGCGGCAGGAGCTGATGAAGGTCCTACGGTTATGATATTTGAAGTAGTGACTATTACATCTCTGTCCTTTATCTTATTGGGAATGCCGTCTATCTCACTGTCTTCGTGAAAAATAATCTTTCCATAATTGTCGCCCTGTATCTGTGCACCATTGTTAAGACTAAGCGCACAAATACCGCCAGGGTAAAGCTCTAAAATTGAATCGTCTATTATAAGTGACGTAGGTGCACTCATTGCAGGGGAGATGAATATACCGGTTCCTGAACCTTGATGTTTTACTTGGATTCTGCTCCCATTGATGATTTTAAATTCTGAAGCCTCTCCATAACCTCCATAACTATGAATACCTGTAGACTGAAATTTATTAGTTACTGACACAGTACTGTTGTCAAAAATTAATTTCTCGCTATAGCTTATTCCTTGGGAACCATAGTTGCCATCAACTTTAATATAAACTTCACTATTCTTTATATACATATTTCCTTGAATAGCAGTTACATTGTTGCCGTTACTATTCAATTCCACTTCACAATCCGATATTGATATTGGATTGCTGGAAAATGAAACGACTCCGGTTGTATAATCACCTATATTTCCGACATCCAAGCTTCCACCTGTAATTTCCATTTCTCCAAGTGAGATAATACCTAGTCCCGATGAATTCGCAATTTTAATATTACAATCCGTTGCTGTCAATTTACCATTGACTTGGGTTCCTTGGCTATATACTTCAAAATCAACATCGTTGAGAGTTAAGGTACCGTCTACTAAAATAGTATTGCTTGAGGTGTCATGGCAAACTAATTTTCCACCTCCATTGACTGTCAAATCAGTTTCTGTAGGTATGTTTAGTTTACAAGAACCTGCAAGATATATTGCACTGCCTGAAGAAATCGACAAGGTATGATTTGCACCGACGGTTACCTCATTATTTAATGTAAAAGAGCCGTTAATTTCAATCGTTGTTGGTGTAACGCTTCTGAGTGCATCCTCCACCTCAAGATAATCATCCGGAATAACTGTCGAAGTATCTGCCTGAGCAGCTTGAGGTATCATGCAAAACAGCATGAGCACCGATAAAAATGCTGATAAAAATATTGTTTTAAATGATTTTTTCATGTATATCCTCCTATTGGGTTTTGTTGTACTTAATAGATTAAATATAAAGCAATAAAATTATCACGCAAAGCTTGCACAAGGCAGTGCTTATAGAATTGATATCCATGTACATTCCTCCTATAATTTTATGTGTGGAAATTTATTCCTCACCTGAAAATCATAACAGAAATTATTTTTTTGCACATCCCTCATTTTGGGGGATATGCAAAAATCATGGACTTATAAGAGTAGATTAAAAATCTATATTAGAAAGTTCTTTTTTTGAGTGAATATTAAGCTTGCTGTATATACTCTTTAAAACACTTCTCACTGTTGATTCTGCCAAAAACAGTGTCTCGGCTATTTCTTTTGCAGATAATCGTTCTTTGGCTAACAGTGCGATTTCACGTTCTCTTGGAGTAAGAGATGACTTATTCGTAATCAAAGCCTTATTAATTTCATACATGCCCTTTTTCTGACGTTTTGAGAGTTGAATTATATGTTTTATACCTTGCTCATCAGATACATCAAGCCTGACTGACTCTAAAAATGGAACAAGTTCTTCGGCATGTTCAGCAAAAGGCATATATATTTTATCAGGTAAAGCTAAATTAAGAGCACTGCATATATATTCTATTGCTTCCTGTTTATTTTGTCTGACGAGGCTTGATATTGTAAGAAAGATAAGATGATAAACCTGAGGAAGCAGATAATTCATACCTTCAGCCATGCTCATCATAGCGCCCGACAGTCCGTGAAGTTCATTATACCTCTTGGAGAGCATTAGCTTCTTTGCAAACAAAATATGACCATAAGGAACAGTAGGCATAAATAATATCTTTTTAATGTAGTCGGGATCATTGAGCCAATCCACAACTTCATCCGTATTTTGGCGTATTAACGACAGAGTGGATATACCAAGCTCAACCATTCGAACAATAAACCTTTCGGGTCTTTTCACAGCATATTCCTGAATGTTGCCAACAGCAGTAAGATAAGCTTTTGCATTGCCTCTAAGCAGTGCAATACGTGCAAGCAGCAATTCAGAGCATATACAAAGACCTGTTTGATTCTGGTCCTTTGCCATAAAAATAGCCTTATGACAAAGCCTCTCTGCATCATCGTCATTTCCTCTGAGCAGCATAGCTTCAGCCCTCATGACGATATTTGCACTTGTTCCATGACCACTCACAACCTGTCCATAAATAGGTATACATTCATCCATAAGCTTAAGCTCCGTTTCAAGCTCAGAAACCTTGCTCCAAAACATATATAATACGGAAACACCCCCAAATGTCCAAGGAGTAGTAGGAAAAAACAGCTTGCTTGCTCCCTTCAGATATTCAAGAGCTTTCTTATGGTATTCACTCATTTTTTCTATGTCATTATACTGTGCAAATGACATTAAGAGGGACATTTCACCTTTTATCCTGTCAAACTGCTCTCTTTCAATCCCTTTAGGATTTGTAATAAAAGCAGAAAGCATCTGCACCATTTTTCCGAAGACATCTCTTCTTCCGCCAAGAAACAGTTGAAAAGCAAACTCAAGCATGGCAAAAGGATATTGATTCATTATTTCTGCCGGACACTCATCTATTATTTTTAAAATAAATTCAATTACATACTGTTCTTTTTGATTATCAAGATATTCGTTACGATAGGTCATGGATAAGATAGAATCAAAATCCTTGATTTTATAATAAAATTGCGCGGCAGGATAAAGCAAAGCTTCGGAAACACAAGCCTCTCCTGCCCTTTTTATTGTTTTTATCTGAAAGTTCTCATGCGTATTATTGTAAAACCATGCACGTAAATAATCCTGTAAAATACTATGCATATTGTATAGGTCTTTTTCGGAATCATAACGAATAAAGGCGTTTTCATTTATCAGATTAATAACATTTTCATTCAACACACTTTGTCCTATCATAATTCGTATCTGTTTAGACGTGAAGCTGTCCAGTGTTGAAAGCGAAAGTAAAATCTCCTTTTCACTATCATCCAGCCTGTTCCAAATTGCGGTATGCACTAACTTCTCAATATCAGCTGTCCGAGCGAAGGTGCCTGTTTGCCTGTAATTCAAAAGCTGCAAGGAAATAGCGGATATCCACCCTTCAGAAAAATTATACAGGTTATCAAGTTCGGAATCTGATAGTTTTATCCCTGCCATCTTGAAATATTTGTCAGTACCTTTTTTATTAAGAGTCAAGTCTGAATTTTGAATTTTATGGATATGCTGATAATGCACCGTATATTTACTATTGTCTTTTAGAGGCTGAGTAACAAATATAAGATGAAGCTTAGGGTCTCCATGAACAGAAAACGCATGGATAATATCCCTTGGAATTTCGCTGGAAACTAACTGGTAATTATCTATCACTAAAAATGTTTTTGTTTGCACGCGGCACGTTCTGATAATTGACACTAAGTCTGCAAGCATTTCCTCAGTAGGAAATTCCAGCTTTTCTAATCTTGATGCTGTTTCAGGTGCAACCTGTGAAAAAAGATTGCATATACCGTTCCATGCTTTTGCAGAGGATTCTCCCAGACAGGTATACCATTTTTCATAACCGCCCTTTGAAAGCTTCTCTTTTAGATACTCTCGAATAGCTGTCGTCTTTCCAAACCCCGACGGAGCCTCCACTATTGTAAGAGGAAATTTTTCGATTTTCGCGAGCTGCTTTTTTAACTGATCCGAAAAATATAAAAGTTCATGGGTTTTATCTTTATTCAATTTCATCAAATTTTACCTCTTTTCCTTGAAAGTTCTTTACCCCTATGTAATGGTAAAAAATCCGTCCAATCTAGATATACTATCTCGCCATATATACATAAAGAGTAATCCATTTATTCGGTTCACCGATTTTCCCAGGCTTAAATGCCGGAACGCTTTTAGAACCTGATAGTTTATAAGTGCCATCTTCCAAACGGTAGTTTTCTAGCACCTTATAACCAGCCTGCATAGCCTCTGAATCCGTTGAGCATCCTAATACTTTTAATGCATATATGATATTTTGAGCGCCAATCTTAACTGGATCTGATGGATAAAATGTCTGGGTCATCACATCAACCATAGGCGTTGCCATATCATCTGTACGATAAAAGATATTCCTTTTTGAAAAATAGTGTACTAAGAAATCCTTACAAACTTCTTCAATCCCCTGAATATGTAGTTCAGCTACAAGTAATAGATATTCTGCTGTAAGTCGGGCACAGCTCTTATGTGGCTTCTTGGGATCATTGATTTTTTTGTTCTTACTTATGCACCCAAACCCACCATCATCTTTAATTTTTAAAAGCATTTCATCAATTTCATTCTTAACGGCCGGCTCGTCATAATAACCCAGTTTTACAAGATTACGTAAAAATAGTGGTTCTCCGCACAACATTTTGAAACCTGTGGACTCAATCATCCTAAACACTTCATCGTCAAGTTCATTACCTATGTCTTTTCTTGTTAATCCCCATTCTGCAAATGCCAGCAAGGCATCAAACTTAAACCATAGCTTGTCTGTATGTAGTTTTTTTACGGCACTGTCATAAACTTTGGATTCTAATAAATCTTTTTTGGTACTGATTACTCTTGAATCTTTATCATCGAGACAAAGATATTCTTTCAATGTTCTAAGCTTTACCGCTGGATTACTATCCTCAAGTAACCAGTCTAAAATTTCTTGTTTCATAATACCCCCTACCTCACAATATTCTATCTGTGAAATGCATCATATTTATATCAGTTTACTATAATTTATTATAATTTGTAAATGTTTATTTTCCAATATTTAGGTAAAATTTAAAGATTATTTAGTCTTGAATAAAAGCTCATCCATCTTAACTAAAAAGTCCCTCAAATCTAAAGTTTGAGGGACTTAAAAAAAGACTATTTTTTTACTCAAGTGGAAATTTTCGAACTAACATCATAATTCATTTTCATAAAACAATTGTCCGCAAGCAGCACTAATTATTTTTCCATTAAACATATTAATTGCCTTTTCCACCTTTACAATTTAATTATTTTTGTTGCAACATTTTCACAAAATGCACTATCATGCTCAACAAACAAAATTGTAAGTTCATGTTCAATTAACAATTTCTCAATCTGCATACGAGAAATGACATCAATAAAGTTCAATGGTTCATCCCAAATATACAAATGCGCTCGTTCACACAAACTTTTAGCAAGCAATACCTTTTTCTTCTGTCCTCCACTAAAATCCTCGATATTCTTTTCAAACTGTTCTATTGAAAAATCAAGTTTTCTAAGAATCGATTTAAATAAACTCTCGTCAATGCAGTGTTTTTCTGCATACTCAGATAAGTTACCATATAAATCTGAAGTATCTTGTGACACATACGAAATTATTAGCTTATTATTCTTTCTTACAATTCCACTATGGGGGATGTCTTCTCCATAAATTAATTTAAATATACTTGATTTTCCGCTGCCATTCTTTCCTTGAATAGCAATTTTTTCACCTTGCTCTATAGTGAAGCTTACTCCTTCACAGACAATTCTATCATCATATTCAATTGCAACATCTGTAAGTTCTACAAGCTTTTTATCATGGAAAGCAAGCGGTGCTATTTTTAAACTTTCATTAGATTCAATATTTTTAAGAAGCTTTGATTTTTCGTCAATCATGTTTTGTTGTCTAGCTTCTATGTTTTTAGCACGCTTCATCATTTTTGCAGCTTTATGTCCAACATATCCTTTATCTAATTTGCTCCCAGAATTAGTAGTTCCATGCTTGCTGCTTTCAACACTATCTGACCACGTAGATGTACGTTTTGCCGAGCTGGAAAGTCTTTTAATATCCTTTTTCAACTTTTCGTTTTCTGCTAGCTCAAAACCATCTTGTAATTCTTTGTTTCTCCACCATGAAGAAAAATTTCCTTTTTGTATTTCAATATTAGTTTTATTAATAGACAAGATATGGTCAACACAATTATCCAAAAAAGATCTATCATGTGAAATCAGAATAAATCCTTTCTTTTTTTTCAAGTAATTACTTAGTTTTTGCCTAGCTTCAGCATCCAAATGATTGGTAGGCTCATCAATAAGCAAGAAGGAGTTCTCCTTCAAAAACATAGCAGCCAACAACGCTTTTGTCTGCTCTCCTTTAGATAGTGTATTAAACTGTCTATATAAAGCATCATAGTCCATATCTAACAAAGATAATTCTTTTACTATTTCCCAATCCATTAAATTTGGACTAATCTCCCTTATGACATCTATGGTGAAATTTCTTTGCTCCTGCACCTCATAAGGAAAATATTCAAAAATCACATCAGCTGAAATGGTTCCACTATATTCGTATTTTCCAAGCAAAAGATTTAGAAAAGTAGTCTTTCCTCTTCCGTTTCTCCCAGTAAATCCCAATTTCCAATCGGTATCAATTTGAAAACTTACATTTTCAAAAATATTATCATAGCTACCTTCATAAGCAAAGGTTAGGTTCGTAACATTTATTAAAGACATATTTTTGTCCTCCTCTGTATTTAATAGTATAAATAACAAGGTCGGATCAATAGGCGACATTGTTATTACTCCATATAAGTATCGCCTGCAATATCCGACTCTATATGGAGATTATCATGTGTTATCAAAGTGTCTTTATTTATCATAATATTATTTATCCTCCTTATTTGAATTATTTATAAAAAAATAAGAGCTGCAAGAATTAATTATTCTTACAGCTCATAGATATACGTAATTAAGCTAATCATTATAGCATAACACAAGTGTATATATATTAAGAGAAAAAAGAATAACTTTCTTGCATAAGTACGACAAAACAAACAGAACACACCTGTTTATCTTTGTATTAAATGTACTTTAAAAATTAGCAAGAAAAATTAATCATTCTTTCACCTCAAATTTCAAATTTTCTATCATTATACTATTATAAATCGAAAAAGTCAATAAAGAGTGAATCATACCAAAAAATCAAACCTATTCATCTTTTTCATTGAGTTTTTTTCTATACTTTACTGACCTTTCATATTGAACCAGTATAGAATGACGAATACAAAACCAATCAGCTAAGTCCTCTTGGCTCATATCGCATTCAATTCTGGCAATTTGGAGTTTTTTATTTTTCATCAAATCTCCGGAGAACGTACCTCAGTAAGACCGTACATGCACATATTTTGTTTCTTGAATATAATATAAATAATATTAATAGGAGGCTATTATATGAATGAACACTATCCATTCGTGAATCCACCACTACCATATGCCTATGACGCACTTGAGCCATATATCGACACAAAAACGATGCATCTACATCATGACCGACATTTGCAAACATATGTGGACAATCTCAACAACGCGCTGAAGGATTATCCTGAACTGCAAAACTTGTCGCTGGAGCAGCTGATTTATAACGCTGACAGGCTACCATCGGTTATCCGGCAATCAGTTATAAACAATGGTGGAGGCGTTTACAATCATATCTTTTATTTCGACGGTATGTCTAATTCTGAGACACGTTCGCAGGCCGGGATGCTATATACAGCAATCATGGAGGAGTTCGGGGCCACCGAGCGGTTTTATGATGAATTCAAAAAAAATGCGCTGGCAGTATTCGGTTCTGGGTATGCGTGGTTGGTCGCAGACAAAGACGGGAAGCTAAAAATCGTAAAATCGGCCAATCAGGATACGCCTATTGTGCAGAACCTGTGCCCAATCGCAGTAATTGACGTTTGGGAGCATGCATATTATCTGAAGCATTATAATGAGAGGGCGGCATATGTTGATAACTGGTTCCATGTAGTCGATTGGAATCATGCTGGAGAACTTTACGAAAAATGTATTGCAAGTATGCAAAGATAAAATCGCTGTTCAGGCAATAATTTGTCGATTTCATTATTTGTTTCTATATAAAATGTGATGGTAGATTATCCACATGCCTTGTTGCTGCAATTCTGATGACCGTCGAGCCTGATAGCCCCTTGGCGTAGGATAAATTCACTATATCATATATAAAATTGCTCAAAAAAGAAATCAAAAATTGCACTTTTTGATCTCTTTTTTTACTGATTTTTCACTTTAAAACCACCACATATTGTGGTCGAACCCTAATTCTTCTCTTTTTTACAACCAGGTGTCAGCAGAACTATACTCTCTAAATTCAGAATCTAAATTAAATTTCGTTTCATCCTGATTGGATAACCCAGCCCATTATTGAAATAAAAATTTAATAGTAAATAACAAATTACTACTTTACATTTAAAAACGATACATATATATTGATATATATACTATGATATATATCAATATATATGTGAAAGGATTAGATTAAATTGCCACCTAAAAATAAATTTACAAAAGAACAAATAATAGAGACTGCATTTGAGATTGCAAAAGAAGAGGGAATAGACAGCATTACGATAAGAAAAATAGCTGATAATTTGGGCAGTTCAATTGCACCAATTTATGTGAATTTTAAAGATGTTGAAGAATTAAAAAAAGCAGTAATTTCAAAAATATATGAGATTGGTAATTCTATACTGCAGGAGCAAAATACAGGCGATGTATTTCTAAATATAGGAATAGCTAGTGTTAAGTTTGCTAAAGACTATAGCGTAATTTTTAAAGAATTAATTCTAAAAAACAATGGCTACTTAGATAACTATGATGTACAAATAGGCAATAACATCATTCAAGAAATGAAAAAAGATGAAGATCTGAAAGAATTTTCAGAAGAAGAACTAAAAACACTCTTAATGAAAATGCGAGTATTTCAAGCAGGTCTATCCATAATGGCGACAAATGAATCGTTTGCTTTAGAATTGACTGATGAAAAGGTTATAGAAATGTTAAGTGATACTGGCGAAGATATAGTAAATGGTATGAAAAACAGGATGATAGGGAGATAGTACAATGAATAGACATATTAGAAATACGTCCATTTTTGTAATGGTAGTAGTGCTATCAGGATGGATAGGAGTATTAGTAGATAAAATAATTGGGGGACCAACACAGCGAGAAACACTTGGGATGACAGTTTGGTTAGTTTTGCCCTTAATTGCAACGATATTATTAAGAATTTTTGCCAAAGATGGATGGAAAGAAACAGGATTTAAATTAAATCTAAAGGGAAATGTTCAGTTCTATATAACATCTATCTGCATATTTCCAATCGTTATGTTAATTGTTTGCTTTGTTGGTTACGCTTTCGGATGGATTGATATATCTAATTTTAAAGGAACTGAATTTATAAAAGTTTTTGCTGGAATGTTTCTCTTTAATCTCTTTAAAAATTTCTTTGAAGAATCCGTTTGGAGAGGCTACTTAACAGAAGAATTAATGCATTTTAAAATCAAGGACTGGCAACTATATCTATTTGTAGGCTGTATCTGGGCATCTTGGCATATTCCATATTACATGGTATTTTTGCCAATTGAGGACATTCAGCAAATTATCGATGTAAGTAGATTTGGATTCGTCCTAATTTCTTTTGCAGTTATGGTATGTTGGTCAATTATGTTTACAGAGTTGTATTTAGCAACGAGGTCGATATGGCCATGTGTACTTTTACACTCTATGGAGGATGCAATCATAAATCCACTTATTTTAAATGATTTTATTTATGTTGCAAATGGCAAGGAAATATTAATATCGCCAATAGTAGGAATTATCCCTGCTATCCTTTTCTTATTGGTAGGTTATGTTTTAAGAAAAATGAGAAAATCAAATCAAGTAGAAACATCCACATTAGTAAGGTAAACAATTGTAACAACAAAAACATAGAAACAGAAGGAGAAAATTGTTATGAAAACGGTCTATGACATAAAAGAAAAAAACACAAAATTATTTGCAATTTTACTTGTCATACTAATCTCATTTGTTGGAAATATTGCAATTCTTATTCTATTGCCTAGACTTATTGCATTTTCCTTAGCAAATATAGGGGTTAATTTAGACAGTAGTAATCAGATGACGAAGTATTTGATGGGCATTTTTGTTAGAATAATTGGCGTTGCTATATTTATGTTTATTATGATAAAACTTAAGCTAACAAGAATTTATCATTTCAAGTTAAATAAAAGTTATATTTTTCTCAGCTGAGTGTTCTTTATTTACATAATTTTTAATTTAGAGTTCACCACAATAAAACATATAGATTCACTTTTGGTTACAGCTATGATTATTAATAGCTTAATAATTGGTTTGTATGAAGAAATTGTATTTAGGGGTATCGTTTTACCATTACTTTTTGCAAAGTGGGGAGCAAACAAAAAGCAAGTTGTGTTTTCAGTTGTTGGAGCTAGTACCCTTTTTGGCTTGCTTCATCTTTCAAATTTATTTACAGGAGCTCCTGTTGTGGCGGTAGTTACACAGGTAATCTATGCAACAATAATGGGAATTGCTTTTTCAGCATTACTAATTAGAACGAATTGGAATTTAATTTGGTGTGGGTTAATTCACGGAATGTACAATATGGCAAGTGGTTTTGGCGATTTAGTCCCTTCTGTATCAGCAGAAGTATCTGGGAATGTTAGCGCCTTACCATATCTATTAAATTTGCTTTTGTTTTTACCATTATTATTATATGGGTTGTTTTTACTTAGAAAAGTAAAATATATATCCGCAGATTATCGTATAAATCAAAGCTTTTTATAAATAATTATTTATTAATTTAAATGGAATTAGTATCAAGAAAGGTAAGAAAATATGACAATTAAAAACTTTGAGCCTAATTACGAAAAATAGAGCCTATTACAGCGACTTGAATTTTGAAATGCTTGGTAAAATCATTGAAAATGTGACGAATGAGGCATTGAAAGATTCTTATCAAAAACTTATTTTTGAACCATTGGGTTTGAAGAATATATATCTACCAACAAGTGAAAAAGAGTTTATCCCACATAGCTTTTATAAAGAAAAAAAGATATTTCGTAATAACCTTATTTTGAGTATTCCAGCTTGTGGTGGTGGGGTTTCCACAGCACGTGAAATGATGATGTTTCTTAAAGGATTCTTTGGCGGAAAGTTATTTGATAAAACAATTCTTGAGAAAAACCAATTGTATAAGCCACTACAAATTACAATGGGTGGTATACACTACGGTTGTGGGCATATGCAAATTAAATTAAACGGAATCGTAACAGGTTTCAAAAAAGGCTCTATGTCAAGTATTGGGGCGTGATTCAACAAATCATACCCCAACGCTTAACATAGAGCCAAAATATGCCTCGCAAAGTGCCTAAAATCAAGGAATCTTACGAATCTTTCCGATGTAGTAAACACACCGTCTCCACATGCCTTGAGTGTGCAAAAAAGATGCCCCATTAAGCTGGTATTCCCTTGACGGTAGATTTTATCGCTCTATAAACAAAATTCAGGTTCAATCCTAAATTTAATTAATTCTTATAAATCTTATGCATTCTTTATAAATTTTTTTACTGATTATAATGGACATTAGCATTGAGAAACTTATTATTATTAATATTACAGTATAAGAAGTAAATATTACTTTATTCAAATAAACCATGGAATCTTTGTAACTGGATGTATATAAGCTAAGTACAATTATTGCTGCTAATATATTCGGAAATACATATAACAACCTAACCTGCTTTGAGATTACGGATTTTATATACTTTGTTTTACATCCTAGAAGGCTTATATTTCTAAACAATGACTTTTCTTCCCACATACTGCTTAATATTTTTATTCCAATAATTAAACCACTTGCAACAAAGCAAGAAAGGGATATGATTCCAAATACCAGAAAATAAACTACTGCATCTCCAACTCCGTTTACCTGTCTATCGATTCTGGAATATGGCATGAGTACCCAATTTCTCTTGATATCCGGATTTATTTTTGTTACTTCTTTTTCTAACGTTATTTTGCCGTTGATTTTATTCGAGCCTCTATATGAAAAGCTTTCTGGAAATCTGTAATTATGTATTGTCAGATATTCATTATAAAAATCATCGGAAAACTTTATACTTGTATCATATTTATCTACATTAAAGGTTTTATATTTAAATTTATAGCTTGTATCAATACTACCTTGTATTTTATTGTAGTCACTGTCATTCAGAACGCGAACAATACCTTTAAAAAAGTCTGAATCAAACATTTTGTTTTTAATTTCAATAGTTTTTTCCGCAGTTATTTTTATCTCTTTATTATCTGCTGTAAGAAATTTATTTTTACTTCCGGGTCTTATCAACTCATTTAAAAAATCAGTTGATTTATTATAGCTTACTGCAATTATATACTTACCCGGTGATACTTTCAAATTCTCATTAAAAAATCTATTAAACGAGCTTTCACTTACAAATGGTGTATCTTCGCTCCAAAACCATTCCGGAGAAAGATCCGGCAATAGTTTATATGGTACTAATATAAGGCCATTAAGCTCCTTATACTGTAAAATATTCAGGTCGTATCTGGAAGCCAATTTTTTAATATCATTTTCACCCATTTCCTTGCTGTCTGAAGTTTGTAAATATCCAAAGTCATATTTTGCATTTTTTAATATTTCAAAACTTTCAATTGTCGGGCCTAACTGAAAGAACAAAGAATAAAAGCCGATGGCTGTTAGAATTGTCCCTATAAATAACGATAATGCAAACTGTTTTCCTTTTAGCTTTAACAGATTGAATAATACTATGTTTTTAAAGTATCTTTTCTTACTTAGCGCTTGAACTATTGAGCCAAAAGTAGAAACCTGAGTAGAAAAAAAATATATACCAATTATTTCAAGAATTAAACCTATAGCGAAAAAATGCCTTAAGATGGGATTAAATGTACTCGTGCCGATTACTATTGAGATCAATCCTATCGGAATACAAATAAGTCCTATAATTCCGAATATTTTTTTTCCAAAAGCTACAGACTCAATTTCTGAAGTTGATTTTAGCAATTTTATTAGATTTACTTTTTTTAAGTAAATATTCGTAATTATTTTTATTACTAAATAAGATAGGATAGAAAACAACACGGCAAAAATAATTCCAGACCATCCGACAATAAATCTGGTTTCTTGACTGTCGAAAAAGAACGCTAAAGAGTTCCAAAGTATTATTGAACACGGTATGGATAGAACTATGCCAAGTATCGCTCCCAATGGTACGATATAAAGCAGTTCTTTTTTTATTAATCGAGATATATCTTTTTTCTTTATGCCAAGAGACATAAATACTCCGATTTCTTTTGATTTATACCTCATAAACAGCCCTTGAATAAAAATAATGAAAACTATGCATGCCAGCATAGTAAACCCATACATTCCGTAAGAAAGCTGTTGTGAAGTACCGCCGGGGTAAAATACATTTGACACTGAAGGGCTGAAGATAACAATTCCTAAAACTGCTATTACAAAAACAGCAAAAGAAATCCCGAATATGGTTAATATGTACTCCTTCATATTTTTCTTAATCAATTTTTTAACTATATAATTAAAATTCACAATTATCACCACCTTTGTAATCTATTCATTGTCATTTTTTAAAGATCCAAGCTGCTTAAACGTTTCAAGAAGTATATCCATAAATTCTGTCTGCTTACAGCTGCGTCTCAATTGAGTATGTATTTTACCGTCTTTTAAGACAATAACCCTATCGCAAAAGGATGCAACATAGCTGTCATGTGTAACCATGAATATTGTTGCTCCCATTTCATCCTTTGCTTGCAAAAAAGCATCAACAACAGCTCTGCAGGATTTACTGTCCAGATTGCCGGTAGGCTCATCTGCAAGTATGACATGCGGCTGGTTGATCAAGGCCCTGGCAACTGCGGTACGCTGCTTTTCCCCACCAGATATTTCAGTTGGATACTTATTTTTTATATGAGAAATCCCGAAAATTTCACACAGCTTATTCGCAAGAACTTCCATTTTTTTAACTTCTTTTTCTGCTATGATTTGCGGCATGCAAATGTTTTCAAAAACAGTCAGCCCGTCAAGCAACATAAAATCCTGAAAAACAAAACCAAGTTTCCTGTTTCTTACATCTGCAAGCTGTTCCTCATTCAACCCCGTAATTTCCTGATCACCAAGTAAAATCTCGCCATTATCAAATGGAATAAAACAAGAGATACTATTAAGAAGTGTAGTTTTTCCACTTCCAGATGGTCCCATGACAGCTACAAACTCACCTTTATCGACTTCAAAGGAGATATCCATTAATACCTCATAATTAAGCTTACCTGTCTTATAGCTTTTACTTAAATTGTTAACTTTTAACATTAATTCCTACCTCCTGTAATGATATGCTTTAATTCTATAACCAAATCAGGATGTGATAAATTGAAGATCATGTAAAGCCTGACATTGATTTTGTAACATTTGGTGCAATTGATAAAAAAGCATGGAATTCATGCTTTCAATATGTTAATATTTGAATAAGCACAGGGGGTGGTTGCTATTATAAACATTGCTATTTGTGACGATGAAAAATCGCAGGTAAATACACTCAAACATATAGTAAGCCGATATTTTGAATTAAAAGGGCATAAATATAAAATAAATGAATTCAACAGCGGTGAACTGCTTTTAAATTCATTACAACAAGAGTATTTAGATATTATATTTTTAGATATAGAAATGAATGGCTTAAATGGTGTAGAGACAGCTAGAAAAATAAGGAATGAGCATAAAAAAAGTATAATTATTTTTATAACCGCTTATTCTGATTTTGTTTTTCAAGGTTATGAAGTACAAGCCCTGAACTATATATTAAAGCCCTATAAACCTGAAAAGATAGCAGATGTACTAAATCAAGCTTTGGCTGACCTTAATCAGCGGCAGGATATTTTTTATGCCATTGAACAAAAAAGCGGAACTCATAAACTTAATTTAACAAGTACTATATATTTCTCAAGCGATAAAAGAAAGGTATGTGCAGTCACTACTACAGATAATATTGAATTTTATAATAAACTCGATGAACTGTATAAAAAACTTCCTTCATTTTTTATAAGGATACATCAGCGTTATATTATCAATATAAATTTTGCATCTGCCGTTGAAGGAAATGAAGTAATAGTAAACGGAGAAACCCTGCCTGTGAGCAGGGTTTATAAACAAAACCTTATTATTAGGTTTGCCAGAACAATGCTTGGTTAAGGAGGGCATATGGCTATTAGTTATATTTTACGTATTATCACTGGCGGAGTTTCCAGCTTTTATTTTTTTCTCCTGATAAGCTGTTTTGTTCCCGTAAAAGAAAATAAATTAATAAAAGCTATTACGCTCATTGGAATGTTTTGTATATGCAATGTTATAATCTATAATGCTGATATTGTTAATATAAGTTTTACCATGATCGGCTTTGTGTGCGTTATGCTTTTCTGCTTCGAAGGACATCCAATTAAAAAAATCAGCATAGTTATGGTACTTTATCCAACTGTTGTAGCTTTGAATTTTATAACACGTGAAATAGCTGCACAGCTTTATTTTGCTTTAAATCAAAGTTCTTTTGTCGAATTTATTATTGTAACTATTATAAAAGGTACTGCGTGTATTGCATGGTTTGTTATTTATAAGGTATTTAAAAACCGGATTCAAAAGCCATATATCTTTATTGACAACAAATCATGGCTCTTAATTGACATCATCTGTCTTGCGCCGCTAATTTCAATCTTTTCAGCTATCATATACACACCTTATGGCAAACAATATCAAGTATACTTCACAGCCTTTGGCTGTATCATTACCAGCCTCGGAATGATTCTATTAATTGAATTTATCGTTAAAAGTATAAAAGTAGGTATGGAAAATTATAATCTTAAGCTAGAATACAGCTATTATAAAGAGCTTGAAGAGAACCAGCTTGAAATAAGAAAAATGCGTCATGATATGAATAATCACTTAAGCATTATCAATTCATTTATAAAGGATGAAAACCTACAGGAAGCCACAAATTACTTCAATTCTCTTTCAGATAAGTTACAAGTGAGCAATAGAGAATTCTGCAAAAACAGTATAGTCAATGCTGTAATCAATACTAAATATAATCTCGCAATCCAAAATGAAATAGACTGCTTTATTAATATTGACATTAATAAAATAATTCCTATTGACGATATTGACTTATGCTCAATATTTGCCAATACCCTTGATAATGCTATTGAAGCATCACAAAAAATAAATGATCCATCATTAAGGAAAATCACAGTAAAAGCCCGCTGTGATAAAGGCTATTTCAGTTACAGTATAATCAATAATATAGGCGCAAATATCACTGTTTCCACAGGCATATACCTAACGGATAAGCATGATAAGAAAATGCACGGGTATGGTATTGAAAATGTTAAGGATATTGTGAAGAAATATAATGGAATAATAGAAATCAATCATACCGAAAATGATTTCTCAGTACTTATTGCAATAAGAATAGTATAGCCTCTACTATTACTATTATTTTATTAACTATATGGACCCACAACCTGTTGGCTCAATAATAACCATAGTATAAAAAAGCATCTATATTCTGCGTGATACAGTGCAAAAGGCTTTATATTCCTTTTAATATCTACCTGCATCTTTTTTGTACACTCAAGGGTCGCCCTCATCATTGAAGCGCTTAACATCTTATAATCCTTTATTTATAGGCTTTACAGCCTCTCAATCTTCACCACACATTCTGTATGCTCTGTAAACGGGAACATTTCTATCGGCTGAATAATTTCTGCTTTATATCCTTTCTTAGTCAAATAGTCTAAATCTCTAGCTAAAGTATCTGGATTACAGCTAATATAGACTACTTTGTTTGGTGCCAGGGTAACAAGTGATTTTAAAAATGCTTCATCACTGCCTGCTCTTGGGGGATCCATAAAAACTACATCAACACTTTCTTTATTTACTGCAAGTTTAACCATAAATTCTCCTGCATCATCATTAAAGAATCTAATGTTGTTTATTTTATTGCCTTTTGCATTTCCGATTGCATCCTTGAAAGCATCCTTATTAAGCTCTACCCCTATAACTTCTTTTGCTCTATCGCTGGCAATTATGCCTATAGTACCAATACCGCAGTAGGCATCTATTACTCGTTCCTTACCTGTAAGATTTGCATACTCTATTGCTTTATTGTACATTATTTCTGTTTGTATTGGATTAACCTGATAAAATGATTTCGGTGATATTCTGAATTTTTTACCACATAGAACATCCTCTATATATCCCTTTCCATAAAGGACTATTTCTCTTTCACCTAAAATCATACTGGTTCTTTTATTGTTTACATTCATAACAATAGTTGTGATTTCAGGATGTAATTTCATTAGAGCTTTTGTAAAATTGTTTTTTGAAGGAAATATTATATCTCCAACTACTAAAGTTACAAGAACCTGCCCTGTGCTATGTCCTGTACGAACTAATACATGCCTAAAAAATCCTCTTCCAGAATCCTCATCATAAATTTGTAGCTTAAAAGATTTTATTAATCCCTTAATATCTTGCACTATTGCATCGGCTGTTTGATTTTCAATTTGACAGCTGTCTATAGGTACAAGCTTGTGAGTATTAGCTTGATATGTACCTGCTAAAACATTTCCTTTAGAATATCCAAAGGTTGCATGTACCTTGTTTCTGTAATAGTATGGATTTTCAGCTGGAATTATATCTTCAACCTTACCAAACTGGCTTAATAATTTATTTACATAAGACTGTTTTTCCTTTAATTGTTCACTATATTCTATGCCCTGATATGTACATCCTCCACATAGCTTAGCATAAGGGCATTTTTGTAACATTTTCATTAATTTTCTCCAGTATTATATTTATTGTTTTGTATTTTCTTTTACCCTAAACTCTACTATTCTTGTTATTAATTCTTTAGGCAATGGCTTGCTAAGAGGGAATTGAATAGCTCCTTTAGAGTGCTTATATTCTCCAAGCTCACTTTCAAAATTCTCAACTCCACTAGCACCAGGATAAAAGCCTATATGTGCTTTGTGCAATGCAAAATGCACCAAATTTCCATTAAGATAAAATGTGGGCATTTGCCAGCTAATTTTCTCAGTAGCCTGCGGTGCTGCCGACTTTATAATTTCTCGTATTTCTTTAAGCTTAACCTGCAACTCATCAGAATATTGTAAAATGTAATTATCTATTTCATTCATTTTTTAAACACCTCATGATTTTCTCTAACATTCATACTTTTCCTCCTAAATTAACACAATAATTTTACATATTATACTATTTATTTTTAAATTTTTCAAATAAAATAACTGTTACTAATACTTGATTTTGAAGGTATAAAATAATATAAACTTAAGAATAATATAACCAATAAAGTGCAACCTATTATCAATTACTAAATAAACGGAGGACTTAAATGATACAAAAAATTTCAAAAGTAACATTATATGTTGAAAATCAAGAATCTGCTAAGGAGTTTTGGTTAAATAAGCTTAATTTTGTTGTTACTTTAGAACAACCAATGGGACAAAACTTGGTATGGCTCGAGGTTTCACCAAATGAAAATTCAGACACTAGCTTTGTATTATATGAAAAGGAATTGATGAAAAAGCAAAATCCAGAGACTAATACTGCACATCCAAGTATTTTTCTTTCTACCAAGGATATAAATAGCACATATAGGGATTTGAAAAGCAAAAATGTAAGAGTTACTGAGCTTATGACTTTCCCATATGGAAGTATGTTTACTTTTTATGATCAAGATAATAATTCATATCTTATTCGTGAGGACAAATAAATTATAATATGAGCAGAAAAACAAATTTTCTAGAAAGTATGAAGAATTTAAGCAATATTAAAACTTCATTCATGATAATGAAAATAATATTTAAAGATAATACAAAGCTTGTATGCTTGCTATCTGACAAAACTGGAAGTATAAAGGCAACTTTTGCAAATCCTAAAGTAAAGCTAGAGGTTGGATATGTAGTAGAGGTTAATGCTAATATGGATACTAATCTTGAGATTAACAGCTTTGAGGTATTAGATGAATATGAGTTAAGTGATTATCTTCCTACACTTCAAAGAGATATAAATGAGGTTATGAAAGAAATTGAAGATATGTCAAGCTCATATATATTATCAAGAGAGGCTAAAGAGCTTAACGACTACTTTTTTAAAGATGAAGAATTTCTTAAAAAATTCAAGCAATGCATTGGCGGAGTTTCTATGCATCACAACTATATTGGAGGACTTGCTGAGCATACATTAAATGTTATGTATTTGACCACTATACTATGTGACAGATATGATTGCAGGCATAGTGAAATAGCAGTTTTATCTGCAAAGCTTCATGATATAGGAAAAATATTAGAATTTAACTTTAACGGACCATTTAAATATTCTATTAGAGGAGAGCTTGAAGGGCATATTACTATAGGAGTTCAAATGATAGATGAAGCAGTTAGGTCAAAACCTAATTTTTACAGCGAAGATTTTATAAATCGTGTTAAAGGATGTATCGTACAGCATCATGGTAAAATTGAATACGGTTCACCTAAAAATGCAAATATGGAGGAATCAATAATTGTTAATTTTGCAGATTCAGTTGATGCTCGAATGAATAAATTATATCAACTAAAGGAAATTTTTGAAGTTAACAGCTGGTCGGAATATGACAGAGCACTGGAGACAAGAATATATTTTTAATTAAATATCTGATGTTATTTATATAAAGCCCAATACTACTTAAAGATAAATTAAGTAATATTGGGCTTAAAATTCTACATCAATAAACTTTTCTTATTGATTAACAAATTCTGCTCCTCGTTCCTCCATGACCTCTATGGAGATAACATTAAGATACAAATCCTCATAAACTCCATTTTTTACGATTTCTGGTGTTCCAACTACTTGAATCCAATCATTTGTATTAGGGTATTCTCCGTCATAATTTAACATAAAACCTGCCCAACCATCATTTCCACAGCAACCTGGAGCATTTCTATACACAAAATGTACCTTTCCAATATCACCTTCCTCTGGCTCAACGACACTATACATCCCCTCTATTTTAATATATTCATCTTTAAAATCTTCAATATTATAGTATATATCCTCAATTTGAGCTATAAACATTTTTTCTCTGATTTCTATTATATTTTTATTGTCAATTATTTTATCTGATGTATTTAAGTTTTCATTTGTGTCTGTTTTCTCGGAGTTATCAGTATTTGTTTGTTTGCTGTCTTCCATATCTTTGTTATTGCCATCTTTAGAATTTTCAAAATCTATTATATATGATGTTTTTTCTTTATCTACGCTTGCATTATATACAATATATCCTAAAACCATTACCAATACTAATAGAATCAAACCCAAAATTTTTTTCATTTTTGTAATCCCCCTTTTAAAAATCCTATCAATGAATATACTAAAAACATGACAATATTAACAGCTACAACACTTGCACCTGTTGGTGTTGCATATAAATAAGAAATAACAATCCCTATAAAGAAGCATGCAACAGACAATATTGCAGAACTAATTACAACAACCTTAAATCTCTTGCAAACTCTCATAGATGTTAGTGCAGGAAAAATTATTAAGCTTGAAATTAACAATGCACCCATCATTCTCATTCCTAACACAATGGTAATCGCCGTTAGAAAAGCAATAATCATGTTATATAATTTTGAATTTGTTCCAGTTGCCAAAGCAAAATTTTCATCAAAGGTTATAGCAAATATTCTATTATATAGTACAATAAATAAAATCAATACAACGCCAGAAAGCATTATACTAATCTTAACATCCAGCTTACTCATAGCCAAAATACTTCCAAACATATAATTACAAACATCTGTATTCATGCCAGTTGTCATAGATATTATAATTACACCTATTGCAAGCGCACTGGTAGAAATAAGCGCTATAGCCGCATCGCCCTTAATTTTACTCTTTTCGCTTATCCTAAGAAGAAAAAATGCAGCAATTACTACAACAGGTATAGCAACACCAAGTGGAGCAACATTCATAGCTGTTGCTACTGCCAAAGCTCCAAATCCTACGTGAGATAAACCATCGCCTATCATAGAGTACCTTTTTAAAACTAAGCTAACTCCTAAAAGCGAAGAGCAAAGCGCAACAAGTGTACCAACTATAACTGCCCTTACTAAAAAAGGATATGAAAATATTTCTATCAAGGTATTAAACATTTTTTTCACCTCCGCAAAAAATACTTCCAACACTGCTTTTTAAATAATCTTCTGTTTCACCATAGAATAATTGCTCATTTTTCAAATGCAAAATGTGACTTGCATACTGAACCGTACTTTGAATATCATGAGAAACCATAATTATTGTAATTTTCATTTCCGTATTAATTTGTTTTATAAATCCATATAGTTCTTTTGTTACTATTGGATCTAGTCCTGCAACAGGTTCATCCAGTAAAAGTAGCTTTTTAGTTGCGCATAAAGCTCTGGCTAATAAAACTCTTTGCTGCTGTCCACCTGATAAATCTCTATAGCATTTACTTTTTATATCATTTAGTCTTAATCTATCTATATTTTCATTTGCAATCCTTTTTTCTGTCTTACCATAAAAGGGCCTAAGTCCAAGACTATTTAAGCATCCTGACAAAACAACCTCATAGACGCTAGCAGGAAAATCTTTTTGAATAATTGTCTGTTGTGGTAAGTAACCTATCTCATTAAACTTTAAGTCTTCGCCGACTTGTATATCTCCTTTGCTAGGAGTCTTTAGCCGTAAAAGTCCTTTTATCAATGTGCTTTTCCCTGAGCCATTTTCACCAACAATACATAGATAATCCCCTTTTTCTACTTTAAAGCATAAATTACTAACAACAGCCCTTCCCTCATATGAAAAGGAAAGATCTTTACAAATAAATAAACTCATATTATTTTAATGCCTCCACTAGATTATTAGCATTGACTTCCATTAAATCTAAATAACTAATCCCATTGTCAAAATCTTTCTTAGTTATGTTATGACAAGAATGTAATAGAAGTTTTTTTGCTCCTGTTGCTTCACAAATTGTATCTGCCATTTTTTCATTTGATAGTTCTATATAAAAAACCACAGGAATATTGTCATCCTTAACCTTGTTTATTAAAAAAGAAACGGTAGCTGCACTAGCTTCAGTTTCAGTGGAACACCCTGGAAAAGCTGCGTAATAATCAAGTCCATATGCATCCGCAAAATATCTAAATGGAAATCTATCCCCAAATACTAATGTTTTTCTTGAAGAATCATTAATAATACTCTTAAATAAACTATCTAATTCTTCAAGCTTAGTTATGTATTCCTTTGTATTTTTATTATATTTATCCTTGTTTTTTTCATCTAAGCTACTTAATACCTCACTAATTTGATTAACAATTTTTATTGCATTTTTAGGTGAAGTCCAAACATGCTCATCATACTCAATTTCTTCATCATGGCTATGCTCATCCTCATGATGTACGTCGTCTTCATGTTCATGCTCCATTCCATCTACTATTTCTTCCTCTACTATGTCAACACACTCCATAAGGGAAATAATTTTAATATTTTTTGTATCAATTGAATCTAAAATATCCTCTGCCCATTTTTCAGATTCTCCACCAACATATATAAAAACATCACAATTTTGAATAGTAATTATATCTTTTGGTGTGGGCTCATAGGAATGACTTTCAGAACCAGGCTTTAATAACATTGATAGATTTACATTATCTCCTGCAATCTCTCTAACAAAGTCATATTGAGGAAATATGGTTGTAACAACGCTTAGCTTATTATCTTTTTTTGCACTATTAATAGTATTGCATCCTAATAATAAAAAAGCACATAATGCAACAATACTATAAATTTTTATTAAATTTTTCATAAAAAACCTCCAAATTTTATTTTTTTGCATAAAAATAAAAGAATATACTTTTTCAATACAAATCTTCAAAGTAATCCTATTGGAAGTTATATTTAATTAATCATTTTAACCTTAAGGGTAATTGGTGTAGATATTTTAATATTTAGACTAGCAGCTATAAGACACGACAGGCATGATAAAACAACAATAATTGCAATATAGCTATTAAATATATTGCTCGATAAGTGTTTTAGCATTTTCTCTGCTTTAAGAATGCAATCACAAATATGACATTTTCCTTTTGAACATTCATGATTAGCTTCTTTGACAATATAAGTTATTAAAAATAGGGATATGAAAACAAAACAAATGCACGTAAGTATAGATATTAATTGCTTAAAAGAACTTCTCTTATTCATTTATATACCCCTTTCTTTAATATAATTAATTTTCATTTTATAATATGTAAATAGGTTTGTCAAGCAATCGAAGGTTTAATTAACTTTGGATATAAAGGTGTTTCTGTTTTTAAAAAACCAATAATCCTTTATTAATTTAAAAGGATTATTGGTTTTTGAAGGAAGGTTAAGTGTTATTTTTTTAATTTATTTACTAATTGTATTGAATTGTGCCTAATTTTGTGTAGTTATTAAAGTTATATGCATTTAGCTCTGTTCCGGTAAAATGATAAAGAGTATCTCCAATGTATGTTATTCTATTACCTGTTTCATAAGAAGAATATCCGTCAAATATCTTATCTATTTTCAATGAGTCGGGTTTATAAGAAATTAGTAAAGCCTGAGGTTTATACTCAAAAGACTCTATTCCATTTACTGGTTTTTTCGTAAATACTCCTCTTATAGCTATCAAATTCTTTTCTTTTATAAAGCTTATGGATTTATGATCATATCCTACATCTGTATAGCTTCCTGGTCCTCCAACTGTTATTGATTTAACTTCAGTCGGTTTAGACGGATTTGACACATCAAACAATGAAATCTTTACACCCATTTGCTTAACCCCAGACTCAATTTCTTTTCCGTTCTCATCACGCCAGAAAAGTGGTGTTGTGCTTTCTCCAATTCCAACAATCAAGTTTTCTGACACTGGATGCAAATATGATGAAAATCCAGGAATCTTAAGTTCTCCAGTAACTACTGGTTTGCTAGCATTTGATAAATCAAGTACAAATAATGGGTCCATAGTTCTATATGTTACAACATATCCTTTATTGCCTATAAATCTACATGATTTAATTTGCTCACCTTTAGCAAGTCCTGTTATTTGCCCAATTTGTTTCATGTCCTTTTCAAATACAAATACATTGTTTCCTGAATTCCAATCTGTAGTTGCAATTCTTAAATTACCGTCAAATTCATCTGCTGAAAATTGATTTAACATGTATCCACTTGCTTTATTAGATGAAGCAAAGTTTACAGAGGTTCCTTCTACTTTATACTTATATATGTCTGTATAGGATCCATTGTTATCCCATGATTGACCAAAAAGATAAATATTATTTAAAGACATGTACAAATTATATCCAGTTCCAGTAAAGCTGCTGATGCTTAATTCACTATTTTTAGTAATATCAACTGCTGATACTATGCTAAGATTTTGCATATAATATGGATTGTTTTTATCTATTACACAGTACATACTATCTACAGGCGCATATTTAATGTCTTTGCTGATTATGCTATCAGAGTAAGATACTAATAAATTTTCTTTAGTATAAGGATCTAATCCATCATAAGTATAAAAATTTATAAATTTATTGGCTACTAGATAAAGAACACTTCCAACCATTCTACTGCTAGTAAGATTTCCCTCATTCATTATGCTTCTTTCAAGTTTTGGTTTAGATTTATTTGAAACATCATATATATCAGCACAAACAAAACTTTTGTTATATCTATAATAATCAGGTGCAATTTTGCTATTTTCTATACTAAGCGGAATTATATCACCATTTTTTTGGTATACATTGTAGTTATAAATTATTATGAGCTTATCACCATATAAATACATATCATTATAATATTTATAATTATTGTCATTGGAAGCTTGTAGATTTATTTCTCCAACTATACTCATTTTTTCAGCTGGCTTTGGATTAATAATTTTAACTGTATTATTACTTCTGTTTAGAATATAAATATGCTTTCCATCATTTTTTATAATATCTGCTTCATCAACTCCTGCAACCTGAATGTTGGTAGTACCATAATCAGGGTTCTCCGCATTAGAGTTGTTTGAAGCTGTATCATTGGCCGTATTATCCATTGTAGGTATATTATTTGATTTATCAACATTCGTTTCGCTATCATTTGTATTATATAAATTTAATTTCTTCAGATATGTTACATATTCGTTAAAACTTTTAAATTTAATTGGCATATTAATTTTACTATTAGTACTTAAATTATCCTTTTCATATTCTGCAGCGTGAATATTAATATTTGATCCGTGGTAAAAAATTACTGATACTAATAAGCAGACAATTGTAATACTAAACACTCTTTTGATAAATTTAAATTTATCGCTCATAGAATTCTCCCTTTTCTTAATATAATAAACTATATATACTATGACGTTATATTTTTTATTTAGTTCCATATTTTAACATGGTTTATAATATTTTTCAATGCATATTTTTGTCAGTTAAATCTTTAATTCTAGGACAAGTGAACCTTTTCTATTTTGATGCATATCATATTATTAGGCACATATGCCTAAATTAATTTTACGGAGGAATAAAAATGGCTGTTATAAACAAATTAGATAATATAGCGAGTATACTTTTTGAAGGGGATACTGTCAATAGTAATCCTGTAGAAACCATACTATCACTCGCACCTACTATTGAAAAAGCAGTAGACAAATTAACTGCTAGTATTGGAGATATCTTGACTTACACTATTACCATTACCAGTGTAGGCCTTGGTACAATAACAAATCTACCTTTTACAGATGTAATACCAGCAGGAGCTACCTATGTAGCAAACTCTTTTACAGTAAATACCACTCCTGCAACACCAACTCTAACTGGAAACACTTTAACTTATACAATCCCAACTATTCTTGGACTTGCAGTAGCAACTATCCAATTTCAAGTTGAAGTTGTCGGAGGAAACATTTAACTGTCGAAAAGTAATAAAATACAACTGTTGTGACTGTTGTTGTAATTGTTGTTGTGACTGTTGTTGTGACTGTTGTTGTAATTGTTGTTGTGACTGTTGTTGTAACTGTTGTTGTAACTGCTGTTGTAACTGCTGTAAGTGCTGCTGTAAGTGCTACTGTAAGTGCTACTGTAAATGTTCATGCTGTTACTCAAATTACACTATAAAAAATACTTCTTATATCACTTTTCAAGGAAGAAAAATTTACAGTAATCCTACATTTACAACTGTATATTATTACTTGTGCTAGTTTATTAAGATTTAAATAATATTATAAATTTAAAGCGATGTTTGAGTATAAACATCGCTTTTATATATCTATTTAACCCTATTCCCATTTAAAAAACTTTAAAGAAATTCCAATACATATAACTGAAATTATAATCATTATAGCGACTGGAATTAAAACTTGCTCTAATGGTAGTGCCAAAGATGTTGCTTTTACTAATTTTATACCTTGTGTTAGAGGCATAAAATCGGACACTCTTTGAAGAGCCACTGGCATAACCTCATAAGGCAAAGTTGCTCCAGAAAAAATAAGCATTGGAAAATACAATAAACTAGCAATAATTCCTGCTGTTTTAGTGTTTGAAGCAATTCCTCCAACCATCATTCCAATACTAAACATTGAAAGCATAACTAAAAAGTAAGATCCTAAGAATTTAAGCCAAGAACCATAAAACTGATATTTGAAAAAAACCTTAGCTGTAACATAGACAAGAGCAAGTGATGCTATAGAATATATAAAATAAATAATAACCTGTACAAACAGAATTAATGTTGGGCTTATTGGTGTTACCTTATATCGTTTTAATATTTTTTTATGACGATAATCTGATACAACCAATGGTAGTCCCATAACTCCCCCAGCACATATTGCAATTGTGGCAATAGCTCCAAAGGATTGCTCTAAAAATGTGTATTGAGCTCCGTTAAAGGCAGGTTTGTTACCATATATAATTCCAAGAATGACTACCATAACAATAGGCATACATATTGCAAATATAAGCATATCCATACCTCTTAACGACAATTTCATCTCAGTCTTGAGCATTGTTTTTAATGTTTTCATTACTTCGCAACCTCCTCATTTGTATACCATAAATAAGCATCCTCTAAATTTTCAAAAGCACTAGTTGCAATTGCTTCCTTTACAGTTCCATAAAAAATCATCTCTCCTTTTTTAAGTATACCTATTTTGTCACATAAAACTTCAACCTCATCCATAAAATGAGATGTTAAAAAGATAGTCATTCCTCCAGCTTTCAAATCAGAAAGGTATTTCCATACATCTCTTCTTGCTCTTGCATCAAGCCCAGTTGTTAATTCGTCCAAAAATATTACTTTAGGATTGGAAATCAATGCAAGAACTATGAAAAGCTTTTGTCTTTGACCTCCAGATAATTCATTTACCGCACTTTTTAGCTTATCTAACAATTCAAATTTCTCTAGTAAGGTTTTGTAATCAGCTGGTTCTTTGTAAAGAGCTTGTGTAACCTCACACAACTCAGAAACTGTAATTTTATCTTGATAATTAGCCTCTTGAAATTGAACGCCCACATGTTCAAATAATTTTTTTCGATTTTTATCTGGACTCATACCTAAAATTGATACAGTTCCATTATCATGTAATCTAGTGCCAAGTGTACATTCAATGATTGTGCTTTTTCCTGCTCCATTAGCCCCAAGAAGCCCAAAGACTTCTCCCTTTTTAACAGAAATATTTACATTTTTTACAGCTTGAATACCAGAATATGATTTGCATAGATTTTCTATCTTGATGGTTGTTTCCATACTTTACTCCTCCTTTTTTTCATTCTTATAAAGAATAACACCAGAATAAAGTCTGGTGTTAAAGTGGAGGGTATAAATTAAATTGTTTTTTCATTTTTTTAAGTTGAGTAATTAATTCTTGAGCATTTAACTCAGCATTTTTCAATGATGTAAGTAATTTATCACAAACTGAAACTATATCATCGTCTTCTCTAGGCGTATCAATAATTTTTCTAATATTTACATTTGGGTTGATAGATAATGCTTCTAACATTCTTAATATAGATGAGAGAGAATAATTCGCACAACGCAAGGAACGAATTACCTTAAGACGCATAATATCTTCTTCGGTATAAATCCTATATCCATTTTGTTTACGTTTAATATTTAATAGTCCATTCATTTCCCAATTTCGTAAAGTGTCTATTGTAATTTGTAAGTAATCAGCAGCTTCTTTTCTCCTAAGGCATAAGCTGTCTACAATGTAATTACTTTCATTACCAGACAGCATATCACGCACAATTTCAATAGCCTCTTCAGCATTTACCTGTTCTTTTTTTATTTGTTTTAAGTAGTCTTTTGCTAAATAAATTGCATCATCAAAATCACCATTAGCTGAAATCTTAATTATATTAATAGCTTTTTTTCGTAATCCGTTTTGTAGAACCTCTTCCTTTAATGCTGTTCTCGCTATTTTAAATTGTTCAATATGAAAATCTGTAAACTCTCGATAACCATTTTTTCTACGCTTTGGCTTTGGAATAAGTCCGCATTCCTCATATAGTCTAACTGTATTAGGATGAATCCCAATAATTTTAGCTATCTCTGATGTAGTATAAGTATTCATAATATTATTCACCTCTAATTTTTAATGATAATACATAATAAAAGTCTGGTGTATTAATGTAATGTTGTTAGATTATATATTTTCTAAATCTTATTACGATATTGCATTTTGTGTCAAAAGGTTTGTTTTACATCTTTTAAAATAGTAAACAAATATTACATATTCATACTATATAGTAGAACTTCTTCTAGTTCAATACTAATTTAAAGGGTGTTAAGTGTGAAAATAGACGTTTTACACTAAAGACGGTCGCTGGTACTACACATCTTGTATTTGTGAAGATTAATTAAATATAAAAAACCTTTAGTGTTAAACTAAAGGTTTTTGCATTTAAAACTCTTCTTTACCAAATTTGCCGTTGTTAAAATCTTCATTTGCCTGTCTTAGCTCTTCCTTAGTATTCATAACAAAAGGTCCACCAGCGGCGATTGGCTCATTGATTGGCTCACCGCTCAAAACAAATATCTTAACACTTTCTGAGTTTGCCTCTATATTTACTGCTCCATCCTCATTTTTAAATAGAATGAAATCTTTTGCATCATGTGATTCACCATTTACATTTATTGATCCATTTAAAATTAAAATACCCATATTATAATCGCCTGGCTCATTTAAAGTAACTTTTCCATTTTTATTTAAATCAATTGTATAAATATTCATTGGAGTAAATGTTTTTGCTGGACCTTTAATTCCTTCAAATTCGCCGGCTACTATTGTAATATTTCCTTCTCCATCACCTAAAACTACTTTACCCATATCCTTGTTCATTATAGCTTGATATGCAGGCTCTGTCATTTTATCTTTCTTTGGAAGGTTAACCCACAACTGAATCATGTGGAATATCCCTCCAGCTTCACTGAATGATTTTTCATGATACTCCTTATGCATTATACCAGCACCAGCTGTCATCCACTGCACGTCGCCTGGATAAATTATACCGTGATTACCCTTATTGTCGTGATGCTCAACTGCTCCTTCAAATGCAAATGTAACAGTTTCAAACCCTCTATGTGGATGAGGTCCTACTCCTCTAGATGTGTCACTTGGTGCAAACTCAGCAGGCGCATTATAATCTAATAAAATAAAGGGTGTGAATCTTTCAAGTAAATTTTGTCCAGATGGAAAATAGTTACTAACTTTAAATCCATTGCCTACCCAATGTGTGCGCGGACCTTGCATAGACATTTCTATTGCTCTTTCTTTCATTATGAATATCCTCCTTATGCTGATTTATATTTTATTTATAATTCTTATTTAAATTGATTCAACATTTTAAATAATAACTTTTGAAGTAAAATAATCTCTTCTGTTTCTAAAATAATACATTGTCCTACTTGAGCTGGAATACTTAAAGCTTCTTCCTTAAGATTCTCCCCTCTTTCAGTTAATACAACCAAAAGATTTCTCTCATCATCCTTAGAGCGATTTCTTTTTATATATCCTTTTGACTCAAGCTTTTTTAACACGGGTGTTAATGTTCCAGAATCCAAATAAATATATTCTCCCAATTCCTTTACATTTAGTTCTTGTCTTTCCCACATAACCATCATCGTTATATATTGAGTATAAGTTAAATCAAACTTATCCAAAATAGGTTTATACTGTCTAACTATTTCCTTTGCACAGGCATATAGCGGAAAGCACAGTTGATTATCTAACTTTAAGATGTCGTATTTATTATTTATCTCCATGGTGTTGTCACCCCTTTTAAAATGTACACAAATTAATTTTACCTCTATTTTTTACCCTTTTTAATATTTTTATTACTTATAATAGCTCTTTTATTTTTTCTTCTACATCAGCCATATTATGAGTTGGCTCAAATCTTCTTATAACATTACCTTCTCTATCAATTAAAAACTTAGTAAAGTTCCATTTTATATTTGAATTATTTCTAAAATCAGGATCTTTTTCTCCTATTATACTCTCTAATTTAGGTGTTGAAGGATGCTCAGGATTTAATCTAACAAATGGCTGTTCTTTCTTAAGGAAAGTATATAATGGGTCTTCATTTTCTCCGTTTACATCTATTTTTGAAAACATTGGATATGATACTCCAAAATTCATTTGACAGAAGCTAACAATTTCCTCATTACTTCCTGGTGCCTGCTCATTAAATTGATTACATGGAAAATCTAAAACAACAAATCCTTTATCATTAAATTTCTCATATAATTTCTCTAAATCATCATACTGAGGTGTAAATCCACATTTAGTTGCTGAATTAACTATAAGTATAACTTTTCCTTTATATTCTTCTAATGATACCTTTTTACCGTCTATTCCTAAAACTTCAAAATCATAAACTTTTTTCATTTTCATTACCTAACCTTTCTCTTAATCATATATTATTTTTATTTGAATTTATATTTTGCACTATTTAATTGTTCACAATCTTTATAATTTGATTGTACACAATTAAATAGTGTTTGTCAATACTTTTTTTAAAAAATTTTTTTACTTGAATTTAATAAAATTTATAACCTTGTAAACAACTCTCAATGACTGTATAATATTATAAAAATTATTTGAAGGGATAGAATTATGAATAAGAGTATTTTATGGAGGAATGGAGCTGTTGGTAAGAAATTCGTTGCTTCATTTAGCGGTGGCAAGGACAGTACATTTGCTTTATATAAGGCTATGACAGATGGTGAAGCAGTTGCCCTAATAGTTATGATGGAGGAAGAAGGTATTCATTCAAGGTCACATAGACTTACTGAAAATATTATAAAGGCACAAGCCTCTTCTATCGGATTACCAGTGTTTTCAAATGCTACGAGCTGGGATGATTATGAAGAGAAATTTATTGAATTATTGGAACAAACTAAAAATCTGGGAGCGGAGGTTTTGGTTGCCGGTGATTTAGATGTGCCTGATAAGGATTGTTGGCATGATATGGTTACGAAAAAAGTCGAGCTTGGTTTAGCTTTACCATTAAGGGGGATGAATCATAGAGAAGCAGTCACAGAGTTTGTAAAGGCAGGTTTTAAATGCATTATTGTAACTGTTAATTTATCCATGGGTATGGAAGTTAACGATTTAGGTAAAGAATTAACACTTGAGTATATAGAAGAGTTAGAAAACAGAGGAATTGACAGCTGTGGAGAGGCCGGAGAATTTCATACCATAGTAATTGACGGCCCTATATTTAAAAATAAAATTGACGTTAAATTTGGTGAAATTCTTCAAGAAAAAGAGTATGCTTTTTTAGATTGTATTTTATAATATTTTTGACCTATGGTTAATGTATTTTACAGTAAACGAAACTGCAACTCCAGACACCAGCCTGTAACAGACTTTTAATATCTGATACAGGCTATTTTATGCTATTCATTTAATGGTAATTTCCGTTTGTTCATTCCCGTTTTCTGCCATTTACAAATGCATAAACCAAATTTATTACTAATTTAAATCTATCATAAATTAAATTTGAATTTTGAACATATGCCTTTTACCAACCTTTAATACATTTTCTTCTCTAAATTCTATATCATTTAGCGTTGAAACTTTTTCATCGTTCCATTTTACACCACCTTGCTTTATTAAACGTCGTATTTCACTTTTAGATTGAAATTTTCCAGTCTCTAATAAAGCATCAATGATATTTTCCTCTAAGTTACCATTACCTTCTTCCAAAATTAAAACATCAACATCATCTGGTGTTAAATTTTTCTGATATACATCAATAAATCTTTTTTTGGCTTCTTTAGCTTCATCTTCTCCACAATATAATTTGGTAATTTCAAATGCTAATTCCATTTTAATATCTCTAGGATTTTCATTATTATCTAATCGCATAACTATTTTAGCAATATCGTCTGGATGTATATCTGTACATAAATTATAATATTTTATAATCATATTATCCGATATCTTCATGACTTTTTCATAAATAACATGTGGTTCTTCATCAATACCAACATAATTACCTAAGCTCTTACTCATTTTTTCTATACCATCAATACCTTCAAGCAAAGGCATAAATAACGTAAGCTGAGGTTTTATTCCATAGTCTTTTTGTATATTACGGCCCATCAATATATTAAATGTTTGGTCAGTTCCACCTAATTCTATATCAGCTTTTATAGCAACTGAATCGTATGCCTGCATCAATGGGTAAAAAAATTCATGAATCGATAATGGTAAATGATTAGTATATCTATTATTAAAATCATCTCTTTCCAACATTCTGGCAACTGTACATTTTGATGCAAGAGTGATTACATCTGCAAAGTTCATTTTATCAAGCCATTCGCTGTTAAACCTAACTTCTGTTTTGTTCTTATCTATAATTTTGAAAATTTGTTCTTGATATGTTTTAGCGTTAGCTAGTACTTCTTCTTCCGTTAGCTGCTTTCTAGTTTTTGATTTACCTGTTGGATCCCCAATTCTACCTGTATAGTCACCAATAATAATCACAGCCTTATGTCCTAAATCCTGTAACTGTCTAATTTTTCTAAGAACAACGGAATGTCCCAAATGGATATCTTGAGCAGAAGGGTCCAATCCTAATTTTATGATTAAAGGTCGCTCTTCTTCATCAGCATTTTGAAGCTTTGAACGTATCTCAGAAATTGCTGTATGCTCTGCTACTCCTTTTAACATAATCTTTATTGAATTTTCTATCATTAATTCTCTTTTACTTAATTGATCAAGTTTAACTGCATTGTGCTCCACATCAAGCAATTCTACTCGTGCAGTACAAGAAAAATTATCTTCTAGCAGCATAGCTAATTCTTCACATGCCTTTAATATCTGTTCCTTATTTTCAGAAAATCCATCAATAGGAAATAGTAATCTCGTAGCATTTTCACTAACTCTTCCTGCTTCCATCTGACGCCAAATCCAACGGCATGTTCTAATAGAATTACTGCTTGCATAAACTGGCTCTCCAACTGATAACTCATCATTTTCTAAACTATTTTCTAAAAATTCCGTATCTTTTTGTGTTGCAAATCTTACACATAAATCATCCTTAAGTTGATTAATATCATGTACACCAACCGGCAATTTGTATTTTAGAGAAATATAATTTCCTAGATTTACAGTTGCATTAAGAAAAGGAAGTTCTCCTTTTTTATTTAGACGTGTTAATAGTGCCTCAATTGAACATAAAAACTTTGAAGAGTTAATATTCATCTCTTTCATCGCATGATGATATAGCTCCAAACACTTCATTTTCTTAACAGAGCTTTCCTTTAGCAATTCACTTTTTTCTACGCTAATTTGCCTACTTAAAAGTTCATCTATTGCTTCATACCTGTTTTTATTATCTACCCCTTCTACTATAACTGCACCAATACATAAATTTGGAACTTTTTCAAATACTTTTGAGTCAACTTTAAATAACATCATAAACCTCCTATTATTAAAATAAAAAAATCCTTTCTAATAAAAATAGAAAGGACGAATTTTCTCGTGTTACCACCTTAATTCATTTTATCCTCACAGATAAAATCTCAATAAGTATATAATACTTTTAGCTATAACGGGCTATCCCGACATTTCCTACTTTCAGTTTAACGAGTTCAGAATATAACTCAAAGATGTATTCACATCTATCCAGCCAAAGTTTTTCACCAACCAACTCTTCTCTGAGACTTTCAACAATGCTACTCTTTCTTATCACAGTTTTTTATAGATATATATTATTGTCCATAATACCAAATATAAAAATTATTGTCAATTAATTTTATTTGATGTGCTCTCATAAAATTCTACTCAAGTAAAACTCCTTTTACAATCAATCTATCAGTATAGGTTCCAATAGGAGTACATGTAATCATTGTAATTATAGAATCTGATGTTTGATCTAACACCCAAACATCTTCAGGACTTACCACAAAGGATTCACTAACAATGTATGTATAGATGTTTTCATCTTTTTTTATAATAATCTCGTCTCCTTTTTCAAGTTCGTCGAGTCTTCTGAAAAAATGACCATATAGATAATTCCTGTGTCCAAGTAAAACACAATTACCCACTTCACCAGGCTGTGCTGTTTCAGGATAATGGCCTACTGAATATTTTAATGCTTTATCATCAGTTCCTTCAAGTATTGCAGCACTTACTTTAATATTTGGAATCTCTATGATACCGCTAATTTCATGATCTTCAAAAAATTTAATGTTTTTCTGCTCAACATCTGATTGAATTTCGGAGGATTCCTCTTCAACCTGAACAGACTCATCTAAAACATCAGGTTTTGTGCTATAATCATCTATTATTGATAGTTCCTCAGCATTTGATATTTTTTTATTTTTTAAATCATCTATATATTTGGTATATTCATTTATAATTTTATTTTCATAATATGTTGTTGTCACTTTTTGAAAAGCTGCAACACATATAACAATAAAACCTACACCAATCAAAATCCATGATATTGATCTTTTCATATATATCATCCTTTTTAAACAGAAGGAGCATAAATGCTCCTCCTAAACTTTAACTTCTAATTTTATTTAATTTAATTGAAACTATACCTGTTATAATCAATATCAGACCAATAACAAAAAATAATGTTGTATTGAATATTGAACCCGTATTAGGTAGAGTTCCTTTAGGTATATCTTTTTTATCTTTACCACCACCACTGGTTGTATTATCAGTATTTTCTGTATTATCAATTTTAGTTTCTGATAAAACATTAGTAAATGTATAACTGTATGTTGTAGATTCAGTTATATTAACAGTTTTAACTTCCTGAGACAATTCATAATTTTCAGGTGCTTTTGTTTCCTGAATTGAATACTTACCTAATGAAAGATTATCAAACAATACTTTTCCACTCTCGTCAGATACGGCAGTTCTTATTGCTATTCCATTTTCATCATATAAAGTAAATTCTGCTCCTTCTAAAGGATTAGATTTTTCATCTACTTTGTTGATTAAAATATTTGCAACTTTATTACCTGGAATAACTTCAGGTACCTTTGGAATTTCTGGTTTATCACCGCCACCACCAGTTGGCTTTCTACTATTTAGCTTTTCAACTATTGTAACAGCAGTTTGATTTTCTAAAATTTCAAACTCTACTGGATCGCTGTTTAATCTATATCCATCAGCAGCACTTGTTTCAATTAACTGATACTTTCCAACTGGTAAATCTGTTAAATTTATTTCACCGTTTTCATCAGTTGTAAGCTTCTTAACATCAATTCCTGTAACAACTTCATACACACCAGCTATTTCTCTTCTTAATTCAAATATTGCTCCTTTAAGCTTTAGTGTTTTGTCACCATTATATTTTATTAACTTAACAGAGTGGTCTTTCTTCGTATTTTCTACTGTAACTTCTTTTAATGTACCGTCTATTTCTCCATTTAATACTACTTTTTCAGGTAAAGCACTAAGTACATAATCTTTATGTGCTGTCTTCTCAGTTAATGTGTAAGTATCATATGGTAAATTAGTAAATTCAATTTTACCATTTGTATCAGTTGAAGAAGTTTTTGTTATTGTTCCATCACTGTTGGTAAGAATGAATTCTACACCTTCTAGTAAAATAGTACTATCAGTCGAATCAACTTTTTTTATAATAATATTTCCTTTACCACGTTTATTTGTCTTCTCCACATTAGTGAAAGAAGTCTGACCTTGTGTAATTGTAAATTCTATAGTTTTTTTGTTCACATCAACTGGTTGTAAATAATAATCTGGTGCTTCTTTTTCAATAAAATAATAATTACCCGGAGTTAACTTATTTACCGCAATCTCACCATTTTCATCAGTTGTAAATGACTTTGGTAAATCAACTCCTTCTTTATCCTTTTCAACAAGCGTACCATCAAAATGATGCAGTGTAAATACTGCTCCCGCTAATTTTATATTGTTATTATCAACATCCACCTTTGTTAACTTAACAGCTTGATTGATTCGCTCGTTTTTAACAGTGATATTTTGAGAAACTGAGTTAATCGTTATTTTGTTTCCATCATCTGATGGTTTAACTACATATCCACTAGGAGCTGTTGTTTCTTTAAGTATATAGTCACCATATTTTACATTAGTAAATTCCGTCTTACCATCCACGCCAGTTTTTAGTGATGTATATAACGGTGTCGTAAATGTGGTATCATTAAAAGCATATAGTTTGAATATAGCTCCTTGTAATGGTTTATTATCACCTGAATCCATCTTATTAATGATTAGATTGCCTTGTTTTGTATTCGTTATCTTCTTGTTTGTTGCTACTGTTTGATCTTTAGTTATTTTAAAATCAACTGGTTTTGAATCTAACCAATAACCATCTTTTGCTTTTGTTTCAATTAGCTGATAATCACCAGGCATAAGAAGGTCTCCCACATATATTTTACCATCAGCATTCGTTTTAAGATTTTTATACAATGGCACAATATTGTAGTTTCCTTGTCCATCTTTTAAACGTAGTTCAAATTCAACGCCTTCAAGTGGATTATTTTCAACATCAGTTTTTGTTAATTCTATTGCTTGACGAATTTTTGTGTTTTCTATAGTCTCTGTTTGAATACCATTTGTTGAAGAACTTACCTTTAAATCAATTACCATATCCGCATTTTTTAAATATCCTGTTGGTGCTTCAATTTCTACTAATTTGTACCTGCCTTCTCCAAGCTTATATGGAAAAAGAATTTCTCCATTCTCGTCTGTTGTAGCATCAGTTAGCTTAATATTATTTTGATAATTATAGAGAGCAAATTTTGCCCCTTCTAATTTTTTTCCTGAATCTTTATCTTCCTTAATAAGTTTCAATTGCACTTTCTTTGTAGAACCAGATCCACTAAACCAATAATTGAAATCTTTAGATGATGTTTCTTCGATTCCATTTGTTATTCCATTGTAAGCTAATTTTACTGTATTTGAAACACTTTCATTTGGTGCACCTAAAAAGATTGATTGATATTCAATATAGTAGGCTTTAGTAACTGGTTGATTAAATGTGAGTGTAAATGTTCCATTTACATTATCAACAACTACATCATATATCCCTGTTACTAGTGTCTTTGTTTCTGAAGGAATTCCAGATTTCATCACACCTGTTAACTTTACTTCATATACCTTGAAAGAATCCTCTAAAATAAATTGGTTTGGGTTTCCATCAGAATCTTTTCCAACAGTATCTACAATTTTTACATCAGACAATTGGGATTGACTGTAATTTAGTTTGAAATTCCAATCAATTAGCGAAGTTTGATTAAAGCCCTTGCCTTCTTTTTTAATAGTTTCGTTTGTATACGCAACTGTTACTTCATCGCTCCAAGAAGCATTCTTTGTATTATCATTCCATAATTCAGCAGTGTTTTTGACTTTTACATTTCCATCTGTTATAGGAAAAATTCCATCTTCATCCACAGATGTATAAGTGATTTCATATGGTTCAGTAATTTGACCAAAAGCTATTTCAAAAAATTTGTCTGTATGTTGTATAGCTGGTGAAATCGGAGCCAAACGCAAATCAATTGTTCCATCAGATTTTAAAGTTACTGGTCTTACAACAATACTATCAAAATTTAATTTTTGTCCATCTGGTAATGTATCCTTAAATATAGCTTTTTCTAATGTATTATTATTATAGTTTATAACTACTGTCCATTTAAATTCCTTTGTACCGTAATCATAAACACCTTTTTTATAGCCACTTTCTTTTTGTTCCTTATTAATATTGGCTTCGTCTGAGGATGATGAGTTGTATTTCTTAGCGCCTACATACCACTCAATGTCAGAAGTGTTTTTATAAGTTCTATTATTGTTACCTACATCATCAATTTTATAATCTGTTTTGAATTTAATGGTAAATGGTGTACTGATTGTCGTACCGGTAGTCACCTGAAACGTGAAACCCAATGTTCCATTATCTGTGAATGTATACTGTTCAGCAGTTAAACCTATTACTTCCAATGAATCTGCTTTAAATTTCATACCCTCACCGGCATATGTATCGGTAATAATAATATCTTTCATAGGATAACTGTCTTGATTTACTTTTATTTCCCATTCTATTGTTTTATTCTTATAGTCTATGCCTAAAGCATTTTTTACAATTGCTGGATTACTGTATCTAAAACCTGTTTCACTTTCCTTACTATCGTTTTCTCTAGTAACTTTATTAGATACTTCACCATTTGACATAAAGTAATCTGTTTTAATCGTTGTATACTTAATTTGATATGGTTCATTAACTTCTTGATTAAATTCTAATGCATAACCTTTTTGATCTGTATCTAATGTAACATTGTACAATGCGCTACTTATTTCAACGTTATTCTCATTATAGACTTTTACTCCTGTTGTATCGTCTATTTTATGATTACCTGTAATCTTATCTATAAGTATTGCTTTATCTTCACTTATTGTTTTACGGTTGTAGTTATATTTTACAATCCAATTTGCACTTGCACCATAACTATTATATCCACTAACAGACTTTTCTAATGGAGGCCCCCAAGTAACTGTTTCTGAAGTGACTGGTGCACTTTCGGGTACTCCATTGTTTATAAGTGTTGCTTTGTTTTTATAAGATGCACTTCCTGCATCAGAATCATTTTCATACATTTTAGTATTATATTCAATTCTATAAGCTTTTTTTCCATCTGGAAGGTTAAATGATAATTCTGTATTTTCTGCATTGTATATAGCAGTTACAGTAGCCGGATTTCCTAGAGATATATCACCTTTAGCATTTACATTAAGCTCATAAACTTTTAGTGAATTTTGTATATATGTATGCTTACCTGGGATTTGTTGTATTAATACATCTTTAAAACTTGCGTTAGAAAGAGTGTTTAGCTCTGTATTTATATCTACTACCCAACTGATGAAATTGCTGCTTTTTCCACTGTTTTCAGGTTTTCCTTCTTTTGTAATCGCATTTCCACCAACCGGTTTAAAGAGCAATTGGATGTCTTCATTTCCTGGAAGCTTTAAAGTATATTCCAACAATTCATTAGTCTCGCTATAATTAGCTCCAATAGAAAAAGAAGCGTCTTTAACTTCTACACCCTGATCCAAATCATCTCGGATTGAGCTGTTAAATGTAACAACAACTTTCCCACCTTCGATTTTATAAGTACCAACTGTTCCTAAGTTACCAGAGCCTGTTGCATTTGCAAAAATCGGTGGAAGTTCATATGTTAATTTATAGCCATCTCCATAACCATGACCTGCTTCCAAAACAATATCAAACTTTAATGTCACAGTGTCACCATTTCGTGGTTGATAATTATTAATTTCTGTGATATCTTTTAGGCTACCATTCGGCTGCTTTGTCAGAACAGTTATTTTTTGTATACATTCTTTTGGTACAATATTTATAGTTTCAGCTCCTGTAAAACCTGTAGGAAAAACTAACTGTAAAACCATAATTATTACTATTATTAAACTTATGTTTTTTACTTTTTTAAAATTTTCCATTTTATTCTCCTCCTCTTTTAAAATTTATAGACTAATTTTTATTTATATATAACTAATTTTGTATTATATCTCCGATAAATTACCAATTGTACGATTTTTACCATATTCCTTAGCCTCGTACATCTTTTCATCTGCAATATTAATTATCTCCTCAGCTGTATGCATCAAACAACCCTGCATTGTATGTATGCCCAAAGATATGGTAAATTTAATACTTTCGTTTTGAACTGATAAAGAAATTCCTTCAATATTACTTCTGATTCTTTCAGCAATATTATATGCTTCATCATAGCTTGTACCGTTAAGGCATATTAAAAATTCATCACCACCATACCTTGCAGCCCAATCATTATCAATTTTAATGTTATTTTTAATTGCATTTCCCACCTCTTTTAAAGCTAAATCTCCTGCTAAATGTCCATATGTATCATTAATTATTTTTAAATTATCAATATCCACAAAAATTACTGATAGTGGTGTATCCGTAATGGTTGCATTAACTATATCTGCAGGTAAACGGTCATCAATAAAACTTCGATTGTATAAACACGTTAATTTATCTTTTATAACTATATCATTAAAATTTTTAACAATATTCTTCATTAAGCGTCCATCATTATAATCGCCTACACCAACCATCATACTGTCGGTGACATTTTTTAGTAATTCCAACACAACTGGTGACTCTTCTTTTTCCAACGGAATTGCGGTTACCATTAATATCATATTTGGCTTATATTCAAGCTTCATAAAGCTATTATTATCATGATATGCTCTTGTTGAAATACAATTTTCGCATATTTTTGAGGTCTTCCAATAATTGTAGCAATGTACATCTGTTCTACTAATTGTGCATTCATCATATTCCAAAACATATTTTTGTACTGGATCAACAAGTCTTACAGTATCATACATCGTTTTAATAAAATCCAGATTTTTCTCTATTTTATCAAGTGTAATTTGTTTAGCCATAGTTACCTCCTTGATTAGATTTATAAAATTATATAAATAAAGATTCTCATTTAAGTTAACAGCACTAAATGAATATATTATCACAAATTGAAAGTTTATAAATGGAACAATTGTTACTTTTAAGTGTTTTTATGATATCTCTATGTAAATTTATACAAAAAGGCATTCTTCATTTGAGAAGAATGCCTAAGTTAGTGATAACCTATTTTTAACATCTAATTTAAATTATATATTTTCTTAAACTCAGTAATCAACTTCATATCAACCATAGCATCAAAAGCCAAAACATCAAAAATATCCTGCATAGCTATATAGTATACATCCATAGGCTTATAGTCATGCATTAGTGAATATATTCCTTTTTTAAACCATTCGGTTGACTCCCCATTTACTCCAGTTTTATAATAGGCAAAGGCTAAGTAAAAATATGTATAATGAATTCTTTCGTATGAATTGAATTCGGATTGATATTTTAATAACTCAATTCCTTCTTTAACAACATCATCATACTCACCATTGAGATAATGAAACGATATTTTACTTATTCTAATAGAAGTAATAATCTGTTCATATTTTTCAACTTTGTACTTATCACGAGATATTTCATATGCTAATGATAAAACACACTTAGCATTCTCTAAGTCACCTGTAAGTTGATAGCATGTTGATAAAAGTATGTAAAAATTTGCAACTATCATATTATTTGAATACTTCGGCTTAATTTCATTTAATAGTTTATTTACTATTTCAATTGCTTCTTTATATTTATTTTCAACAAACACAATATAAGAAAGAGAATTCAATTTTACTTCTAAATTCCACGGTTCATTATGAAAATCTGACAATTTAAATGCATCATCTGTCACTTTTTTCAAAGCCTTATAGTCGCTTTTTCTATGATACATGTTAAATAAATTTATGTAATCACGCACTGCAATGGGGTCGATACAATCAAGATATTGATAATAATCGAACAAATCCACACCAAGCCTGTCTCCAAAAATTTTGACCAATTCTGCTGATGGTGTACGTTCCCCTTTTTCAACTAAGTAAACATATTTTTCAGAGCAAATATTCTCAGATAATTCTTTACGATTTATGCCCAGATTGCAACGATGTTCTTTAATAATATACCCAATATAGTTCATTTTTTTACCCTCATATTAAAAACTTTAATTAATCTTAGCAATATATATCCATTATTTGAATACCTAAACAATAATGTTGTGTATATTTTATTTTTGTCAAGTTAATATATTAAATAGTAATTATTTCACATTAATTGGTAATACTACTAATTGAAAGGAGTGTGAATAACGTAAAAAAAGCGATTCACGCTACTATTGTGAAGCCACTACAATGTCTCGAAGTGTCGAGACTATGGGCATAATGGGAGGTTAATATGAGAGTACCTAGGCATATTGCAATTATACCTGATGGCAATAGAAGATGGGCAAATAAATCAGGATTTAAAAAACATCAAGGCTATAGTTATGGTCTAAATCCAGGAGTTGAGGTTCTACTTTTAGCTAAACAATTTGGAGTTGAAGAAATAACCTACTATGGGTTCACAACAGATAACTGTAAGCGTCCACCAATTGAAGTAAAATCCTTTACTAATGGTTGTATCGAAGCTGTCAGAATGATTCAAGAGGAAGATGTAAGCTTATTAGTAGTAGGCAATACTGGGTCTGCAATGTTTCCAGAAGAGCTTTTACCATATACCTGTAAACGAGTTGAATTTGGGAAGGGTACAACCAAAGTAAATTTCTTAGTAAACTATGGTTGGGAGTGGGATTTGAGCAACATGAACACAGCCTCTAGAAATAGGAACTCAATAATGGATTGTCTTTACTCTAAAGATATTTCTAGAATTGATTTAATTATTAGATGGGGCGGTAGAAAGCGTCTTTCAGGTTTACTTCCTATACAATCTGTATACGCTGATATTTATACATTAGATGAAATGTGGCCAGAGTTTAAAAAAGAACAATTTATAGATGCTTTAAAATGGTATGATCAACAAGACATCACACTAGGTGGTTAGAAAAAACATCAGGTTGCGCAAAAAAGCAGCCTGATGTTTTTTTATTTTTCACGTCCATCAATATAAGAGTTCTCTGATACTTTTTGCTTTTTCACTTTACTATTTTCACAAAATGGCAATGGATATTTTTTATGGTTTTTATGATGTTCTCTACACTCTTCGCATTTACCATGTCTCTTACAATTTTTCCATTTACAATTACATTTAACCATATTATTTATTTGAACAGTATTTACTTGTTAATTCTTCTAAAATACCAAGATATTTTTCTTGAACACGTTGTTCATGTGCATTTTTTTCAAAGTCTTTAACAAGCACATCTATAGATTCTAAGATTTCAGATGAAAGATTTTTTTCTGCAAATGTAAATACTGCATTATTTTCTTTATCTATGTGTCTAGTAAGCAAATTTGCATACCCTATTGCTCCCCCAATAATTCCAAGCTTGTATATGGTTTTAGGATCATCCTTATATTGCTTTAGAGATGTCTCCAATTCAGATATGTGAAGTCGCCCTAAATCATGTTCCACAAGCATTCCATGATTAATAAGTTTTTCAGCAAGATTGCCTAAATGCTGTGTCATTTTTGAAAACAAGATAATTTCCTCTTTTCCATGATGATGTTTGTCAGCATAATTTCTAGCAAACTGTATCATTTTTTCAAAATCTTCTATGTTGACTTCCCCACCATCTAAAATTTCACAACACGCATTTTTTATTACATTAATTAATTTTAGTATATTGTCATGTTCCTTAACCATTAAATCAATACTATACATTTTTACCTCCAATTATGCCACAAAGTGGCATCATATCCTTCTAATAATATTTAATCCATCTTCATTTGCTATATATTCTAAATCAGTCTCTGCAAGCATTCCTATTATTATTTCATGTCTAAGCGCGTAATATACATCAACATCTCCACCTACATTTATCCAATAATTAGAATGAACACATATGTTTTGTCTCCAAGCTACCTGATTATCGTCAGATTCTATAACCTCGTTTACTCTATCACATGGCATCCCATCAATTAGGCTGTCATTTAAAAACTTATAGCTGTCAATAGCGGTAAAGTTTTTACAAGCACCATTTGCTTTTCCAAATAGATAAGCAGTTTTTTTAAGCTCTAAAATGTAATCTGGATTTTTTCTAATTATATTAGTCACTACAAATGCCAATCTTGATTCAGTTTGAGCAATTTTCTCTTGTAGCCAGCCATGGATATTACTTTGGTCTATAATATCTTCTAATGGTCTAGTATCTAGTTTTCCATAAGCTTTTTCAACTTCTTTTTCTAAACCTAAATACCAGTTATTTTCTACTGAGGCATTTAAAATATTTTGTATAAAATCTTCTTGTAATTTTATTTTTTTATAAAGCCAATAATGAATTGGTCCTAAAAAAGCACTCATAATATATCTCCTTTTTTAAAAACTATAGGGATATAGAGTATCCCTATAGTTTTTTAATAATTTATTTATTATTCATATGGTTATTTAGTTGCTCTAGTAAAGTATTTACATCAATTCCATGTACAGTACAAGCATCTGCAATTGATTCCATCTGAGCTGACGGGCATCCTAGACAATGCATACCTGAGTTCATAAGAATTGTCGCAATACCAGAATCTAAGCGAAGAATATCACCAATTACCATTTCCTTAGTTATAATATCTTTTTTGCTATTTTCTTCTCCAAAGAACAACTCTATATCATCTTCTACAGTACCAATGCCAGCTATCCCAAAATTATCTACTAACACCTTAGCAACATTAGGTGAAAGGAATGCAGGAAGCGTAGGTCCAAGATGAATATTTTTAACTCCTAGATAAAGAAGAGATAGTAGAACTATTACGGCTTTTTGCTCATACCATGCAATATTATATACTATTGGAAGATCATTAATATCATCAAGTCCAAATACTTCCTTAAGCTTAAGAGCAATTACTACAAGTGAGTAAGAATCATTACACTGTCCAGCATCTAGAACACGTGGAATTCCTCCTATATCACCTAAATTAAGCTTATTGTATTTATACTTTGCACAGCCTGCTGTTAAAATTACTGCATCATTAGGTAAAGCTTTTGCAAAATCAGTATAGTAGTTTCTTGATTTTGCTCTACCATCACAGCCTGCCATAACAACAAACTTCTTAATATCGCCAGATTTTACAGCACCTACAACTTTATCAGCAAGAGCTAAAACTTGGTTGTGTGCAAATCCACCAATTATTTCACCAGTTTCTATTTCAGTAGGAGATGCACATTTTTTTGCATGTTCAATAATTTCTGAGAAATCTTTTTCTTCACCTATTTCTCCTGAAATATGCTTACAACCTGGGAATCCAGCTGCTCCAGTAGTGTATAATCTATCTTTATAACTATCCTTTGGTGGAACTATACAGTTTGTTGTCATAAGAATAGGACCATTGAAGCTTTCAAATTCTTCTTTTTGCTTCCACCATGCGTTTCCGTAATTGCCTACGAAATGAGAATATTTTTTAAATGCTGGATAGTAGTGTGCTGGTAGCATTTCAGAGTGAGTATAAACATCTACTCCTGTTCCCTCAGTTTGCTTTAAAAGCATTTCTATATCACGTAAATCGTGACCAGAAATTAAAATACCAGGTCGGCTACCTACACCAATATTAACTTTTGTGATTTCAGGGTTTCCGTAAGTAGAAGTATTTGCCTTATCTAAAAGTTCCATACCACTTACTCCATATTTACCAGTTTCTAATGCAAGAGCAATTAGTTCTTTTATACCAATACTATCATCAAGTGTATTTGATAAAGCTTTTTGCATAAATGCATCAACATTTTCATCATCCTTAAGCAAAGCATTTGCATGTTTACTGTAAGCCGAAAGCCCCTTTAAACCGTAAGTTATTAGCTCTCGTAAACTTCTAATATCTTCATCCTTTGTAGAAAGAACTCCAACTGTAGCTGCCTTATCAACAAACTCATCACGTTTTGCTTCCCAAAGTGCTGCTTCAGGTAGATTTTCTGAATCATTTAATTTATTAATTAACTCTTTTTTTCTTTCTAATGTGTTTTCAATACGTGCAATTATCATTTCTTCATCAAAATTAGCATTAGTTATTGTAGTAAATAAATTTAATGAAATTAAGTGATTGATATCACGGCTAATTACCTTTCCTTCATCACGTAGTCGAGTAGTTACAGCTGAAATACCTTTTGTAACATATACTAGTAAATCTTGCATAGCTGCAACTTCTGGTTTTTTTCCACATACTCCTGCTTGTGTACAGCCTGTGCAACCAGCTGTTTCTTGACATTGATAACAAAACATTTTATTTTCCATTTTATATCCTCCGATTTTAATTAAATTATCTATATTTTTTTAATCATATACTATTTCTTTGATGTCTTTATATTAACAGGATAAAAAAAATAAATCCGTAACAAATGTTACAGATTTATAAATTATTTTGCATTTCATTAAAATCAATAATTTTTATTTTATTTTTGTCAATTTTTATTAGTCCGTCATCCTGCATTTTCATAAGCTCTCTTGAAAGTGATGGACGTGCAACATTTAAAAAATCAGCTAATTCCTCTCGGTTCATTTTTAATATAACATTTCCGTCTTTAGATGAATTTCTAAGTAGCAACTTTGAAATTTTTTGACGGAGAGTATTACTTGACAAAATATTAAGCTTCTGATTAAGATAATATGCCTTTTGAGCAAGAATTGAAAGCATATTTGAAATCAATAGAGTATGGAATGTGCAATTTTTACTGCAACCACTATACAGATACTCCTTTGGCATTTGAAGCACTTTAGTATCATTTACTGCTATGGCGTAGTTTTCGTACTCATTTTTGTTTATAAACAAAAATACTTCTCCAAACATATCCCCTTCATGGTTAATAGTTGTGATTATATTTCTTTTACCTGCTAAAGAATCATGACAAATTGCAACTGAGCCCTCAATTAATATAAAGAGTTTTTTTGGCTTATCTTCTGTAAAAAAAATCATTTCATCTTTTTTATAAGAAACAATTTCTGATTTACTGCATTCTAGACAACTTTCTATTTCCTCATCATTCATCCTAGTAAATAAAGGGCTTTTTTTTAATTTAAGAATAATTGACTTCAACTTTAATTTATCCTTTCCATATATTTTTCCTATACTTAATCATATTATTTTATAATGTTTGATGATTGTTATGTTGATATATAGTTTATATATTTATAACTCAAATATCAACTGTTATTTTCCAATTATAATGAATATCAAGGTACTTGGTGTTCAATTTAATGTTTTTTATACTAAATAATTATCAAATACTTTTTTATATGATATAATGTTAAAATAAACTTAGAAAAAATACGGAGAATATAAATGAAAATAGACATAGGTGATAAAACTATATTTTTCACTGTAGAATATTCCAAAAGAAAAAACTTTTTATTGGTAACAAGTCCTGAAGGACACATTAACTTAAAGGCACCTTCTGGAGTTAGTGAAGATGAAATAATTGAATTTATTAATTCTCAATCTAAATTACTCCTTGATATTCAGAATAAACTAGAAAGCAGAATATATATTTCTAATAAAAAAAGCTATCATGAGGCTGAAATCTTTTTATATATGGGAAAACCATACAACTTAAGTGATATAATAGATACAATTCCGGAATCTGAAGAAGAAATTCAAGTTGTTCTAAAAAAAATTTATACTTCTAAAACTAAGGAAATTGTAAAAAATAGAGTTAAACATTTTGAAAAGTTAATTGGTGTAAAAGCTAATAGTGTAACTATAATTGATTCGCCTTCTAACTGGGGAACATGTAATTATAAAAAAGAGCTTACATTTAACTATAAGCTTTCAATGGCACCACTGGAGGTCATAGACTATGTTATAATTCATGAGCTTTGTCACATATTACATCTAAATCATGATAGGTCATTTTGGAGAAAAGTCGGTTCATATGACCCTAACTATAAACAACATCAAGATTACTTGTCTAAGTTTGGTTGTGTTATGACTATATAATTTGAATTGCAAAAATCCCAAGCATATTTCCATATACTTGGGAGAAAATCATATAAATTAATGACTACTCGAGTAATTTTTTTATACCTTTTATATAATGACCATTAAGTAAATCAACGATACCCAGCATCATGTTTTCTGAAATCATTCCTTCCCCTGAGGTTACTAGAGAGGAAAATGGCATCTCCTTAATCATATTTGACATCATGCCCTCCTGTTCCTTCTCAACTTCAGTTACACCCTTTGCTACCTTTTCAGCAACCTTGTTTACTATTTTACCAACAAAGGTATGGCTTACATCCTCTAAAGTGTTATTAGGAGTGTATGGTCTTGTTGCTCTATTATCACTAACAGGTAATGAGTTACCATAAAACGCCTCAAACTCCTGCTTAGATATTACAAATTCGCCCTTCGGTAAATTATAATATGTAGGAGCTATATTTATTAAATCTGGTTGTGGCATTTCAGGACTATTTATATAAACGCAGGCTTGAAGAGCACAGTTCTTTGATGATGAGCCAATAATAATTTGATATTGCCCACTTTCTGAATACCAATCATTAATCAAGGTGTTATAATATCCAAAGGTGTTAGTGTCAAGCGTGATAGATACTTGCTTTGTCTCTCCAGGATTAAGGCTAACTTTTATAAATTCTCTAAGCTCCTTTTTAGGTAGAAACACTGTTTTATTTTCATGGGATACAAAAACTAATGCAGTTTCTTTAGCAAATCTGCTACCACAATTAGTGATATTGAAGGTAATATTAATTTTATCACCTAAATTACACTCTTCACAGTCTATCATTAAATTAGAATAAATAAAATCCACATAAGAAAGACCATGACCGAATGGAAACAACACTTGTTTTTCAGCCTTTTCATAGTATCTATATCCAACATAAATACTTTCTCGATGTTCAACAGTAAGCCTACCACCAGGGAAATAGTTAAAGCTTGGTGTATCCTTTAAGCTAAGAGGCCATGTTTCTGCAAGCTTTCCACATGGTGTTTCAAAGCCAAGTAGTAAATTTGTGATTGCTTTACCAACACCTTCTCCTCCAAGATACGCTAAAAGAACCGCTTTAACCCTGTTAATCCAAGGTAGCTCAACAGGTGCTCCACCAATCAGAATAACTACAACATTTGGATTACATTCAACTACTGCTTCAATTAACCTATTTTGTTCTAGTGGTAGGTATAAATTTTTACGGTCAAAGCCTTCTGACTCATAGCCTTCTGGTAAACCTGCAAAAATGTATACCATATCCTTACCCTTTGCAGTATCACAGGCTTCCTTAATTAATGCATTTTGCTCATCAATCTCTTTTTTACTCAAAGCCTTATGAGATTTTCTAGTATTTAAGCTGTATCCTTTTGCATATGTTGCATTTACTCCTTGTTCTACAATAGAGTCCCAAGGATTATCAACATTAATAGGATTAATTTTTGAACTACCAGCCCCTTGATATCTTATCATCTTAGCAAACGTACCAATTACAGCTACATTTTGATTTACATTGCCCGGCAAAATACCTTCTTCATTTTTAAGTAAAACTGCTGATTCCTCTAAAGCTTTAACTGCTAATTGACGATGAGCAGATTTATCACATTTATATCCTTGTTTTCTATTTAAAGTGCTTTTTAAAATTAGTTCAATAATCCTGCATACAGATTTATCTAAATCCTCTTCTGATAAGGTTCTATCACTAACAGCTGCTATAATTTTTTTATCATTTATTCCCTGACTTCCTGGCATTTCCAAATCAAGTCCAGCCTTAATACCTGCAACTCTATCATTTACCGCTCCCCAATCAGAAACAACAACCCCATCAAATCCCCATTCATTTCTAAGAATTTCTGTAATCAAGTATTTACTTTCACCACTGTATTCACCGTTTAATCTGTTATATGAGCTCATAACTGTATCTGGCTTTCCTTTTTTCACTGCTATCTCAAATGCCTTTAGATATGTTTCTCTCAAAGTTCTTTCATCCACTACAGCATTAATTGTCATTCTGCGTTTTTCTTGATTATTTACTGCAAAGTGCTTTAATGAGGCACTGGTTCCTGTGCTCTGAATTCCTTGAATAATACTAGCTGCAAGTTCTCCTGAAAGAAGTGTGTCCTCACTATAGTATTCAAAATTCCGTCCGCAAAGAGGACTTCTCTTTTGATTAATTCCTGGACCTAAAATTACTGAAACATTCTCCTGAACACATTCCTCGCCCATTGCTTTTCCAACACTGTATACTAAGTCACGATCAAAGCTACAAGAAAGAGCACTTGCAGTTGGAAAGCAAACCGCTGGTATACTTTCACCTATTCCTAAGTTATCAGCTGCACCAATTTGTTTTCTCAAACCATGAGGACCATCAGATGTCATAATAGAATCAATACCTAAACGTTCTATCCTTTTTGTATTCCAACAATCTTCTCCCGAACATAACCCTGCCTTTTCTTCTAATGTCATTAGCGAGACTATTTCTTTTGCTTTTTCCTTTAATGAATCCTTATTTAATATTAATTCCATATTTTAACCTCCATTAAAGATTAGAAGATATAGATTTTTTTACATTATCAAAGCTTTCTTTTCCTAAGGAAAGCTTGTTAATAAATATAACAGATATAATTAAGCATAGTGCCGGTACACAGCCTATTAAAAATCTTATTCCAAATATTGCGTTTGTAGTCTGTTCAACCATAAGACTTCCTGTACTTTCAACATATCCAAACCAACCCATAGCAGCAGTTACAATAGCTACAAATAAAGCTGACCCTATTTTATATATGAACATAGTTGCACCGAAAAAAGCCCTTCTCTTCTCACCCCATTTTTCAGCTCGTCAACCTCTACAACATCAGGTAGAATGGAAAAAACCAATACTTGAGATGCAGAAATTCCTACTCCAATAAGAACTGTAATAACTATAGTAATAGGAATATTGCCAGCTGGCATAAGCATACAAGCAATTAATGGTATTACAAAGTAAATTGCAGAAATAATGTATGTCCTTTTCTTGCCAAGTTTATTGCTAATGCTAACCCACATAGGTGTAACTATGATTGCGGCAACAAGTGGTACAGCCATAAAAATAAAGCTTAAATCATCTGAAATTTTAAGTGCATATCTCATGAAGTAAATATATAAGGCCATTATGACATCAAAGGCAATCATATTAAATATGAAAACGCCTAGTACTAACTTAAATTCTCTTAATTTAGAAAGAGATTTTAAATTTTTAAATACATTTCCTTGTATCTTAACATCCTTAGATTTAACACGCTCCTTTGTTCTTGCAAATGCTAATAAAATACTAACAATAAGTATTAACCCTAACACCTTTCCCATAATAGGATAACTCACAGCATACATACTCTTTCCTGGGTATATAGTGTCAACTATAAGCGTTGCACCTACAGCAGATAATAATGTACCTACAAAAGAAAGTGCCATTTTGTAACCAGAAATACTTGTTCGTTCATCATAATCCTGTGAAAGCTCTGGTAAAAGTGCATTGTATGGAATTGAAACTAAAGAGTAAAGTGTATTAAACAAAATTCCAGCAAATGTATAGTAAATAACAAGTTGAATATTTCCAGAGAAGGTAACTACCCAAAGTATAGCAAAGGCAATACCTAATGGAATAGCTCCAAAAAGTAAAAATGGTCTTCTTCTGCCAAAACGAGTTTTTGTATTGTCTGATACTATACCCATAATAAAATCACAGACAGCATTCCACATTCTAGATATCATAAAAATATATCCCGCCCAAACAGGCGAAATACCTGCAACATCAGTAAGAAAAAATACAAAGTAGAATCCAACAGCTCCATAAGCAACATTATTACCCATATCACCTATACCATAAAAAAACTTTTCACTTTTTGCTAATTTACTACTATCCTTCATAGAACTTCTCCTTATAATATATATATTTTCCTTATTTTAACATTTTTAATTAATAAATAATATTAATTTATTATTTTTTTAATTTTTTTAATATATTATATTTATATGAACTAAAGAAATAAAAACAGTACCTTAAAATTTATTTAAATATTCTAGGTACTGTTTAAAATTATGATTTAATAAGTTAATATCTATTCACTTTTTTCGTGTTCACCATTATGAACACCTATTTTTTTACCTTTTACTATACCTAAATCTGCATTTTCTTTAGGATCTATTTTCCTTAATTCTGCATTGCTTTTTTCTCTATCTCTTATTCTATTTTTATTGTTTTTCATTTTATCATCCTTTCTGTTAATAATTTATAACTTAAAATTAGTATTTATATTAACAGTGCAATTATTCAGTTATAAAAAGGATATCTTCTATAAAAATTAATACATTTCAAAATTTTAATGATACTTTTATTACTTATACATAAAAACTACACATATTTATCCATAATCTCTTTTGGAAGATAAATTACATATTTACACAATAAATCCCCATTTAATGCAGATTGAATTACTTCTCCATCTAACTCTATATCAAATATCGCTTCCCACATTATTTTAGCATGTCCTAAACTACAATAGCATAAAGTTTTTGATACCTCTTCATTTTCTTTTAAGATTGATTCCTTTGCAAATAGGCAATGGCAGGCATAATATCGTTTTTTACGCTCATCATTTTCTTTTATATACTCATACATATTGCTAGGAAAAGCAGTTATATGCAGTTCTGATCCTATTCGCACAGCAGATAGTAATTCTGGCTGGCTTAGAAGAAAATTTAAAACATCGTCATTCACCTTTTGTCCATAAAAAGATTCTCCTGTATCTCGTAATCTAGTAAAATTTTCTATTTGTTCATTTCTATCTGCATTGATAAAATTATCAATATTATTAAATTTTGCAAATTTTTCTTTTGCCCAATCAAATTGTGAGCGTTTAAGACCATGCCTTACATGGGTTAAAATATCCTTGGCTGTAGCGTCATCTGTGAGGTTTTCAAATCTTTTCATAAACTCTCTCATAGTACAGCATCCATTTTTTTCTTCATTATGCATATCAGGTGTACCAATATCTTCTGTAAGAATCTCCCATGCTTCTTCTCCAAGCTTTCTAGTTATTTCACTTTTAAAAGTATCCATTATTATAGTATCGCTATAATTAGTAGTTTCAGACATTTTATTGCCTCCTTGTTTTTTTGTTAAAATACTATTTTTGTTTGTAAAAGCTTTAAATATAATATTATAAAGATACTAAACTCTATAGTCGTCAGCTTGAGAGGAATTTCTTTTCATAACCATGCGATTCCAGCGCATAACTTCATTATTATGCAATTCATCATATTTATCCATGACTTTTGCCCATTGTTTAGTAATCCATATACCGTCACCACTCATATCATCACCTCTTACGAGTTCAAAAAGTTTAGTCTTTTCAAAATGCCATTGCCACCAATCTAAGGAATGAAAGTAATAAAAATCAGGCCACCAGCTTTTCTCCATATCACCTGAAACTTTTTTATTAAACTCCTTGTCTGGCCCCCAGACAACAAGACCAAATTCTCCATTAGGTCTTAGTAGATGTGCCATATAATCGCTTAGATATGTATCAGACGTTCCATAAAATTGAAAGGAGTTTATGCATATAATTGCATCAAAGAAATTCTTAGCATAAGGAAGATTATGAGCCTCCCCCTTAATTGGAAATACTAAATTTTCTACCCTAGCTTCACAAATTCGTTCCCAATTTTCATCTTGACTAATCCATAGGTCATTTGCAAAAACAGTTACTCCAAACTCTTTAGCAAGAAAAATCGAAGTCAAAGCTTTACCACACCCCATATCGAGAACTCTCATCCCCGGTTTTAAAGTCATAATTCTTGTTAATGATTCTACCAACCAAAGGCATTGGCTACCCATCTTATTTTCATATAACCACTCAGGGTCATATTTAGCTGCTAAAGGATATTTTTCATTAACTAGTAATCTCATTTTTTCTTCATGAGTCATATTACATCACTCTCCTTTTGTAAAGTCTAATAGCAAAGATACATTTCTTTAGATTTATTATATAAAAAGTATAAAAAAACAAGTATGACAGGTGTATGTCATACTTGTTTTTTTATTTATCATTTTTATAAATATTAACTATTTCATTAGCTTTTTTACTTATCAAGTTTCTTAAATAGGCTGGTTCTATAACTTCAACATAACTTCCAAAACCCAAAATCAGTTCGAACAACCAATCATCCTCTGGAAATTTAAAGTTTACAATTGTTGTACCATCATCATTAAATTGTATTTGTTCTTCATTAAAGGAATCAACAACTTTTGTTTTTGCATTTGGTGCAAATTTTAAGGTAATATTATGTACAGGTTTATCTTTATACCATTCTTCTTGATAATCCAACATCTCTAAAGGAGGAATATCTCGTGAAAACAAATCATCAGTTATATTTAATTTAAGCATTCTTTTTACCTTAAATATCCTATAATCCTTCTTAATATGACAATATCCATGTAAATACCATGAAAAATCTTTTAGAAGCAAAGAAAAAGGTTCTACTATTCGATGAATATATTCTCCTTTAGTGTTAATGTAATCAAAATTAATTATTTTTTTTTCATCAATTGCCTTATTTAGAATTTTAAGCTTTTGCTTATCAGTATTGTTGCTATTCCAATTATTATAGTCTATATTAATTGAGAATTTATTTATATATTTATCATTTTCACCATTTTTATGTTTTAAGCACTCTAGCTTCTCTAGAGTATTCGAAATTTTTTTATTGCTAACAGTGCTATTTATATTTCGCAAAGCTGTGGTGATAGTATTTATTTCGGCTTCATCTAAAAAGTTCTTATCTATTTTAAAATTTTCCATAATACCAAATCCACCATCTGCACCCATATACGAAACTATAGGAATGCCAGCTTGATTAATAGCATCAATGTCCCTATAAATAGTTCTTTGAGATACCTCAAAATATTCTGCAAGCTCTTTTGCATTAATATGCTTCCGATTAATTAAAAGCATTACTATTGCAAGCAATCTATCAAGCTTCATAAATCACCTACCTATATTTTGCTACACATTGAAAGTATCTTTAAATTCATCAACTGGATCCCACTGTGACCATGCTGCTTCCAAAATATTTCCTTGATTGTCTTTAAAATAGAAATACTTAGCTCCACCATCTCCTAAAACTTGGATATCTTCAACAAATACTCCTTTTTCCTTAAGTGACTTATATGTATAATCAATATCTTGACAATTCATAGCCATAACTGGAAATCTAGAACCATTTCGCATAATTTCAAGAGGTCTATAGTCACTTGTTTCGATTAAAACAGCAGCAATAGCATTCTTATGCGGATAATGCAAAACTGCTATTAAAGAACCTCTGTCTTCAAACTTTTGAACTAATTTAAGTCCTAAATTCTCTATATACCATAAGATCGATTCTTTAATATCATTAGTAGGTATATATACATATCCAATTCTTGTAAATAATATGTGCCTATCCATTTAAAATCCCCCAAATCATCTCTTTATTTGCTATATTCTACCATGGTAGTTTTCCAATGTCAAAACGTTTTTCCAATATAAAAACGACTTAAATCTAAAGGTAAAATATTAAAATCAACCTGAAAATCCAAACTTTTTATATAAATTATAAGCACGAATATTATTTGTATGAACATCTATTAATATAGAATTATAATTATCTTTATAAATATCATTTATGCATTTTGATAACATAGCTGAGGCAACACCCTTTTCTCTAAAGTCAGGTAAAACATGAACAGAAAAAATATGAAATATATTATCCTTTGGAATCCCAATTAATATACCAACTACTTTTTCTGAATGATTTACTGTAACAATATATCTTTTTTTAAAATCACCAAACCTATCTGCTATCATATTATTAATAAATCCATCTGGTTTAGCACCTACTAAATCAGGATCTAATGAACCAACTATAAACCTTGACAAATAATCTTTAAGCCTTTCTACTAATTCCTGTCCCTCTACCAATAATCTTTCAACTGTAAATTGTGATGAGCCTTGAATTGGAATAATGTCGTTTTTTATCAATTGTATTTTCATATATTTCCCCCTATGATTTTATATTCTAATTTTACCATATTACCATGCGCATATCAAACAAATGTTCTTTATTTATAAAACAAATTATAATGATTATTCAATCAATATAGCCAGTTTAAAAATAGTCAGAAAAATACGGTGTTTGCTGTTCTATTGAATCCTCTAGCATATCTACAGTTTGTTCACTGCATACAATACGTCCTATTCTATGAAGATAATCAGGTCTTTTATATCCTAATAGCATAGTAGTCATAGTTTGAATATCTATTTTGTCCGCACACTTTTTTGTTGAACGACTAACAGTTCCATGACCATTATTCAAAATCTTTAACGTAAAGCACCCTTGGTTCCATGCAAGAATTGGATCACTAAGCACAAATGTCCACTCACGCTCAACAGTATCCGGTCTAAAGTGGTAGTTCTCAATAAACTTTTCAAAATCAACAATTCTAGCCATATAATATGGCGAAATAGTTTCTTCTATATCAGCATCTTCTAGTAAAAAAGCCAATGGTTCGTCTGTAAATGTATTTCCTACAACCTTAGAAATCATGGAAAAATGAGCACTAACAAAATTCCACAATCCTATTCTAGCATTTTCATTCATAAATATCATATCTTTAATGTGAAAAATCTCGTCTGATATCCAATATATCACATACCCATCCGGTTGTTCATCTTCGTTGTAGAATACTGCTGCCATCAAGTCGTCTGAATCCCATAACCAGTATTCATTCCAAGCTAATTCATCTCTCAATAAAGCTCCATGTGTTTTATAAGCGAATCTATTATAAGCATCTTTTACCTCTTCGCTAGTTGTAGGGACACGTCGAACCTCACCATCTACTTGTCTATTCTTTGGCAGTTGATAGTCCTGTATTTCATATGTTATTTTATCAGATATGATTTCCCACCCTTTTCTACGATAATAAGGTATAGAATAAGGGTATAGATATGAAATATATTGCTTTCGTTCCCTCATATCATTTAAAGCCTGATATAATAGTTTGTGCATTAGTCCTTGATTTGAATACTCAGGATAAGTGCCAACACCAGTAAATCCACCCATATCATAGGTATGATTAAAAATGCGAACCCGCATAGGATAAACCGCTACTTGTGAAACCAAAGTATTCTCATCAAACCATCCTAATACATCTGCCTGCTTCAAGGTTGGTGATTTAGCTCGAATTATTTCCTTTTCTTCCCATCCTATCTGCTGTAATTTATTTTCAGTAACTTGAAAAACATATCTTAATAATTGATTATATTGCTCAAGGTATTCAACTTCAACTCTTTTCATTTTTAATTGCTTCTTACCCACAATGCTGCTCCTTTTAATAAATTAGCTTTTTTTGTTTTAATGCAGAATTTATGTTATCAAAGTGTAAAACTATCATTTATTCTATGTAGTAAACATTCCCTTTATACAAACATATATAATTGTAAAAAAAAACCTCACTTTAATTTTTAATATAACCAAGTGAGGTTTGTGATCAATTAGAGATATATTAAATTACTTACGTCACTATTTGCTGTGTTACATTTTCGTTGAATGTTTCATCTTTTTTCTCTAATCCATTTATTTCACCAGCTTTTTGAATCGCTAGCTTTGCAAATATAGGACCTGTAACTTCATAAATCAATACGCTAAACATTATGATGGTACCAATTGCCACTGCGAATTCTGGTAATTGTTGACGGACCAACACAAGAAGTCCAATTGATATACCACCTTGAGGGAGCAAACCTAATCCAAGATATTTGGTAACCATAGGATTTGCTTTCATTATCTTCGCTCCACTCCATGCGCCTAGCATTTTTCCCCCAGCTCTAGCTAATACGTAGGCGAACCCAATAAAGCCAACACTGATTAATATACTTAAATCTAAGCTGGCACCCGCTAAAGTAAAGAATAAAATATAGACCGGTGATATAAAATCATCGATCGAATCAAAAACTCTTCTTGATTTTTTCGAAATATTTACTATCATAGTACCCATTACTATACAAGTTAATAAAGGTGATAAACCTAAAACAATAGAAATTCCTGTTGATATTCCAATTGACATTAAAGTAGCTGCTTGAAGTTCATCACGATTACTGGATCGTTTTGCAATAAGAGCAAGAATCAATCCCATAACTAAACCTAATAAAATGGAACCCCCTATCTCAATAACCAGTCCACTAAGAATTTGTACTACGGAAAAATCCTGTTGACCTCTTGATAATTTTGCCAATGCCATGGCTATTCCAAAAACTATTATTCCAAATACATCATCTAATGCAACTACTGGCAATATTGTTTTTGTTAGTGGTCCGTGAGCTTTAAACTGCCTTATTACTAATAAAGTTGCAGCTGGGGCTGTAGCGGCTGACATTGAGGCTATTACAATACTAAATGCAAAAGGTTGATTCAGTAAATAATACATGACAGTGAAAACAATAACTACGGCTCCAATAACCTCCGCTAGAGTTATAATTACAATGGTTTTCCCTAATTTAAGCATATCTTTAATAACAAATTCGTTACCTATACTAAATGCTATCGCCGCTAAAGCTAATTCATTAATTACTGAAAATGATTCCATATCATATGAACTAATGAATTTAAAGAATGAAGGTCCCAAAAATAGACCTGCCACCAAATAGCCTGATACATTAGGAAGTTTAAAGATTCTTGCTACCTTTCCACCCATAATTCCAACTAACATTACAATACTGATTTTCAATAGTAAATTCAATTTTCTTCCTCCAAATCATAATATTAAACCTTATGACTCGTTTAACGCTTTTTACAAATATAAAACCTTGATATTTATTATACCTCCTTCGTTAGTATTTTTTTGTACATCAAAAAAGCGGATAAACTAACTCGTATAGAGCTTCGTCATTCGCTTGGTGTTCTCCTATGGGATTAGCTGACGGGTTAGGGCTCCCAAGTCGCCCATCTTAAACAACAAGATTCACCCCTAAAATTGGTTCCCCCACTATCATAATGATATTCGGAGTGTTTCCATTAAGCTTAGCATAATAAAGATAAATAGTCAAATTCAAGGCAGTCTATTTCTTTAAACCTAATTCAACCAGCTTAATATAATGTGGAATATCATCTTTTATAGGACTAAAATAAAATGGAGCACTACAGCAGCCACATCTCCAGTAAGTATTCTCATCAATTGTATACTCTTGACCAAATTGACACGTGCCATTTATTCGATTCACGCATCCGCTGTCACTTCTTAAAAAAATCTGTTTTACAGTATCTGGACACTGATTAAGATATGCTAAACATTTTGAAGCATTTCTAATGCGCAAATATAAAACAAGTTTAGTTTTCCATGATAACATCCAATAGTGGTATGGACCATTTGCCTTCATTACACTTTCTTTATCATAATAGGCATAACCTGGCCCTTCATTCCATGACTTTGGTTGAGAAAAATACCCCAGTTCCCGCAGTGTTTCATCTATTGTATTTATAAATTCCTGTTCTTCCTTAGTGTGCATTTTATCAGCGACAACATCTGCATTATAACCATAATTTGTAGTGTTCATGTCATCCAGAAACAGTTTATAATGACAACATAGAAAATCATTAAGTCTATTTGTTAAATAAGCTTTATCAGCCATAAGTTTTAACACCGACATAACATTAGCATTATCAGCATATGACATTGAAATACTTTGATTTGTAACTCTATAGTTTTTTAACCCCTCAAATAAGAATCCATAATCGCTCAGTCTTTCAAAAAGAATATGGATATTTTTAACCTTATTGATTAATTTGAACTTAGTTACATTTATAATAAATTCTCCATTTCGAAAATCCCCTGAAATCAGAAGATTATATAATAGAATAAATGGACGATATGCAGCACTTCTGGAATCTCTTGCTTGTTTAGTGAAATAATTAAAATCTTCAGGTTTATATAGCGGCATTCCAAAGATTTCTGGGAATTTAGCAATATCACCATATATATTGATGTAAATGTCCCATATTTCTTTAAATGCAGTTATAAAATCTTCCTTAGAAATAAATTTTATAAAACATTCATGAACTTTAAATGTTTCCGGCAATCGAACAACCTCATCCTGTCTTATCTTTGCCCATTCCTCTATCCAATAAGTATTCTTCATTGGTTAACATCCACCTTTCTCACAATTTATATAAATAAAATTCACACCCTTAATAAGCCACGAAATCCCCTAACGCTATAGAAAGATGGGGCACTATTATGGTATATGAAAACTTGCCCATAACGACGGTCAGCAAAAATAGCACCTCCAAGTTTTCTAATATCGGCAGGAGTTTTCACCCAACTTGATGTTTTCATATCGAACTCTCCAAGTTTCTGCAACCCTCTATACTGTTCTTCATCGAGAATTTCTATACCCATGGAAGTTGCCATATCAATGGCATTACCTTCAGGGTGCACACCTTTTCTATTTCTCTCTTCCTGACCTTTAAGGTCATAACAAACATTTCTGCGACCTATAGGAGTTTCCGTTGAACAATCATAAAAAATATATTCTCCAGTCGTTTCATTATAACTAATAACGTCTGGTTCCCCACCTGTTCTTTCCATTTCACTAAGAGACCAAAGTTTTTCAGTATTAGCTTCCAACTTAGCCTGTAATTTTGTCCATTCAATATCTTCATGGCGATTCATATTAGCTTCAAAACGTTTTTTCAATATATCGAGTAATTCTAAATTTGACATATATATTTCCTCCTAATTTTTATAAAGATTGTTATGTAGAAAAAAAGATAGGTAAAATATCCCCTATCTTCTGTCTAAAATGAACGATTTATTTGCTTCTTAAATTTTCATCGATAATCTCATTATCAAGTGGAGACGTGCATATTGCTTGGTTTTTAAACTCTGTTACTGCTTTTCTAACTCTATTTAATGAAGCTATTGTTCCTGGTCCGGCAATACATCCACCTAAACATGCCATACCTTCAAGCAGATATCCGTTCTTCTTTCCTGCCTTTGCAATCTTCATAAGCTTTACACATTCATGCAAGGTAGATGCACCCTCAACATTTATCTCTCTTGACGGATCAATTGCAAGAGCAGTCTTTTTAACTGCTTCTGCCACTCCTCCTGCTATAGCATAGCCTCGACCTAATGAAGAAGCATCCTGAATCTCTTTTGATACTTCTATTTCTGACAATTCTATTCCTTTGGCAACAAACATTCCCATAAGTTCTTCATAGGTTATTACAAAATGTACATAATCCTTAACATCATCTCTTAACGCTTCTAACTTTTTAGAAATACAAGGTCCTATGAAAGTTATCTTTGCATCTGGATCCTTTTTCTTAATATATTTTGCCGTTTCAACCATTGGAGAAGCAGAATCTGATATATATTCATATTGATCTGGAAACAATTTTTTAACCATTATTGCCCAAGAATTGCAGCAGCTAGTTCCCATATAAGGAATTTCATTCGGTACTCTTTCAAGAAATTCTTTTGCTTCGTGCAAAGTTGTGATGTCCGCGCCCAAACTTACTTCTACAACATCTTCAAACCCAAGCTGTTTTATACCTTCAAATATTTGAACAGGTGAAGCTAATGGTCCAAACTGTCCTAAAAATGACGGAGCTATAATGGCGTACATATGATTATTAGTCTTCAATGCTTTGATAAGCTGATAAATTTGAGATTTATCCGAAATCGCTCCATAAGGACATTGAACAATACAATTTCCACAGGATACGCATCTATCCATATTTATCTGAGCTCTCCCTAAATAATCACTATCTATTGCATTAACACCACATGCAGCAGCACAAGGCCTTTCATATTTTACAATTGCGCTATATGGACAAGTTTCCTTACATCTTCCACATTTTATGCATTTATCTTGATCAATGATTGCCCTATTCTTTCCTATAGAAACCGCATTTGTTGGGCAGACATTAGTACACGGATGAGCTAAACACTTTCTGCAATTATCCGTTACATAAAATGCCTTAGTAGGACATGCTTCACACGCAAAAGTAATAACGTTTACCAATGGCTCAATAAATTGAATTTTATCTACATCAACTTCAGAAATCCCATCAGCAACATTATGATACTCAGTTGGTTTTCTTGCATTTAATCCCATTGTAAGTCTTAATCGCTCGTCTACTATTGCTCTCTCTCTGAATATACTATCTCTATACGTAGCCACTTCTCCAGGTAAAATTTCAAAAGATGCTTTCTCTAACTCACTTAAATCCGTACCCTCATAAGCCATTCGAGCAATCTTTGCAAATACCTGTCTCCTTATATTTATCAGATCAACATAACTTTCTTTCATAACAATTCTTCCTCCATGTTTCTTCTGTCATTTTCTAATTTTATTAATAATCTTCTCCATTACAATCTGACTTGTAGCATTATACATTGGCTCTCCATCTATTACTACAACAGGTGCCACTTTTTCATCAGTGCCTTTGCAAAATCCTAAACATTTGATTGCTTCTACTTCTAAGTCTTCATCCCTATAATTATCTGGATCGTCACTAATAATATCCTTTAAGTCATCAATTTGATCTAAAATACTCATTGAACCTAAAAATGTACAGTTTGAACCTACGCAGACTTTTACTTTCATCATATTCCTCCAAATGTTTTTATTTTATCATTATTATTTATATTATATAATACTGAAGCGTATATTTCCATAAAAAAATTTAAAGACGTAATCCTTTGACGTCTTTTATACGAGATAATATAACGTGTGATTTAACGCAAATGGCTCCTTCCAGGCAATCTATTTCATTGCGGATGAAATTTTCAAGCTCGTCCTGAGAGGATGCAACTGCGTGAACGTGAAGGCTAGAATTTCCACTCATTCGATAAATTTGTGTAACCGTATCATTTTTATACAATTTATCAATGATATTATTAAGAGCTTGAGGTTGAGCTTCAATTTCAAAATAACATGAGACAGCGCCGCTAATCTTTTGGGGATTGATAATAGTAGTATACTCTTCTATAATCCCTTTTTTTTCTAGTGCATAAATACGACTTTTTACGGCAACTCGGGAAAGTCCGATAATATCTCCGATTTCTGAATAAGAATATCTTGCATTCTTAGTAAGTAATGATAATATCTTCTGATCGAGTTCGTCTAAATTATCTAAATACATATCAATTCTCCTTGGTTTTTAATTAATTTAATTATAACACAATCCAATATACAAATAGTAAGTATTTATTGACGATATGAATAATATTTGGTATTATAATTAGCATATAGCATGTTTTATATTACGAAAGGAATGTGACGAGGATGAAATATAATTTAACAGAGGGGAACATAACAAAAAATCTACTAAAATTTTCACTTCCGCTTATGATAGGGAATCTGTTACAACAACTTTATAATGTTGCGGATACATTGATTGTAGGGCGCTTCCTTGGGGTGGATGCTTTAGCTGCAGTTGGATCTTCTTATACACTGATGGTATTTTTAACAGCGATTCTTTTGGGGCTCTGTATGGGAAGTAGCGCTTTCTTTTCTATACAATTCGGAAAGAGGGATTTCGACCGATTAAAAAATAGTTTTTTCCTGTCATTTGTATTTATTGGCACTATTACAGTATTATTAAATATTTTCGTATTCATTAAAATTGATTCGATTATAGAGCTTTTACAGGTTCCCTCCGAAATTACCGGTTTAATGAAGGACTATCTGATTTGTATTTTCATCGGAATTTTTGCAACATTCCTTTATAACTACTTTGCGAATCTTTTAAGAGCAATCGGAAATTCTGTCGTTTCATTAGCTTTTTTAGCTATTTCCGCTGTTTTGAATATCATACTGGATCTTGTATTTGTACTTGTTTTTCATTGGGGAGTAAAAGGGGCTGCGGTTGCAACAGTTATATCGCAGTATGTTTCTGGAATTGGAATTATGCTATATTATTTTTTTTGTTTTCCAGATTTACGAATACAGAAACGTCATATTCGATGGGATGTTTCCATACTGAAAGAGATTGCCAGCCTTTCCTTTTTGACATGTATTCAGCAGTCTATCATGAATCTTGGAATCTTAATGGTTCAGGGATTAATCAATAGTTTTGGCACGATTGTAATGGCGGCATTTGCAGCAGCAGTAAAAATTGATTCGTTTGCTTACATGCCAGTTCAGGATTTCGGAAATGCTTTTTCAACATTTATTGCGCAAAATTACGGAGCAGGAAAAAGCGAACGAATCAGGAAAGGAATTAAATGTGCGGCAGTTTGTGCTTTTGCCTTTTGTTTCATAGTAAGCTTGCTTGTATGTATTTTTGCACGTCCTTTGATGTGTATTTTTATTGATGCTACTAATACAGATATTATTGAAGTTGGTGTGAATTATTTAAGGATTGAAGCGACATTTTACTTTGGTATCGGGCTTCTGTTTCTCTTTTACGGATTTTATCGGGCGGTAAACAAACCTGGTATATCTGTTATATTGACGGTAATCTCATTAGGCACCAGAGTTGCACTGGCTTATCTGTTGTCTGCAATACCAACAATTGGTGTAACTGGTATATGGGTATCAGTTCCTATTGGCTGGATTTTAGCCGATATTGCCGGAGTCCTATATTATATCGAATACAAAAAGAATTTGCTTGAAGATAATGTGGCTTAGTTATATTAAATATATTTATGTAAAAACTACAGTTATATAAAGCATTATGAAAAGCTGGTGAGTTTAATTTGACTAAAACATCAAAAAGAGGTTTTGATTTAAATGATAAAAGATGGTTTTCTGAAAAAGAACTACTTAAAATTAAAAAAGCCCATGAAGAAATAAAATGGTTGCTAGATAGGGATTACAAATTAGAATCTATAATGAATTTTGTTGGAGGACGTTATCAATTTTCCACAAGACAAAGAGATGCTCTAAAGCGTGGTACTTGCAGCACTAAAAATGAAATACTTAGAAAATCAAAGGAACTTAATATAAATGAAATAAAAGATGAAATACTAAATATAGATGGATTTAATCTGATAATAAGTTTGGAGGTTGCATTATCAGGAGGAACTTTAATTGTTGGTGATGATGGATTAATAAGAGATCTGGCTGGACTTAGAGGCACTTACAAACTAATAGATAAAACAGACATAGCAATTGAGTATATATTTAAATTTTTAGAGTCAAAGGAAGTTAAAGTAATTAATATTTATTTAGACTCACCTGTATCCAACTCTGGAAACCTTAAAATTCGAATCATAGAGCATTCAAATAAATATAAAATAATAGCAAACGTAATTTTAGTTAATAATGCTGATGTAGTATTAGAAAAATTTGATAATGTAGTTACTAGTGATTCAACTATTCTAGATAAATGTAATAGCTATATAAACTTAAGTAAAAGTATAATAAATGAATATATACACAAAGCAAATCTAATATCTTTATCATAAAATATCTTTTAGGGATAGCAGACTGCACAATAACACAGTCTGCTTAGCCCATTTTGGCATAATATAAGGTAAAAAAACTCTTATAGTTATTTAAACTTATCTCCAGTTTTATAATCTTCTCTTGCCCAATTAGGAGCATTGACTGAACCTGCCTTCGCATTGCCAGTTTTAGCTGCACCCTGAATTTCGGGAACTGGAGCTTGTGCATTCTTCTGGTGATGCATTGTCTGATTATTTTGTGTACCATGATTTTTTTTATCATAAGGACTTGGTCTTCTCATACCTGCTTTTGCCATCGTGATACCTCCTATTACCAATTTTTTATTAACATTTCTTAGATTTAAAAAAAATGTTTCTGTAATAGTTTTAGTTACTCAAACATAATGATACAAGAAATATTTTTACTTTTTTTCTTTTAATTTCTTTATAATTTTAAAATAACTTTATTTAAGATTAATACCCTAAAGTTTTCGCCACAATAATTACCTTGATTCTGTTTTTAACAAATTGTCCTGTTATGGTTACAAAATCATTGCATATTCTATTTGTGCTTTTGCAATTTACACAATGCCCTAGCTTAGTACATGGTGTATCTTTATTTAATCTCTTAGCATCCAATGGAGCAGCATAATTTCTAACTCTTCTTTCCGCTTCCTCTAAATTTCGAACTAATTTGTTAATTCCGGCAACTATTATCACTTGTTTCGGCCCATAGATCATTGGTGCTACTCGACTTCCATTACCATCAATATTATATAGTTCTCCATCCTCTGTTAAAGCATTCGTGCTGCATAGAAATGTATCAGCAGTAAAGTTTTGTATATATATTTGTTTTTTCTCTTCACTTGTAATACCCTCTCTATACTTATCTAAAAAAACATAATTCCCTTTTCGTAAAAAATCCAATACTCCAGTTTCCAAAAGGGTAACAGAATCGCCCACTCCGACAATAGAATTCTCCTGAATAAGAGATTTTAATACTTCAAGTAATTCTTGTTCATCCTTTACGAAAATTCCTTTCATATTACGCTTTTCGAGAGCATTTATAGTTTTTTCAATCTGTTTATCAATATACCATGTAATGTCATTATCCATATTTTTACCTCTTCATCTTGAATGTCACTATTTACTAAGCTTTATTCTTTCACCTGTAGTCATATCTATTATAAATATTCTACTGTCTGAGAGTAAATATAAATTACCATTCGGTGCTAAGAAGACCTTACCCTCTATATATGGATATATCTTATTTAGATTATCATTTTCATCTAAATAAAAATATCCATCATTGATTGCACTTACCTTTCCTTTGTTATCTATAATATCAGGGTCAGCAAACCAAGTGGCTTCTACTACTAGCTTATTGTCATTGACTCCTATAGCCCTAATGCTAAGAAAATCTTTATATTTATCATTAATTATTGTAGTTTTACCATCAGTACTAAGCTTTAGCACTGTACTAAGACTATTATTCCATCTACCTGTAATATGTCTGCCATTTGAACATAAATAATAATTTTCACCAATCTTATATACACTACGTAAAAGATTTTTTGCATTCCAGCCATTTACCTTCATAATATTATCTTCTGATTCTTGATATACAAATTGCTCAAAAGGCGTATATGGTGCAGGAATTTCATTAGTTGTATAAACACGAACCTGATAGAAATTCGTATCTCCTATGCTCCATTTATCTGCATACAAATATGGATTTATAAGTTCCACATCAGAAAGATTTTCAAGTACCTGTCCTTTAAATAATAAAGCATTATCTTCTATACTGAATATACCGTCTTCACATCTTTGTAGATTTTCTTGTTCAGTATTCAAATGTGTAGCTTTATCCTTCAGACCTTCGTATGTCAATTTATTAGTATGTAAATCAAGTTTATACTCTTTAATCTCTTTCTTACCTGTATTAATGTATGTTATACTTCTATCCTTATTCTTCTCTTCTTTAAATATCTCCTTGTATGTCTGAAACAAAACATGTTTATCATTTATTTCTGATAAATAAGGATACGACCCAGTATTTTGACTGTTTATACTAAGTCCTTTTGTTTTATCCCATGATATGTCCCAGCCAAATTCATAATAGACATTTTCCCATGTAAGTGGCAAGTAGGTTATGTTTTTAAATATTAATACTGGATATAAACTTTTATCTGATTTTGAATTAATACTTACTCCGTTGAGAACAACAGGAAAACTAGGAATTGAAGCTTTGTATACTGCTCCTTTTTTATAATATCCACCTAAGTCTGGAGTATACTGAATATTATCTTCCATATATTTAGCCAAATATAAACCTCTTTCGCTATCCCATCCTGTTATAACGCCTAATTGTCTACATAAATTATATGTAAGTGGAGCGTAGGTTACATCATTATATACTATAAAAGGATACATAGCTTTCTGATTGTCAAAAACCATATCATTAATTGTGATATTGAAGCTTGGAATCTGCACATTTACCTTTTCTGATGCATAAGCAGAACAACAGAATATAAGCATCAACATTAAGCTAAACAAAACTATCTTTTTCAAATTTATACCTCCTATAATGATTTATAGAATTTTACTACTAATTTATTATAGCAAATTAATTATTATTATTCAATGTAACCATTTTATGTGCAGTCTATTATTGACATATCCAAAAATATATTTTATATTTTAGAAAAGAAGTATAAACGGGTATTGGGAGGATAAACAATGGAAACGACTCTAAAAGACTTAAAATATGATTTCATAACTCATGATGACAAAACTTTTATAATAAGGTTTGATGCTGAAATGGAAAAGCTAGGCTATACATCAGGAGGTATAATTGGTAATGGCTACTGCTGGGGTAGACACATGGTGATTTTTAGGAAATCCGGAGGTAAGGATAAACAAGGAGTCGCTAGGATTTACATCCGAGATAATGGTATAGTTTTAAGGTTATATCTAAATAAAATCGACAAACATCGTGAGTATCTTGAAAATACTGAGTCATTTATAAGAGAACCATTTATAAGAAGTTATGGTGATTGCAAACGCTGCCATAATAAAAAAGATGGTATATGCAAATTTCGAAAAACCTATACACTTGAAGGGCGTGAAATTAGTAAGTGTAATGGTTTAACATTTGAATTCTGGGAGCCAGACATGGCTAAACTGCCAAATTATATTGAATTATTACGTACTTTTTTCCCTGGGCGCAAATAGACTGATTAAAATAAAAGTGTCAGTAAAGATTTTACCAAAGGAAACAGACTGACACTTTAACACTTCCATAAGCATCTGAAGCATTAGCTCTTCTGTTAATAATTATCTTTTAGGAAAATTTGATTATAGACATTAAATGCATCCAAAATATTAAACTGTTCTGTTTGAGGACTACCTTCTGCATCAGCAGTTACTAAAATATATTCTTTGCCGTCTATTTTTGCCAAGCTAGCAAGACATAGTTTAGCTTCTTCTGTATAACCAGTTTTTCCGCCTTCAATAACACCGCCATTTACATCTTGTGTTTCCATTTTTTTAAACATTGTACTTCTTAATGTAATTCCATAAGGTTGAAGATTTGTTGCTTTTGTCGTATGACGCTCAGAGGTATATACTTCTCTAAATGTATCGTTTTGTAATGCATATTCCAGTAATATAGCAATATCCTTTACAGTGCTATAATGATTGGTATCATGTAGTCCTGTAGCATTAGTAAAATGAGAATTATTCATTCCTAATTTTTCAGCCTTTTTATTCATTAACTTTACATAATTTTCTTCTGAACCTGCGATTGCATCAGCTAATCCTATAGCGCTTTCTGCTCCAGATGGCAATAATACTCCATAAATCAAATCGATTGCTGCTACCTTTTCATTGGGTAAAAAACCTGCCATAGAAGCATTTTCAGAATACAATTCTTGAAACATATCTTCCGATAGATAAATCATTTCGTCTAAATCTGATAAATTTTCAATTGCTAATATTGCTGTCATAATTTTTGTAAGTGATGCTGGGTATATTCTTTCATCAGATGATTTATCTAATAATATATCATTATTATCTAAAGAAATGAGAATAGCATTTGAACTATATAAGTCTTCAACTTTAATCTGATCTATTTCCTCATATATTCTTGTTTCTTTAATTTTTAGAGGTGATTCTATTTTTGGGTTATTATTTCTTATTAGATAATTTGTCAAAAATAAAGCTATAATACATACCACACATACACATATCATTGATAGGGCACGGTTTATCATCCTCTTTATTTTTTTATATTTTTGTCTATAATCTCTCATTTAATATTCCTCCATAAGTGTAATGTTGTTTGATAATATAATTCTAATAAAACTAAATATTTTTTGTATAAATAATATCTTATAAATTTATTAAGATTTACTTATGGATTATTTAATATTTACAACATCTAAAAATATGGCAAAAATAAAAACACCATTCTTCTATGAATTTCATATCATAAAAAATAGTGTTTCTTATTTGTTAATTATACCTGGCAACTTTATATAGAATATTGTATAATCATCATTGCTTTCAGCATAAATTTCACCTTCATGTAAAGTTATGATTTCCTTAGCAATAGCAAGACCTAGCCCAGCATTGCCAGTATCTGTTCCCCTGGATTCATCCAGTCTATAAAATTTTTCAAATATACTATCTAATTTTTGTGGCGGAATTCTTTTGCCATAGTTTTTAAAAGTTATAATGGTTTCTTGTGGTTGTTTATAAACATCTATTATAATTTTGCTATTTTTATCACCGTAGGCTATTGCATTTTTAAATACATTATTAAACACTCTCGCCAGTTTATCCGGATCACCACAAAGCATAATATTGTTTTCTGCATTTACTTCAACCTTTTGTTTTTTATCAGAAAGCATTGGATAAAATTCATCTGCCATTTGAAGTAACATATAGGATAGATTAAAATCCATTTTATCTAATTCAATGTTTTGAAGATTATATCTAGTAATTTCAAAGAATTCATTTATCAATCTTTCAAGACGATTTGCTTTTTCTAAAGTAATATCAATATATTTTGCCCTTTGTTCAATTGGCATATCTGGTACCTCTGCCATTAAATCTAAGTACCCAATAACTGAAGTAAGAGGAGTCTTTATATCATGTGCCAAATAAACAACTAAATCATTCTTTCTTTGTTCTGCTTGTTTTGCATCTCTTTCTCTCTTCTCTAAAATATGTTTAAACATATTTAGTTTAGTCTCCATGAAGTTCATTTCTGAGGATAATTCAATTTCATTATTTGAACCTTGCATTAAATCGTCCATACCTTTACTGATTTCATCAAAGTACTTTGTAACGCCATTTATAGTAACTCGTAAAATAATTAAGGTAAAGATACCGCCTAAAACTAATATAAACTTATCTATGTTGTTACGGAATACATAACGATGAATAGTCATAGCATCATAATCAGATAAATTAAATTCATTTTGTAAAAAATCTACAATCCAATTACCAAAACGTCCTCGTAATATTGAACTTAACAACATTATAAATAAAACGCTTACTAAAAAAAGTATTAATACTTTAATGAATATTTTTCGTTTAAATGCTAAATAATCATTTCTTCGAGTTTTATTAGCTTTCAATTTTATAACCAACTCCCCAAACGGTTTTAATATATTTTGAATTTTCAGCTGAATCATTCATTTTTTCTCTTAAATGTCTAATGTGAACCATAATGGTATTGTTACTATTGCTAAAGTATTTCTCACCCCAAACCTCATGAAACAACCTGTCAGAGCTTACAACTTGACCTTTGTTTTCACATAAAACCCATAGAATTGAAAATTCTGTACGGGTTAAGGACAATGATTTCTCATTTAAAAAACACTCATGTGTATTTTTATCTACCACTAGTCCTCCTATAGAAATTATATTTTCTTTTTGAAATTTATCTATTTGGTTGTATTTTGTAAATCTTCTTAACTGAGCCTTTACTCGAGCAACTAGCTCTAATGGTCGAAATGGCTTTGTAATATAATCATCTGCACCTAAGGTTAAACCTGTAATTTTATCTACTTCTTCATCTTTTGCGGTCAACATAATAATTGGAAAATTATAAGATTTCCGTATTTTTTGACAAATGGAGAATCCATCTATATCCGGTAACATGATATCTAAAATAGCCATATCCAATTGTTCAGTTTCTATAACTTTTATCGCTTCTGCTCCTGTATAACACTTGAATACTGCAAAATTTTCATTCTTTAGATATAATTCAATTAAGTTAGCAATTGATTTTTCGTCTTCAACTACTAAAATTTTAGTATACATATATTCACCTATTTTCTATATATAAATCAAAGTTAAACTTTTTTATGTTGTGGTCAATTCCTAGTTTTCTCTTTATTACCAAAATTATTAATGAATAAAATAATTGTAACAAAAAATAAAAATAAATGCAATAATCTAGGGAATAAAAAACATATATTGGATAAACTCAAATATTAGGCATATCAATACTGCACTATGAAAATACGCCTCTGTTGAGAGTTATATTCCTTTTAGTTGAGTTGCGGAGACTCTTAATAATAATCTCTTGATAGCACTCTGCGGCTTTTGCAGCGATTTTTTTCTGCGTATATTGCAGTGCAGTTTTCTTTGCTCCACATCTCATGTCAGCAAGTCGATTTTCTTTTTTTAAGAGCAAGATTAGCTTTATAGCCCAGTTCTCAACATCATTTTCGGTCAGAAACCCATTTTCTCCGTTTTTGACCACATCAGAAACGCCTGTCGCCTTTATAGCCAATACAGGTAACGATGCTGCCATAGCCTCTAAAAGAACAATTCCTTGTGTTTCGGTAAGTGAGGAAAAAAGAAAAAGATCACATGCTCCGTGGTACATTACGATTTGGTCATTTGGAATTGTACCTAAGAAGAATACACTGTTTTCCAGTCCTAAATCTTTTGCCAAGTGCTTTAAGGATTCTTTCTCTGGGCCATCGCCAATGATAATGGTATTAAAGCAATCTCCAATCTGCGCTTTCGCTAGAGCAAGTCCATATAGCATAAAGGCAAGATTTTTTTCTTTAGACAAGCGAGATACGGTACAAAACAGATATTTTTTTTCATTAAGAAACTTTCTTCGAATATCTGCTGACGATTTACACATACTGAAGGCGCTCTCTGGCAAACCGGTGGGAATCACACGAATAGGTATGTTTAAATTGTATGGTAGCAAATTTTCCCTAATGGATTCTGTTGGAGCAAAGACCATGTCGCAGCGTTTCATATATCCCCCCAGATAACCCGGAAGAAGCTGTTGCTGAAGGCAGTTGGTGATTGCCTTCTCTAGTCTGTGTCCACGTTCTGCCCGTTTATTTATACTACGGTATAGCTCCAAATAGTGTAGATACTGTTCATATCTAGTGTGATATGTAAATACGAGCGGCTTTTGGTATTTTTTAGCTAAATGCAACGCAGTATATCCAATCAGTACCGGATGATGAACATGAATGATATCTATATCTGCAATATCAAACTTGCGTGTAATTTCGCTATAAGCGTGAATAGGAATAGGAATCGTATTTTTGATTTTGCTTCGCATTGTTGGAAATCGGAAGGTATATTCATCATCACAGCCATTATTTTTATAATCTGGTGCAAAAACATAAACTGTATGCCCTAACTCACGCAATCCAACAGCAAGACGATTTACTGAAATCGGAACTCCAGCGACGAATGGCAGATAATTATTTGTTATCAAAGCAATTTTCACAGAGCTAACCCCCTAACAAAGAAATCAATAACAGGCTCACCAAAGAAATATCCCAGTGCAATATGCACAGAATTCCAAATGGTAATGCCAAGAACTGATGTAATTGAATATTTTATAAAAGACATTTTTAAAATGCCGGCCGGGATAGAAATTAACGTTCTTATCATGGGTATCATTTTACTAATAAACAAACCTATACAGCCCTTTCGATTAATTAGATCCATAGCTCTATTAATTGTAATCTCATGTTTTGGAAATTTTCGTAAATATAGTTTTAAAAAGACCTGTCCGCTATATAAACCAATAAAGTATAAAATCCAGCTTCCAAGAAGCCCTGCGACAGTTGATATTGTAACTACACCTAAAAAGCTGATGCCACCGTTTGCTGCGCAGATTCCTGCCGCTGGCAATATGACTCCCGCAGGGAAACCGGGCATGTTCATGTATTCGAGCAAAACGATAATAAAAATGGCGATACCGCCGTATGTTTCTAAATATCCTGTAATTGCGGATAAATTCATATCTTCATCTCCTTTCAGTAACCATATAGGTCACTTTTATACATATAAAAAAAGCCGATAATTCAATGAGAATAGTTCTCATAAATTATCGGCTCTGCGACTTAGCGTCTGGCTCTTTGATAATAGATATATTTAATTGTTTTACGCTGATTAGCGTTTCTAGCTTGCACTTCGGACAAAAAAGAGGGAAATTGATAAGTACAGTATCTTCTCGAATACGCAATCTTGATTTGTTGCCACACACTGGACATAATACCCAATCGAATTTTTCTATTTTAATTTTAACTCATCTCCTTTGTATCGTCCCATTTACTATAAAGTCCAACCTTACAAAGCAATGACTTAAACAACTATTTCACTTTCTGGAAAATCAACACAAATATACAACTTTTCATCATGATAATCAGCAGAAATACTTCCTCTCATCCGCTCGGTCAGAAGTTTTGCAATAGACAATCCTAAACCTGTCGAAGTTTTACCTGTTTCTACTGAATAGAAACGATCAAAAAGCCTGCCAACAGCCACAGGTGACAAATTTTTGGCTGTATTTGAAAAAATAATTTTTCCTCTTACATCTACAGATACTTCAAAATCGCCATCACTATATTTCAATGCATTTCCAATGATATTTCCAAAAATTCGCGAAATAGCAGAACGATTTAACAATCGTTCTATCCTGCAATTTGGTATTTGAACAACTGGTGTAATATTTTTTTGGGTCATGGCTCCGTAATAGGAAGCAAGGGTTTCTTCTAATATGCTGATAATATTAACCTTTTCATATTTTTCATCAGGCACTGATAAGATAACAGAATATTTAAACAGTTCTTCTGTCAATTGTTTTAATGCTTCTGTACGATTTTCAATCATAGAAATGTATCGTGCTGCATTTTCACTTTTATCTTCCTTTTCCAGTAAGGTTAAATAACCACAAATTGCTGTAAGTGGTGTACGTAAATCATGGGCAATATTTGTGACAGCCTCTTTGAGCTCACGGTCACCTTGATAAAATCGCCAACGTTCGGCACGCAGTCTACGTAGCGAACAGTTTATTTCTGATGCTAGCTTTTGCATATGTCTGTCACGACTTGAAATATCAATTAACGTGTTTGTATTAAGTGTGATTTTCTCAGCATATGCTTTTCTAATTTCATCTGCTGATTTTTTCATAAGATATATTTTAATTGTTAAAAAACAGATAACAACTACAAGTGTACATAACCATACATATAGCCAAAGCATTTTATTTCCTACCTTTTCCTTCCTTTTACTTTAAATCTTTTCTTCTGAACAAAAATATCCCAAGCCCTGAAGTTATAATGATAATTACAGAGGAATATACTGGCAATAGCCAAGGTTCATCAGACATCTGCATAGCAATCTGCATTCCCTGACACGTAGGAACAAAGTCATATAAAAACTGATATAAATCTCGCTTCGTATCTAACTGTTCTATCGCGTTACTTGTAGCATTACTCTCATAATATTTTATCTCCTCAAGTCGTGATTTGATTGTTATTGATGAAAAGAATAAAGCAAAAGAAACAAGTACGCATATAACAGCAGAAGTCGCTTTGTTTGTAATAAGCAAACACAAAAGTGTGTATATAGAAGTCAAAGCAAATATCATCATGATTGACACAAAGGAATAGAATAATATATGTTCAGCACTAACCTGGAAGAAACCAAGTCTAGGAACTCCAACTATAAATACCGCTAAAGTATATGAAAATGCAATCAAAATGCACGCAACAATGTTAACAATCAAATTTGAAAAATATACTGCACATCTGCTGTGTCCAACAATGATTTTATTGCGAATAGTACCGTCGCTGTATTCCGTTCCTACAAACATCCCGCAAAAAACAGCAGTGGGAATACTAATCGTAACGGCAAATGCAAAAAAAATACCTTCCAAAGGTGCATTTACACCTGTTTTAACTGAAACCAAAGCACCGAACATAAACATAAAGATAAATATAAGCCAGAAAATTTTATCTTTCCAAAGGCGTGTAAAACCTGCCGATATTAGTTTATTCATGTTTTCCTCCACAATGCCACTTCGTGGCGTTACAAGATTTAATGAAGAATCGTTTTTTGATTCTTCTATAGGGTGAAGAGTTTTTTTCTTCACCCTTTTTACCTCCAACAAGGTTTATATAGTAACTTTCAAGACTCTCATCGTGTTCATGTAGAGAAAGGACTTCACAATGCTCATTTGCAAGAGCCATCACTAGCTTTGTAATATTCATCTCACCATAAACATCCGCTTCATTGTCTGAATAAACGCTATACTCCAAGCTCATATCACCAAGCACATGAGTAAGCGCTGCAATATTAGACACTTTCAAACGCATGCATTTTCTACATGATTTTTCTAGTTCTTTAGCACTAATTTCTTTGATAAGATGTCCGTTGTCGATAAAACCGTAGTGAGTAGCTAATCGAGACAACTCGTCAAGAATATGGCTAGAAATAAGCATTGTAATTTGCTGTTCCTGATTTAACTTTAAAATCAATTCTCTCATTTCGATAATTCCTTGAGGATCGAGTCCATTGACTGGCTCATCCAGTATCAAAAAGTCAGGGTCGCCACACAAAGCTACTGCAATTCCAAGTCTTTGACGCATACCAAGGGAAAAGTTCTTTGCTTTTTTTCTGCCTGTATTATCAAGTCCAACTAATGACAAAAGATCCGATATGCCTTCAAATGATGGAAGCCCTAAAACCAGATACTGTTGCTTAAGATTTTCTTCAGCAGTCATGTCCAAATAAATAGACGGAGTTTCCACCACTGCACCTATTCTTCTGTGAGATTTTAAGATTTCTTTTTCAGTGTTTTTTATCCCATACAATGTATATTCACCTTTTGTAGGCTTTTGCAATCCGCAAATCATACGAATTAGTGTAGTTTTTCCGGATCCGTTTTTTCCTACAAACCCATAGATTGCACCTTTTGGTACATGCATGGAAAGATCTTTTATAGCTTTGAATTGTCCATATTGTTTATACAGATTATTTGTTTGTAAAATGTACTCCATAAAATTACCTCCTTACTTTTCAGTATACCGATATTGTACAATACAATAGTTAAGCAATCGGTAAAGAAAATGGTAAAGAAAAAGTAAAGATTTATATTTTACTAAGTTTGAATCCAATTCCCCAAACCGCTTCGATGTAATCATTACCACTAACTTCACGTAATTTTTTACGTAGATTACTAATGTGTACTTTGAGAGAACTTTCTATGCAATCAGGTGTGTCAATGCTTATTTCATCAAGCATTGCGGATTTTGTAATCACTTGATTTGGATTTTGCATAAGCATTTTCAAAATAGCATATTCCGTTCTTGTAAGGTGAATATTAACACTATTTGCAGCAACAGTACGTGTAACAGTATTTAATTCTATATCACAAAATTTAAGTAAAATTTGTTCATTTGCAACTAAGTTCTTGCGAAGCTGAACTGTAATTCGTGCAAGAAGCTCCTTTATATCAAATGGCTTGGTAACATAATCTACTGCACCATTAAGTAAAAGATTTACTTTGTCTTGAACATCTATTTTTGCACTCACTATGATAACAGGTATCCCTTTAATGTGTTGCAACACTTCTTCTCCCGAAAGACCGGGAAGCATTAGGTCAAGCAAAATTAAATCTGGATGCTGTTCGGAAAGCATATATATTGCTTCTGTCCCCGAATAAGCTCGAAGAATGGCATAACCATCTTTTTTCAATATTTCTTCTAACATATCACCAATGTACATATCATCATCTATTATAGCTATTGTATTCATATAATTGATTCCTTTCCACAAATAAAGCAGTCGTTTTATGCTATTATATATATTTAAGCAAATAATAGCAATGAGATTTATGATTTCAAAATATAAAAAAGTACGATATCTCATACATCTATCGTACTTTTGGGCTATTATTTAGTTATTATAAAATAATCTGTTTTTTTGGTTTATTAATTCTCCCAAATGATTACATGTACCTAACAAATCAGTACTCACAAAAGAAATAATAGAATCCTATCTAATTCATCTTTCAAGATTTAGCCCAACAATATCTCACCCTTTAAGCATCTGATCATTCTGGAAAAAATCTTTCCAAGGGTCATTGCCACTTATCCTCAAAAGTGCATCTGCTATATTAACACCATCAGGAGCGACTGTGTAAAGTTCATCCCATTGGATAGGCATGGACACCTTAGCCCCTTTCCTTGCCCTTATAGAATAGGGTGCAATACTTGTAGCTCCTCTTCCGTTACGAATCCAATCGATGAATATCTTACCTGAACGCTTAGCTTTTCTAACATTACTTGTGTAGCGGTCAGGCCACTTCTGCTCCATAACTTCGGCAACACGCCTTGCAAAGTCGTGAAAAGTATTCCAAGTCACAATCGGTCTTAAAGGAACGACCACATGGTACCCTTTTCCACCGCTAGTCTTGAGGTATGAGTTCAATGAAAGTTCGGCTAGAATACTTTTTATATCCAGTACACCCTGACGTACCCTACTTAGTTCCATTCCTTCATCTGGATCCAAATCAAATACCATAACATCTGGCATTTCAAGCTCATCCACACGGCTTCCCCATATATGAAATTCCAGTGTCCCCCTCTGTACTTCTGATATAAGTCCTGAGGCATTTTTTATATAGAAGTAATCTTCGGTTTCCCCTCTACTGGTAGCGATAGGTATCGTGTCAATCCCTTTACTGTCCGAACCTGGATGCTTTTTATAGAAGCATGTCTGTGTTATTCCCTTGGGACAGCGTACCGCACTAAGAATCCTGTAACTTACATAAGGAAGCATACGCTCTGAAACCTTTTTATAATACTGAACCACATCAGCCTTTGTGATTACAGGGTCATCGAACATCACTTTGTCTGGGTTGGTAATTTTTATTCCTTCGATAATTACGCCATTTGTATTTACTTCCATTGGTTTCTCCACTTCTTTGCTAGAGGATTGAAGCTTTTTCTCATCCTCCGCCTTTTCATTTCTTATATCCTTGGGATTCTTGTCTGTCCGTATTCCTTTGTAGCTTGCCTGCCTTAATAAATTTTCTTTGGTCCATTCGGCAAATTTGATTTCTGCTACCAGCTCAGGTTCAAGCCATGTAATTTTTTCCTTGGACTTAGGGTTTGGTGCATTATTGAAAGGTGGATCTATCCTCTTTATGTTATGAAATTTTTCCTCGAGAATTTTCATGTCAGACTCGCTAAGTCCGGTTCCTGCACGTCCAGCGTAGATTAATTCCTCACCTTCATAAACACCAAGAAGAAGGGAACTTACCCCGCTTGTTCTTTTGTCAGAAAGTGTATATCCACCGATGACGAATTCCTGCCTTTTATCACATTTAAGTTTGATCCAGTCACCATTCCTGTTTCCGCTGTAGACAGAATCGGCTTTTTTACCTACAATCCCTTCCATACCTGCCTCACAGGCAGCAGCAAAGCTTTCCTTTCCGTTTCCTCTCACGTAACGGCTGTAGTAGAGACTTTTAGGAGCATCCTTCATCAAAGTTTCTAGCATCTCTTTTCTGTCGATTAAATGATATCCTCGAAGATCCGCTCCATCCAACGCAAGAAGATCAAAGACAATATAGGTCAGATTTTTGTCCTTAGGATTATTCATATAGTTCTGCAAAGCCTGAAAATCCGTCTTGCCCAATACATCCGTGATTGTCATTTCTCCGTCCAGAACCATCGCTCTTCCGGCGGCAAGGTCAATAAGAGAAGTGGCAACGTCATGAAACCACCTTGTATAATCATTTCCATTCCTGGTAACCAGCCGTACACTGTTACCTTCCACAAACGCAATAATCCTATAGCCGTCGTATTTCAACTCATATATCCAATCCTCATCCTTAGGTATCGTATTAACTAATTTGGCAAGCTGCACATCGGCCTTACTGAAGGGGTTCCTTATGATTTTTTCATCTTCCCCTCTTTCGATTTCTGTCATGGTACGTCCGGTTCTGATACTGGTTGAAAATTCGCTTATCCCATCAGTGTTTTTAACATATTCATCTTTTTCTTTCAGTAAAAGCCAATTATCCTTCTTTTCCCCGACCTTTGCTTGTAACCGTACCAAGGCCCATTTTCCCTTAAGCCTTTTTCCTTTCAGAACAAACTTCAGCATGCCTTCACGGAGTCCATTTTCCACATTCCCATGAGGTTCCCAAAAGCCTTCATCCCATAGCATGACTACTCCGCCACCGTATTCCCCTTTGGGGATAGTCCCCTCAAAGTTCCTGTATTCCAAGGGGTGGTCTTCCACTTGTACAGCGAGTCTTTTATCATGTGTGTCATAGGATGGACCCCTGGGTACTGCCCAACTTAAAAGAACTTCGTTCCATTCCAGACGTAAATCATAGTGGTCTTTACGAGCCATATGGTGCTGGACGACAAATCTTAGAATCTCATCTGAGTTTTCTGCTATTCCTTCTGGTTCAAAGGTTTTTTCAAAATTCCTTTTTTGGTTGTACTCATTTAACTTTCCAGTCATAAATTACGCCGTTTCCTTATCTTTTTTCGCTTTGTCTACACTGGCTTTGAGTGCTTCCATAAGATCGATGACTTTGTTAGGACTGTCTGGCTCTGAGGCGATTACCTCCTTGCCGGAAATCTTTGTCTCAATGAGGGCGCGAAGTCTCGTTTGGTATTCGTCTTTATATTTCGATGGATCAAATGGCGTATCCATGGAATTGATTAATATTTTTGCCATATTCAGCTCCTGTTCGGATACCTCAGGCTTAGTATACTGTTTTTGAAGTTCTTTTATATCATCTGCATAGAACATTGTGGAAATAAGGATACCTTCCTCCCGGGGAATAATAGCCATTAATGTGTCCTTTGTGCCCATGACAGCCTTGCCTATGGCTATCTTCTGTTCTGCCATCAGTGCAGAGCGGAGCAACTCGAAGGCCTTTTCACCCCCCGCCTCAGGTACAGCCTGATAGGTTTTTTCATAATATACAGGGGAAATCTGGTTCAATTGTGCGAAATGCAGAATCTGAATAGATTTTTCTTTTTCTGTCTTGATCTTTTCAATGTCGTCGTCTGTTATGACGACATAATTATCCTTATCATACTCGAAGCCCTTTACAATGTCCTCTGATTTAATCTCCTTGCCGCAGTGGGCACAAGTCTTCTTGTATCGGATGCGGCTATTATCTTCCTTATGAAGCTGATTGAAATGTATATCATTGTCCTGTGTGGCTGTATACATCCCAATAGGAATTGCGACCATGCCGAAAGTTATGACCGATTTACGTGATATCATAATGTAAACACCTCCAAAAATTATTGTTTCCAACAAAATTAGAAGTATTCACACTATAAAGGTTTATCGTTACACTTACCATATTAACAAAGCACGAGTATACGAATCTCATATATGATTCGTATACTCGTGATGAATATAAACCCTATAAACATTGTTTAACAAAATCTACTGGGAACATTGTACGTTCAGCAGTTTCCTCAATAGATAACCCTTGCTTCAAAAAACGCTTAACAACACTTTCCATGCTTTCAGCAATTTCAATGATATGCATATCTGGGTCGTACAGCCGAATACATCTTTGTCCCCAGGCATATTCCTTAATGTCATGTAAAAACTCTAACCCACCTATGTTTTTCAGCTGTGAATTCCAACTTTCCAAATCTGTTACTTCAAAATATAATTGGAAATCGTGTGCTTTCTGTGATATATCATTCTCATTTAAGCCAATTATTTGTAAATAGTTCTGCTGTATCGAAAAACCACCTTTAAAGGTAACATGTTCTCCCATATCAAAGATTATTTTTTGTTCAAGAACACTTACATAAAACTCTTTTGACGCATTAACATCTTTAACTGCTAAAAGAGAGCCTCCGTATTGCATGAAATCACCTCCTTCCGATATTATTTTACATTATTTTTGAATGTTTAATTGGAAAAATCGGACATGTTTTTCAAATACGACATAGGAGATACACCGCATATAGCCTTGAAATCTTTTATAAAATGGGATTGGTCATAAAATCCTGCTTGCTGTGCTATAAAAGTAAAGCTATTTTGAGATTTTTGTAACTCCTTTATAACACTATTAATCCGCATAATTTTTAAGAACAATTTTACATTCATTCCGATATATTGGGAAAAAAGTCTATTCAAATGCCGTTCACTATAGTGCTCTAATAGTGATAATTCTTTTACATGCAATATACCATTGCTTTCATTGATTTTTCCTACCATGTTTATAATTGTATTTGTTCGGTAAACATTACTCATGTGAGAAAGTAAAGTTGTATTTAATTTATCTACCAAATCGTTAACATCAATAGATTGTTCAATGATATTACATAGTGAAGTATTAAGAGATTTATCGACTTCACCCAAATCAATTCTTAAATCTGATAACTCCTTTTGATCAATACCCGTAAATTGAAATAGTCCGCATGGTTTCAATTCAATTAATAATAAAAAATAATAATTATTTGCTTCACTCCCAATCATATTAGGGTGTATAGAAGCCCCCCATAATTCGCCTTTTATACTTTTACCATCATATACAAATGAAAAAGTTCCACTCGCATCTGGAATGAGCGTGTATTTTTCAGAAAGCATATTTTTGTCAGGGAATAAAATGTTGTAGGCTGATATATATGGTCTTAATATTTCATGTGGTGTTACATATAAATTATACTTTGTAGTTATATTTTGATTATTAGACCTATCTAGCAGCATATTTACCACCTCCTGCAAATTATTGTCATATTCAAAATACTCTATGTCATATATAAAATTCCCTCAAAATATATAACTTTAATAAATCAAATTAATCATTTCACATTTATTAGTACTATTATTTATTATAAAACATCTACTAATTATTTCCAATAAATATGTGTAACAATTGTTAAAATATTTTGATTATGATATAATATCTACAAGTTAAATGTATAATTGGAGAATATACGAAAATTTGAAAAGTAGTAAATGGGGGATATTATGGATTCTATTTTAGTTTATTTAAAAATAAACAAAGACGCTTTTAGTCTTATTATTAATTTTATAACATCAATAATTGCATTTTCAGGACTTTTTTGGACATTATTTAGTGGCCTAAAATCATTTAAAAATTACTCAAAAAATAAGACAAATGAACACTTATCAAACTTAATTGAATTGTTTAGTGATAATAATAAAATAAAGAGATTAAGTTCTGCAAATAGCCTTGTTCACTATTGCGATTCTATGTTTAAAGAAATATTTTTATTATGCATTGTTGAAAACGATTTTTTTATTAAATCAATATTATATGAATCTTTAATAAAGAATAGCAAAAAATGTTATGATGATGCTATATTTTTAAATAAATCGTATACTAAACTTTTAATTACGTATATTACTCCAGATTTCAATTTTTTTGAATTAAGTAATGAAGATATAA
>DLNM01000043.1 GCA_002479485.1 Firmicutes bacterium UBA7510 | reverse complement strand
GAAAGTAAGACATCGCCAGATATCTTTTTTTTATTTTTCTTGAATTTTAGTATTTTTTGTAATACCATTAATATATAAACATATTAATTATATTAATATGTTTGTACAAAGTGTAGGGAGGCATGAAATTGATTAGAAAAATTCGTTCATTAATAATTGTACTGTTACTGATTTTCTTAATATTTACTAATGTATATGCTGCCGATAAGTCCTATAGCTGTGATAAGCTAAATATAAATATTACATTGCTAGATGATGGTAGTGCACTGTTTGAGGAATATTGGACAATGTCATATGAGGGTGGTAACTTTACAAAATTTACGCGAAATATTCCACTTGATAGTAATTATAGCATAAGTGACTTTAAAGTATCTGAAAATAATATGGAGTATAAAAGGTTAGATAGGTTTGATAGTAACAAACCAGTAAATAGTTATGCAATTGAAAAATCCAATGATATGCTTAATTTAGAAATATATTATAATGCAAAAAATGAAAGTAGAACATTTAAGATGTCTTATATTCTAAATAACGCAGTAGTTATTCATGATGATATAGCAGAATTTTATTGGAAGGTTATTGGAGATGAGTGGCAAATACCTCTAAATAATGTTTCTGTAAATATTAACTTACCTACTGGGGCAAGTAGAGAAGAAATTAGAGCCTGGGCACATGGACCATTGACTGGATTGGTAAGTATAGAAAGCTCTGAACTTGTTACATTAACAGTAGATAAAGTAAATAAAAATACATATGTAGAGGCAAGAATAGCCGCTCCAAAGGAATTATTTAAAAATTCTACTAACTACAAATCAGGTAATGCATTAAGTAATATATTAGCTGAAGAACAGAGATTTGCTGATAATGCCAATAATGAACGTGAATCTATGAAGAAAAATATAGTTACCTTTTACATTTTACCAATATTATTGTTAATAGCATTAGCTATTTATATAATAGGAATCAGTAACCGAGCTTCACAAAGATATTTAGCTACATTTAAGCCGAAATATTATAGAGAACTTTCTAAATCTGGTTTAACGCCATCTGAAGTTATTGATTTAATAGGCTTTTACAAACCGACTTATGGCTATGACGAAAGATTCACATCTACACTATTAGATTTAAGCCTTAAAGGATTTGTCTCATTAAAAAAAGACGAAAGTTTACGTAAAAATAATTTAATTATAAAGATAAATTATGGTAAAAATACCAGCGATTTAAAGCCTCATGAAAGAAAAATGATTGCTTTTATCAATGAAATAGCTAATGGAAATTTTGAAATTACTCAAAAAGAGATTAAAAAATATATTGATAAACATTCAAGCTCTGTAATCACAACGTTTAATGAATTTATAAAGGAATCTAATGAAGAAATAAAAAAAATAGGTTATATAGATAGCTCACTAAAGAAATATACAAAAAATTATGTAATTGGAATGGTTAGTTTTATAATTTTAGCTGCAATTTTTGCTCTTCTTCAGCAATATGTTTTAGCAGCATGTATGTTTATATTGTTCTTTATAGTTATGTTTTGCTTGATAGGCTGTAAAAGATTAACACAATCAGGCGAGGATGAATTGGCATTGTGGGAAGGATATAAGAATTTTCTTAAGGATTTTACTTCTTTTAACGAAAAAGAATTACCAGATTTAATATTATGGGAAAAGTATATTGTGTATGCAGTAGCCGTAGGAATGGGCAAGAAAATACTTAAAGAACTACCAATGATGTATCCTCAGCTTAATGATGTTAACTATTATACAAATAACAATATGTTTAATTTGTATATGATGTATAATATAAGCAATGGAAAGGCAAGCTTTAACGATAATATGTTTGATTCTATAAATAGCTTTGGTGATAATATAAAGAGTGCGTTTTCAGCTAGTAGCTCTGGCTCAGGTGCCGGTGGTGGCTTCTCTTCTGGCGGCGGAGGAGGAGGAGGAGGCGGTGGCGGCGGTGGCGGCTGTAGCTAAAAATTTGGAGGTATAATGTGAAAATAATTGCTATAATAATTATAATTTTAGGCTTATATACAATATATATCTATAATAAAGCTTTGCAATGGGATTTAAAGGTAAGTAATAGCTGGAGTCAGATAGGCATTCAGCTAAAAGCTAAAATAAGCATAATACCTAATCTTGTTGAAGTATCTAAAAGGTATGCAATATATGAGAAGGATTTATTTATATCAATAACTGAAATTAGACAAAAATTAATTAATTCAGAGTCATCTAATGAAAATATCGAAAATAATTCAGAGTTAAATAAGAGTATTGAAAAATTATTTGGTATAGCTGAATCCTATCCAGAGCTAAAAGCAAATGAAACTTTTTTAGATTTACAGAAACAAATAAAAGAAATTGAAGAAAAAATAGCTATATATAGACAGTTTTATAATGATACCGTAATGCTATACAATAGATTCATACAAACATTTCCGCATAATATTATTGTGAAATTTTTTGGGTATAAAGAAGTAGAATATTTAAAATTTGATATAAATGATTGATAAATAAATAAAAGCCTGTAGCATGGGGGAGTTACAGGCTTTTTACTTGTATAATATCTTTTTTTAATAATATTATTTAATAATATTATTAGTAAAAGCAGTTACTGAAATCTCCGCCTACAAAAGCGTCATCTCTTCCGCCACAGCCTCTGTCACGGTCTCTATTGCAGTCATCGTCTCTATCACGGTCACGACGATTGCATTGACGATTAGCTTCACGAACATTTTCACAGATTCTGTCACATCTTCTTCTGTCTCTATCTCTATCTCTATCGCGGTCTCTATCTCTATCACAGTCATCGTCTCTGTCACGACGATTACATTGACGATTAGCTTCACGAACTAGGTTACAAATTCTATCGCAGCGCTCTCTATCTCTATCTCTATCTCTATCGCGGTCTCTATCTCTATCACAGTCATCATCTCTGTCACGACGATTACATTGACGATTAGCTTCACGAACTAGGTTACAAATTCTATCGCATTCTCTGTCTCTGTCTCTATCTCTATCGCGATCTCTATCTCTATCGCGGTCTCTATCTCTATCACAGTCATCGTCATCGTCTCTGTCACGACGGTTACATAAACGATTAGCTTCACGTATACGATTACATGCTCTATCGCATTCTCTATCTCTATCTCTATCTCTATCTCTATCGCGGTCTCTATCTCTATCTACGTTTCTAAAACAGTCATTAGTCATAAAAATCTTCCTTTCTAATCTTGGGGGATATTTGATACATAATCAATTTAAATATGGGGGTAAAAAAATTGAAGTGTATCTAATACAATATATGACAATTTTCGAAAAGTGTACATGTATATAAATAATTTATTTTTAAATCATTAGTAATCTTTATAATTTCTTTGGTGGATAAAAACATAAAATTTAATAGCAACAATTTCTATTTCTATCGCAATCTCTATCTCTGTCACTGTCTCTATCTCTGTCACGACGGTTACATTCACGATTAGCTTCACGAACATTATTACAAATTCTATCGCAATCTCTATCTCTGTCTCTATCTCTGTCTCTGTCTCTATCTCTATCTCTGTCTCTATCTCTATCTCTGTCTCTATCATTGTCATTACATCTTCTACTTAATAATACATTTGAAAAAGGTGTACAATATGTGAAGAATACATCTCCTGATCTATAGCAACCTTCACCAAATTCGCTTTGTACGTTTCTACAAGGGTCATTATTATTATTTTTAGACATGAAAATCTTCCTTTCTAATTTTGGGGGAATTTGATACACTATCAATTAAATTATGGTGATAAAAAAACTTAAGTGTACCTAGTACAATATATGACAATTTTCGAGAAGTGTACATACAAAAAAATAATTTATTGTAAATTATTGTAGTTATATATGTAAATTATAAATATTTTTTTATAATATTCTTAGCATCTATAGATATACTATCTTTCGATAGCTTATCTATAGATAAGCTTTTATCCATAGATAGTCTATATACTACTTCAACAGGTTTGTTATTAAATATATAAATATAATCAGATAAAAATAATGCTTGTTCGATATCGTGTGTTATAAATAAAACTGTTCTCTTATCATTTTGCCATATACTTTTGAACTTAATTAACAAATCTTCTTCTAGCTTGTAATCTAGACCTTTAAATGGTTCATCTAGTATTAGTATGTTTGATGGATATGCAAAAGCTCTAGCTAGTGATACTCTTTGTGCCATACCGCCGCTTAATTCTGATATTTTATAATTTGAAAAATCGCTTAAACCAACAAGAGCTAGTGTTTTATTTATTATAGCTTTACGTTCAGCGATATTATAGTATTCTCTTAAAACAAATTCTATATTATCATATACACTGTACCATTCAAGAAGTCTTGGTTCCTGAAATACATATGAAAATTTTGAGTTCAATGGAAGCATGATTTCTCCACTATCAGGTATTATTAATCCTGTAATCATATTCACCAAAGTGGTTTTACCTATACCCGATGGGCCAAGTATACATGATATTTTATTTTCCTCAAAGTCTATATTAAAATTATTATATAGTAGTTCGTTGTTATACTCTTTGCATACATTATTTAGTTTTATCATAATTAACTCCATACCTCTTATTGTATGTACTCTTTCTTTCACCTTTAAATACTCTTTTAAAAATAACTTCAAATATATAGCTTAACGTTACTATAATTATTGTCCAAGAAAAAAGTGATGTAGGCTCTAAACTAGTTTTAGCATAAAATAAATATTTTCCAATAGAATATTTTGGCACACTTAATACTTCTGCAGCGGAAGAGGCTTTCCATGCTATACCTATAGACGATATGATAGCGGAATAAATATAAGGTAAAACTGAGTGGAAATAAACGGATTTTATAATATTAAATTTGCTTATATTATATACTTTGCACATTTCTAATACTTTTTTATCTGTATTTTTTATTCCAGTAGATACATTAGTAAAAATTACTGGGAAACACATTAAAAAAGTTGCAAAAACAGGAACGTTGGATGATTTTAACCAGATAATAGCAAGTATGATTATTGATATAATAGGTGTAGAGCGGATTACAATAACGATTGGATTTATTAAGTCATATAAGAACTCATTTAGACCACATGCAAATCCTAAAATTATACCGAAGATACATGATAAAAGTAATCCTAAAACAGTTCTATATGTACTAAATAATATTATAATGTATGTTGATTTGTCTATTAATAGTAGAATCAACGTTTTAAAAGTTGAAATAGGAGAAGGGAGATAAATCTCCTTATTAACAATCAAGGCAAATATCTCCCAAATAACTAACCAAAATAGTAATATAAATATTTTTTTAAAACTAGTCTTCGTAATAGAAGCTTTCATCAGGTAGTTTTCCTCCTACTGATTTGTTATCAGAGTCGAACAATATTTGTAAAAAGGCGTTTATTTCTCCCTTAGCATCTTGTGCATTTTTATATACTATACTACAATAAGGTATTGCTTTCTCAACTAATGTAGCATTATTTATAATTTCATTTTTCTCAACTAATTTAGCTGCCTCAGCTGGATTAGAATTTACATAATTAACTGATTCTTCATATGACTTTAAAAATTCTTTAACAAATTCTTTGTTATTTTCAGCAAATTCTTTATTGATAACTAAGCATCCCATTGAAAGAACACTTTCACCATTAGATGCTTCTTCCCACTCTTTATTTAAATCTATTAATATTTTCATATCAGTATTTTTAATAGTTACTTGTGTTACAAATGGCTGTGGAAGTATTGCAACATCTATATCCCCGGCAAGTAATGATTGAGCAACAGTAGCATGGTCTGTTAGATAATCTAAGTTCACTTTATCTGTTAAGCCTTTTTGGCTAAGGATATAGTTCATAGCATATTCTGGTACAGAGCCTTTTCCACTTATAGCAACTTTTTTGCCCTCTAGCTGCTCTAGTGATGTAATATCACCTTTACCAACTGCATATAAAACACCTAACGTGTTTTGTGCTAAAAATTGCACATTGCCTCCAGTTTTGTTATATAAAACTGCTGCGAGATTAGTAGGTACTGCTGCTATTTGTACTTCATTATTTATTATTTTTCCTGTAAGTATATCCGGTGCATCTACTGTAGTATAATCAACCTTATATGTATTACTATTCAATGCTTTTTCATCTATAAGCTTAATCATACCAATAGATGTTGGACCTTTCAATCCGATGATATTTACTGTTGTTGGGTTTTCTATTTTAGGGGCTTCGTTACTACTGCATGCTGTTAAAATCATGCTAAATATTAATATAAAGCTAACTAATATTGATAATTTTTTCATAGTCTTATCCTCCTAAAAAACTTTTTTTGAAAGTGCACTTTTTACGTTAACACCAGATATTTTACCTAGTTTTCCGTTAAGTGCTCCGATTTCATCAGTAGTTCCATCAACTACTAAAGAAATTATGCTAATTCCTTTCTCTCTATAGGGTAAACCAAGTCTACCGACTATAATATTTCCATACTGGTGTAGAATATCATTGATAATAGGTACTTGTTCTAAATCTTCTATAACTATACCTACAACTCCAATTCGTTTTTCTAATTCCATAATGAAAACCTCCAAAATAAAAAACCTTATCTGGCATGCAAATAAGGAGAATTTGTAATAAAATTTTCTCCTTGCCCTTAGTAAATACTTTAAGCTTAGATGCAAGCATACGATACCATATTATGTATACAAAGTCAATTATATTTTTATAAACAAAAATTATTTTTAAAACAAAAAATTTATATTTTATATTATATAAAGAATAATAAATGAAAAAATAAGTTATATTAACTTAGGTATATATAAATAAAAGTTATTAGAAATCAAAGCCTATCTTTGTTATAATTTCAAAGTAAGCAAATAAGTTTAAGGAGACATAAATGTTTGTAGATTTTCATATACACGAAAGTACATATTCCTCAGATAGTGAGATGACATTAAAAGAGATTGTCGATGAAGCAAAGCAAATAGGTTTAGATGGTATATGTATAACAGACCATGATAGTATGGGGTTAAAAGACTTTGCAATTAAGTATTCTAAAGAAATTTCATTTCCTATATTTGTTGGAGTAGAGTATTTAACTTTGCAAGGAGATATTGTTGCCTTTGGAATAGATAAATTACCTGAACCAAATTTAAATGCACAAGAGTTTATTGATTATGTTAATAAATGTGGTGGTGTGTGTATTGCAGCACATCCATTTAGAAATAATAATAGAGGGCTAGGCGAGAACCTTTTAACAGTTAATGGATTAACAGGAATTGAAGTTTTAAATGGCAGTACATCTAAGGAAGCAAATAAAAAGGCTTTAGAATACTGTTTAGAGCTTGGTCTGCAGCCAATTGGCGCAAGCGATGCCCATAATGTAATACAGCTTGGTAGATATGCTACCTATTTACCTAAATATACAAATAATTTAGATGAATTTATAGAAATATTGAAAAATCATAAATGTAAACCTGCAATTTTAAAAAGCTATGAGATTCAATAATGAATAATTTAAAACAATAGAGTTGTAATTTCACAACTTTGTTGTTTTTTTTTATATTTATGATATAATTTTATGATAACTATTTACACTATAAAATAAATTATTATATTTTATCGAATTTAATAGCGTGAAAGAAGACGCTACATGCTAATTTTATTTGCTACGAAATGGAGGTTAAAAATGATTTCAACAAAGTGGGTTCAAGGTATAAATCTAGAGGAAGTTTTCAAAATAAGAAATTTAGTTTTTGGAAATGAACTTAATTTTGACAGCAGCTATATTCATGATGAATATGATAGCTTTGGAAAAAATGTTTTAATTTATGATAGCGAAAAACCTGTTGGAACAGGTAGATTAATATTTAAAGATGGTAAATATATTATTGATAAAATATGTGTTTTAAAAGAATTTAGAAATAACTCTTATGGAGAATTAATCATCAGAATGTTAGTAAGAAAAGCATTTGACATCGGAGCGGAGAAAACATATGTATGTATAGAACAAAAATTCCAAAAGCTTTTTGATAAAGTTGGCTTTATCATAGTTGACTGTGAAGATAATTTAATAATGGTTAAGCATGGTGATGTTGGGGGACATTGCAGTAGATGATAAATTTTCTTATGAAAAATGAAATATGCGACTATACCTTAAAAACAAATTTCAATAAAATTGAAATAAAAGAGTATATTGATAATTATTACGATAGAGTTAAGTTTCATGAGCTATGCAAAAAGTGTGATAAATATGGAACATTATGGTCTTGTCCACCATATAGCTTTAATGTTGATGATTATATAAAAAATTATAAATATGCTTATATAATTGGTACAAAAATAATTTTAGATGATAAGCTTATAAAAGAAACAAAAAAAGAAGATGTTATTGATTGTACATACAAAATATTAAATGAAGTAAGAAAAAGACTAGAAAAAATGATTTTAGAATTAGAGAATAAATATGCCAATAGCCTTTCTTTATATGCTGGTAGTTGTTTAAATTGCAATGTGTGTACAAGGACAGTCAACAAACCTTGTATTCAACCTGAAACAATGAGATACTCCTTAGAATCACTAGGTTTTGATGTATCTAAAACAGCATTTAAACTATTAAACATAGAACTTAAATGGGCTAAGGATTCGTTGCCAGAGTATTTTACTTTGGTAAATGCATTTTTTACAAATACAGAAATAGAAGATTAAGAGGTTATAATTATGTATGAAGATATAATAAAACTTGCAGATAATTTAGAAAATAAATTAATTAACTATAGAAGAGATTTCCATAAGTACGCTGAAACTGGGTGGCTAGAATTAAGAACTGCTTCCATAATCGCTAGGCGCCTAACTGAATTAGGATATGAAGTTCTTGTTGGTGAGGATGTGTGTCAGTCTGATTCAAGGATGGGGTTACCAGATAAAGATATATTAGATAAAAATTTTGCGAGAGCAAAGGAACAAGGTGCTGATTTAGAATTTTTAGAAAAGGTCAAGAATGGATATACAGGAGTTATAGGAATACTTAACAACTGTGATGATTCAGTTGTTTATAATGGCGATGGACCAGTAGTAGCAATGAGGTTTGATATAGATGCACTAGGTGTCATTGAGGACTGTTCAGTAAAGCATTTTCCAACATCAGAAGGATTTAGCTCTATAAATGAAGGATTTATGCATGCATGCGGACACGATGGACATGCAACAATTGGGCTTGGTGTAGCTGAGGTTTTAATGAATATAAAGGATAAACTTAGAGGGAAGGTTAAACTTATTTTCCAACCTGCGGAAGAAGGTGTAAGAGGTGCTAAATCTATAGTTGATAAAGGTCATTTAGATGATGTTAACTATCTTCTAGGTGCACATATTTCAAATAATAGTAACTCAAATGCTGATTTATGCCCTGGTGCTTGTGACGCACTTGCAACAACAAAACTAGATGTATATTATCACGGAGTTTCAGCTCATGCTGGGGGGAGCCCTGAAAAAGGAAAAAACGTAATGCTATCAGCGGCCACTGCAATTCTTAATTTATATGCAATACCGCGTAACAGCAAAGGTGCTACCAGAATAAATGTTGGAACAATAAATGCTGGAACGGGTAGAAATGTTATAGCAGACATCGCAAAGCTAGAAGTTGAAATAAGAGGAGAAACAACTGAGATTAATCAGTATATGGAGGACTATGCCATCAAAATATTAGAAGCAGCAGCTCTAATGCATGGAACTACAGTTGAAATTAAAAAAATGGGTGGTGCATATTCATTAACCAGTGATAAATCTTTGATGGATAGAGTTAGAAGGATATGCAAAGAAAGTCTACCTGAAATAAAGGTCACAGATTTTGATACAGCAAGTCTAGGTGGTAGTGAGGATTTTTCTTACATGATGAAGCGTGTGCAGGATAATGGAGGAGAAGCAACCTTTATGATGGCTATGACAGAGGTTTTTGCTCCTGCGCATAATAGGTTATTTGATTTTAACGAGAAGGTTTTAGTAAATGCTGTTAAAGTTTTTAGTGCAGTAACATATGATATTTTAAAATATTTGGAGGAATAGAGTGTTAAAAAAAATAACTGATAAAATATACTGTCTATCTTATGAACGAGAAAATGACAGACCAAATTTATATTATATTTTAGGTGAAAAGTATAGTATTGCAATTGATGCTGGTAATTCATTAAAACATGTAAATTTATTTTATGAAGAGCTTGAGAAAAATGGATTGAGAAAACCCTTACTTACTGTAATAACTCATTGGCACTGGGATCATACGTTCGGAATATACGCTGTTGAAGGTTTAACTATAGCATCAGCATTGACAAATAACAAGCTACGTGAGGTGCAACAGTGGAAATGGAATCTTGAGGCTATGGCTGAGCGCGAAAGAACTGGTGAGGACATTGAATTTTGTAATCAATGTATTCAAGTTGAATATGAGAATTTAAATGATATTACAGTAATACCTGCGGATATTGAAATTGAAGACAAGATGAAGATTGATTTGGGTGGAGTTACATGTATAGTAGAGCATAGGGATGCACCACATTCAAGGGATTCTTTGTTTATTTATGTACCCGAAGAAAAAGCACTGATTATTGGTGATGCAGATTGCGAGGACCACTATGAAAATAACGGCATTTACGATAAAAATAAACTTGCAGAATATATAAAATATATAGAAAGTATTAACTTTAAACATTACTTGATAGGTCACGATGAATCAGAATTAAAAGAAGTTGCATTAGATTATTTAAAATCTCAATTAGAAAATTGTATGTAATTTAGACGATTTGTATAGTAATGTGTTAATAATAATTGTTCAAATGGGGATGTTAGATACATCTCCATTTTCATTTGTATGAGAAAGGTATTGTTGTATAAGATAGTTTAAGAAGAACTTAAGCAGTGTATATTATAATTAATAACAATATTAGAATAATATTATTAACAATATTAAAAAAAAAATTATTAATAAAATAAATGATTAAGAGGAAATTTATGAATCATAATAACAAAGGAAGAAATAATGGTAATCAAAGGATTGCTTTAAATATGGCTGTTATAGCTATAGTTGCTATGATTATAGTAGGTGTAATTTTATTTATATCACCAACTATTAAGGAATTGATTGCAAAAGCAAAATCGCCATATTCTGTTTTATTAGACGTAAACAAAGATATGCGAGCTGGAATTTCAGACTATCATGTTTATGGTACACATTTTAATATAAATGGAAATATGCAGCTAGACTTAGGCTCAAAGGTTGAGGATGTTGAACTTATTTTTCGTAATTATTTAGGTCAGGAAACTAAGTACCCCTTAATTTATGAGGTGATAGAGAATAATGTTGAATTTTCGACATCTGAAAAGATAAACACTGGTATTAATTTAGAAGAGGTTCCTGTAGGAAATTATTTCGCTTTACTTAAGATTACATACGCTAAGGATGAAAACACAAAGACAGGTACGAATAAGAGCGATGGTGAAGCTACATATGATAATATAAAATATTATTCACTTTCTGACATAAGTGATGAATCTGATCTGATATATTATACAGTTACTAAAAATAGCTCAAATAATAGAATAGATATTGGATTTGAAACAGTACAAATAGAAGATGATCATACACTTTCAATTATGAATGTAAAATCTAAGGAATGTGAGCTTCCTGAGGATGTTTATGATATAGTTATAGATGCAGGTCATGGTGGCTCTGATGGTGGGACAGTAAATGGAAAATATACAGAGGCTAAGATTGTACTTGATTTTGCTTTAGAACTAAAGGATAAACTTGAAGAACTTGGATTGAAAGTTAAGCTTACACGAGATGGAACAGAAGATGTTACTACTCCTATGGCATATACAATGTATGATGAAGATGGTAGAGTAAATATCGCAGGTGATAGTAAGGCTAAACTATGCATTTCTTTGCACTTAAATAGTTATGCTGGCACTATAGCTAATGGAGGGCTTCAAATATACTGTCCATATAATATTGATACAACATTTGCTAGCTCACTTTCGGATGAAATAATAACTGAAGCCAATACTTATGCTTCAACTATGAAGGCACATTCAATTGGTAAAGGTATCTATTGTCGCACCTTTGATGATAATGATATCAAGGAAAATATAGTTGCTTCAAAAAAAGGCGGATTTGAACCTTATAATTTGGACACTACCATCAATTATTATTATATTATTAGAGAGTTAGGCGGGAAAATTACTGGTGCATATATAGATGGAAGAAATGAAAATTATGGTAAAAACAAATATTTTAATTCTAATATAGGAATTGAAACTTATTTGGTTGAACTTGGTTACATCACTCATAATGAAGATTTAAACAATTTATTGAACAACCAAAGTGGATACGTAAATGGCATAGTAAATGCAATAAAAGAGCAATTTTCCTTGTTACAGTAAACAAATATTGACCCTAAATACATCATAAATTTTTTCTTTTAAGGACGTTACTTTTTTATTCGATGAAAATAGTAACGTCCCTTTTGTACTATTTGCATAGTTTTTTTATAGAAGCTAAAACTAAAAACAATATAAAAGATAAATTAAAAAGGAGATACTATGATAGATAAAAATGTAAATATAAATTCAGGTTGGAATCTAGATAACAGTTATGCACGATTGCCAAAGATTTTCTTTTCAAGTCAAAATCCAACGCCTGTTAGTTCACCAAACCTTATAATTCTCAATAATAAATTAGCAACATCATTAGGTCTAAATATTGAGTATTTAAAAAGCAATCAAGCTATAGATATTATTGCTGGCAATAAAGTTCCTGAAGGCTCTTTTCCTATTGCTCAGGCGTATGCAGGACATCAGTTTGGTTATTTTACTATGCTAGGAGATGGCAGAGCTATATTGCTTGGTGAGCAGATAACACCTAGTGGTGAGAGATTTGATATACAGCTTAAAGGCTCAGGTGAGACACCGTACTCTCGTAAGGGTGACGGCAGAGCAGCACTTGGACCGATGTTGCGAGAATATATTATAAGCGAAGCTATGTATGCGCTTGGAATTCCTACTACACGTAGTTTGGCTGTAGTAACAACCGGCGAACCAGTATATAGGGAAGCTATCCAGCGTGGTGCTATTCTTACTCGAGTAGCAGCTAGTCATTTGCGTGTTGGCACCTTTGAGTACGTTTCAAAATGGGGCACTATAGACGATCTTAGAGCTTTAGCCGATTATACCTTAAATAGACATTATAAAGATTTTGAATCCAGTGAAAATAAATATCTTTTCTTGCTTAAAGAAGTTATTAAACGTCAGGCCCTTCTTATTGCAAAATGGCAACTAGTTGGATTTATACATGGAGTAATGAACACCGATAATGTAGCTATTAGCGGTGAAACTATTGATTATGGTCCATGTGCTTTTATGGATACCTACGACCCTGCTACTGTTTTTAGTTCCATAGATCAATATGGTCGTTATGCATATGGTAATCAACCAAGTATTGGTGCTTGGAATTTAGCACGTCTTGCTGAAGCTTTATTGCCTTTGTTACATGATAATAAAGAAAAAGCAATAGAGTTAGCTCAGGATGCAATTTCAGAATACAATGAATTATACAATTATAATTACTTACTTGGAATGAGATCAAAATTAGGAATATTTAATGAAGAGGAAGATGATCAATATTTAATTGAAAATCTTCTTAGTATGATGCAAAAATATAATGCAGATTATACAAATACATTTTCTGAAATGACCTATGATAAGCCAGAGAATACAGTTTTATATAAAACCGAAGAATTTACTAAGTGGTATGAGTTGTGGAAGGCAAGATTAGAAAGACAGCAGGAAAGTCAATTATTATCAAATGAATTAATGCGACAGTCAAATCCGGCAATAATTCCTCGAAACCATAGAGTAGAAGAGGCCTTAGAGGCAGCTGTAAATAATGATGATTTTAGTGTAATGGAGCGTCTGCTTGATGCTTTATCAAAACCATATGCCGATACACGTTGCCAGTCTGAATACACAAAGCTACCTCCAAAATCAAATTATCCTTATAGGACATTTTGTGGTACGTAATGTAATAACATATTTATAACCTTTAGTAAGTGTGTCATAGCGATATTAAATTTTTTCTGAAATTTTGTAACAAATCATAGCTTCGGCAGTCTTATGTATGGAAGAGAGGTGAGAATGTGACTGATTTCAATGAAATATACAGTCAATACTTTAAGGATGTTCACAAATACGTTTTGTCTTTAAGTAAAAATGAGGCAGTTGCTGAAGAAATAACACAGGAAACTTTTTTTAAAGCATTAAAAAGCATCGATAAGTTTAATGGAACGTGTAAAGTGTATGTTTGGCTATGTCAAATTGCAAAGAACACATATTTTTCATATAGAAAAAAAATGAAGAAGTATAGTTACGATTCTGACATAGAAGAACGTGTTGACGATGTCAACCTTGATAACAGGTTGTTTATAGCAGAATCTGCATTTGAAATTCATAAAGCGCTTCACAATCTGGATGAACCATATAAGGAAGTATTTACTTTAAGATTGTTTGGAGAGCTACAATTTGCACAAATTGCAGAGCTGTTTAACAAAACGGAAAGTTGGGCAAGAGTCACTTATCACCGAGCTAAAATAAAACTAAAGGAGATGTTATGATGAAAATTCCGTGTGAAATTATTAGAGATTTGCTTCCACTTTATCATGATAATGTTTGTAGTAAAAAAAGCTACGAACTGGTAGAGGAACACTTGAAAACTTGTGAAGATTGCAAGCTAGAATTAGAAAAAATTGATACAGATATTAAAGGAGTAAATAATATGAATGATATAAAACCTATTCGCAAAATTGCAGAAAAATGGAATCGTGATAAAAAGTCAGCTTTTTTTAAGGGAACACTGTTGATATCCCTTATGGCTTGCATTGGCTGTTTTGTTGCATTTAATGTCATAGGAAGCTATGTTGCAGCAGACGGTACATTAGTAGAGCCATTTGCCTTTATTCCACTTGCTTATCTATTCGCTTTTATCTCTTTATTATCCGGAATTAGCTTGTGGGTCATAAAGCTAATAAACCGAAAAAAAATAAATTAAAAAAATTATAATTATTTTCAATATACTAACAAAAAAACTGAACTTTTAAAGCTCAGTTTTTTTATATTTGTGAATGCAGTTTACCATTTTTTTACTTATATTAAAATATTAAATTATAAACCACGGTGGTCATAAAGCAAACTACTACAGCAATAACTGTAGGAATTATAAATGCTGCTATAGTCCACTTAAGGCTACCTGTTTCTTTCTTTATAGTTAACAAGGTTGTAGAGCATGGCCAGTGAAGTAGGCTAAATAGCATAGTATTAAGCGCTGTTAAATAAGTCCAGCCATTATCAACTAAAATTGTTTTAAGTTCTTGTATACTGCTAAATTCTGTTAAGCTACCTGTTGATAAATAGGCCATCAAAAGTACGGGCAATACTATCTCATTTGCTGGAAGACCTACGATAAATGCCATAAGTATAAATCCATCCAACCCAATTATTCTTGCAAAAGGATTTAGAAAATTTGAAACATGAGTCAGAATACTTAAATCTCCAATAGTTATATTAGATATTAACCATGTTATCGCACCAGCAGGAGCGGCTATAATGACGGCTCTTGTTAATACAAATATTGTTCTGTCTATTATTGACGAATATAAAACTCTACCTATTTTTGGTACTCTGTATGGTGGTAATTCAAGAGTAAATGTTGATGGTACTCCTTTTAAGATAGTTATAGATAGAATATATGAAACTAAAAGTGTAATACTTATTCCGATTATAACCATTAAGGTTATAGCAATTGCTGGGATAATACCGTTAAGTGCTTCATATGATGTCACTGCAAAGAATACTGTTGAAATAGCTATAAGTGTTGGAAATCTACCGTTGCATGGAACAAAATTGTTTGTTAGCATAGCTATCATTTTTTCTCTTGGTGAATCAATTATTCTACAACCTATAATTCCAGCTGCATTACAGCCAAATCCCATACACATACTGAGGCACTGTTTTCCGTGGGCGCATGCTTTCTTAAACAGATGATCTAGATTAAAGGCTACCCTTGGCAAATAGCCTAAATCCTCTAGTAGTGTAAATAATGGGAAGAATATTGCCATAGGAGGTAACATAACTGCAATAACCCATGCTAGAGTTCTATATAACCCTAGTACTAAAATACCGTGTATAAAATCAGGTACTCCATATTGTATACAAAGATTTGTCAAAATGTCTTCAAATCCAAATAATACTTTACTCAATAGTTGTGAAGGGTAGTTTGCACCTTGAATAGTTATCCATAACACAATTCCTAGCATTAATAACATGATTGGAATACCAAAGATTTTTGATGTAATTATGTCGTCAATTTTTTTGTCACGGTATAATTTTGTATAATCTTCTTTTACACACTTTTCTTTAATATATTTTGCTCGCTCATAATTTTCCTTGGATATTTCTTCTCTAAGAATATCTTTGTCATTATCTATATCAATAGATTGTTTAATATTTTCTATTATTTCATCTATTTTTTCTATTTGCTTATTAGGCACTTTGCTTGCATTATCAAAATAGTTTATGCTGCTATCTATAAATCTTAAGGCATAATATCGCGGATTGTCAACTTCGTAACGTTCTAGTATAGGTACTATATTATTAACCTTTTTTTCTATGTCCTCATTATATATAACTCTATTAGGTTTATATGATTGTTTTTTTAATGCAATTTTTTCTATGCATTTTATAAGGTCTTCCATTCCTATACCACTTCTTGCAGCTGTAAGTATAACTGGTACACCAAGCTCTTTTTCCAGTAACTCTTTATTTATATGAATATTTTTCTTATTTGCTTCATCTATTAAATTCACACATAATATTACATTATCTGTAAGTTCCATTACTTGAAACACTAAATTAAGATTTCTTTCTAGACATGTAGCATCAGTGACAACTACAACAGCGTCGTGATTGCCAAAACATATAAAATCCTTTGCTACTTCTTCGTCTTTTGATGATGTAAATAAAGAATATGCGCCTGGAAGGTCTACTAGAATGTAACTGTTATTGTTATATGAATATTCCCCCTGTGCATTTACTACTGTTTTACCGGGCCAATTGCCAGTATGTTGCTTTAAACCGGTTAGATAATTAAAAACAGTACTTTTTCCTGTGTTTGGATTACCAGCTAATGCTATTACATATTCATCCATTCCTTTTTTAATATAAAAAACATCTTCAGGCGCAATTTTACCTGTTGACTGTGAAGTTAACCCCATTTTAACCTCCTATTATGCCACTTCGTGGCATCATAATAAAATTTATGAAGAATCGTTTTTTGATTCTTCCATAGAGTGAAATGTTTTTTTATTTCACTCTTTTAACTACAAATAATATTATTTATTTCTTCATTTCTAAGCGCTATCATTGCACCTCTAATTCTATATACTGTTAAGTTATTTTTTGGACCTTTTCTTAATACTTCAACATTTGCTCCAGTTGTTAACCCCAATGCAAGCAATCTTTCCTTCAGCGAATTATTCGCGTTATTTTTTATTATAGTAATATTATCACCTATATTAGCTTCAGATAAATTCCTCATATTAACCCTCTTTCTAAGTTGTTTTCTTTTATACTTTAACCTAAAATTAATTTTAGCTTTGGCTAAAACATAATTTATTCTATGAGTTATAAATATTTTTGCTACTAAAAATTGTAGGTTTTTAGAATATAACATAATAATTTGAAATACAATTATATTAATGATAAAAATTATTTGTATGGGAGTGAGTACAATTAGTAATGAAAATTTTTATACATTTAGTGAATACATAAAAAATGATGGTAATCTCATAACTCCTTCAATGGAGGATTATATTGAGATGATATATAGATTAAGTATTGATAATAAAATGGGAATTAGGGTAAATGATTTGTCTGAGGCATTAAATGTAAGACCTCCTTCAACTACAAAGATGATGAAAAGGCTACTTGAACTAAACATATGTGAGTATAAAAAGCATGGAGCTATTTTTTTAACCGATAATGGATTAAATATAGGCAGGTTTTTATTATTAAGGCATAATACGATTGAAGCTTTTTTAAGATACCTTGGAGTTAGGGAAACATTGCTTGATCAAACAGAAAAGATTGAGCATTTAATTAATTCAGAAACTTTAGAGTGTATAAATAAATTTCTTTTAAATTATTCAAATAATGAAAATAAATAAACAGCTGGAATACTCATAGAAATTCCAACTGCTTATTCAAATTATATAATTAAATTATATTTCTAAATTATTTATAAGGGTATTTATATCTAGCTTAACATTATCAGGCATATTTTGAGTCTGTTCTTTGCATATTTTGGACATACTTTCTTTATCAAATTTACATCCTATAAATCCGACACTAAAATCATCAAATAGCCTTGTATCCATTGCATCAGTGTATACCTTCATATCACTTATTAATCCATTTTTCAGTGATAGAGCAATTTCTACCTCGCCCCATGTAAATTTATCAGAAAAAGATATATCAAATTTTGGACTTCCACCATATCGCCAATCCCATGAGGAGTATTTATCTTGTAGTGTTATAATGTTTGGGTTATTATAGTCATAAACCTTGTATTTCGATATAATACCATAGGTGTTTTCAAAGGATTTTTTTAATGCATTTGCCATTCTATATATAGTTATATCCTTATCTATGTCTGCGATATTTGTAACTCTTGATCTGACAGAATCAACGCCTTTTGACTCGATTTTTTTCTTTGATGGACTAAGATAGTGAGCTAATTTCTGTAAATTAGAATTAACTAATAGCGTACCATGATGATATGCTCTGTTGTCCTTAAAGTAGTATGCATGGCCTGAAAATTTTTTATCATTAATTAGCATATCATTTCTTCCTGAAAATTCAGCATTTATGTCGAAATATTTAAGAGCGTTTGCTATAACTGATAATTGTCTTTCTAAATTATAATTATCCTTATGCATAATAAATGTAAAGTTCAAATTTCCTAAATCATGGTATACTGCACCGCCTCCTGATAAACGCCTAGCAAGTTTCCCTCCGTCTTTTTCTAATTTTTCAGAATCACATTCTTTCCAAGCGTTTTGGTTTCTGCCAATTACTACGGTGTTATTATTTTGCCATAGGTATAATATAACTTCATTAGTATTTACAGTATTAAAAAGGTATTCCTCTAAGGCTAAGTTATACCAAGGATTTTCATAGCTTGATTCTATTAGTATTGGGTAAATCATAGTTGCCTCCTAGGTAGAGCATGTATGGCTTCACCTAATGTTGCAAGTGAAGCCTCTTGGAAAGCTTCAGATAATGTTGGGTGTGCGTGAATAGTTTTTCTTATATCTTCTATTGTTAGACCATTTTCAATAGCTAAAGTTCCTTCGTGTATTAAATCACTTGCGTTAGGGCCTAAGATATGCACACCAATTATTTTATTACTTGTAGAATCAGCTAGGACTTTAACTAAGCCATCACCTTCACTAATTGTTTGAGCCTTGCAGTTAGCTGCAAAATTGAATTTTCCTACAGAGTAATCTATTTCTCTTTTTTTAGCTTCTTCTTCAGTAAGACCTACAGAAGATAATTCTGGGAATGTGAAAACACAAGCTGGCACGCAATCGTAATTTATTCTTGAATTTATTCCATACATATTTTCTACTGCTACCTTACCTTCATCAGAAGCAACATGTGCAAGCATTTGTCCGCCTATAACATCACCAATTGCATATACATTTTTAACAGAGGTTTCAAAAAATTCATTAACCTTAATTCCTTTTCTGTCATATTCAATGTTAATGTTTTCAAGACCTAGTCCATCAGTATTTATTGTTCTTCCAGTAGCCACTAAAACTAGATCAGCTGCATATTCAACATTGTTTCCTTTGTTATCAGCAATTATTTTTAATTTATCATTTAGCTGCTCAACCTTTTTTACACCAACTCCGGCGTTGATTTTTATACCCTTTTTCTTCAGGTACATAGTTAATCTTTTTACCATTTCTTCATCAAGCATAGGAAGTATTCTTGGAGCATATTCAACAACTGTAACATTAGCTCCAAATGAAGCAAATATGCCTGCAAATTCTATTCCTATAACTCCGCCACCTATTATTACAATATCATTAGGTACATAATCAAGGTTTAATGCTTCATTGCTTGTTATAACATTTGGCAAATCCATACCTTCAATTGGTAGTTTTTGAACTGACGAGCCTGTTGCTATAATAATTTTATTTGCTATAATTGTATTTTTTATGCCTTCGTTAGTAGTATATTCAATCTTATTTTTATCAACAAAGCTTGCCTTTCCATATATAACTTCTATATTAAAACCTTTAAGTAGTTGTTCTATACCACCTCTTAAATTGTCTGAAACTTCATTTTTTCTATTTTGAACTTTCGTCATATTAAGTGAGTAGCTAGCTATACTTATACCAAAATCATCTGATTTTTTTATAGTATTTAATACCTCAGCGTTTTTGTACAAAGCTTTTGTTGCTATACACCCTCTATTAAGACAAGTTCCGCCAACCTTATCTTCTTCTATAATCGTAACCTTTGCTCCTAATTGAGAAGCACGGATGGCTGCAACATAGCCACCCGGTCCTCCTCCTATAATTAATAAATCCTTATCCATAGCTTCCTCCATTATGCCGATATGCGGCATCTCAAAAATTGATGAAGAATCGTTTTTTGATTCTTCCATAGAGTGAAATTCATTTCACTCGAGTGTTTTCTTCACTCTACCTACTCTTTAACGTATTTTAGAACAGGTTTTCTTGCTGCAAGAGCCTCATCCAATCTTGAAATAACAGTATTATGAGGAGCAGTTTTCACTATTTCTGGATTTTCAATTACTTCATTAGCGATTTGTCTTAAAACAGCAATAAATTCATCTAATGTTTCCTTGCTTTCAGTTTCAGTTGGTTCTATCATTAAAGCCTCAGGAACTATAAGAGGGAAATATACAGTAGGTGGATGATATCCAAAGTCTAAAAGACGTTTAGCAATATCTAATGTTGATACTCCTTTATCCTTTTGCCACTTACCTGAAAATACACACTCATGCATGCAAATGCGGTCAACTGGCAAATAATATACATCTTTTAATTTGTTTGCAATATAGTTTGCATTAGTAACAGCCATCTCTGATGCTTCTCTCAAGCCAGTAGCTCCCATGCTTAGTATATAGGTATAAGCCCTTACAATAATACCAAAGTTAGTGTAGAATGATCTTATCTTGCCAATTGATAGAGGTCTATCATAGTCTAAAAAGTAATCTGTATCATTTTTACTTACAACTGGAGTAGGTAAAAATGGTATCAAATCTTTCTTTACACCAACTGGTCCTGCACCAGGTCCGCCACCACCATGAGGTGTACTAAATGTTTTATGAAGGTTAAGATGCACTACATCAAATCCCATATCTCCAGGTCTTGCAATTCCCATTATTGCATTTGTGTTAGCACCATCATAGTATAATAAACCACCAGCTTTATGAACGATATCAGCAATTTCCAATATATTTTCATCAAATAGCCCTAAGGTATTAGGATTTGTTAGCATAAGACCTGCAATTTCATCGCTCATAACACTTTTTAGATAGTCTAAATCAATGCCACCTTGTTCATTTGTTTTTATTTCTATAATATCAAATCCTGCAACAGCAGAAGAAGCTGGATTTGTACCGTGTGCTGAATCAGGTATTACAATCTTGTTTCTTTTATGATCTCCTCTGTTTTGATGATAAGATTTTATTATCATAAGTCCTGCTAGCTCACCATGAGATCCTGCAGCAGGTTGTAAAGAAATTTTATCCATACCAGTTATTTCAGATAAGTATACATCAAGGTTATACATTAGTTCTAATGCTCCTTGTACGCTACTTTCAGGTTGATATGGGTGAATTTTTGCGAAACCATCAAATCTAGCTACTTGTTCATTTACCTTTGGATTATATTTCATTGTACAGCTTCCAAGTGGATAAAATCCTGAGTCTACACCATGATTACGCCTTGAAAGCTGTGTGAAGTGACGAACAGCATCTAATTCGCTAACTTCCGGTAATTCTGCATCGTTTTTTCTAATATATCTGTCATCTAAAAGTTCATCTAGAGATATTTCAGGCACATCACATTCAGGCAGTGAATAAGCTTTACGTCCTGGTTTACTTATTTCAAATATTAATGATTTTTCTTTTATCATATTAATTAACCGCCTTTCTTACCAATAAATCAATTTCTTTTTTGGAACGCTTCTCAGTTACTGCTACAAGCCATCCATTGTTTATATCAGCATAGTCTTTTTCTATTGAATATCCACCTATTATTTTATCTTTAATTAATTTATCGTTTAATAAATCTACGCTTTCTTCGCTCTTAACAACGAACTCTTTGAAAAATGGTGCAGTGAATACTTCAGTGAATTTTCCTGTCTTAAGAAGCTCTTTATATGCATAGTGAGATTTCTGTACACAAAGATTAGCAACTTCTTTTAATCCTTCCTTGCCTAAAATTGTTAAATATATAGTGGCAATTAGGGCATTCAGTGCATGATTAGAGCAAATATTTGATGTTGCTTTATCCCTTCTAATATGCTGTTCCCTTGTTTGCAGAGTTAAAACAAAACCTCTTTTGCCGTTTTGATCAACTGTTTGACCTGCAATTCTACCAGGCATTTTTCTCATTAGTTTTTCAGTTGTTGCAAAAAATCCTAGATATGGTCCACCAAAGCTTATTGGAGTTCCAAGGGATTGTGCCTCGCCAACAACTATATCAGCTCCTAGCTCACCAGGGCTTTTTAATATGGCTAATGATATAGGATCTGCACTTACAACTAAAAGGCTTTTATTATCATGTACTAATTGTTCAACTGATGCAATGTCTTCAATAATTCCAAAAAAGTTAGGTGATTGTATAAGAAGTGCAGCAGTATTTTCATTGATTTTAGATTTTAAATCATCAATATCTATTTGGCCGTTTTTGTATTCGACTTCTATTACTATCATATTTCTATATTTGCTGTATGTTGTTAGAACTTTTTTGCTTTCAGGACTAACACTTTTTGCAATTAATATTTCGTTACGCTTAGTAGCTTCGCAAGACATTATAGCTGCTTCAGTTAATGCAGTGGCACCATCATACATAGAGGCATTAGATACTTGCATACCTGTTAACTCGCAAATCATAGTCTGATACTCAAATATTGATTGCAAAGTTCCTTGACTAATTTCTGGCTGATATGGTGTGTATGATGTATAAAACTCTTGTCTTGATATAAGACTATCTATAACTGACGGAATGTAGTGGTCATATGCTCCGGCACCTAAAAAACAAGTATAATCACCTAAATTTTTATTTTTATCTGCTAATGATTTTAAATTTTTAATTAAATCTATTTCTGATAGATTTTCAGGGATGTTTAACTTTCTGTTTAGATATACCGAATCAGGAATTGCATCAAATAAATCACGAATGTCGTTTATTCCTATTTCTTCTAGCATTTCTTTTTTTTCATTTTCTGTATTTCCAATATACCTAGTCATTTGCTCACCTCTTATTCACATATTTTTTCATAGTCTGATGAACTTAATAAAGCATCTAACTCTGATTCATTTGTCATTTCCACAGCTATAAACCAGCTGTTATAAGGGTCACTGTTAATTTCAGCAGGGTTATCTAAAAGCGCTTCATTTACTTCAACAACTGTTCCTGATATTGGTGAATAAATATCAGCAACTGCTTTTACTGATTCAATAACTGCAACAGATTCTTCAATTTTAATTTCTCTACCTATTTCTGGGAAGTCAGCAAAAACAACTTCTCCTAAGTGATCTTGAGCGTAGTCTGTAATACCAAAATAAGCTTTTTTTCCTTCTACTTTTACCCATTCATGTGATTTACTATACTTTAATTCATTTAATATTTTCATTTTCTCCTCCATTAAGCCGCTTTGCGGCATTATAATATATTATGAAGAATCGTTTTTTGATTCTTCCATAGAGTGAAGAGTATTTTTCTTCACTCTTCCTCCAAATATTTTATTTTTTATAATTTTTATTATAGAAAGGCTTTTTAATTATACGTGCCTTAAGATTTTTATTTCTTATTAAAATTTCTATTTCATTACCTTCAACTGCATAAGTTGAGTCAATTAATGCTAAGCCTATGTTTTTCTTTAGTGTAGGAGAGTGTGTGCCTGTAGTAACAAAACCTATGTTCTTACCTTCAGCATACACATCATAGTGAGATCTAGCAATTCCTCTGTCAATCATTTCAAATCCAACAAGTTTGCGTTTTAGTCCGTCTTCTTTTTGCTTTGCTAGAGCGTCTTTACCTATAAAATTGTCCTTTTTAAGCTTTACAAAGAAGCCTAGACCTGCTTCAAGTGGAGTTATACTTTCGGATATTTCTTGGCCATATAGAGGAAGACATACTTCAAATCTTAATGTATCTCTTGCTCCTAAACCAGCAGGTATAAGTCCAAAAGGTTTTCCTGCTTCTAAAAGTGTATCCCAAAGTTTTGGACCATATTCAGGTGCAACATATATTTCGAATCCATCTTCACCAGTATAACCATTTCGTGAAACCAAAGCAGATATTCCATTAATTAATACATCTTCTTCAAAATAGAAGAATTTTATATCATCTAAATTTTTCGATGTTAGTTTCTGAAGAATAGTTTGTGCCATAGGTCCTTGAAGAGCAACCTCTGCATACTTTGAAGATACATTTTCCACATTTACATCACCAAATTTATGCTCTAGTAACCATTGATAGTCTTTTTCTTCATTAGAAGCATTGACTACTAGAAAATATTTTTCAGTATTGTATTTGTAAATTAATAAATCATCTACTACACCTCCATTAGGGTAGCACATAAATGAATAGTATATTTGATTATTTTCCATAGTTGAAATGTCATTAGTTACGATGTTTTGAATATATTGTTCAGCATTTTTGCCTGTAACTAAAATCTCACCCATGTGTGATACATCAAATAGTCCAGCCATATTTCTTACTGCTTCATGTTCAGTCAGTATACCGGAGTATTCCACTGGTAGTTCCCAGCCTCCGAAGTCAATTATTTTACCATTGTGTTCTAAATGTTTTTCATATAATGGTGTTTTTCTCAACAATATCACTCCTTTTTGTAATATAGAAAATTATGGTATAAATGTTAAAAAATACAATTTATTGATATAAAAAAACAGAGGTAGTGTGTAAATCGTCACTACCTCTGTTATATACCTGAGAGATTCCAGCAAAGCTGTTGCTCCTACGGTGCCATTTAAGGCTCTCCAGAGTTATGTCAAAGAACGGTTATTTTTGCCTGAAAGTTTCACTGTAAATGACGGTTTACAATTTGCTCCTTCGGCTACCATCTTATGGTATCTCCCGAACTTATCATCCATGTATATTTATCTTTATATACAAATATTAAAATATATTTTCTTTAAAGTCAAGCGTTATTTTTTTAACTAAACTAAATAAAATTTATATATAGTAAAAACTATATTTTTTATTGAAATTTAGCTATTATTTATATATGTATAATTTTTTTATTCAACATAGCATCAGTATAATTATATATATATAGGATAGAATAACTTAATATGCTATAAAAGTAATTGGAGAAATATATATGTATCTAACCAACAGTTTAGAAGAAAATTTAATCAAGCTAAAAAGTATACTTAAAGTTGATGAAAGCTTTGATATATTGGAAAGAGTTATTAACATTAAAGGTGAAAAATTTCATCTGTTTTTTGTGGACGGTTTTGTTAAGGATGTGAATTTTGAGTACATACGACGTGATATGTATAATATAAAAAAAGAAGATTTTATATCTATAAACTCTGCCACAGATTTAATTGAAAAAGCTATAAGCTCTATTGAAACATCAACTGAAAAAGATGTTGATAAAATAGTAACAAGCATATTATCTGGACAAACGGCAATGCTTGGGATGGATTTTGACGAAGCCATAATTATTGATTTAAGAACATATCCGACTAGAAGTATCGGAGAGCCTGAGCAGGAGAGAGTTTTAAGAGGCTCCCATGATGGTTTTGTTGAAACAATTGTGTTTAATACTGCTCTTATCAGAAGAAGAATCAGAGATGCTAATTTAATTTTTGAAATGTACAGTGTTGGAAATATTTCGAAGACTGACGTTGCTGTAGGTTATCTTAAGGGAAAAGTAAATAAAAAGATACTTGTTAAGGTGAAAAAATATATAGATGAACTGGATATTCAGTCTTTAACATTAGGGGATCAAAGTTTGGTAGAGGTAGTGCAAAGCAAATCTTGGATAAATCCGTATCCAAGAGTTAGATTTACTGAAAGACCAGATGTAGCTGCCGCTCAAATAATTGAAGGAGATGTAGTAATTTTAATTGATAACACACCTTCTGTATTAATACTTCCATCTAATATATTTAGCTTTTTTCAATCTGTTGATGATTATTATATGCCTGTTTTTACAGGAAACTATCTAAAACTCGTTAGAACGGTAGTTCTTATAGTTAATATATTTTTGACACCTATATTTATACTGATTGTTGAAAATCCAAACTGGCTAAGCGACGGTTATAAATTTTTATTACCTACGGATGTAATAAAAGTTCCTCTTTATATGCAATTTTTAATAATGGAAATAGCTGTTGATGGGTTGAAAATTGCTTCACTTAATACTCCTAGTGCCTTAGGTACCTCTTTATCTATTATAGGGGGTCTTATATTAGGGGACTATGCAGTAAAAACAGGATGGTTTGTTCCACAGAGTATTTTCTACATGGCAATAGTGGCATTATCTAGCTTTGTGCAGCCAAGTATAGAATTCAGTTATGCGGTTAAATTTTCAAGGATTATTTTAATTATTTTTGCAGGGTTGCTTGGTTTTTGGGGATTTATTGGAGGAATTATATTAAATTTATTAATTATAGCAACTACAAAAACTTTTTCAGGGGAGTCCTATTTATATCCACTTATGCCTTTTAACTGGAAAGCTTTAAAAAAGCAAATATTTAGATGGAAAAAGGAAGTTAAAAAGAAATAAAAAAATTGTGCACGTAGCACAATTTTCTATTTTGTAGAATTATAATTATAATCTATTACTATTATTGGATAATATGTTTCGTTTAATTTTTTTATTTCTTTTGATATATTGTAAATTAATTCTTTAGACTGTATTTTACATTCTGTTGGTGCAACTACATCAAAAATTATATTTGTGTGTGTTGAGCCCTTAACTATTCTAAAATCATGCATTGAATAGTCGTCTCCAAGGTTTTTAATAATAGCTAAAACTTCTTTTTTGATGTTGTTTGTCTCTTCATCATCAGTTACAACCGGGTCTAAGTGTACAACTAAATTTATGCCCATATCACTTAAAAAATCTCTTTCAATATTATCTATCATATCATGACTTTCTAATATATCTTCCTTATATGAAACCTCTACATGAACAGTAGCAAAATATTTATTAGCACCATAGTTGTGAATGACTAAATCATGTATATTTATAACTCCGTCATAGGACATAATTTTTTTTACAACTGTATTTACTAAATCTTTACTTGGTGGCTCACCAAGCAGTGGGTTGAGTATTTCTTTTAATATTTCTATTCCTGAAAATATAATAAAAACAGCAACTAACATACCTATATATCCATCTAATTGAAGATTAGTTAATTTTGATATAATAACTGATGCTAAAACTGCAGAGGTAGCTATTACATCGTTTAAACTGTCCTTTGCGGTTGCTTTAATAGTCGCAGATGTAATTCTTTTTGAAAGATTAATATTGGCAAAGTACATGAACAGCTTAACTAATATAGACAATATTAAAACTACTACCATAATTATACTAAAATCTAAAGGCTCAGGAGATATTATTTTAGCAAATGATGTCTTAATAAGTTCCACACCTAATAGAAGTATAATAAATGAAACAATTAAGCCAGCTATATATTCTATTCTGGCATGGCCAAATGGATGGTCCTTATCAGCAGGTTTACTTGCTAATTTAAATCCTATTAGTGTAATGACTGATGAACCAGCATCGGATAAGTTGTTTATACCATCTGCTGTAATTGAAACGCTGTTAAATATAAGACCAACTAAAATTTTACTAGTACACAATAAAACGTTGCATATTATGCCTAAAATACTGCTGAATTTTCCGTAAGATTCTCTGACTATAGGATTTTTTATATCTTCGTAGTTTCGTACAAATTTTTTTATTAATAGATTTATCAATTTAATTACCTCTTTGTTTTCATATACTAATTCTGATCATAAGGTTTTTCTTTTATAATTAGTATTATAAATATTCCCTATATTATAGCAGAAAACTAAAATTTTTCAAATTAATTTTTAATTAAAAATATATTTGAAGTAATTATACAAATCTTGTATATATATTGACAATATTGTCTGTAAAATGTATAATTTTTTTGATAATGTATGTATCTTGGAAAGAGGAAACTTGCGAAGTGCACCAAATTTCGAAATTGTATAGAAAGGTAATTATATGGATTTTTATTTACAGTACAAAGAACAATTAGATATGTTACTAAAAGATGAAGATAATGTAAATTTTTTCTGTGAATTAGCTCATAAATCTTTTAGACAAGATACAGAGTTTTATAGATATGTCTTAGAGTCTACACTATCTTTTACAAAGCTAAATAATTTGCATAAAGCAACAGCTTGGCTTAACAATTACTATTGTTGGTATTATTTTGACATGTCAAAATATAAGGAAGCTATAGAAGTAGCATTAGATGCTTATAATGTATTGGAAAAGTATGGAAATAAAAATGGTATGGCTCGCTTATGTAACTCTTTAATGTCATGTTACTCTCAAATTGGTCAAATTGAACTTTCAAATGAGTGGGGTATAAAGGGAGTTGAAATGGCTGAAGAGATACATGATGATGAATTACTTCTTGTCTTAATGTTAAACATAGGAATTGGATATATACAGCTTGAAAATTTTAAAAAAGCCAAAGAAATATTTAATTATATAAAAGCTATGGATTATAGATTAGAGGGTGAAAGAAAAATAACCTTTGCGCAATGCATAGCTGAGATAGAAATAAATATTGGCGATGTTGATAAGGCTATTAAAGAAATTCATAAAGTTTATGAATTATTTAGAAATATAAATTACGAATTCTTTATAAGTGAAACTAAAAAGCTTGAAGCTATGGCCTATTGTAAATTAAATGATTATGAAAAGGCGGATATGCTTTTTAAAGAATCATATGATTTTGCTGTAAAATTTAGTCAGAACTTTGAACTATGTCATACTCTAGTTAAATGGTCTGACATGTATATAAAGACTAATCAAGTGGAAAAAGGTATTGAAAAACTTGAAGAATTTATACCGATTGCTCAAGAATATGACTTTTACCAATTACTTAGATTTTCATATTCTAAATTATATAATATTTACAAAAGAAGAGAAGATTTGGGAAAAGCTTTGTTCTATTTAGAAGAATATACTAGTGTTGATGAAAAAATTTATAATTTTCAAAGCAGTCAGTGGATGGCAAAACTTGATGCAAGTCACTCTGAAAGAGAGGCTAATCTGTATAAAATTTTGTATGATAAAACAGAATTGCTATCTTCAATTGGAAAAGAAATAATTTCAACGTTAGATGAAAACAATATTTTAAAAGTTATTTCTAAGGAAATACATAAACTAATGAAAACCGATATGTTTAGTATAGCTGTGTATAATGAGGAAACAGATGAAATAACTTATAAGTATATAGATGATAGTGGAAAAATAAATTTAAAAGGTCCAGTAAAAATAAATCAAGGTAATCATCTTACAGGATATTGCATAACCCATAAAGAGGATATCTTAATACAAAATTTTAATAATGAATTCAAAAAATATGTAAAAATAGATAGCATTGAAGAATATTCTGATCAAGAAGCAGATTTTTCTTCTTTAATGTATACTCCGATGATTGTAAAAGGAAAAATAATCGGAATAATGACTGTACAATCTAAGGATGAAAATGTTTATACTCAAAATGATATGAGTACATTAAAAGTTTTAAGTAATTATGTCTCTATTGCTCTTGATAATGCAATTTCTTATAAGAAAATGGAGAGTATTGCTATATATGATAATTTGACAGGTCTTTTAAGTAGGCGCGAGATACTAAAAATAGGAAACGCTGCATTAAAACATTTTAACAGTAATAAGGAAAAGCTAACAATTGCTATGATTGATATTGATAAATTTAAAGACGTCAATGATACTTATGGCCATGTAACTGGAGATAGGGTTTTAAGAGAGATAGCTGAGTCTATTACTAAAAATATAAGAAGAGCTGATTTTGCCGGAAGATACGGTGGTGATGAATTCTTATTGGTGTTTCCTAACACGAAAATTGATAGAGCAAAAACCATAGCTGAAAGAGTTCGAAAACTTGTTTATGGTAAAAAACACTTAGTAGATAAAAATAAAAAAATCAATGTATCTATAAGTATTGGTTTGTATGAGATTGAGGAGGGTGTTGATGACTTTATGTCTGGTGTAAAAAGAGCAGATATAGCCTTATATGGAGCTAAAAATAAGTCAAGAAACTGCGTAGTAATTTATAACGAAATGTAAATTGTATGATAATTAGAAATAAGCCTTAATTATTGGTAAAAATCAATATTAAGGCTTTATTTTTGCTGAATTTTTTTGTATACAATGCTAATCTCCAATTGAAACCTTACTAAAAATTATTCATAAAAATCCATAAATCAGTTCATATATTGGATATAAGTATAAATAAAAAAATATTGACATATAATATTATACAACATATAATATAGTATATTATATAGTTACAAAGGAGGTTTACATGACATTTCAATTAGGTGCTGCACTTTTAGATGCATGCGTTTTATCAGTTTTATCACGAGAAGATGCATATGGATATAAATTGACACAAGAAGTAAGAGAAGTCATGGATATATCTGAATCAACACTATATCCAGTTCTTAGACGACTCCAAAAAGATGAATGCTTGGAAATATATGATATGCCATATCAGGGACGAAATAGAAGATATTATAAAATTACCACAAGAGGAATAGATGTACTAGAAGTATATTTAGAGGAATGGAAATTATATGTAGAAAAAATTAACAAGGTTTTGAGTGGAGGGAAATAGTAAATGGATAGAAAGCAATTTATCAATGAATTAAGAAGCAAATTAGCTGTTTTGTCTTATGAGGAAAGAGAGAAAGCTATTAGCTATTATGAAGAATATTTTGATGATGCTGGAACTGAAAATGAAGATAACGTTATATATGAGTTAGGAGATATAGAACGAATAGCTCAGGAAATAATTGAAAATTCAACATCAAAAGTTAATTCTGTATCAATAAATAAATTCACAGTAAGCAATGATAATGATAATAGTTATAAAGATAATAATACTAGCAATAATAAAACGAATACTTTTTATAGAGAAGAAACAAAAAAGGAAAAACAGAAGCTTAAACCTTTATATGTTATATTAATTATTATAGGTGCTTTAGCGTGTTTCCCAATAGTTATGACCTTATTTGGTTTGTTACTTGGCTTAATTGGTGTAATTATAGGGGTGGTTGCAACTGCCTTTGGATTAGTGATTTCTGGTATAGCAGCAGTATTTACAATTCCCTTTGCAGGCTTTGCAGTTGTTGGAGGTATACTATACTATTTGGGTAAAGGTATACTTAGTCTGGCTTTATTAGTAGTTATAATTATAGTAATTATCAAATTGATTAAAGTTGTAATAGATTTTATAAAAAATAGAGCAAATTAGGAGGAATAGATTATGAAAAAAGCACTTATAACTATAATAATTATTGGTCTGGCTTTACTTGTAGCTGGTAAAATAATAATGGTTATCTCTGAAAATAATAATAATAAAATGTCAATAAATAAAGAGGTTTTATCTTCTGGTAAAGAGGAAGCTACTTCAGTAGCAGATAATAATTCAAATATAATAAATAAGGAATTTGAAGATGTAAAAAATATAAATTTAACATTAGGTTTATATTCAATAATAATTCAAGGTGATGATACAATAAAGAACGTTCAAATAACAGCAAAAAAACCAGTCGTAATGGTAAATGGAAAAGATGCTGATAAGCTAGAGGTAAGTTGTAATAATGGAAATCTAACTATTATACAAAAACAAGAAAAAAATAAAATAAGTACAAATCTGTTTAACTTTAATGACTATAAGGGTGAATTATTAATAAAAGTACCAACTAATAATAAACTAGATAAAATAGATATAGAAAATGGAGTAGGTAAAATAGAAGTGAAAAATATATCCACTAATACACTGGATATTGATTGCGGAACATCTTCTGTTGTTGGCAATAATTTAAAAATGTCTAACTGCTATATTTCTGGAGGAACGGGAAGCGTAAAGTTATATGATATTTTAACAGATAAAATTGAAATAGACAGTGGAACAGGAAGTACTTATATAAGTGGAGATATAATGAAAGATGCTACTATAAGTACAGGAACTAATAGTATAGAACTTATGCTAAATGGTAAAGAAAAAGATTATAATTATAATATAGAAACAGGAATTGGCGGTATTGAAATAAATCAAAACAAATATAAAAGAGAAGCAAATATTAATAATAATTCAGAAATAAATATAGAAGTAACATCTGGAACAGGTAGTGTTGATATTAAAACTAAATAAACTAATTTGTGAATTTGACCTACGGTTAAAAAACATGTATAATACTTGTAATATCTTTGTAATTATTGAGAGGTTAAAATGACTATTAAGCTTAAATATAAAGTGCATGAAATAATGGATAAGGATTTTATTAAAATTAATTATAAAGAAAAGACAAGTGAAGCAATAAAAAAGATTGCATTCTCAAAACGAGATGAAGTAATTCTTGTTGATGAAAAAGATAATATAATTGGATTGTTTACAAGAACTGACATATGCAAGCTAGGTGAAAATCCAATCTTTGTTGATTTACCTGTTTCTCAATTTTCTACAATGAATTTAGTGAAAATAAATTATGACGAGGATGTAATAAAAGCTAGAGACCTTATGATTGAAAAAAATATTGGAAGACTACTAGTTGAAAAAAACGGTAATATTGTTGGCATACTCACTAATAATAATATAAGAGATGATTTTTACACAAAAGTTGAAGATATGCATGATATAACAAGAGAAGCCTTTGATAATATTTGCGAAGCTATTTGTATATGTGATTACAATGGAGAGGTTATATATTGGAATAAGGCTTCAGAAAAGCTATATAACATAAAAAAAGATGAGATTATTGGAACCTATATAGGTGATTTTTTTCCAAATGCATTGACCAACGAGGTTTTTAAAAATAAAAAAACAATAAAGGATGTCTTACACCAACCAGTGGAAGGTAAAAAGGTTTTTTTAAGTGCTGTTCCAATTTTTAATTCAAGCAATCAAATGACAGCTGTTATAACTACAGATAAAGACATTCATGATATTGATGAAATAATGGAAAGACTAAAAAAGGAAGAAAAAAAGTCTAAATATTATGAAGTTAGATATAAGGAGCAAATCGCAAAGCAATACAGCTTTTCTGGTATAATTAGCAAAAACAAAAAAGTTATTGAGGCTATAACTCTGTCCCAAAGAGTTGCTCCAAGCAATGCTAATGTTATGATTACCGGAGAGAGTGGAACTGGTAAAGATGTATTTGCTACCTCAATACATAATGCCAGTGGAAGAAAGGGCAAATATATAGCTGTAAATTGTAGTGCTATACCAGAAGAGCTTCTGGAAAGCGAACTTTTTGGATATGAAGAGGGAGCTTTTACTGGAGCTAAAAAAGGTGGCAAAATAGGTAAATTTGAGCTTGCTAACAACGGTACATTATTTCTTGATGAAGTAGGTGAAATGCCTTTTAAAATGCAAAGTAAACTTTTAAGAGTTTTACAAGATGGAATTATTAGCCGTTTAGGAAGTGATAAAACTATAGAAACTGATGTAAGAATTATAGCAGCAACCAATATAGATATTAGAAGTGCTATGGATAAGGATAAATTCAGAAGCGATTTATATTATAGATTGGCTGTTGTTAACATAGATTTACCGCCTCTTAGAGAACGTAAGGAAGATATAAAGGAACTTACTAAATATTTTGTTAAGGAGTTTTCTGAAAAAGAAAATATAAATATAACTAGTTTTGATGAGGAGATATATAATATTTTTGAGTCATATTTTTGGGAAGGGAATATTAGGGAGCTTCGAAATGTAGTTCAAAGAATAGTTGTATTGTCAGATGATGGAAGGATAAAGAAAGAAGATGTCCCAAATTATATAGTTAATGGTCTAAAACCTATAGAAATGGATGAAAAAAATGATGAATTTACTAGCTGTGATTTCAATGATTCCATAAAAAATTTAGAGATAAAAATGCTTACGGAGGCTATAAAAGCAGCTAATGGAAGCAAAACTAATGCAGCAAAGCTTTTAAATATAAATAGAACAACATTCTACTATAAAATTAAGTTATATAATTTAGAGCATCTATTAAAAAATTAATTGTTCAAAATTTGACATAATGTTTAAAATTGAACATTAAATTTTTAAAAAACATCAAAGTTATGAACGCATTCAAATTGCATCATATTTATAAAAATAAAATTAATAATTATTATTTAAATTTAAAAAATATTTAAATTAACTAAAGCACTGTTCAAAATTTGACAGTGCTTTTAATATGAAAAAAATCAGCAGTTTCCTAATGTAAATATTTGTATAATAAAAAACGATTTCAACCTTACTTAAGTAGGTTTTAACATTAAAAATATTATTAATAATGATCTACTAATAATGGCATGAAATTTGCAATTGATAAATATGTAACAATATGTAGCAATTTGAGGAGGCTAAATATGAGTTTTGTATATAAATTTCCTTTAAAAATGCACGTGGGAGCACCTTGCAAAGCTATAATAAATGAAGGTGATGTAGTCAAAAGAGGTCAATGTATAGCAGTACCAGAAGGATTAGGCGCTAAAATACATTCAAGTGTATCAGGCCTTGTAAAAGAGGTTACTGATATGTGTATTTTGATTCAAGCTGATGAAGTGCAAAGTAAGGAGTATATAAAGATTGAACAGTGTAATTCTATAAAAGATACATGTTTTGAAGCAGGAATTGTTGGAGCAGGTGGTGCTGGTTTTCCAACACACGTTAAACTTGCCATCGATATTCCTAATGGATATGTTATTGCGAATTGTGTAGAATGTGAGCCAGTTTTATCTCACAATATTTCTATGATTGAACAAAATCCAGAGCTAGTTATAAAGGGCATAAAATACGCTATGGAAGCAGTTAAAGCAACAAATGGAGTTATTGCAATTAAAGAAAAAAATAAAAAAGCAATTGCTTCTTTAGAAAAAGCTTTAAATGATAATAAAAATATAACAATTAAAAAGCTTCCTAACATTTATCCAATGGGTGAGGAAAGAGCAATCATACATGAAGTGTTTGCCAAATGGCTTGAGCCAACGCAATTGCCAATTGAAGCAAACTGTGTAATCCTAAATACAGAGACATTAGCTAATATAGTAAGAGCAGTAGAGGACAGAAAACCTGTAATTGATAAGGATATAACTGTTGGTGGAAAGCTTGCTAATGGTAATAAACAAAATGTATTTTTCCAAATTCCAATCGGAACACCGGTAAAAGAAATGATAGCAAAATGCGGTGGAATCGACGGAGAATATGGCGAAGTATTAATAGGCGGTCCTTATACAGGCTCAGCAGGAAATTTAGAAAGTGACGTAGTAACAAAAACATCCGGTGGTATTATAGTTACTATACCATTCCCTAAATTTGAAGATAAGGTTGGCTTACTGGTTTGTGCTTGTGGTGCAAATGAAAATAGATTAAGAGATATTGCAAGCAAAATGGGCTCAGAGGTAGTTGAAGTATTACCATGCAAAAACATTGAGAACATTAGAGGAGCAAATAAATGTAAAACTCCTGGAACATGACCTGGTCAGGCAACTGTAGTTTTACAGTTAAAAAAAGCAGGTGCTAAGAGACTTATAATATCAAACTGTAGTGATTGTACAAATACAGTTATGAACTCAGCACCACAGTTAGGTCTAGGAGTATATCATCATACAGACCATGTATTTAGAACAGTAGATCACGAATTAACAAGAAGACTATAGATATAAAGGAGAAAGTAAAATGTCATTAAACGCTGAACACATTGAAGAGATTAAAACAGAACTTGCCATAGTTTGTTGTAGAACCGAAGCTGGAACTGTTATTTCAGCTGCTAATTTAGAAGATCCAGCAATATTTGACGAATTAAAAGATTCTGGTCTTTTGAAAATACCTGCTGATTGTCTTACAATTGAAGAGGTATTAGGAGCTAAAATTATCAAAACTATTGATTCACTAACACCTATGACACCTGATATGTTTGAAAACATAAATAAGGTAAATAAAAAATCAGAGGCTGTAAGCAATGTTAGCGGAGCTAACAATGAAGAAAATGCCAAAGCTGTTTTAAAGCTTAATAAAAAAGCTGGAGATTTAATTGAAGCATCAGATTTAGAAAATCCAATGCACTTTGATAAACTAATAGATTCAAAATTAATTAAAATTAATAATGAAGTATTAACTGTTAAAGAAGTAATTGGTAAAAAATTAGTAAAGGATGTTGTAGCTTTAACACCAGTAGTTGGAGAAATGCTTGAAGGTTTTGTAGCTAAAAAAGCTGTTTCTAATAATAATGCTATTTCCAATAGCACAGTGAGAAAAGCATCAAACAACAATGCAGGAGTTATGAGAATAAAAATTGATGAAGGTAAAGGAATTGATATTCAAATTCCATTAAGCATAATAGCTCAAGGTGGATTTGAAACAGAAGAAGCTGTATGTGCAGAAACTGCAAATACAATTGTTCAAAATAGTGTTAACAGTGCTAACACTGTAAATACTTTAGCAGCAGTAGCTGAGCAAGCACCAAAAGCAGTTAGAAGCTTAATCAAAAAACATCACAAAATAACTGAGGTTAAGTTTGGCAAAGAAACTAAAATAGAAGGCTCTTGCTTATACATAAGAGAAAACATATGTGAAGACGCTGTAAAAGGCAGTGAGCTAGTAAAGGATATTAAATTAGAAATAATTACTCCAAACGATTATAACAAGTATAGCGAAACTATCATGGACGTTCAACCAATAGCAACAAAGGAAAAAGACTGCAAAGTTGGTAGTGGAGTTACAAGAATACTTGATGGCGTTATAGTAATGGTTACAGGTACAGATGAAGATGGAGTACAAATTGGAGAGTTTGGTTCATCAGAAGGTATACTTGAAGAAAATATCATGTGGGGTAGACCAGGTGCACCAGATAAAGGAGAAATCTTTATCAAAACTCAAGTAACAATAGCTAGAGGAACAAATATGGAAAGACCAGGTCCATATGCTGCTCATAAAGTATCTGATATTATTACTCAGGAAATAAGAGAAGTAATGAAAAATGCTGATGATAGCCTATTTGAGTCAACAGAGGAATTAGTACAATATAGAAGACCAGGCAAGAAAAAAGTAGTTATAGTAAAAGAAATAATGGGTCAAGGTGCAATGCACGACAACTTAATATTACCAGTTGAGCCTGTTGGAGTTTTAGGTGGCAAGCCAAATGTTGACTTAGGAAACGTGCCAGTGATGCTTTCTCCAATTGAGGTTTTAGATGGAGGAATACATGCACTTACTTGTATCGGACCTGCTTCTAAGGAATGTTCAAGACACTACTTCAGAGAGCCGTTAGTAATTGAAGCTATGAATGATGAAGATATAGATTTATGTGGGGTATTATTTGTAGGAAGCCCTCAAATAAACTCAGAGAAATTCTATGTATCAGAAAGACTAGGTATGACAGTTGAAGCATTAGACGTTGATGGTGCTATTGTAACAACTGAAGGCTTTGGAAACAACCATATAGACTTCGCAAGCCATATTGAGCAAATAGGTCAAAGAGGTGTAGAGGTTGTAGGTATGTCATTCTGTGGAGTTCAAGGTGCATTGGTTGTTGGTAACAAGTACATGAAGCACATGGTTGACAACAATAAGTCAGAAGAAGGTATAGAAAACGAAGTATTATCTTGTAACACATTATGTAAAGAAGATGCTCTAAGAGCTTTAGCGATGCTTAAATCAGCTATAGATGGAGAAGACGTAAAGGCTCCAGAGAAAAAATGGAATCCAAATGTTAAGGAATCTAACCTTGAAATAATAGAGAAAGATAATAATCTATCAATAGATAGAGTGTTAAATGAAACTTCTATTCCATTAAGTGAAAAAAGAAAGAGCAAAATGGGTGGAAACCAATAAAGTGAAGTGGTGTAATAGAGGAAGAAATGAAATATTGTGATAATTTAATTGAAATGAAAGGTATTATTACTGAGGTTCATGATGGGTCTGTATCAATTGACTTTAAGGGAAGACTTGGAAGTATGAAAATTCCATTGAGGATGCTGATAACTGATTATGAACTACAAGAGGGCATGGAAGTTGGACTAAAGATGAGTTTTGTGGAAGTGCTTTCAGACAAGATAAACGACAACTATACAAAAAATAAACAAGCGAAATCAGAAAGGTGTGAATAAAGTGAAAGGATTACAATCAGAAATATTTGTTCCTATAACTCCTCCGTCAGTGTGGACACCAGTTACAAAAGAGTTAAAGGATATGAAAATTGCTTTTGCTACAGCAGCAGGAGTACATTTAAAAAGCGATAAAAGATTTAATCTTGCAGGAGATTTTTCTTATAGACTAATACCAGGAGATGCTAATACTCATGATTTAATGGTATCTCACGGAGGATATGATAATGGTGATGTTAACAAAGACGTTAACTGTATGTTCCCTCTTGATAGATTAAGAGAATTAAAAGAAGATGGTTTCATTGGCGATGTAGCACCAACACATGTAGGATTTATGGGTGGTGGCGGAAACCAAGATAAGTTTAAAAACGAAACTGGACCAGCTATTGCTAAAATATTAAAAGAAGAGGGTGTTGATGCAGTTGTATTAACAGCTGGCTGAGGTACTTGTCACCGCTCTGCAGTACTTGTACAAAGAGCGATTGAGGAATCGGGTATTCCTACAATAGTTATAGCAGCATTACCACCAGTAGTTAGACAAACAGGAACTCCAAGAGCTGTGGCTCCACTTGTACCAATGGGTGCAAATGCCGGAGAGCCTAACAATATAGAGATGCAAACTGAAATATTAAAGGCTACACTAAAACAATTAGTTGAAATACAAACACCTGGTAAAATAGTATCATTACCATTTGAGTATATAGCTAAGGTATAAAAAGCGAAGAAAAAACATTCTTCGCTCTATGGAAGAATCTTCGATTCTTCATCAGGTTCGAAGATTTTTCATCAGACTCGAAATGGAGTTATGAAAGTATGATAAAAGAGATTAGTAAATTAGTTATAAGAGCTTTTAATATCGGAAGTGTGTATCTGTCAGATAAGACTAAGATTGAAGAACACAGCTTATATATTAATGAAAATTTAATACAGGATGCATTAAATCTTAATAAGGATTATATTAAAAGTTTAGATATTAAAATTATTAATAAGGAAGATAGGAATGTTTATGTAAATTCAATAATGGATTTTATTCCTATTGCAACTAAGGTACTAGGAAAAATTGGTGAGGGAGTTACGCATGCATTAACAGGTGTATGCGTAATGCTCACTGGAGTTGACGAAAATGGTGTTCAAGTTGCAGAATTTGGATCATCAGAAGGATATTTAAATGAACAGGTGGTTTTTAATCATCCAGGTACACCTAGTGATAATGATATAATTATTCATATAAATGTTGTTTTATATGAAGGACTGGGTACAGTAAGAAAGTCAATTATTGCTTCTCATAGTGCTTGTGATTATATAATTCAAAATATAAGAGAATGTGTTAAAAAATTAACTGGTAAAAATTGTGATGAGAAACATGAATTTGTACATAGCATAGACGATACAAAGAAAAATATTGCAATAATCAAGCAAGTGGCAGGGCAAGGAGCTATGTATGATACCTTTGTGTTGCCTGATGAGCCTTGTGGTGTAAACGGTGCATACTCGATTATTGATCTTGGTAATGCTCCAATGATACTTACCCCAAATGAATATAGAGATGGGGCAATTAGAGCAATGTATTAAGCGTGAAGAAAACACTTCACGCTATGGAAAAATCAAAAAACGATTTTTCATTATATTTCATTTAATGGAGATAGTTATGGGAATAGGACCATCTACTAAGGAAACTACACTACATCATTTTAGAGATCCTCTTCTTGATGTAGTGAGTAATGATAATGATGTAAATTTATTGGGAGTTGTAATTGTCGGTACACCTCAAGCCAATAAAGACAAATATTTTGTAGGTAAAAGAGCCGCTATGTGCATTCAGTCTATGAATGTAGATGGTGCTATAATTTCAGTTGATGGTTTTGGCAATAGTCATGTTGATTTTGCCAATACAATACAAGAAATTGCCAGTAGAAATATACCAGTTGTAGGTATGAGCTTTGTTGGCACACAAGGCAAATTTGTTACTACAAATGAATATATGGATACTATTGTTGATTTGAATAAATCTGAGGATGGAGTTGAAACATTGAAAGTTGGCGAAAATTCTTCTGTTATATTAGATGCAAAAAAGGCCATATCATTGTTAAAGCTTAAAATTAGGAGGAATGACAAGAAATGAAAATTAAAAAATCTATTCATGCAATAGATTCTCATACAATGGGTGAACCAACAAGAATTATAACAAGTGGTATACCTAAAATACCTGGAAAAACAATAGCAGAGAAAAAAGAGTATTTGGAAGATAATTTAGATTACATTAGAACTGCAGTTATGAATGAACCAAGAGGTCATAATGATATGTTTGGCTCAATACTTATGGAGCCAGTATCAGAGGGGGCAGATTTTGGTATTGTGTTTATGGACGGCGGTGGATATCTGAATATGTGCGGACATGGTTCTATAGGGGCAGCTTCTGCAATTGTAGAAACCGGAATGGTTGATGTTGTAGAGCCTATAACTAAGGTAGTTTTGGAATCTCCAGCAGGACTAATAAAAGCTGATGTAAGAGTTGAAAATGATATAGTTAAAGATGCTACAATTACAAATGTTCCATCATTTCTTTACAAAAAAGATTTGACAATTAATGTTCCAACTGTAGGTGAAGTTACTTTAGATATATCCTTTGGTGGAAGCTTCTTCGCTATAGTTGATGTAACTCAAGAAAGCTTAAAATTAGATATTTGCCCAGAAAATGCTCAAGAAATAAAAGAAATTGGTTTAAAAATTAGAGATGAAGTAAATAAAAGCATAATTGTATCGCATCCAAGTTTAACTCATATTAAAACTGTTGATTTAGTTGAGTTTTATGGACCTGCTAAAAATCCGGAAGCAACATTACAAAATGTTGTTATATTTGGTTCAGGACAAGTTGATAGATCGCCATGCGGAACAGGTACTAGTGCAAAGCTTGCTACATTAGTTGCAAAAGGAAAGCTTAAGTTAAATGAAGAATTTGTATATGAAAGCATTACTGGTACAATGTTTACTGGAAAAGCTATAGAAGCAGTTAAAATTGGAGATTACGACGGTATTATTCCACAAATTACTGGAAGAGCTTATGTTACTGGATTTAATCATTTTATTATAAATGATGAAGACCCACTAAAATACGGATTTAAATTAGGATAGAGGTTGTTGTAAACAACCTTTATAGAGGAGAAGATAATATGAAAAAATTAGCCTTTATTGGTGGTAACTTAATAGACGGTACAGGTAAGGATATGATTAAAAATTCTCTTGTACTAGTTGAAGACAAAAAAATAGTGTACGCTGGAGAAATAAAAGAATTTGGAGCTGAATATGAGCGTGTAGATATATCTGGCAAGACAATTATGCCAGGACTTATAGATACTCACTTGCACTTTAGCGGTAATTTAACTGACAATGACAGTGATTGGGTTTTAGAGAATGTTGTTCAAAAAACAGTTGTAGCAGTTCAACAAGCACATGAATGTCTAGAAAATGGATTGACAACAGTTGGAGAAATATCTCGTTCTGGTATAGCAATAAGAGACATGGTTGAAGCAGGAGTTATGCAAGGACCAAGAGTTGTAGCAACAGGACTTGGATTTTGCAGAACTTGTGGACACGGAGATAGTCACAAGTTACCTTATAGCTATAACCATGATTCACATCCTTGGGCTGATAGAGTTGATGGCCCTTGGGAGTTGAGAAAAGCAATTAGACAAAGATTACGTGATAACCCTGATGCAATCAAGATTTGGTCAACAGGTGGAGGAATCTGGAGATGGGATCAAAAGTTAGACCAACACTATACATTTGAAGAAATAAAAGCAGTTGTTGATGAGTGTAACATGGTTGGAATTCCAGTTTGGTCACATGCAGAAGGCTATTCAGGTGCATTAGATAGCTGTAAGGCTGGTGTTCATCTAATTATACACGGACAAACATTAAACGATGAGTGTTTAGATATAATGGCTGAAAAAGGTATTTATTTCTGCCCAACAATCCAGTTTTTAAATGAATGGTTTAAAACCTATGCACCACCATATATCCCTGAGGTTCATGACAAGTTCCCAGGTGAAACAGTAGCTGAAAAAGAATTAAACAGAGTTTATTCAAACCTAAGAAGAGCTAAGGAAAAAGGAATAGTTTTAACTATTGGCTCTGACTCATTCTGCTCAAGCTTAACACCATATGGAACTACAGCTATTGGTGAAATGTATGCGTTTAATGAAAAGGCTGGCATAAGCAACATGGATGTTATAGTAGCTGCAACTAAATCAGGGGCAGAAATGCTTAAGGTATTAGATAAAACTGGTACATTAGAAGAAGGAAAATTTGCTGATTTATTAGTTATAGAAGGTAATCCACTTGAAAACATTAGAGCCATCAGTGTTGAAAACATGAAAGTTATAATGAAAGAAGGAGCTTTTGTAAAAAATAATTTATAAAAAAAATACATTTTTGTTATTTATACTAATCTCAATTATAAAATTGAAGGCTTTTTATTTGAGATTAGTATTTATATAGCAAAAATGTATTTTTGCTTTTATGCTGGTATTAAGTGCTTTAAATAAAAGACTCGCTTTTTGGAACAATTAATTTAAGGTGAAATTTTTTAAAAGGAAATATTAGCATGAAAAAATTAAAAATATTATATATAATTTTATTTATTTTTCTTTTTTTATTATTAGCATCGTGCACTAAAAATATAAGTAAAAGTAAATCTAAAAAAACAGATATTATAACTAGTATTAAGCTAAAAAAAGAAATTGAAAACAATGGTATAAATAGACTAAATATTGTAAAGAACAAATATATTGAAGTTAATTATGATGGATTTAATTTAGTTGATAGATATAAGACTCCTGAAGGATATGAAAGAATAGTGATACAAGAGGGTAGCTTTGGTGAGTATTTAAGAAATAAAAAGTTAAAGCCTTATGGACATAAAGTTCTGTACTATAATGGAAGGTCAAAGTCATCAAAGGGTGTGTATGATAGTGTCTATGACTATAATATTGGAGATAAGAATTTACATCAAGCTGCTGATGCTATTATGTTATTAAGAGCAGATTACTTATTTAATAATAAGATGTATAATAGTATATGTTTTAGCTTTGTTAATGGGTTTAAGGCTGAATATAACAAATGGATGGCAGGATATAGAATTAGAATAAATGATAATGAAGCTTCATGGTATAAGGACGCAGAGCAAGTATGCACCTATGATAATTTGATGAAATATATGAATATGATATTTGCATATTGTAGTACAATATCATTAGAAAAAGATTTAATTTCTGTAAATATTGATGATATGCAAATAGGTGATGTGTTTATTAATCCGAAAATACCAGGTCATGCTGTTATTGTAGTAGATATAGCAGTTAACAGTAAAACAGGAAGAAAAATATTTATGCTAGCTCAAAGTGGAAGCCCCGCACAGCAAACACAAATACTTATAAATCCAAACAATCCTGAAATCAGTCCATGGTATGAGCTAGATAATAAAGATGAAATAATAACACCAGAATGGACTTTTATTAGCAACGAACTAATGAGATTTAAATAATTTATTTAACTTTTTAATAAAATACTAACATTTCATTTTTAATAAAATGTTAAGAATTATACCACTTTTATTTTAATAATTGCTTGGTATAATTTTTTTATGCTGTAAAGAGTATGTTTATGATATAATATGCGTAGCATATTATCAAATGGCTCTCGTAGAGAGACTATATATACTTAAGGTGGTGAGATTTTTATGAAAGTTTATGATGGGGTGACAGTGTGAAAAAAAACACTTCACACTATTTCTATTTATAATGCCACTACGTGGCATAATGGGAGGATAAAATGAACATATTAGTTTGTGATGATGAAATAGAAATTGTTGAGGCTATAGACATATATTTGTCCAATGAAGGCTATAACATAATAAAAGCATATAATGGTAGACAGGCCATAGAGATTATGAAGGATAATGAGATACACTTGATAATTATGGATATTATGATGCCTGAGATGGATGGTATAAAGGCAACAGCAAAAATACGAGAATCACATAATGTTCCAGTGATTATGCTATCAGCAAAATCTGAGGATACGGATAAAATTATTGGTCTTAATATGGGTGCTGATGATTATGTAACAAAACCATTTAATCCTTTAGAACTAATAGCTAGGGTTAAGTCACAGCTTAGAAGGTACACTTCATTGGGTAACTTTGTTGCTAAACAAGGGGTTTTTAAAACAGGCGGGCTTGTTGTAGATGATGAAAAAAAAGAAGTTACAGTAGATGGAGAAATAGTGAAGCTTACTCCTGTAGAATATAAAATTTTATTTTTACTTATTTCCAATCAAGGTAAGGTGTTTTCAATCGACAATATATATGAAAGTGTTTGGAATGAGCCTTCATTTAGTTCAGATAATACTGTTGCAGTTCATATACGTAGGATAAGAGAAAAAATTGAAATAGATCCAAAAAAACCAAAATATTTAAAGGTGGTGTGGGGCATTGGCTACAAAGTTGATAACAATAAATAGTAATCACTTAAATTTCAATATATACATTAATTATTTAGTACGTAATTTGGTTACTTGTCATCAGTTTGTCACCGAAAAATTTATACGGTGACAAACTTTTCAAATATGTCTACTGTTTCCGATTGCATTGTCTCTGTGCTGTGTGTGTAAGTGTTTAATGTTGTTTGTATGCTACCATGACCTAAACGCTCCTGAACATCTTTTGGTTTTGCACCATTCTCAATTAAATATGTTGCGTGTGTATGTCTTAAACTATGATAATTGAAAGCTATTTGTAATTCATAGTTAATTATCTTTGAACAATATTTAAAGCTATTTGTAGATGTATATCCACCATCCTCGTCTACATTAATTAATTTAACTCTTTTTAAGTTTGAATGTACACTTTTTTCAACCGGAATAATTCTCTCAATAGCGTTTCCTTTTTCATCTTTTTCTGGTTTTATAACATGAGTTATATAATATTCTCCATACTTTAATTCGTTTTCGGTTTGCTTTATTTTTTCAGCGACTAGTGCATCGTGAAGCTTTTTTCCAAACTTTATAGTTCTATATGATGATTTTGTCTTTGGTGAAGTAAAATACCATGACGCATTTTTTTCTTTGACTTTTTCTCCAATACCTTTTCTAACATCAAGACCATAATTTCTCTTTACTACTTGCTTATTAACATTTATAGTATCATTTTCTAAATCAATATCATCCCATGTTAGAGCAAATGCTTCTGATATTCTTAAACCTGTGTACCAACCTATCATAATTGATATATAATATCTTGTATCTTTAAATCTTTCACATATTTTTTTAAAATCTTCTACTGGTATAATATACCTTTGTTTATTTTCATTGCCACCTTCATATTTAGGTATTTTAGCGTCAACGCAAGGGTTATAAGGTATATATTTACAAGTGGTTACAGCATACCTTAAAGCTGCTGTAAACATATTGAAGATATTCGCTAGTTGACCTCTTGAAAATCCAGTTCTTTTTGAATCATTTAACCAATCTTGAATTATACTTGGAGTCAAAGCTTTCAATTTGTAAAAGCCGAATATAGGTTTTAAATTATTGTTTACCATTCTTACATAATTTATTTGAGTAGTATATTCTAAATTCATTTTGCAATAAGTGTCTAGCCAATAATCCAAATAGTCACTAACTGTTATATCTGATGGAGTAAATATAGAGCCAGCGCTATTATATTCTGTCATTGCTTTTGCACCTTCAGCTGCAGCTTCTTTTTTAGTTTTAAAACCTCCTTTACTTATTCTTTTTCTTTTACCATCAACCATCCCACCTTCAAAATAATATTCCCAAGTTTCGTTTCTTTTTCTAAAGTTTAAAGTTGCCATCTTATCAATCCTTTCTATTTTTGGGTATAAAAAATAACACTTGCGTGCTATAAGGCTAAAATGCTATAATTTTAATGAGATGTGCATATATGCCTTGTGCAAGTATGTATATAATATCGCTCAGTATTGGTAGTACTGGGCGTTATTTTTTTATTTGTAATTAAATTTAGCAACAGTAAGAGGATTAAAATATATACAATAATCTCCTATCTCTGCATAAAGTCCATATTTACTTTCATAATATTTTAATACTTCGCCTAAATATTGTTCTGTTATGTCTAAGTATTCTGCTAATTCATATCTATCAGTACACCCAGAATTAAAGGCCATTACAAGTTTTCTTAGAGATATCAGCTTGTCGTAACCCCATCTTCTAGCTCTTAATTCTTGTCTTTTATTATTAATGTTCTTTTGATTTAATATATTACCTGTGCTAGTGTAATGATGTCCAAGTTCCTCTGCTAAAATACACTTCTTTTCATTTGTAGTCTCAATGTTAGAACTTATTGCTATTGTATTGTCACAGTACAAACCTTTTATTCCACCACTAAAAGACATTTCAATTACTTCGATATTTTCATCATCTGCTAGTTGCAGTAGTTTATCGTATGTCATATTTCCCCCTAGAAATATTAAAATATTAGTTGTCTTTTTTATCTCTTTTACTTAGTACATATTTTTTAAAGTTTTCAATTTCTTCAAGCTCTTCATCAGTATAATCTTCATTTTCATTATGTGCTGCTATGGTAGTTGGGTGTCCTAATAAATAATTCATGTCAACATTAAAGAAATCAGCAATTAGTTCTAATGTTTCAAAATCCGGCTCCCTAGCGCCATTTTCATACATACTTATTGAACTTTTGGATATGTTTAACTTTTCGGACAATTCTGCTTGCGTTAAATTATCCTGTAATCTTAACTTTTTTAATATAATAGAAAAATTTGACATAATATTACCTTCCATATAATTCATATTTATAGATGTATTGTATCACAGTTCGTGATATTTTGTAAAGAAAAACTTTACAAAATGTGTTGACACGTTTTACAAACTGTGATATATTTAGAAATATACACGATATGTGTACAAAACAATAAGAGAGAAGGTGAACGATGAATACAAAAGAAATATCTCAAAAATTGATTAATTTAAGAGGAAACAAAACGCGTGAAGATGTCGCTATTGCAATAGGTGTTAGTTTATCTGCTATCGCTATGTATGAAAATGGTGAAAGAATACCTAGGGATGAAATCAAAATAAAAATAGCTAATTATTATAATGTATCTGTTGAATCAATTTTTTTTGCTCATTAAGTACACGAAATGTAAACCCTAAGAAAGGAAGTGAGAAAAGAATCAAGAAAATATTATACATTATTGGGACAGCAATTCTTATAACTTTTTCTATAACCTTTGCTATTTTAAAAATACAGGCGTATTTAAAGGTTTTGAAAGTGTAATAGGTCACACCAAAAGATATGACCTATAGGCTAAGGAATAAATTTAGATATAAAATCTGTAATTTCATTAAGACCATTTTTAAAACGATTTTCCATGTAAATTATTGCTGCAGGTTTTAAGGAAAAATTACCTGTTAGGTCTAAACGAATTAATTCAGCTTTGTATAGCTCATGAAGTGTATCTAATACATCATCATCTTGCCAAGAAGAAAGAATTTTATCATCTTTATTGAAAGTTTCATTAAAATTTTTGGCAACATCCTTAGAACTACCATTTTTTCTACGTTCTAAGTACATTTTATAAGTGCAGCATAATAGTTTATCGGCGTCTTTAGATAAATCAACCATATTATGTGTTCCTTTCAAATTATTTCAGAATGGCGGTTCTGATAAGGTGATTGTAACACGAATAGAAAAATATGTAAATATAAGGAGGTGTTTAATATGGAAGATGTTTTATACACAGTAGATGAAGTATCAAAATTAATAAAGAGCAATGTAGATTATGTACATAGACTTAGGAAAGCAGGTTTACTTCCATTTCTAAAGTTAGGAAGTTTAAAATGTCGCAGAATCGCATTATTACAATTCCTAAAAAAGTATGAAGGGTACGATTTAACAGATCCATTTAATCCAAAATTGTTAGAAGAAATAACAGATAGAAAGGAGAAAGAGAGTGAATGAGAAAATAATAGCCCTTGAAGTGGAAGTTCAAGAGCTAAATAAAAAAATAATACATATACGAGTTTTCATCATCTTCTTATTAGTGTTCAATATTTTCATTATTAATAGGCAAATTAAGACTATCAAGATTGTCCATGAGCTTATTGATGTCTTCAATAATCAAATCTGCTTTTTGCTCGAACAAAATACTATTTTGAATGATAGTTTCACTGTTCTTCAAAATAATTTCATTTTGTTGCAGAATAAGATCGTTATGCTGTTGGAGAACTTGAGTTTGATTATTTAAAATGTTTAAAACTTCATTTCTAAACTCAGCAGTTTCGGCCTCGGATTTATTACTAGATGCAATTGTATATAATGTAAAAATCGTTGTAATAATAAAAAATATGATGTTTAAAGCATCGCTAATAGTTATAGGTTTAGTTTTATCATTAATAGTAGTTGCAATATCTTTGTTAGTATCATTTATTTCTTCTAATTCTTCTGGCCATTCTATAGACGAAATTAAGTCAGAATAATTCGTACTAATTCGATTTAATTCACCGAGTATATTAATTGGCAGGATATCTTTATAGTTTAGTTGAAATGAATTAGTAATTTGCTCTATGAATTGTTGTTGCTGTTGTATAGCTTCAATAATTGGGCTTTTAAACAAATAAAGTTTTTTATATGCATCTAAGAGCGATTGCAAATGTAATGTTGCATCTACAGATGGGAAAACCGTATTTTTAGTAAATAAATTAGTTATATATTTTAGGCGTTCATTAACCATTGCAACTTTATTGAATGAACCATTTAAAGATTGATATGTATTTTGAATGTCAGATGCAACCATATAATTGAACTTTAGATTAGCATAAGGGTTAAAATTTTTATATGACAATATATTCACCACCTTCCAAGTTAAATTATACCAAATAACTGGAAGTAGGACAAACTAAATTTAAGGAGGGTAAGCAGTGACATCTGTAGACGTAGAGATTATTAAGATAACAGGAATATTAGTATTAGGCGTAACACTATGCATATGTGGGACAGCAATAGCAATTGCTAATAAAAAATATAAGAAGTAGGAGGATAGAAAATGTACAAGTTAGAGTTATTAAATCTAAAAATGCCGGCAGATATAAAAGGATTTGAGTATCTTAATCAAGCAATTCAAGTATACGAACCTGGTATGCAGATAACTAAGTTATATGAACAAATAGTAAAGTGTAATAATGATACTCCAAGCAGAGTAGAGAGGGCAATCCGTCATGCGATATCTAAAATAGATATAGGTATGACAAATGGCAATTTTATAGCTTCACATAAAATTCTGTGGTCAAAAGAAGGTGAACAGAGAATTGAATGAGAAAAATCAAGGGCTAAAAAGACTGCAAAATAGTATTAAAAAATTAATTGATGTCGGATGTAAAGATGGCCTGATAAGCTATGTGATTTCACACAGTAGCGGTTTAAATGATTTGAATTCTCGTTTAGAAGATGAATTATCCTATATTAAATGAAGGGAGGTAAAAATTAAATTGAAAAATACTTTAGGAGATTTAAATAATCATTTATTTGCACAGTTAGAACGTCTTGGGGATGAAGACATCAAAGGGGAGCAACTAGTTGAAGAAATAGAAAGAGCTAAAACCATTACAATAGTTGCAAAACAAGTTATAGATAACGCCTCATTAGTTCTAGAAGCTCAAAAAATATTTAACAATAGTGATAAATTAAATGCAGATGCAGAAATGCCAAAAATGTTGGAGGGTTAAATGCAACATAAATATACCAATGAGGAAAAGCGATTTTTAACTGATAATGTGATTGGGCGAAGTTATTTAGAATTAACTGAAATGTTTAATGCTAATTTTGGAACAGATTTAAAAGAAACAACAATTGGCGCTACTATTAAAAGATTAGGCTTAAAAAATGGTAGAGACTGCAGAATAAAACCCGGCAATGTTCCACTAAATAAAGGAACTAAAGGTTTAACAGGAGCAAATAAAACATCTTTTAAGAAGGGACAAAAGCCACCCAATTGGGTTCCTATAGGTAGCGAAAGGATAACTAAAGATGGATACATACAAATTAAAATTCAAGAAGGAAAGAATCAACACAACTGGAGAGGTAAACACATTTTAATCTGGGAAGAGTATAACGGACCAGTACCTAAAGGGCATAAAATAATATTTGGTGATGGTAATAAATGTAATTTCGATATTAACAACTTGATATTAGTAACAAATGCCCAAATGGCTAGATTAAATCAATATAATCTAATTCAAAAAGATGCTGACTTAACTAGATCAGCACTAGTAATAGTAGATATCAAAAATAAAATTTCAGAAAAAAGCAAAAGGAGGTGACATATGAAACGCGTAGTATATCCATTCAAATGCAAAGTTAAAGATTTTAAAACAATTTTAGCGGAAAAAATAAAAGAATTGGAGGCTAAAGAAAATGAGAAGAATGTGTAGTATTTGTGAAAGCATTTGGGATGCAAGTATTAAATCTGATGAGAACCATTATATCTGTCCTGATTGCGAAGATAAAAATATTAATCTTGAGATAAGATATCCAATACCATCTAGAAAGTTTAGACACAATAAAAAAAGCCGCTCAGCTGGCAGGCTATACGAGCGACTAATAATACAATCAATTTAAAAATATCACATGATAGAAAAAATTGCAAGAAAAATTAATTATATAAGGAGAGAGACTAATGTCTATAAAAATAAATAAATTAGAAATTGAAAATGTCAAAAGAGTTAAAGCAGTTAAAATTGAACCTACACAAAATGGTTTAACTGTTGTTGGTGGAAAAAACAATCAAGGAAAGACTTCTATATTAGACAGCATAGCATGGGCTCTTGGCGGAGATAAATATCGTCCATCTGATGCTACAAGAGAAGGCTCTATTTTACCACCTAATTTACATATTGTACTTTCAAATGGATTAGTAGTAGAGCGTAAGGGTAAAAATTCTGACCTTAAAGTTTTAGATCCATCTGGTAATAAAGCCGGCCAACAATTATTAAATGAATTTGTTGAACAATTAGCACTTGATTTGCCTAAATTTATGGAATACTCAAGTAAAGAAAAAGCTAATACATTATTAAAGATTATTGGTGTAGGAGACAAGCTATTTGAGCTAGAAAGACAAGAAAGTGAAATATACAACAGAAGACGTACTATAGGTCAGATAGCAGATCAGAAAGAAAAATTTGCAAAGGAAATGACATATTTTCCTGAAGCTCCAAAAGAACCAGTTTCAGCATCTGATTTAATAAAACAGCAGCAAGAGATACTTGCACGTAATGGAGAGAATCAAAGAAAAAGACAGAATTTACATCAACTTGAGCAGGATTATAACCATATTAATATACAACTCCAAGAGTTACTAAACAAGCAAAGAGCTATAGAGAAAGACTTGGAAATAGCGAGAAAATCTGCGTTAGATTTACAGGACGAATCAACTGAAGAACTTGAAAGAAACATTACAGATATTGAGGGCATAAACAGAAAAGTTAGAGCTAATCTTGATAAGGATAAAGCTGAAGAAGACGCACAAGATTATAAACGTCAGTACGATGAATTAACAGCATCTATAAATGACATCAGACAAGCAAAAATTGACCTATTAAAAGGTGCTAAACTTCCACTTGAAGGATTGAACGTTGAAGATGGTGATTTAACGTATAAAGGCTTTAAATGGGACAATATGAGTGGCTCAGACCAACTGAAAGTATCTACGGCTATAGTTAGAGCTCTTAATCCTGATTGTGGATTTGTACTATTAGATAAACTTGAGCAAATGGATCTAGACACACTAAAAGAATTTGGTCAATGGTTAGAACAGGAAGGTTTACAAGCTATAGCTACAAGAGTAAGTACAGGTGATGAATGTAGCATTATCATTGAAGATGGATATGTAGCTGGAGCAGAAATTATAGAGGAAGAAAAACCAACATGGAAAGCAGGTGAGTTTTAGTAATGCAAATATCAAGAGGAAAAATTAAAGGACCACAAAAGGTAGTTGTATATGGTCCAGAGGGAATAGGGAAGTCAACATTTGCTTCCTACTTCCCTAACCCAGTATTTATAGATACTGAGGGTAGTACAAAACATATGGATGTAGCACGTACTCCAAAACCTACAAGTTGGACTATGTTAATGCAGCAGATACAGTATTATAAACAGAATCCAAATGACTTTGATACTTTAGTTATTGATACAGCAGATTGGTCTGAACGTTTGTGTATTAGTCATATATGTTCAAAGTCACAAAAAAGTGGAATAGAAGACTTTGGATATGGTAAAGGTTATACGTATCTAGAGGAAGAGTTTGGAAGGTTTCTGAATAGTTTAGAAGAAGTTATTGAGGCTGGAATGAATGTAGTTATAACTGCTCATGCTTGGATGAGAAAATTTGAACAGCCAGATGAAATGGGTGGATATGATAGATGGGAATTAAAACTTGAGAAGAAAACAGCTCCTTTATTAAAGGAGTGGGCTGATACAGTTTTATTCGCAAATTATAAAACATATGTAATTAATGTTGATGGTCAAGGTGTTCAAAAAGGAAAAAACAAAGGGCAGGGCGGTGCTCGTGTAATGTATACAACACATCATCCTTGCTGGGATTCTAAAAATAGATGGGGATTAGCATCTGAGTTACCTTTTAACTACAAAGAAATTGCAGAACATATTTTCACTAGGGGTACAACAGTAAGCCAATCTGAAAAACAAAACGTTGAACCCCAGATAGAAAAAGTAGTAAATCAGGTGCCAATGCAGAAGTCAGAGCAACAAACACCACAGACTGAACCTATTAAAACTCTACAAAAAGAAGTTGAACCTCAAAAGAACAATGATGATTTAGATAAGTTACCAAAAGCATTAGTTGATTTAATAAAACCCAATAATGTTACAGTCGATGAAATTAGACAGGCAGTTGCTGAAAGAGGTTATTACACAATAGATACTCCTATAGAAAATTATGATCAAAATTTTATAAATGGAGTATTAATTGGAGCTTGGCCACAAGTGTTTGGACTGATAAAAGAAATAAGAGTAGCAAATGAATCATTTGCGCCTGCAACAGATGAAGAAATACCATATTAAATAGTAGAGGAGAATAAGACATATGAGTAATATTGAAAGAGAATTTGGATGGGATGACCAAATAGAAAATGACGGACCAGAGTTTGTAATACTTCCGGAAGGAGATTACGACTTTGAGGTTGTAGAATTTGAAAGAGGCAGACACAACGGAAGTGATAAACTTCCACCATGCAATAAAGCAGTAATTAGTATTCGAATTGAAGGACCTGAAGGAGTTTCTACAATAAAACATAATTTATTTTTACATAGCAAGACTGAAGGTATGCTTTGCGCATTCTTTACAGCTATTGGACAACGTAAGAGAGGCGAAAAGTTAACTATGAACTGGAATCAGGTAACAGGATCTAAAGGAAGAGCAAAAATAGGCATTAAGAAATGGACAAATGATAATAATGTTGAAATGACATTTAATGAAATTAAGAAATTCTATGAGCCTGTAGAAAGCCCAAATAAAGGATTTGAAGCAGGGAGGTTTTAACGATGCAGTTAAGACCTTACCAACAGAAGGCTAAAGAAGCAATATTTGATGAGTGGAATAAAGGTAATAAAAAAACTTTGTTAGTACTTCCTACTGGTACAGGTAAGACAATAGTTTTTTCAGGTGTTACATCAGATTGTGTTCGTAACGGTGAGCGTGTTTTAATAATGGCTCATCGTGGCGAGCTCCTTGACCAAGCAGCTGATAAATTATCTAAAAGTACAGGACTTGGATGTGCTGTTGAAAAAGCAGAACAAAGTTGTCAAGATAGTTGGTTTAGGGTAGTAGTTGGAAGTGTTCAAACATTAATGAGAGAAAAAAGATTAGCCCAATTCAACAAAGATTTTTTTGACACAATTATCATAGACGAAGCTCATCACTGTATATCTGATAGTTATCAAAAAGTATTACAACATTTTGATGAAGCAAAGATATTAGGTGTAACCGCTACTCCTGATAGAGGAGATATGAAAAATTTAGGTAGTTATTTTGAAAGTTTAGCATATGAATATACATTACCTAAAGCAATTAAGGAAGGCTATTTAACTCCAATTAAAGCACAGACAATACCTCTTAAATTAGACCTTACTGGCGTTGGTCAACAAGCAGGAGATTTTAAAACCGCAGATTTAGGTAATGCACTTGATCCTTATCTATATCAGATTGCTGATGAGATGGCTAAATATTGTTCAGATAGAAAGACAGTTATTTTTCTTCCTCTAGTAAAAACAAGTCAAAAGTTTAGAGATATATTAAATGAAAAAGGATTTAGAGCTGCAGAGGTAAATGGTAGCAGTCAAGATAGAGCAGAGATACTGCAGGACTTTGAAAATGATAAATATAATGTTTTATGTAATTCAATGCTGCTTACTGAAGGGTGGGATTGTCCATCAGTTGATTGTGTAGTTGTATTAAGACCAACAAAGGTAAGAAGTTTATATAGTCAAATGGTAGGACGTGGAACAAGACTACATCCAGGTAAAGACCATTTATTATTATTAGATTTCTTATGGCATACAGAACGACATGAGTTATGTCATCCAGCACATCTAATTTGTGAAAACGAAGAAGTGGCCAAAGTAATGACTAAAAATATTGAAGAAGCAGGATGCCCTGTTGATATAGAAGAGGCAGAGCAAAAGGCTACTGAAGATGTAGTAGCACAAAGAGAAGAAGCACTAGCGAAGGTTTTACAAGAAATGAGACATAGAAAGAAAAAGCTTGTTGATCCATTGCAATTTGAAATGAGTATTCAAGCCGAAGACTTAAGTAATTATGTTCCTGCATTTGGTTGGGAAATGAGTCCACCAAGCGATAAACAAATTAAGACTCTTGAAAAGTTAGGTATATTTCCAGATGAAATAGATAACTCAGGAAAGGCAGCTAAGTTATTAGATAGATTAGAGAAAAGAAGGTCAGAAGGACTTACAACACCAAAACAAATTAGATTTCTTGAAAGTAGAGGCTTTGAACATGTAGGGACATGGCCTTTTGATTCAGCTAAAAATTTAATAGATAGAATAGCAGCTAATGGTTGGAAGATACCTTCAAGTAGAAAACCAAATGAATATAAACCGGAAACAAATTAAGAAGGGAGAAGTAATTATGATACAAAATATTGATATTAATAAAATTCATCCGCATCCAGATAATCCAAGAAAGGAACTCGGTGATTTAACTGAAATTGCTAATAGCATTAGAGAAAATGGTATATTTCAAAACCTTACTGTAGTGCCTTGGTTTTCGGTAGGAAATAGAAGAGACATATGTGGAGATGAAGGTATGGAAGACCAATTCACTGCAGTTATTGGCCACAGAAGATTGGAAGCTGCTAAGTTAGCAGGATTAACAGAAGCTCCTTGCTCTATATCAGATATGGATTACAAAACTCAGATTGCCACAATGCTATTGGAGAATATGCAACGTAGTGATTTAACTCCAATAGAGCAAGCTCAAGGGTTCCAAATGATGATTGACCTTGGTGAGACAATTAGCAATATATCTGAAAAGACCGGATTCTCTGATGCAACAATACGTAAGAGATTAAACCTTGTAAAACTGGATCAAAAGAAGCTTAAAGAATCTTATCTGCGTGGCGGTACCTTATCAGATTATATTGAACTAGAAAAAATTAAAGATATTAAATTAAGAAATAAGGTATTAGAGCATATTGGTACGTCGAATTTTAATTGGCAGTTAAAAAATGCTATTGATGAAGAGGAGCGTCCGTTAAGGAAGGCAGATCTAATTAAAGAACTTCAAGAATTTGCAAAACCAATAAAAGATAATAACGGTTTGTCATATGTTGCAGGTTTTTATGAATTTAAAAACCCAGGATATTGGAAAAAGCCTGGTAAGAATGATAAATCTGAATATTTCTACAAGCTTGAGAAAAATAACATTACTCTTTATAAGAAGGAAGAAAAGCTAGCAAAGAAAGAACTGAGTGCTGAAGAACAATCATTTAATAAACGGCTATCTGAACTAAAAAAATTTTCCAAAATAGCTTATGAAATGAGATATTCATTCATTAAAGAATTTGCTGCTTCAAAAAAATATGCAAAGGAAATCCAGTACTTTACACTTCAACGTCTTCTCGGATATGGCAGTTTTGATATTGATAAAATCCATGCAATTTTAAATATCGAAAAACCCTGCGAAGAAAACAAAGACTGGAGAGCTTTGGAACAACTAAAAAGAAATCTTGTAATTGAAAATTATAAAAAATCTCCGGAACATGTAATGCTGGCTATAACATATATAGGATTAAATGATGGATCAAGCAATATATATTACCATGTACAAAATTGGGGAGATTTTAAAATTGAGCACAGTAAAAATGATAACCTTGATTTAATTTACGATCTCTTAATTAAGTTAGGATACGAGATGTCAGATGAAGAAAAGGCTCTTCACGACGGGACACATGATTTATTTAAAGATTGATATCTGGAGAGGAGTACCTTAAGTAATGGTAGAAATAGATTTGATAGAAGTACTAAAATATATAGACCCTTCAATACTTGATTATCAAGAGTGGGTTAATGTAGGAATGGGACTCAAAGAAGAAGGTTATACATGTTCAATATGGGACGAATGGAGTAGGCAAGACACAAGACGATATCATCCAGGAGAATGTTTCAAAAAATGGGATACTTTCCGTGGTGCTTCTACAGCTATTACTGCAGGAACTATTGTACAGATGGCAAAGGATCATGGTTGGGAATATGAAAAAGATGAAGGCCATGAACTTGATTGGAATGACGTTATAGGAACTAAAAAAGAAGATTTAGTTGTAGTTGATAAAAACTGGTTAGAAGGTAAGGAGGTTTCTGAACCTTCTGACTGGGATCCAGTAGCACAGTTAGTTAAATACTTAGAAATATTGTTTGAAGCTTCTGAAAATGTAGGATATGTAACAGAATGTTGGGAGAAAGATGGTAAATATTTGCCTACTAAAGGCGCATGGGATAGAACTGCAGGTGAATTAATTCAGCAACTTAATAATTGTAACGGCGATATAGGAAGTGTCCTTGGGGACTATAAAGAAGAAGCAGGGGCATGGATACGATTTAATCCTCTCGATGGAAAAGGGGTTAAAAATGAAAATGTAACAGAATTTAGGTATGCACTTGTTGAATCAGATGATATGCCTATAGACCAACAACACGCTATATATAGCGAACTAGAACTTCCTATAGCTTGTTTGGTGCACAGTGGTAAAAAAAGCCTACATGCTATAGTAAAAATTGAAGCAGGTACGTACGAAGAGTACAGAAAAAGGGTTGATTATCTATATAATGTGTGTAAGAAAAATGGACTTAAGGTAGATAATCAAAACAGAAACCCATCACGCTTAAGTAGGATGCCTGGTGTTATTAGAAATGGTCAAAAGCAATTTCTAGTAGACACAAACATAGGTAAAGAATCATGGAATGAATGGAAAGAATGGATTGAGTCAATTAATGACGATTTACCGGATCCTGAAAGCCTTGAATCAGAGTGGGACAATCTTCCTGAGTTATCACCATGCTTAATTGATGGTTTGCTACGACAAGGCCATAAAATGCTAATTGCAGGACCATCTAAAGCAGGTAAGTCATTTGCTCTTATAGAAATGTGTATAGCTATAGCTGAAGGTAAAGAGTGGTTAGGTTGGAAGTGTACAAAAGGCAAGATATTATACGTTAACCTTGAGCTAGATAGACCTAGTTGTTTGCATAGATTTAAGGACGTATACAATGCGTTAGAATGGAAGCCAAATAACCTTTCTAACATAGATATTTGGAACTTAAGAGGAAAGTCTGTACCAATGGATAAACTCGCTCCAAAATTAATCAGGAGAGCTCAAAAGAAGAATTACATAGCAATAGTTATTGACCCGATTTACAAGGTTATTACTGGAGATGAAAACTCAGCTGACCAAATGGCTCATTTCTGTAATCAGTTTGACAAGGTGTGTACAGAATTAGGATGTGCAGTTATTTATTGTCATCATCACTCTAAGGGTAGTCAAGGTAATAAACGTTCAATGGATAGAGCCTCAGGTTCAGGAGTATTTGCTCGTGATCCGGATGCATTAATTGACTTAATAGAATTAGAGTTAAATGATAATCTATTTAAAAATATTGAAAATAACGTAATTTGTAAGTTAAGTGAAAACAAATTAAAGTACATTGACAATTGGAATGATGAGGTATCACGTGATGACTTATGTTCTTCATCAGCGATGTTGAAGATAAGTAAAGAATTATTAAGTTCAGAACAATATGCAGCGCTTGAAACTGAAGCTGAGGAAGCTAAAACACGTGTTAGACAGCGTAGTGCATGGAGAATAGAAGGAACACTAAGGGAGTTTCCAAAGTTTTCTCCGGTCAATATGTGGTTCAATTATCCTATACATATAGTTGATAAGTCCGGTGTTCTGAATGATGTTGAAACTGAAGGAGAGAAGGCACCTTGGCAAAAGGCTATAGAAAAACGCAAGCCTAAAGAAAAGAAAGAAAAAGAGCGTAAAGAGTCATTTGAGACAGCATATGAAGCTTGTAGTATTGAAGGTAAAGTTACTATTAAATCTCTAGCTGAATACATGGGTGTAACAGAAAAAACCGTAAGAAATCGCATTAAAGAAAATGGCAATTTTTGGATAGATGAAAATGAAGTGGGCAAAAAATAGTAAATTATATTGTATGTATTAGAAATACAGGGAAAGGAAAAAAACATAATTTTAAAAGACAGTCCAAAAAGAAAATAACATACTTTTTCTTTCTTTCCCTAGGGAAAAAAACATAATTTTTCCCTAACAAATATACGGGCAAAAAGACGGAAAAAAACATTAAATAAGTTTTTTTCCTTAGGGAAGAAAAAAACACTATATATATATAACATTTTTTCTTTTCCCTCACTCACGTTCGTCATGAGAAAAGAAGTGTGGGGGTCATAAAGTTCCCCCACACGACTTCTTCTCTTTACATGACTAAGGCAAATTTATTTAAAAAAAAGAAAGTAGGTAAAAATGATAACAGAATTTTTTATAGCAATAAAACCTCCTACAGTAACACATCAAGAAAAACAAGTTAGTGTAGTAAAAGGTAAGCCAGTATTCTACGAGCCACCAGAGGTTAAGGCAGCACGTGCTATGTTAACTGCACACTTAGGAAAGTATATACCAAAGAAGAAGTATACTGGAGCTGTTAGGCTAGTAACTAAATGGTGCTTTCCTATCAAGGGTAAACATATAGATGGTGAGTGGAAAACATCTAAACCGGATACAGATAACTTGCAGAAGCTTTTAAAAGATTGTATGACAGACGTTGGTTACTGGAAGGATGATGCTCAAGTAACATCAGAGATAGCAGAAAAGTTTTGGGCAGAGAGACCTGGTATTTATATAAAAATCGAAGAATTGGAGTGATGTATTAATGACTGATCCAAGAGAAGATTTAACAGATGATAGTAAGTTATGGACCATATTTTTAACTGTAGTATTAGAAATAAATGAGCAACTTGCATATATACTGCATGGATTTAGATGTTGTGGACTTAGATTAAAGCAAAGTAAAGATAATTACATATTACGTCCTGATTCAGGATTAGAATGGCCAACAGAAGGTGGTTATGAAAAAGATAAACAACAGTGGCTAATGAAGTATGGTAATGACATTATAAAGGCACTGGATAAGCTAAAAGCAGTATGTGAAGGGAAGGTTGAATATACACAAATGAAAATCCCTTTGCATAATGGGATAAAGTTCTGAGGAGCGTATATGATTGAGAGATTAATTAGTATAATCTGCTTTGGTGCATTTATTTCTTCAACAAAAATTGAATGCTTATATGCAAGTGGAATATTTGCAATAGCAGCTAAGATAAGTAGATTAGCAGAAGAGTATAAAAAGATAAATTCGGAGGATAAAACATGTGGAAAATAACTGTAACATATGATGATAATTCTAAAGTTACTCTTACAGGAAAGCAAAATAAATTATCTTTAGAATTAGCCAAACACTATAGGATGTTATACGGAAGAAGCGGGAATGCTTTGTTTCAACAATATCCAAAAAATAAAAATAATCCTATTTTACTAGATGATTACATTAAAAATCTAGAAGGTTAATTAAAATTTAGTCGAGGTAAGAATGAAAATATGTAGATTAATAGAAAAAATAAGAATAAAAAAGACTGAGAAAGAAACTGAAAAATTCAATAAACTTTTGCAACAAGCTATATTCAATAAAAAGTTTAAAGATAGCAATTATGGTGATTATTAAAATTATATAGAAAGGAGATAACTTATGAGTAAGGAATTTAAAAAAATAATAGAAGATATGTTAATTTTAGCAAAA
>DLNM01000067.1:103306-105043 GCA_002479485.1 Firmicutes bacterium UBA7510 | reverse complement strand
TTAATTATTGCTATGATAAATTATTATTTATTTTCTATTGCTGCTTTTATTAGATCTCTAAATAATGGATGACTTCTTGTTGGTCTTGATTTAAATTCTGGATGGAATTGTGCTGCTACAAACCATGGATGGTCTTTTATCTCAACAATTTCAACTAATCGATTATCAGGAGATACACCTGTTATTTCCATACCGTTTTTCTCAATAACCTCTCTATAATCATTGTTAAACTCATATCTATGTCTATGACGCTCGTAAATTATATCTTCATTGCCATATGCAGCTTTTGCCTTAGATCCTTCTTTTAACTTACATGGATATTCCCCAAGTCTCATTGTTCCACCTTTGTTTTCAATATTAACTTGGTCCTCCATAATATCTATAACAGGATGAGTAGTATTTGGATTTAATTCTGAGCTATGAGCATCCTTAAATCCTACTACATTTCTTGCAAATTCAGTAACTGCCATCTGCATGCCTAAGCATATTCCTAAGAAAGGAATTTTATTCTCTCTAGCATAATTAGCAGCTAAAATTTTACCCTCAACACCTCTATCACCAAAGCCACCTGGTATCAATATACCATCACAGTCATTAAGAATATCCTCATAGTTGCTTTCATTAACATCAGTAGCATGTATCCATTTGATTTCTACCTCTGCACTATTTTCTATACCACCATGTTTTAAGCTTTCTGCTACTGAAAGGTAAGCATCTCTTAACTCAACGTATTTGCCAACAAGTCCAATAGTAACTTTATGTTTTGTATGCTTAGATGCATCAACCATGCACTTCCATGTAGCTAAATCTGGTTCCGTACAATTTAATTTAAGCTCCTTGCAAACTATATTAGCAAGTCCTTCCTCCTCTAATAATAGAGGAATATCATATAGACTTTCCGCGTCAAGATTTTGAATAACATTGTTTTTATCAACATTACAGAACAATGCAATTTTATTTTTCTGTTCTTCTGTCAGTTCTACCTCTGTACGGCAAACTAATATATCTGGTTGAATTCCTATACTTCTAAGTTCTTTAACACTATGCTGTGTCGGCTTTGTTTTAAGTTCTCCTGCCTTGTTAAGATATGGCAAAAGAGTTACATGAACATAAAGTACATTTTCCTTACCTACATCAAATTTAATTTGTCGTATAGCTTCTATAAATGGTAAGCTTTCAATATCTCCTATTGTTCCACCAATTTCAGTTATAACAACATCTACATCCTGAGCCTCTTGCGCTCTATAAACCATGTCTTTTATTTCATTGGTAATATGAGGGATTACTTGAACTGTTGCACCTAAATAATCTCCACGTCTTTCTTTATTTAATACTGACCAGTAAATTTTACCTGTTGTGATACTGCTATACCTCGTAAGGTTTATATCAACTATTCTTTCATAGTGTCCTAAATCCAAATCTGTTTCTGCTCCATCATCTGTGACAAAAACCTCCCCATGCTGATATGGGCTCATTGTTCCTGGATCCACATTTATGTATGGGTCAAACTTTTGTAAAGATACCTTTAATCCTCTAGATTTTAATAATAAACCTAATGATGCTGCCGTTATTCCTTTGCCTAATGATGATACGACTCCGCCTGTAATAAAAATATACTTGGGCATAACTTCCTCCTAAAAATTTGTGTATTATTAATTTATCCTAATTAAACTATTATTATTTTTCATACCCCTAAAAATAAAAAAATAGAGACAAAAAAAGGGGTTTTTTTTTTAG
>DLNM01000067.1:102002-103216 GCA_002479485.1 Firmicutes bacterium UBA7510 | reverse complement strand
AAAAAAGGGGTTTTTTTTTTAGTCTCTTTACGAACTTTTAAAAAATACATATATTATATGAACATTTACTAAACAATTCTATATTAAAACTATTAAAAGGTCAATTACTTTTTTTGAAATTATCAAAATATTTTTTACACAATTTAAATTTAATAGTATTATGAATTTTTTTCATAAATATATACAAAAAAGAAAGGCTGAAGCTGTTCTTCAACCTTATTTATAGTTAATTTGTGTTTTTATTAATTTGTTGTGTATTAGTAATCATTAATATATATTTTATCAAAACATATAAAACTAAAATAACAGCAATAAACGTTTGAATTATAACTATATATTTTAAAAACATTTGAGGGTTACCTAGCTTTGTAAAAAAACCGTCCGTCATTTTTATAGCTATTGCACTTATAACCATTGGGAATGTAAAAGCTGAAAAGCTAGGATAAAATTTAAGCTTCAACAATTTTGGTAATTGTATTAATGTTAAAAGATACATAAACGTTGAAAGTGCTGCTAAAAAGTAAACTATCATCATACTTTTTGTATCGAAACTTGAAAGATATCCTGCAAGACATAAACTAGCAGGTGCTGCAAATATTATATTCAATGGTTGAGCTGGTTCTGGTATACCTTTTATCTTTATTACTCGATATGAAATAATTGCTAAAAGTATTAAATAACATAAAAAGCTAAACCAAAAAACTATTTGTCCAAACATTTGCATTCCGAAGGCAGGAGCAGTAATGCTCACAACAGCTAGTCCTACATATACTATAAAATAGCTTGGAAATACTTTTTTTATGTCAAATTTCAATATAAATCTTAAAGTAAATAGAATAATCAACAGGCAGTGTAGTATAAATCCAATATACCATACAATACTACCTATACTCGATAAATACGGTTTAATATACACTGACAAAAGCATACATGCCATAGAAAATGTAGGAGCTACACTTGCGATTATAGGATTTTTTAAATCCTCTAAAAGAGTTTTAGGGTACATCGTAATTTTAATTATAAGTAAAATACCAATTATTGCAGAAAGAGCTCCAAATACAAGTCGTAGCTCTTGTGAATATGTCTGAATTAAATTCCCTGTCGCAGCTAAGGCTAGCATTAAACCTGCAATAGGTAGTGGAATCTTCTTTATCATATAATTCTCCTACATATCTACATTTTTTATATTTTTTTCACGACAAACTATTTCTGCA
>DLNM01000067.1:101432-101780 GCA_002479485.1 Firmicutes bacterium UBA7510 | reverse complement strand
CCTTACGAGCCACTTCTCCAGTAAATCTTATACATTGCTCCTTGTGTTCACCTGATGCCATATCCATACCTTTAGTTAAAATTCTACAGCATAATGCACCATTTTTTCCTTTAAACCAATCATGAAGCTCGTTTGCAACTGATAGACATCCTTCTACTTTAGGATCCTTTTGTTTAGTTCTACCAAAGAAATATCCTAAACACATCATACCTCCAGAAACGGCACCACATACACATTTTGAACGTCCCATGCCTACAGGAAAGGCTGATGCCATTGATATAACCTCTTCAGGTAAATCTAGTTCAAAGTTATCTCTTATACAACTTATCATTGCTTCAGAGCAAAAAA
>DLNM01000067.1:96328-101299 GCA_002479485.1 Firmicutes bacterium UBA7510 | reverse complement strand
AAAAAATCCATTTCTATATAAATCCTCTGCTTCTTTTTGAATCTTATTAATACTTACTTCTGTTACCATAACTTCCTCCAAATTTCATCTGCGATTATTTTCTACTAAAGTATATATTACAAAATTTTTTTGCACAAATAAAATAATTTCATAGCTAACGACAGTTATATAAAAAAAATATATTTGACATGAATATGTATGCCTAAATAATGCAATTAAACTAGGTAAATAACAATTTATTTTTCATATTTTATATTTAATAAACATATATATTAACAAATAATATTACTTGGACTTGTTTACAATGTTTACATTATTTACATAGTAGATATTATAAACAATATCTAAAAGGAGGATTTCAATTTGTTTAAGCAAAGCAATGATGCATTTATAGTAAATGAACTTATAGGTAACAGTTTAACAGATTTAATTGTTGAGGGAGATATTTACATACCTGAAAATTTGCATAGCATGGAAAAAATCATATATACATCTGGAAAGGTAAAAATCAATAATATATCCACACTCAGTAACAAGGTAGCTGTTTATGGTGAATTAAACTACACTATAATATATCGTGGAAGCGATGAAGATTCAACAACTCAAGCTACAAATGGTAAAATAGATTTTATGGAGGAAATACCATTACAAGGTGTTACAGAAAGAATGTCAGCTTCTATCAATCCATCCATAGACTACATAGATTCAAAGATTGTTTCTGACAGAAAGGCGCTAATAAAAGCAGTTATAAACATAAATACAGAAGCGACTAACAGTCATAATGTTGAGTACATTTCATCTATAGAATCAGATGGAACATTCCAAGCTAAAACTAATAGTATTGTATATACTGATGTATCTAGCAAACAGCAAGTCGAACTTCCTATAAGTGAATCAATTATATTAGATGCTAATATGAACGAAATATTAAATGTACTTAAAGTTGATGTAGTACCTAAAATTACTGAGGCTGATATAATGAACGAAAGGATGTTAATAGAAGGCGTTTGCAATGTAGGCGTATTATATACTGAAGACAATAGTTTTTCTACTTTAAATTATATTACAAAAGAATTTCCATTTACACACTATGTGGAATTTAAAAACTCAGATGATTCTATGATGAAAAATGTGAATATTAATTTATCAAATGTAGATTGTGTAGTATCAAAAGATGATAACGATGAAAGGAAAATAGTAGGACTTGATATTGATATGCTTATAACTACAGAGCTTTACAATACAATTAATAAAAATGTAATATCTGATGCTTATTCAACGACTAATGAAGTTGATATCGAAAGCAGTGATATATCATTATCATCTATTATTGATTTTAAGTCGTCAAAGGATAATTTCGAAAAAACCTTTGATGTTGATAATGTAACTATAAAAGATATATATTACTATGATGCAGTTGCTAAGATATCTGAGAAAAATATCTATGAAGACAGTATGGTCGTTGATGGATTTATAGATGTGAATGTTATCTTTTTAAATGGAGACAACAATAAGGTTGATAGCGTATCATCATCCATACCATTTACATCGACAGTAGATTTATCAGAATACAACGATATATCAGATGTTGATATTAAAATAACTTTAGACGAAACTGGAGCCTATAGAAAGGGTCTAAATACTATTTTAGTTGAGTCTAAAATAATCAGCGAGCTAAGTGTCAAAGATAATAAGAACATACATGTAATAAATAATATTACTCTTGGTGAAAAACTAAATAATAAAAACATGGCAAGCATAGTTTTCAGAGTAGTTCAGCCTAATGAAACCTTATGGGACATAGCTAAAAATTACAACGTATCAATGAATTATCTTGGCAAACTTAACAATTTAGATATAAATGATAATTTAATGCCAGGAAGTAAAATTATAATTACTAAGCAAGTTTAATATATAACTTTTCACTTTGCTATCTATAGCAGCAAATAAACAAAGAAAAATATAAGAATTTTTCTTTGTTTATTTGCTTTTTTGTCAAAGTTGTCTTTGAGCTCCTATCTGACTATATTATGTGAATTCAATACTTTTAATTTTTATTTAATGTTATAAAACTTGCACATTTTCAGCGCTAAATCTAGGGCATCTTTTGGATTCACCCAAATGTCTGGCATATAGCCTATGCCATCTCTGTTTTCACCATCATCTGTCAATATCAAACCTAAACCAAAGTACATTTTAATTCCAGAATTAGGTAAATACTTGTTACTTTGATTTGGAACTAATGCACATCCATAGCTGTTACTACCAACAAAAACTACATTATCCATAGTTCTCAGTACTCTAATCATTGTCTCTCCAGATGATGCAACACCTTTATCTATTAATACTATAACATTATTATCATTTTCAACCCATTTGCCCAAATATGAATAAACACTCCATTTACCATTATCCATATTGTCAAATGCTTCTTTATTTATATATTTTCTTATATCAGGACTTAATTTTTCACTTGCACTAATTGATAATTCTGTCCATTTATGTCCATAAGAACAAGGATAATTTGGTTGATAACCAGTATAATTAGAAAACCAGTCATTTGGATACTCATCTGAACCACCTGGATTACTTCTTAAATCTATAATTATAGTCTCTTCATCCCTAGCGTCTAACGCACTTAATTTAAATTTATTTAGTTCGTCTTTATCTCCATACATTTTTCTTATAGAATAAACCGGTATTCCATCTATTATATTTTTTTCATAAACTATTTCGCTTTTCATTTGACTGCCAATTTATATCTATCTCTTTTGTTCTGATTTTATATTTAACCTTCATTATACTGCTCGAGTCAGCAGTTTCAACGCTGTCAAATAGTGAAACCAATCCATAGCAAATTTCGCCTGTTTCGATGATAGTAGGTTTAATATAATTTTCAAGATTTTTATCGTTATTTATGCTTAGAACTTGTACCTTGTCACCGTTGTATGTAGTGTAATATTTCCCATTTTCATATGTAAATATATAATCCTTACATATATACATATACTGCATATCACACAAATAATCATTATTAATTCTAAAATGACCGTCTTTTATAAAATTCAAACATTTGACAATTGCACTTTGCAAATCTTCAATTGCAATGATTTCATCAGTCATTGAATCAATTTTTTTTAATACATCTTCCTTTGCTTTATTAAACGCTTCATCTCCGCCAAAATATTCATATGCGCCGTATGAATACTTTAACATATTAAAAGCTACTTCTACATCATCCTTAACCTCTTGCTTAGTGATATTTTTCATTTCTTTAGGTTCTACTAAATTTTTAATTTCGTCTTCACTGAACATATGCAAATCGTCCTTAAAATCAGGAGTATATTTATATATATCTATAGGCTCTGAACTTTCTATTATAGCCTTACGACTTGCATTTACTTCACTTTTTAGGTTATTAAAAGCTTGTAAATCCCCCTGTTTTTCTATATGAAACCCTTCATATACAGCGTTAGTACATCCGCCAAATATAACTGTTATTATTAATAAAACAATTATTATTGAGTTTTTACCAATACTATTATGCATTTTAACCCTCCATACTATTTTAATAACCATATTATACAATGTATAGCATTATATGTCAATGTAGGTGAATAAAAATAAAAAAGCAGACATTTTGTCTGCTTTAGTTTAAAATCCTTGTTTTTTCATCTTCAGTAGCTCTGATATTTTAAGAGTTTTACCGTATAGAAGAACTCCCATTTGATAGATTTTAGCTGATAGATAACCAATACCTATTGTTGAAGCTATAAGTATTGCTATTGAAGCTATTATGCCTATCATCGGAACCTCACCCATTGTTATACGTGCAAGCATTGCCATAGGTGAAGTAAATGGTATATAGGATACTATTTTCATCAAGGTACTGTCAATATTTCCACTTGACATTGAAAACATTACTATCATAAATGCAGCTACAAATATCATAGTTACAGGCATAATAGAAACATTAATGTCTTCTGTACGTGTAGCTAATGAGCCTAGTGCACCATATATAAACGAATATAAGAAATATCCTAAAGTAAAGAATACTAATGAGAAAATTAATACATCAAGATTGATGTCAAACATGGCAGCAATTACATGGTTTTCTCCCCAATAGCTCTGATTTAGATTATACAATACAAAGCTTGTGCCAAATATAGCAATCATCTGAGTAAGCCCAGCAAAGCCTGATCCAAAAACCTTTCCGAATATTAGGTTAACTGGTTTAGCCGACGTTATAAGCATCTCCATTGCTCTTGTACTTTTTTCTGTTGCCACATTTGTTGCAACCATTTGACCATACATCATTATAGCCATATATAATATAAATATAATTATGTATGTAAACCAAAAGCTTTCCGTTTGATCTTTACCAATTTTAATTATTTCAGACTCCGGACTTGCAGTTAAAATTCTCATAGCATCTGATTCTGAAATTCCTAAGCGATTCATTTCATCAAATTTGTATTTCTCCTGCATAATACTATTTATTGTATTTGATGTATAATCAGTCATGCTAATATTGTCTACTATATATTTGTATTTCAGCTGTGTATCAATTATTATAGCCCTTGAATATTCACCATTATTGATAGAGGATTTTATACTCTCAATATCTTGGTCTACTAACTTAAATTCATAGTTTGGCATAGATGAAGCAAAAAACTCTAATGTCATATTAGCATCAGCACCTGAATTATCTTGTAAAGCAATTATGCTTTTTTCTTCATTTGCTGTTGGTGCTCCAGTTTCACTATCTTTTTTATCAAATGCATCCATTATTCTTGGAAACGATAATAATCCTGCAATTATTATCACTAAAGCTAAGGTAATTCCAATAAACATTTTATTTTTATAATAGTTATATAATTCAAATTTAAATACTGTAAATAATTGTTTCATAATTATACCCATGCACCGATTTTACAAAAACCCATGAGATATTTGTGCATGGGCTCGGTG
>DLNM01000067.1:15010-96049 GCA_002479485.1 Firmicutes bacterium UBA7510 | reverse complement strand
TCGTTTTTTGATTCTTCCATAGAGTAAAAAGCTTTTCTTCACAGAGTGAAGAAAAAATTTTTACTCTGTATATTCAACAAAAATATCGTTTAATGATGGCTCATATACATAAAACTTATCAATATCAAAATTCTCCCCAGCAAGTGAATTCATCAGATTATTCTTCATATTAGCATTTATAAGCTCAATTAACAGCATATCCTTGTTTATTTGAGTATTTGCTACAATATTATGTAGATTGTTATCAGCAAATATTTTAATCTTATCTATTTGAGTACTAGATACTACAATTTTATTTCTATCATATGATTTTTTAATTTGATTTATGTTTCCAGCTTTAACTATTTTACCCTGGTTAAGAATTGCAATATCATTACAAAACTCTTCTACGTAGTTCATTTGATGGCTAGAAAAGATTACTACTTTTCCTCTAGCTATAAGTTCTTTAACAGTATCCTTTAACAACATAGCATTAACTGGGTCAAGTCCTGAAAATGGCTCATCTAATATTACAATGTCTGGATCGCAAGTTAGTGTTGCTACAAGTTGGATTTTTTGTTGATTGCCCTTTGACAAGGTATCGAGTCTCTTATTTTCATACTCTGTCATTTCTAGCTTCTCTAATAGTTCCTTTGCTGATTTCTTAGCCTCGCTAGCTTTTAGACCTTTTAGCTCAGCTAAATATATAAGCTGCTCCATTACTATTTTTTTAGGATATAAACCTCTTTCTTCTGGCAAATAACCTATTTTAACTTTTTTTCTGTTTATAGGCTTACCATCTAATAAAACCTCTCCACTATCAGCTGGAAATACACCCATAATTATACGTATAGTTGTTGTTTTACCAGCACCGTTTCTACCTAGCAAACCAAGTGCTTTACCGCTTTCACAAGATAAAGAAATATTTTCCAGTACCTTTTTATCACCAAATGACTTGCAAATATTATTTACATTAATCTGCATTTTTTAGTCCTCCCTTTATTCTCTATATATTTTTTCACTTTCTAATTTATCAACTTTTGTCTTCAATGATTTATTCCCTATAAAAAACAATATAGCTATTACAAGATTAAGTAAGTATATATTATTAAAATAATTTCCCATTAAGCTACATATTATATTAGGAACACTGACTACTAATTGTAAAAATATTAATATACTAGCGAAATTAATTATTCGTTTATAATGCTTAACTTTTGAATCTATATCAGAATATAAATCAAAAGGCCCGTCACTAGCTTTTTTCCTTAAATACACCCACTTAAGTACGCTAGATACATGCTCTATTCCAGTTTCCTCTAAAAATTTTAGGTATTCAGTGCTTTTATAGTGGCTAGGAAACTCATCTAGCATTTCTAAACGATATTTATACTTTCCAGGTTCACCATCTTCAAATACATATCTACATAATGCTACATCTGTAAGATACTCACCGTTAGCAGCCTTTTCATTCAGCCATTTTTCTTCCTCTTCAAAACTAAAAATAGTAAAAATTTTATATTCAATATGCTTCACTAAACTCGCCCCCTTACTATCTCATGACCATTATTTACTAACTCCTCTAGTCTTTTTATTTCAGCCTCTACAACAACCTTGCCTAAATCAGTTATTTCATACGTTTTTTTACGTGAGTTTTCATCATCCTCAAGAGCTAGAATCCATTCCTTTTCTTGAAGTGTAGTTAATGCTCCATAAAGAGTACCAGCAGCTAGATTTACACGCCCATCACTGATTTTCATAATATTCTGCATTATACCATAGCCATGAAGCGGGGTATATAAGGAAAGTAAAATATAATACACTGCTTCCGTAAGCGCTATTTTTTCTGTGTTTTCTCCCACAAAATCAACCTCCTAGCAACTTATATTCGGTTAACGATATATCCTTCGACGCTATATCGTCTGACGATATAGCAATTATATCGCGACCCGATATAATTGTCAATAAAAATTTAGAAATTATATCTAAAAAACAAAAGTGTGTAAGTTCTTTTTTAACTTACACACTTAAATTCAATATTTTTTTAACTTTCCTTTAAAAGAAATTTAGTATAAATTATATTTAATTTTTTTCTATACTTTTCTCCAATAGGTAATTTTGTATCATTATAACAAACTATTTCTTTTGCCTTTATTGATTTTACATAATCTAAATTGACTAAATATGATTTGTGTATTCTAATAAATTTGTTACACTCCAAGATAAGCTTATCCTCTAATTTTGACATTGTCATATAAAACTCTTCCGAATTTCCCCCACAACATTGCATTCTTACAACCCTATTTTCACTTTCAAAATAAACAATTTCATTAATATTTGTATAATGCATTGAATGTCCTATTTTATAAGAAAATCTTTGTTTTTTATCTCTCTCGCATAGTCGTATAGCTTTCAACAGTATACTTTCAAGAACAACATCATCAATTTCGTTTTTTATTAAATAGTGTAATGGCATAGTATTTAAAGCCTTGAATACATAATCCTTACATGAAGATACAAATATAATTTGAGAAGTATTTCCCATTTTTCTTAGCCAATTAGCAATTTCAACACCATTTAATTCATCCATCAGAACATCTAAAAAAAAAATGTCTATATCCTTATGATTTTCCTCCAGATTAAATAACATTGTTACTCCAGATAGATATTTACAAATATTAATATCTATCTTATTTTTTTTTGCTATTGTATGTATTTTGTCACTAATAAAATTCAAAAATACATTTTCATCGTCACAAATACAAATATTATACATATAAAATACCTCGTTTTTTACAGCTACACATCAAATAGTATAAATGATATCTCAAAGTATTCACCACTACGCTCTTTAATCAATTCTCCGCCATATTTTTCTACTGTTTTTTTTATATTGCATAGTCCAAATCCGTGTAACTGGGAATCTTTTTTCATAGAACTAAAGTCTTTATTTATTATAACATTTTCATCAATTGAATTTTTTATTCTACATGATAACATTGAATTTCCATATACTAATTTCAACCATATATGTTTATCATCATTCTTTATTTTTTCACATGCCTCTATTGCATTATCTAATATATTACCGAATAGTATACACCAATCCACAGCATCAACCTTGATGTTATCTACTAACATTATTTCAGTACTAATTTTAATGTTACAATTTTTTGCCTTAATTATTTTTTCAGTAAGTATTGCATCAAGGGCTGGATTATTAGTATTAATAACCTGAATTTTTGGTTCATATAAATCACCTATAATACCTAAAACATAATCATGCGCTTCATCAATTTTATTAGAATTCATCAATATATTAATCGTATTATAATGATTTATCATATCATGATAATAACACTTGATGTTATGGTTATTTTCTTCTAATAATTTGTAATGCGATATTTGAGCATCTAATTGTCTTTTTAAATAAAAACTATCTTCATTGCACTTATATTTAAATTTAATCATGCTATAAAGTATTATGATAAGTAATGCTAATAAAAATATTGGTATAAGTATTAACCATGCTTCAGAAAAAGAGAAAGAAAATATGCTAAAATAATGACAAATTTTTATTCTCATTTTCAATATCCTCTTTAATTGCATACTCATCAAAGTACAATAACATAAACATAAAAATATAAGTAAAAGCAAATATTAATGTTATCCCAATAACAATTTTCATTTTTATTAATGACTACCCATTCTTATTTTCCACTCTAATAATTTATTAATATTCATTTATAATAATATATCATGTTGTTTAATTTTTTTCTACATTTAATTAAATTTAGCAAAATTTTGTTTATTTCGTTAAAATTAACTCATATGCTCTTTTTAACATATCATCTATAGACATATCGTTGTTTTCGTTATACGAACAATTTACGTTATGTATATTATACTTGTTTTGCATATCATCCATATTGATACTATTAAAATTAGTGTTATTATTGTTTACTTTTATTATGCTGTTTGTGTCAATATCATTGCTAATATCCACATGATTTAAAGAATTTCTTAATTCATAATTTTCTTTTTCCAAGAAGGACAATTGTTCATATAATTTAACAATATTATCTGTCAATTCTCCATTTTTTAATTCCATTAAGCCTTTTTCTCTAATTTCATCTTCTAATTTTAATTCACAAGTTTCTAGTTTTTCAGTTAATTTTTTATATTCAATTGCTTGAACTTCTACTTTTTTAATAATATCTTGTACAGCCATTTTTAACAAAAATAATTCTTGTTGATATTTTTTTGTATTATTCTCCATTTCCACATATTGCTTTTCATTTTTTTCATAATTAAATATCATAGACTTAAGATTTTTATTTTGTACTTCTATATCGTTTAATTTAACAAAAAGATTATCATAATCATATTTAATATTTTCTAATGACTTACTTTTTAGCTCCATTTGTAAATTTTCTTTTTCTAGCACTGTAAGCTTTTGAACTTGAAAATCATAATTCCTTTTCAAATCACTGAATTTAGATTCCAACAATTTACATTGTTCTTCGCTTAATTTCTGTTGCTCAGCATATATTTTTAATTTATCAATATTAAGCCTTAATGCTTTGTTATCTTCTCTTAACATTTCAACTTCTTCCTGCATAATATCTACCTGCAATTGTTTATTCTCTGCCAAATTAGTTCTTTCTTTCATTTTTGTAATTTCTTCTTCTTTATTTTCTAGCTTATATTTTAATTCATTTATTTGTTGTCTTGATTTTTCGTATTTGTCACTATTATCCTCCAGTAGCTGCTTTAATCTTTTATTTTCTTCAGTTAATAGTTTCACATTATCCTCAATTCCTAAATAATTTTTACTTTGCTCACGAATTTGAATAATCTCACTATTTAAAAAATCATTTTCTTTTTGTCTTCTGCTTAATTGACTTTCTAGCTCATTACAATGATTTTCCAGCTTAGCAAGTTCACTTTTTAAATCAGAAAGTTCTTTAGTTGCATTTTTATCAGGAAGAGTATTTTGAATCTTGTTATATTTATCCTCAATTTCTTGAGCATAATATTCTATCATCTTGCATTGCTCTTGTTTTTTCTCTAAATCAGTTCTTAATTGTTCATTTACAACTAATAAATCCTCTAATTGTGTTTTGATTTTTTCAACTTCTTCAATATTAGTTTCTGCATCTTTTAGTTGCTCACGCAAAATAGTACATTCAGATACTAATCCAGAATGTTCGTCCAATAAATCTTGAATTTGTTGCTGCCAATTCATTTGAATTTTGTTATGATCTTCTTCTAATTCTTTAATTATTGTATCTACCTTTTTTTTAGAGTATCCATTTAAAAATGATAATTTAAACTTACCATTAGTTTCTCCTCTTTTTTCTTCTAACCCGTTTACACTATCATTGATATCCAAAACTCTTATTTCAGATCCTTTTTTAAATTTTGGCATTAACTCCTCATTCTCATCTATATTTAAATTCAAAGCAGTATAAGCACTCATAAGCATTCCCTCCATTCTATCTTTAGCACTCATCAATAAATTTTATATAATCTCCATACCTCATATTTAAAATCTCACCCTTTTTTAATTCTAAAATATGCTTGGTACCTTTTATAAATCTCCCTACTCTCCAAGGATTTAAAGTTTCAAAGAACAAAATTTTATAGTTTTTATCTAAGTAAACAATATCTATTGGAATTTTCATAAAAAACGTATGTACGGATTTACATTTTTTAAGCAATAAGCCTTGATTATTATTCAGATATTTTCTATCTATCAATCCTATCAATCTGCTATAGAAACCCTTTGCTACTTCTATATCATTATATATTAAATTATTTATACTAATATTTATATTCAAATTTAAACCCCCAAGGCAGAAAATATCGAAGGCACTGCGGGTCCTAACAAAACAATAAATAGCACTGGGAAAATAAAAGCAACAAGAGGTATAAGAATTTTAACTGGTATTTTCATTGCCTTTTCTTCAATTTTTTGTTTATGCGATAATCTTATTGAGGCAGCTTGAGTTTGTAAAACATTTTTGATTGAAAACCCTAGTTCATCTGCCTGTATAACTACACCTACAAAGCTCTTAATTTCATCAAGGTTACATCTTTCAGACATTCTTTTTAGAGATTCACTTCTAGCTCTACCCAACGAAATTTCTCTTTGAACAATTTCAAATTCATCTATCAAAGGTCCAGTACACCTTTGTACGACATATTGCAATGCTTGGTCAAATCCAAGTCCCGCTTCAACACTGACACTTAATAAATCTAAAACCTCAGGTAAAGAGTTTTCAATCAGTTCTTTCCTTTTAGTTATAGAAGAGGAAAGTTGAAAACGCCTCATTACATATCCTAAAAATGCACCGACGAAAAAATAGCATATTTTATTTAAGATAGTTAAATTCTCAACGGTAGCAAATAACACACCCACACAACCCAAAATAAGCATTATTATAATATTAGTAGACACGTAATCTTTAGGTTTTACTTTCATACCTGCTTGTACAATCTGCATAGAGATTTTTTTTAAGCTCTCTTCATTTTTAGGTATAATAGTACCAAATAAAGCTATTATTTTATCTATAAGCGGTTTATAAAAACGATTATAAAATGAAATATTAGTATTTTCTTCTACACTTATATCAACACTGCCATATTTTTTTACTTCTTTCAGTCTTCTTTCTATTGCATCAGCTTCTTCACTTTTTTTACCAAATATTAAAGCTATTATAGAAAATACCAAAAGCCCAATTGAAATTGAAAATATTTGAATCAATTTCATCACCTCAATATTTAATATTTATAATTTTATTTATTACAAAAAACCCAACCAATTCCATTACAATTGCCACAGCCATCATTATTCTTCCTAATGATGTAGTAAACAAAGGCATTATATATGTAGGATTTATCAAAATTAGTATTCCTAACAATCCAAATGGCAACAATCCTACAATTAGACCTGAAATTCTGCCTTGTGCAGTCAATACTCTGATGCTATTTTTTATTTTTATTCTGTCTTGAATAGTTTCCGATATTGTTTCTACTATATCAGCAAGATTTCCACCAACTTGTTTTTGAATTAATACAGCCGAATTAAGAAGATCCAAATCCTTACTTTGCATTCTCTCAGCAAGCGAAAACAATGTCTTGTCTAATGGGCTTCCATATCTTAATTCCCTTACTGCTTTGGAGAATTCATCACTAATTGGTGAAGGCATATCTCTAGCAACACTGGAAAGTGCTTGCTCGAATGTAAAACCTGCACGTAAACTACTAGAAATAACTAATAACGAATTACCTAGTTGCTCATTAAATTTTTTTGTTCGTTTTTTTCTGTGTATTTTAATTAACGCAGGTGGTATCAATGTACCTAAAACAATTAAAACAAGTGAAATTATTATATCACCGCTAAACATAAAAGCCATTATCCCTGGAAAGCCTATCATACAAACGCAAATTAAAACATATTCTTCAGGCTGCAACGGAATACCTGCAAGAATCAATTCAGCACGAAGTTTTTTTGGTACATGAACAAAGCTAATTTTAAGTCTTTTTCTACGCTGGTCACTATCTTGATTTTTTTGTTTATAATCAGTTTCTTCTATATGAAGTAGCCTTTGATTTATAATCAATTTTTCACTAAAAATTTTTTCTAATATTATGTAAACCACACAATAAACTAATAAAAGAATACTAATAAACAGTAAGATTATTGTTTTCACCTCCTTCGCAATCTAATACCTTGCAAACCACTCGCTTTTTACTGATATACCATTGTTTTTTAATTTATCTATCAGATGAGGTTGGATGCCCGTTGGTTCAAAATTACCTTTAATTCTTCCAACACCATCTATTCCTTCTTGACGAAATGTAAATATATCTTGCAAAGTTATAATATCACCTTCCATGCCAATAACCTCAGAAATAGATGTAATTTTTCTGCTACCATCTCTAAATCTAGATTGCTGTACAATTAAATCAATACCTGATGAAATTTGTTCCCTAATTGCTTTAACAGGCAACTCCATACCGCTCATTAAAACCATAGTTTCCAAACGTGACACTACATCTCTAGGACTATTAGCGTGCACAGTAGTTAATGAACCATCATGTCCTGTATTCATAGCCTGCAACATATCTAATGTTTCCCCTGAACGAACTTCTCCTACGATAATTCTATCTGGTCGCATACGCAATGAGTTTCTCACTAAGTCACGTATTGTAATATTTCCTCTGCCTTCAGAATTAGATGGCCTACTCTCTAGTGTAACAACATGCTGCTGCATTAATTGTAATTCAGCAGCATCCTCTATCGTGACAATTCGTTCTCCGTCAGGTATAAAGCTTGATAATACATTTAATAGAGTTGTTTTTCCACTGCCTGTTCCGCCTGAAACAATAATATTGCATCTTCCTTTGACACAGGCTTCCAAAAATGATGCCATTGCAAAGGAAATTGAATTAAATGAAATTAAATCACTAATTTTTAAAGGTTTAGATGAAAATTTACGAATAGTAATACTTGGACCTTTTAATGCTATAGGATTTATTACTGCATTAACACGAGAACCATCATGAAGTCTAGCATCTACCATAGGGTTTGATTCATCACATCTTCTCCCTATTGACGAAACAATCCTATCTATTATTGTCAAAACATGATTATCATCTCTAAAAAAAGTATCTGTCAACTCTATCTTCCCTTTTCGCTCTACATATATACTATGTGCACCATTGACCATAATTTCAGATATCGTTTCATCATTAAGAAGTGGTTCTAGAGGACCTAATCCTGCAACATCATCATAGATTTCACGTGCTACTTTACTTCTTTCTGATCTTGGGAGATTATTACTATGCTGACTAATTAATCTTTCAATCATATTTTGAAGATCAATATCATCGTTTTCACCTCTACCCTCTGTAGCCTGCGTATTTATTAATTCAATAACATCATGATGTATCTTTTCTTTTAATTCTAAATATTTATCAAAATAGACTGGTTCATTATTAGTTTCATCAGTCACTAAAGAAGTTTGTGACATTTTTACCTTTTCCAAACGCTCTAAAAGACTCATAAACTATTTACGCCTCCATATATTTTTTATATTATCCAAAAATTTTAATTTTGTATTAGATTCACTTGTTTTATCATAACTTTTTCCGTCAATAGTACTAGCTAACATCTCATATCCTTTATTTAAGGGATTAGATGAATATTCCATAGCAAAAGGAACTCCTTTATTAAGTGCTGTCATAGATATTTTAAAATCATATGGTATAGAAAAAAATACAGGATATCCAAGTGTTTTTTCAATATCAGCAATATTAATTCCTAATTGAGCTTCCTTATTTATAATTATTTTTACTTTTTCTTTAGCTTGCAAAGATTCCAGCAAAGATAATCCCTTTTTAGTATTTTTTAATGATGATATGTCGACACCGCTTACAAACATAATAATATTTGACACATCTATACAAGTTAAGTTTATTTCATTAAATGATGATGTAGTGTCTAATATAATATAATCATAATAAGTGCGCAATGTAGATATTACTTTATCTATTTGAGGTGCAGATATACCATCTGCAAACTCAGGGCTACCAGGTGCACATAGCAAATTCACTCCTGATTTATGCATTGTTATATATTTACGTATAATATCTATAGTAGGATATGCTTGCTCCTGCAGCAGCTCTGCTAATGTATCTTTCGATTCAATGCCTAAATACGTGCTTGCATCTCCAAATTGCATATCAAAATCTAACAGAGCAACCTTACATTTAAGCTTTGTTAATTTAATTGCTAGGTTAACTGCAAAGGTTGTTTTTCCTATTCCACCTTTTGTGCCAAGAACCATAATAACACAAGACTTTCTAGCAACGTTCGAGGTATTTTCCATAGCCAACAATCTTGTTGATTCTTTCGTATGTACTGCCTTTATTTGCGGAACTATTTTATCGCTTGTACTTGTATAGGGAAGGAAATAATGAACACCAGCTTGTATTGATTTCTGTAAAATCTCAGGAGTTAGATTGTCTGTAAGAAGAACTATAACACTTCTTGGTCTTAACAAGTATATTTGCTGGCAAATGCGAATTACCATAGACCCCATCTCATAGCATATCATTACTATATCTGGTAATTTTCTGCCTATTTCATCCAAGACCATAGCTTCATTCTTTACAGTTCCTACTATACTTATATCGCTACTTTTAACCACCCTACTCATATTTTGAACTTGTTCATCTGTACCAATCAATAAAACTTTAATTTCCATATAAATGATTCCCTTCTAAATTACTTAATAACATCTACTAAATTAATCTTTAAAGTTTCTAATACCTTTTCATCCTTTTGTGATCTTAATATCATTCTGTAATCAACTATAATTTCATCAGGATATCTTTTTTTAAAATCAATCATTGATAATTTAAGAGCATCCTCTGGTGAAACTTCTAGCGTTACAGTTTCATACAATGCACTATCTCCGCCAAGAGTACCTGATGTTAAATTATTTAAAGCCAATACTTTTATCTTTTGTAATAAAAATTCTGTATACTCAGTGTTCAATTTAGTATCTCTAACACAAGCAACAATATCTACAAAGTTACCTTGACGTAACAAACCACTTAGACCACTGCTATTATCAACTGATACGGTAATAGCACGCATATCATTTTTTATCACAAATGCAAGTCCTGCATCAACATTTTCAGGATTATAAAATTTTTCAGATAATATAATCTCTCCTGCTACTATATCTGTTTTAGTTATCATACCTGCGATTTCTTCTTTTTTCTTTATAGCACTTGGCAAAGCCAAATTCTTTGGAACAGTTATAGTTTTAAGCATTTCTATTTTTATTTGAGTTTCAGCACTAATATTATCTGCTGCTACAACAACTTCAATATTATCTGCTACTTTTTCCTTGGCTTCTTCCTTATCAATATTAGAGTTTAGTAATAAAAATACTGAAATACATGTAAGTAAAGCAGCAATTGCAGCCATAATTCTAATCTTTTTCAACTGATAATCCTCCATATCTGTATATACTTTATCTTAACTATCTTCCTGGATACCAAACTCCAATATCACCTGGCATAGAAACATATCCAGAACCAGGAATATGAATATTGACAGTATAGTCTGTTATTCCAAATATTTTAAGAAATGTAAACTTATATGTATCCCACAAATATATATCAACTTTATATTCTCTCCTATTATGTTCTCTCAAAGTTTCCTTAAATTCTGTTCTTAACTGTTCTCTGGGAATACCATTTTCTACAACACATCGTTCAATAATTTCTCTAAAAGCCCTATTAGGATTTTCTGAATCATTTAAATAAGATGTTTCGTTAAATCTAGCCTCTCTCGCTAGATGTCCAACTTCAAGAAGCCTAATTCTCATACAATACATCAACCCTAAATCTATGACAAATCCTGTTAAAATAATAACTACTATAAATGTAAATACGCATAATATAAGTATGCTTCCTGACTCATTATCACGTAAACTTTTTAAGCTTCTTCCCATAATATGTACTCCAAACAAAAATATTTGATACAAAACATATTAATTATCATTAGAATTTATTAGTCTAGTTTTACAAATATATTTTGATATAGTTTTGTTACTACCAAAAAACAAATCTCCAACAAATGTTAATGTATCTAATTTATATATAATATCTGCGTTAACGCGGACATATCTTCTTCTAGTCACTTTGCTATAGGTACTTCCAAAAGCATTTGGTAAAATGACACTTTCTGTTTCTGTCCAATATTCGTTATAAGCGTTAATTACTTTTAAATTCTTAGACTTAAGAATAGGCGATTGTTCTAGTATTCTATCCTTTATATAACCTGATGAGTATCTATCCACCATAGGATATTGGCTATTCACATATCCACTATTTAGCTCGAAACCCCAACTGGCTTCTCTGTAAACATAATCAAATGTTAATTGCTGAAAACCTATCCAAGCACAATCTATAATAAAAAGTAAAAGAAACAAAAATAGCGGAAAAACAATTGCATATTCTAATAAAGCCTGTCCATTTTCATTTTCTTTAAAATTTATTCCTATGTTTTTTCTTGGTAAAAATTTATGCTCCATATTTATAACCCTCTATATAAAATTGTGAGGTAAAGGATGCTTTAAGTTTAAAAACATTACCAAATAGCAACTTGCTTAAAGGCATTATTATTGGCTTATCATACTCTAATGTTACCTTAACAAAGCAATATTTATAGTTTGATTGAACTCCTACATAATAATATCCATTTTGAACATGATGAGTGTACCTTCTGGTTTCAGTCGGCTTTATATCTATATTTATTTTTAATTTATCAAAATTTAATCTCTCATTATAATCAGAAATTGAAGACTGTACTTGATAGCTAACATTATCTCTTACATCAACTATTCCTCTTGCACCTTCACAAGCTGCATTTTGAAGAAGTATTTTTGTATCAATTAAACTAGCAAATTCTACTATAATAGTTAAAAACAAAATCATAACAGGAAGAATTAAAGCAAACTCCAATATAGATTGTGCTCTCTCGTCACTTATATAGAAATCAATACTACTTTTCACTATATGTCCCCTTTTTATTAATAATATTAGAATAATTTTTTAATAATGTTAGAATAACTTTATTAGTTTAAGCTAAGAATAAGGCGGAAAGAAATCCTCTCTATCCGCCTTGATCCTTACGTAGACAAACTAGTTATTAGTTTATCTAACTCATTACACATTCGTTTAAAAAAGTTTTGTAAACTAACCCCCATAGAAGTCAATGCTGCAAGCGCAACAAGAGAAACCAGCGCTAATATTAATCCATACTCAACCATGCCTTGTCCACTTTCCTCATGTTTTATCCAGCAAAACATAATTCAAATAACCATCTCTCGTATACTTTTTATGGAGTAGTAGTTGGAACTACTAGCTTATTTGATATTGCCTGAAATATGTCCTTTAACTTTCCACCCATTGTCCCCAATATTGCGATTACTGCAACTGCAACAAGAGCTAAAATTAGTCCATATTCAACCATACCTTGTCCGCTTTCTTCAGATGCTAACCATTTAAATAATTTTTTCATTATTAGTCCTCCTTTTATTTTAAAAATTATATATATCAATAAAACACGGTATGTGTCTATTGCCTATAAAAAAGTTAAGAATTCAGTTACAAAATCAGCATACAAAGCTGCAATAAATCCAGTCATTAACACACCACACATCGGAAAAGTGCTTTTTAGTGTTAATTTTCCTAATAAAATTCCTACTGTACAATAAACAATCATCGCACAAGCCATACCAGTTAAAAAAATAAATACATCTGGATAGCCAATTGAAAATGCAATTGCCATTGACATTTTAATATCTCCAGCACCAATACCAAAGCTTATTTTAAATATTAGTTTTAATACAAGCGTAGATAAAGCAAATATAATAACGACTAATAATAAAGCAATAAAAGAACTGTAAATGCCTTTTATTCCTTTATCAATAATTGTGTAAATTGTCCCTAAAATTAAAACAGTAATAACCATTTCATTTGGAATTATACGAATTTTATAATCAATTATCGTACAGTATAGAGCTATGGACGAAAATATACATATAAAAACGTAATGTACATAATTTTTTGAAAAATATAAAGCCCCAATAAACAAAATAATCATTAAAACAGTAAGTAAAAAATAATTTGTTTTATTAAATCTACCTAGTGAATAGCTTTGTACTTTTCCCTTAGTCTTTTTATAAGAAATCATTTTATTTGTCATTTTTGGAAGTGCACATCCTACAACGGCACCTAAAATTACATTTAAGATAATTGATATATAATTCATAACATATCACCTTTTTTTTATTTTATCTTTTATTGTCACATTGTGTATAATATTAGCATTTATTTTAATTCTGTGTAGTGTTTTGTTGTAAACAGTGTTTTTTTTGTTGTAAAAATTTTAGATATAGTAAATTAAAGTTAATTATGCTAAAATGTTTTAACGGTTATAAATTTCTAGAGAACATGCTATAATGTTAATAAAACAATGATTTAGTGATATAATTTAAATAACGCATCTAAATTGGAGGATAATAATAATGAAATACGGATATGATGTTTTTGGCAAAGAATATGGTGTGATGCTACGAAGTGATTTGCACGCAATGGATTCTATAGATCATCAATTTTACTTCTGAAATTGCATTAAAATATGAAATTGATTTTGTAGATATGATATTTGGTGGAAAAGAAAAAGATATTATAGATAGAGGTACAGATTGGTGTGCAGATATGGCAAGAGTAGGTTGTGTTCTTTTACAATGCAACAACATTCCCGCTCGAATAGTACACCTTGCTAATATCACAAAAGCATATAATGGACATGTTGTTTGTGAAGCATTTATTGATGGCGGATATGCGATGTGTGATTTTATATATGGAGTCTTTGGTTATGATGATATGCCTTTATCATCATGGCAAATGAAATTAAATCGAGAACTTGTAACAAAATGCTATTTTCGTGATTATACGGGTTACTCTCCCAAATATGATTTTGAAGGGCTATTTTCAGAAATTGCTATTAATGAGTACAATATTGTAAATGAGAAAAACAATTATACAGAATCAAAGCCAAATAGTTACTATATAAAATTGATTAAAGAGAACCATGAAGACAAATGGTTTATGGGTGAAAATATTTAATATGTATAAGAGATCTATTAAAAAAACGGCCTTTCGACCGTTTTTCTACATACCATCAGGCTTGTCCGAGAATTTAGTAAATCTATCTATAAATACTAATTCTACTGTGCCTATTGGTCCATTTCTATGCTTAGCTATTATTACTTCAGCTATACCCTTTTTCTCTGATTCTTCTTTATGATAATATTCATCTCTGTAAAGCATCATTACAACGTCGGCATCCTGCTCGATGGCTCCAGACTCTCTTAGGTCCGATAATATCGGTCTATGATCTGGACGTTGTTCAACAGCTCTTGATAGCTGCGATAAGGCAACAACAGGACAATTCAACTCCCTAGCAAGCTGCTTTAGTCCTCTTGAAATACTTGAAATTTCTTGTTGTCTACTTTCAGACCTACCTCCGTATGACATAAGCTGCAAGTAATCTATAATTACCAAGTCAAGTCCCTTATCTATTTTAAGTCTTCTGCACTTTGACATTAGATCAAACAGTGAAATAGATGCAGTATCATCAATGTACATATCTGATTCAGATATACTATTCATTACATTAGCAAGACTTAACCAGTCATCATCTTCCAGTGCTCCAGTACGAAGTTTTGTACTTTCTACTAAAGATTCCAAACTTATAAGCCTTTGAACATATTGTTCCTTAGACATTTCGAGACTAAATAGTGCTACTGATGATCCAGATTTCGCAGCATTCATAGCTATATTTAAAGCAAGGGAGGTCTTTCCCATTGCAGGTCTTGCAGCTAAAAGTATCAAATCTGAACGTTGAAGTCCTGCTGTCATACGATTAAGGTCTTTATATCCAGTATTTATACCTGTTATGCTACCTTTAATCTTAGCTCTTTCCTCAAGCTGATTAAATACTGTTAAAAGTACATCTCTAACCATAGAAAAATCGTTAGAACCCCTATTTTGTGCCAATGCAAATATTCTAGACTCTGCTAAGTCTATAAGGTTTTGAACTTCATCACTTTCCTTGTATCCCTTTTCAATAAGCTCATTTGCTACATTGATAAGCTTTCTTAACACTGATTTTTCTTTTATTATATTTAAATATGCAGAGATATTTTTAGTAGTTACAATGTTTTCTGTAAGACCTGCCAAATATTCTAATCCGCCTACATAATCAATCTTTCCACGCTTTTTTAATTCATCACTAACAGTTATAATATCAACAGGAATATCAAATTGATATACTGTTTTTATTGCATCATAAATTTCACTATTAGCTTCATAATAGAAATCCTCAGCGGTTATTATATTTAAAGTTTTCTCTATGGCAGTACTATCTATCATCAATGCCCCAAGAACTGTTTGTTCAGCCTCGAGACTATGAGGTGGTACTTTCCCGAAATTAATAATTTCAGACAAAATTACACTTCCCTTATGCTAGTTATTTTATACACTAATTCCGATTATAAGAATATGCTTCGCTGCGTTCAATTTTAAATAGAAATTAGTTGTTTGTTACTATAACATTTAGCTTTGCAGTAACCTTAGCATGAAGCTTTGCTTTAACTGTGTAGCTTCCTAAAGCTTTTATACTGTCATCTAACTCTAACTTTCTCTTATCAATATCTATATTATGAGTTTCTTTTAATAATTCAGCTATTTCTTTAGTTGTTATAGATCCAAAAAGCTTTCCATTTTCTCCTGCCTTTGTTTTTATAACAAGAGTGATTTTCATAATTTCTTCTTCTAATTTTTTAGCTTCATCTAGAATTTCTTGCTCTTTTTCTGCTTGAAGCTTTTTCTGATTCTCTAAAACTTTCATATTAGCTGGAGTAGCCTCCACAGCTATTTTTTTAGGAAACAAGAAATTTCTTGCATATCCTTCTTTAGCGTTTACAATATCACCTTTTTTTCCTAATGTTTTGTCGTCTTGCATTAATATTACTTTCATTCTTTATGCCTATCCTTTCATTATTTAATTTATCTTAACCTTATGTGTTTTTTAACCTTCTTTTCCATCCTCTTTATATTGTTTTATAGCATCATATAACTTTTCTTTCGCTATTTGTATACTGTCTGTTTGTATTTGTGCACCGGCCATTGTCAAATGTCCGCCACCGCCTAATAATTCTAGTATAAGCTGAACACTTATTTGACCCATAGATCTGCCGCTTATATGGACATATCCACTATTTTTTACTAAAACAAAACTTGCCTTAACATCTTTTACTGTCAATAACTCATCAGCAGCCTTGGCAGCTATTACATTATTATCTTCAGCCTCATCTTCAATATAAGATATAGCCACATCACCAAACTTCATTTCAGCTTTATCAATTATCTCTGTTTTCTTTTTCATTGTGTCAAGACCTTCACTGAAGAGCTCTTTTACTTCTATTGTGTCCGCACCATTACGTCTTAAAAATGATGCTGCTTCAAATGTTCTAACACCAGTTTTAAATATAAATGAATTGGTATCGACCACAATTCCGGCAAGCATTGCGTCTGCCTCAAATTTAGTCAATTTAATATGTTCTTCCATATATTGTATAAGTTCTGATACCAACTCACATGTTGATGATGCATATGGCTCTATGTAGTCAAGCACTGCATTTTCAATATATTCCTCACCACGTCTATGATGGTCTATTAATACTATTTTTTCTACCTCTTCTAATACCTCTGGAGCTTCTGTAAAACTACCTTTATGAGTGTCTAAAACTACACAAACAGATTCCGAATCAATTAATCTAAGTGCTTGCTCAGTAGTTATTATAGCTTCCATGTAGCTTGGGTCTTCTTTTTCCATTCTATCACATAGGTTCTTTAATGCATAATTTACATTATTTAAAACAATATATGCCTTTTTACCTCTGCTCTTAGCCATGCTATATAGTCCAATTGAAGAACCTAAGCTATCCATATCACCAATTCTATGTCCCATAATTATAACATTAGAACTTTGGTCTATGATCTGCCTTAAAGCAAATGATATTATTCTTGCTTTTACTTTTGTTCTTTTTTCAACAGCCTTACTTTTACCGCCGTAAAATTTTACTGAGTTTATACGCTTAACAACAGCTTGGTCTCCACCTCTACCTAGTGAAATATCAAGAGCACCCTTTGCATATTCAAATAGCTGTCCTATGGTCTTCGCATATGCACCAACACCTATACTAAGTGTATAGAAATATTCGCCAGAGCTTTTTATTTCTTTTACTTCTTCAAGCATTGCAAATTTTTTACTTTCAAGTGCTTCTAAATATTTGTTTTCTATAAGCATTATAAATCTGTCCGAATCATACTTAAGTACAAATCCATTCATTTCACTAGCATATTTACTTAATATTTTTTCTATTTCCGCTATCATAGATGCCCTAATAAGCTTATCCATTTTCTCAGAAATCTCACTATAGTTATCTATTTGAATTATAAGTGCAATTGGTCTTTCATCATTATACTTGTTTTTTATAGTTCTGAATGAGGTGTTATCTACCCAATATAATATATATGCTGCATTGTCTACAAACTGCTCTTCATTTAGTTTAGAATATAAGACGTTATATGCTTTATTGTCATGACTGACTTCAAGATTATTAAGCATACCCTGCATGTTTTCTTCAAGGTTTTTAATTGGGAAGTTTGCTACAACATCTTCAACTTTTTCAATTATAGCTTCTTCACCTATTACCTCTCTAAATTTCAAGTTAAACCAGCAGATTTTTCCATTCCTATCAATTATTAAAACTGGCATCGGGAAATTAAATAATGAGCTGACTGAAAGATTTTCGATACTATTTGTAAAATCTATTATATAATTATTTAAATCTTTCTGTCTTTTATTATGTTTACCTATAGTAGCAATAAAGCTAATCAAAAGTATAACTCCTGATAAAGCAGCCACAGTGTACATTTTATTTAATAAAAATATAACTGAAAATGCAGATATTATTACTAAAAAAATATAATTATCATCTCTTAAATATTCAGGTAATTTAAAATCCTTCAAATATTTTCACCTCCACACTTTATCTTCTAATTCTTAACTTTCTAAAATCAATTATTAAATCTATTACTCCCAACATAGTAACAATATTTGATAATACAGGTGTAAAAATTATAAACATGAATATAATTACTCTTAAAAAATTATTTACATTGTATTTTATAAAATAAGATTTAATTAGTGCAAGTCCTTGAACAATTAAAGCAATTCTACCTATCATTGAAATGTTAATTAAAATTATATCCATATTTGCAAAGTTCATAGTGAATAAAATATATGTTAAAATCATTAGAAAACCAATTCCGAATATAAAGTTTCTCGGTAAATAGAACATGCTTAAGTCCTTTAGTGGTCTAATAACTATTTTAAATCTTAATGCAACTTTTTGTGCAACATAATAATTTATTACAGACATAAGCGCAGAAAGCGTTATAAGCATTGTTGGCAGCAACATTACAATATATTCAGAAAGATATTTATATGTATCTGATATTAGCTGTATTTGCTCCTCATTTGCTCCAACAGTATTCATTATATTTTTTTGCATCTCAAGTGCTTCTGAAAACATAGATGTAATTTGTTTAGTTATATCAACTCCCGTAAATATATCTATAATATATAAAACAAAAATCAAAGAAATTAACATAACAACTGCTCCACCAAGTATTACGGTTGATGGTTTTTTGTCTTTAACAATTAAAAAGGTCAAAGCTATAGCAATAGGTGTATACATAAATAGATACATAAATCCCATTGGCAGACCTAAAATCATCATTACAATAAGCGATGCAGATACAAGTGATAATGCAGAATATTTATAACCCCTTCTTTTACCTAAAATTATTGCAGGTAACGGGAGTAAAAAATCGATGAAAGGCAATACATAATAAGAAGCCATTGACATAAGTACTATTATACCGCATATCATGGCAGCTTCTGTTAAACTTGAAGTTTTAGTATTTCTGCTCATTTTTTACCTCATATTTATAATTTTTAAAACATATTATATTTTACCCCAAAATTGAAATAAAGTCAAAAACAAGTTTCACTAAACTTGCTATGATTGTTTAAAATAAAAAATCATTTGATATTTACAGTTTAGAAAAAATAGAATATACTTACTTATACATATTATGTAAAAAAGGAAGGTGTTTTATGAAAAAACATTTAAAGAAAATTTCATGTCTAGTATTAGCAATTACGATGCTATTATCCGCTACATTTAACATATATGCCAGTGAATTAGACGTTGAAAAATTAGACTCAGATATTGATTTTTTAAAACTAGTTATAGAATTTGTTAATGAGTATTACCAATACGACATAAATCAAGATGATATAATAACAGCTCTATATAATGGTTTTTTTGAAATACTTGATGATTACAGTGTCTATTTCACTAAGGAAGAATATCAAGAGTTCGCAACAGACATGTCAGGATTATTTGGTGGTATAGGTGTTCAAATTACACAAGAAAAAAATAAGCTTATAGTTGCTACACCTTTGCCTGGAACTCCCGCATTAAAGGCTGGAATAAAAACTGGGGATGAAATCATCTCAGTTAATGGACAAAGTGTAGTTGGCTTTACTACGGCACAAGCTTCAAAGCTTATAAGAGGTGAAGTTGGTACAGTTGTAAATATAGGGATTAAGCGCGATAACACTAAATTATTTTTCAACATAAAAAGAGAAATAGTAATAGTAAGCTCTGTTGAAAGTAAAATCCTAGAAAATAAAATAGGATATTTAAAAATTACAGAATTTAACGAAAACACTACTGAACAAGTGGAAGAAGCTTTAAATAACTTTGACAAAAACAAAGTTTCAAAAATTATAGTTGATGTCAGAAATAATCCTGGTGGTAGCTTAAGAACTGTTGTTGATATACTAAACTTCTTTGTACCTGAAGGTCCGCTTGTGTATGTAAATAGCAAGACTCAAGGTGAAGAAGTTCTTAGAAGTACTTTAGATAAGCAAAAATATAAAGTATGCGTTCTTGTAAACGAAAATAGTGCAAGCGCTTCTGAATTATTTGCTGGAGCTATACAAGACAGAGGTGTTGGAAAAATAATTGGAACAACTACATATGGAAAAGGTGTTGTGCAATCACTGATTCCGCTAAAGAACGACGGTGCAGTTAAATTTACTACATCAGAATACTTTACTCCAAACAAAAACAAGGTTCAAGGAGTTGGCATAAAGCCAGACATAGTTATTGAAAATAAAATAGGTCAATCTAAAGTTGACTTATCTACATATCCAGAATTAAAAAAAGATAGAAAACCTACTCTTAATACTATTGGATTAGACGTATTAGGAGCAGAAATGATACTGCAAACTCTAGGTTATAAAGTAAACACACCTGACGGAATTTTAGACCAAGTAACATTTGAGCAGATTAAATTGTTCCAAAAAAATAACAATCTAAATGCATACGGAACTTTAGATTTTGCTACACAGGATGCGCTTACTAGTGCATTAAAATTGTTTGCAGCACCTGAAGTTGAAGATACACAACTTAAAAAAGCAATAGAGATTTTAAAATAAGGTCAAAAACTGTGAGCAGATAATGTTCACAGTTTTTTAATAAAAACAGTTTATGCGAATTATAGAAATTATATTGTAGTTCAATATTCGTATAAGTACGAACATTAAATATCAATTTTATCAAAATTATAAGAAATTATATTGACAAGTTTTTTTTATTCTGTTATTATTACATTACAACAATAAATGTTTAAATATAATCTCTCGGAAATGGTGAGAGAGTTTCTACCGAGCACCTTAAATCGACTATTTAAACTGAAATAATTCTTTTCTTTTTGCATTTCTTTTTTAGTTTTATAATTCAGATTTGACTCGGTGAAACATTCAAGACTACGGCTTACATCTTAGCCGTAAATCCAGACTTTTATATACAGCAGGCATGAGACTAAATGCTTTATTTACTATCAGTTTGTATTATTGGCAGTTTTTATGGAAGATATTATATTTATAAATAACTACTGCTAATTTGACAGCTTAATTAAACTTACAACATCAAATTGTTATAAACTTAGTTAATTTGTTAAATAAATAAATAAGGAAGGTTAAATAGATGAATCCAAGCGTTAAAAGAATATTTGTTGAAAAAAAAGAAGGATTTAGTGTTGAGGCAATAAATCTTTTAAATAATCTAACAGAAAATTTAAACCTAAAAAACTTAACTAATTTACGAATACTAAATAGATATGATGTATCTCATATTTCTGATGAAGATTTTGAAAAATCAGTTGTTTGCGTTTTTTCAGAGACAAATCAAGATATGGTATATAAAGAAGATGAAGCATATCTTAGCAGCAGTGAAAATGTGTTTGCTGTAGAGTACCTACCTGGACAATATGATCAGCGTGCAGATTCAGCAGCAGAATGTATAATGATATTAACAGGAAAAGAGAAACCTCCTGTTAAATTTGCCCGTGTAATAGCATTAACTGGTGAATTAACAAGTGAAGATATTATAAATATAAAAAAATACTATATAAATCCAGTAGATTCTAGAGAAGCTAGTCTTGAAAAGCCTGAAACACTAGATGATAACTATCAAGAGGCTAAGGACGTAAAAACAGTTGATGCATTTAATAAATTAAGCTTAAGTGAGTTAGATAGTTATAAAATTTCAATGGGCTTTGCAATGAGCTTGGAGGATATAAAGCTTTGCCAAGAATACTTTAGAGATACTGAAAAAAGAAATCCTACAATAACAGAATTAAAAGTAATTGATACTTATTGGTCTGACCACTGTAGACATACTACCTTCTCAACAACTCTTGAAAATATTAAATTTGAAGACAACAATATCGCAAAAGAAATAGAAAAAACCTTTGAGCTATATAAGAAAAGCAGAAAATTTGTTTATGAGAATAGAAAGAAAGACATATGTTTAATGGATTTGGCTACTATAGCCGCTAAGGAACTTAGAAAATTAGGTGCACTGAATGATTTAGAAGTTTCAGATGAAATCAATGCATGCAGCATAATAGTTGATGCTAAGATCGATGGAAAAAAAGCAGATAGCATTACAGAAGAATGGCTTGTAATGTTTAAGAATGAAACTCATAACCACCCAACAGAAATAGAACCATTTGGAGGTGCGGCGACCTGTCTAGGTGGAGCTATAAGAGATCCACTATCAGGACGTTCCTATGTATATCAGGCCATGAGAATAACAGGAAGCGCTGACCCGAGACAAAAGCTAGAAGATACAATGGCAGGAAAGTTACCACAAAGAAAAATAACTACTGATGCTGCAAATGGTTACAGCTCTTATGGAAATCAGATAGGACTTGCAACTGGCAAAGTTGTAGAGATATATGATGAAGATTATGTAGCAAAAAGAATGGAAATAGGTGCAGTTATAGCTGCAGCACCAAGAGAAAATGTAAGAAGAGAATCTCCTATCCCTGGAGATGTTATAATACTTCTTGGTGGCAAAACTGGTCGTGATGGCTGTGGTGGTGCTACTGGTTCATCAAAGGAGCATACTGAAGAATCAATACTTCTATGCGGTTCTGAAGTACAAAAGGGTAACGCTCCTACAGAGAGAAAAATACAAAGATTATTTAGAAATGATAAAGTTAGTAAGCTGATTAAAAAATGTAACGACTTTGGTGCTGGCGGTGTTTCAGTAGCAATTGGAGAGCTTGCGGATGGACTTAATATTAATCTTGATAAAGTAACTAAAAAATATGACGGACTTGATGGTACCGAGCTTGCTATATCAGAATCACAAGAAAGAATGGCTGTAGTTATAGCTAAAGAAAATGTTGATGAATTTATAGCATACGCGCAGGAGGAAAATCTTGAAGCCACTGTAGTTGCAACTGTAACAGATGACAGAAGATTAAAGATGTACTGGAGAGGAAATACAATATTAGATATTAGTAGAGACTTTTTAGATACAAACGGTGCAAAACAAAAAGTTGATGTTTTAGTAAAAGCATGGGATGTTTCAAACTTTGAAAATAGTAAAATAAAATCATATAAATCTGATAATCTAAGAGATGCTTGGCTAGAAAACTTAAGAGATTTAAATGTATGCAGTCAAAAAGGATTAGTTGAAAAATTCGACTCAACTGTAGGTGCCAATACTGTTTTAATGCCTTTTGGCGGAAAAACTCAAATGACTCCAACTGAAGGTATGGTTGCAAAACTCCCTCTTTTAACGGGACAAACAGATACTTGTACTATGATGGCCCATGGATTTGATCCTAAGTTATCTAAACTTAGCCCTTATCATGGTGCTATGAATGCAGTGCTACACTCAGTAGCTAAAATAGTTGCAATGGGTGGTGATTATTCTAAGGTTAGACTAACACTACAAGAGTACTTTGAAAAGCTAAATCAGGACGAGGAAAAATGGGGTAAGCCTTTTGCAGCACTTTTAGGAGCATTTAAGATTCAACACGAATTAGGAATACCTGCAATTGGTGGTAAAGACAGTATGTCTGGAACATTTAAAGATATAAATGTACCCCCTACTCTAGTTAGCTTCGCAGTTTGTGTAGAAGATATTAAGAATGTAATATCTCCGGAATTCAAAAAAGCAGATAGCAAGGTAATCTTAGTAAAAATTAAAAAGGATGAAAATTACATCCCTGATTTTGAAGATATAAAAAATAAATATTCAAAAATACATGAATTAGTATTATCCGGCAAAGTGTTAAGTGCTCATACTGTAGGATATGGTGGAGTTGCAGAAGCAATAACTAAAATGACATTTGGCAATAAAATAGGTTTTACAACTGTAGGAAGCACAATATTTGATTCTAACCTATTTTTTGCTCCTAAGTATGGAGATATAGTATTAGAGGTTGATAATCTTGATAATATAGATATGCCTTATCTGTTAATAGGAGAGACAATTGCTCAAAAGAAAATATCATTAAATAATTCTTATAACATCAGAATTGATGAAATGCTAAATGAGTGGGTTAAGCCTCTTAATGTCATCTTCCCTATAAAGAAAGATGTTGAGGGAAAAATAAAAGATTATCAATATACTTCTGGCAACAAGGTTAAGGGTAGTGTTGTAAATGCAACTACTGTTGCAATGCCAAGAGTATTTATACCAGTATTCCCAGGTACAAACTGTGAGTATGATACTAAAAAAGCTTTTGAAAGAGCTGGAGCTATAGCAAATACCTTTGTATTTAAAAACTTATCACCATCGGATGTTGAACATTCAATAAAGGAAATGGCACGTCTTATAAATGAATCACAAATAGTTGCCTTCCCTGGTGGATTTAGTGCCGGTGATGAGCCAGATGGTTCTGGTAAATTTATAGCTACTACATTTAGAAATCCACTTCTTAAGGAAGCTATAATGAACTTAATAAAAAATAGAGACGGATTAATTATTGGTATTTGCAATGGTTTCCAAGCACTAATTAAGTTAGGACTTGTGCCATATGGAGAAATAACTGAAATAAGTGAAAACGACCCAACATTAACATATAACACTATTGGCAGACACGTTTCAACATTTGCTATGACTAAGGTAGTTTCAAACCTTTCTCCATGGTTTAATAATTGCAGTATATCAGATGTACATTATATGCCATTATCTCATGGTGAAGGAAGATTTGTAGCAAGTGAAGAATGGATTAAGAAGCTGAAAGAAAACGGACAAATAGCTACACAATATGTAGACAGTGATTTTAATCCAACGTATGACGGACTATTTAATCCTAACGGTTCAATTGAAGCTATTGAAGGTATAACAAGCCCAGACGGAAGAATCTTAGGAAAAATGGGACACTCAGAAAGACTTGATATTGGAACATATAAAAACATACCAGGCAACAAAGATCAAAAATTATTTGAAGCTGGTGTAAATTATTTTAGATTATAGGAGGATATTATGAAAGTTGCTATTGTAATGGGAAGTGATTCCGATTTTCCAATAATGGAAAAAGGAATACAAATTTTAAAGGATTTTGGTGTGGATTTTGAAGTAAGAGTAATATCAGCTCACAGAACACCTGATATTGCAACAGATTTTGCAAAAAATGCAGAAAAAAATGGATTTGAAGCAATAATTGCAGTTGCTGGTAAAGCAGCTCACTTAGGAGGAGTTTTAGCAGGATGCAGTTGTCTACCTGTAATTGGAGTTCCTGTTAAATCATCTGCATTAGAAGGTATTGATGCATTATTATCAATAGTTCAAATGCCTCATGGAGTACCAGTTGCTACAGTTGCAATAAATGCTGGTGATAATGCAGCACTTTTAGCAGTTCAAATGTTATCAATAAAATATCCAGAATTAAGACAAAAGTTTCATGACTATAAAAAGCAAATGGCTGACAAAGTAATTGCAGCTGATAGAAAACTACAAGAAAGATTATAAATAAATATTATATAAATTAGGAGGATACTAAGATGCAAAAATTAGAACAATTATACGAAGGAAAAGCAAAAAAGGTATTTAGAACAGATAACGAAAAACAATATATAGTAGAATACAAGGACGATGCTACGGCATTTAACGGAGAGAAAAAAGGTACAATCATAGGAAAAGGCGTTGTTAACAACAAAATGACGGCAGCATTATTTGTAATGTTAGAGAGTCATGGAATACCAACTCATCAAATAGAATTATTAAGTGATAGAGAATGTTTAGTTAAAGCTGTTAAAATACTTCCACTTGAGGTTATAGTAAGAAATATAGCTGCTGGCTCACTTTCTCAAAGACTTGGTATTGAAGAAGGAACAATTATGAAAAAGACAGTATTAGAGTTCTCTTACAAAGATGATGAATTAGGTGACCCTATGATTAATGATTATCACATTTTTGCTATGGAATTAGCCACTGAAGAGCAATTAAACAAAATTAAAGAATACGCTTTAAAAATAAATGAAATATTACAAAAATTCTTCCTTGAAAGAAACATAAAATTAATTGATTTCAAATTAGAGTTTGGTTTATATGACGGAGAAGTTATACTTGCTGATGAAATATCTCCTGATACTTGTAGATTATGGGATAAAGACACTAACAAAAAACTTGACAAAGATAGATTTAGAAGAGACTTAGGTGGAGTTGAAGAGGTTTATCAGGAAGTTTTAGCTAGAATTAATAAATAAGTGAGGTTTATAAGTTGGAATACGAAAAATTATTTGGAGACGATAAACTACACGAAGAATGCGGTGTAATTGGTCTTTATACAAATAAGCCAGAGCTTGCATCGCAGCTTGTGTACTATGGACTATTCGCCCTTCAGCATAGAGGTCAAGAAAGTGCTGGTATTGCTATCAGCACTGGCGGTGGCCATATAGATCAGCATAAGGGTATGGGATTAGTTGCAGAGATATTTAATAATGTTAATCTTAGAAAATTAAACGGATGTGTTTCCATTGGTCATGTTCGCTACTCTACTACTGGAGGAAGCCAAATAGAAAATGCTCAACCTCTTGTAGTTAAATATAAAAAAGGTGCATTTGCACTTGCACATAACGGAAATTTAGTTAATGCTGATTCTCTTAGGGAGCTATTAGAAGATTCAGGTGTTATATTCCAAACATCTACAGACACTGAAGTTGTAGCTAATATGATAGCTAGAAACTACAATGGAAATATTGTTAAGTCTATCAAAAATGTTATGGATATTATAAAGGGTGCATTTGCATTTACAATAATGGATGACAAGTCACTTATAGGTGTAAGAGACCACTTTGGGCTTAGACCTCTTTGCATAGGTAAAAGACCTGATGGCTATATATTAGCCTCAGAAAGCTGCGCTGTTACTGCAATGGGTGGAGAATTTATAAGAGATGTTGAACCAGGTGAAATAGTTGTAATAACCGAAGATGGAATTGAAAGTATAAAGAGCAATAAATATGCGCCACAAAAATCATGTCTTTTTGAATATGTTTACTTTGCTAGACCTGATAGCACAATAGACGGAGTTAATGTTTATCAAGCTAGATACAATGCAGGTCGTGAACTAGCTAAGGAAGCACCTGTTAAAGCGGACCTAGTTTTTTCAGTTCCAGACTCTGGTACTCCAGCTGCTATTGGCTATGCTCAAGAACTTGGAATCCCATTTGGCCTTGGTTTAATAAAAAATAGATATGCTAAAAGAACCTTCCTTGAGCCTACGCAAGAGCTACGTGAAGAAGCTGTAAAAATGAAGCTTAGTGTTTTAAAGGAATTAGTAAAAGATAAAATTGTTGTTATGATTGATGACAGTATCGTTAGGGGTACTACAAGCAGAAAGCTTGCAACAATGGTAAAAGAAGCCGGTGCTAAAGAAGTACATGTTAGAGTTGCTTCTCCACCAATCACACATTCTTGCTTCTTTGGTATTGATACTCCATTTAGAGATTATTTAATTGGAGCAACAAAGACCCTTGATGAAATAAAGGATTTTATGTATGCTGACAGTTTACATTTTTTAAGCATACAAGGACTTGTAAAAGCGACTGGAAAAGAAAATGGCTTCTGTCTAGCCTGCCTAAACGGCGACTATCCAATGGAAGTACCAAACTTCAAGTAACGGAGGATTAAAAATGAGTGATAAATTAACATATAAAGAAGCTGGTGTAGATGTACATGCTGGTTATGAAACTGTAAGACTTATTAAAGATAGCGTTAAAAAAACTTATATCAAAGGTGTAATGTCTGATATAGGTGGTTTTGGCGGTATGTTTGCATTAGATAAGGACGAATACGAAGAGCCAATACTTGTATCTGGAACTGATGGTGTTGGTACTAAGCTTATGATAGCATTTATGACGGATAAACATGATACTATAGGTGAAGATGCAGTTGCAATGTGTGTAAATGATGTTATATGCCAAGGTGCAAAACCGCTATTTTTCCTTGATTATATAGCTACAGGTAAATTAGAACCGACTAAGGCAGCTGATATAGTAAAAGGTATAGCTAATGGCTGTGTTAAGTCAGGCTGTGCCCTAATTGGTGGTGAAACAGCTGAGATGCCTGGATTATATAGTGACGGCGAGTATGATGTTGCAGGATTTTGTGTAGGTATAGTTGATAAGAAAAAAATTATAAATGGAAGCACTATTAAAGAAGGAGATATATTAATAGGTATCCCTTCAAGTGGCATTCACAGTAACGGATACTCATTAGTTAGAAAAATATTCTTTGACCATAAAAATTATAATGTTAATGATTATGTAGAGGAATTAGGTTGCACATTAGGAGAGGCACTTATAACTCCTACTAGATTATATCCAAAGTTAATCCTTGACCTAATAAGCAAATTTGAAATAAAAGGTATGAGCAATATAACTGGCGGTGGCTTCTACGAAAATATTCCTCGTATGTTTCCAGAAGGACTTACAGCAGATATTGAAACAAAAAATATCAATGTTCTACCAATATTTAAACTTATGCAAAAAGAAGGAAATGTTGATATAGATGAGATGTATGGAACATTTAACATGGGTATAGGAATGGTTTTAGCTGTTGACAAAAATAATGCAGATGATATTATATCATATATGAAGTCTATTGACGAAAAACCTATCAAAATAGGTGTTATGGTTAAAAGAGAAGGCGGATTAAAAATATGCCACAACTAAAAATTGTACCGCATAATATTGCGGTATTGTTATCCGGTGGTGGAACTAATCTTCAATCTATTATAGATAATATAAATCTTGGCAATATTAACGGTAAAATTAAGGTTGTAATTTCAAACAAAAAAGATGCTTATGGACTCGAAAGAGCAAAACTTAATAATATAGATGCTGTATATATAAATGCTAAGAATTATGAAAGCATAGATGCCTTTAATGATAAAATAATTGAAGAATTAACTAAAAGAAATATTGATTTAGTTGTTCTTGCCGGGTACTTAAAAATATTAAGCCCACAATTTATAAAAACTTTTAATAATAGGATTATAAACATACACCCTTCTCTTATACCTTCATTTTGTGGCAAAGGCTACTACGGAATTAAGGTTCATGAAGAGGCTATAAAATGCGGTGTTAAAGTAAGTGGTGCTACAGTTCATTTTGTAGATGAAAATGCAGATACAGGACCAATAATATTCCAAGATGTTGTATTTATTGATGATAATGATACGGCGGAAAGCCTGCAAAAAAAGGTTCTACAAATTGAACATAAAATATTGCCACAAGCTGTAAAGCTATTTTGTGATGGTAAAATACAAATTACAGATAGAAAGGTAACGATAAAAAAGTGAACTACGTTCACTCTATGGAAAAATCAAAAAACGATTTTTCATCTTTTATAGGAGGATAAAATGAGAGCATTAATAAGTGTTTCTGATAAGACTGGCATAGTTGAATTTGCCAAAAAGTTAGATGAATTAGGTGTAGAAATAATATCTACTGGTGGAACTGCTACAGCACTTCAAAATGCTGGCATAAAAGTAATCGGAATATCTGAAATAACAGGTTTTCCAGAATGCTTAGATGGAAGAGTTAAAACTTTACATCCAAATATTCATGCAGGACTTTTAGCTATGCGTTCTAATCCTGAACATATGAAGCAAATAAAAGAGCTAAATGTCGAGCCAATTGATATTGTTGTAGTTAATTTATATCCATTTAAACAAACTATATTAAAGGATGGCGTTACACTAGCTGAAGCTATTGAAAATATAGATATAGGCGGTCCTACAATGCTTAGAGCTGCTTCTAAAAACTATCAAGATGTAGCTGTAGTTATTGATCCTTCTGATTATGACACAATAATTGATGAAATAAAGGCTAATGGTCAAGTTTCATTAGAAACTAAATTTTATCTATGTGCTAAGGTGTTTGAGCATACTGCACAATATGATACATTAATCGCAAACTATTTAAGACAGCAAAGAAAAGATGAAAGTCTACCTAACAACTTCACTATGACCTTTGAGAAAGTTCAAGAAATGAGATATGGTGAAAACCCTCATCAACAAGCAGCGTTTTATAAGGAAATTAAAAACACAGAAGGATTCTTACCATCCGCTAATCAATTACATGGAAAAGAATTATCTTACAACAATATAAATGATGCTAACGGTGCATTAGAGCTATTAAAGGAATTTGATATGCCGACTGTTGTAGCCTGCAAGCACTCAAATCCTTGTGGAGTTGGTGTTGCAGATAATATACATGATGCATATGTAAAAGCCTATAAAGCTGACCCTGTATCAATATATGGTGGAATAGTTGTAGCTAACAGAGAAATAGACAAACAAACTGCAACAGAAATAAATAAAATATTTGTTGAAATCATCGCTGCTCCTTCATTTACCGATGAAGCTATTGAGATATTAACTGGGAAGAAAAATATTAGAATTTTAGAAATCAAAAACATTACTAAAAAGCAGCCTAAAAATACTTTTGAATGTAAAAAAGTAGCTGGTGGGTTACTTGTACAATCTATAGATTCAGAAACATATTGTGATGAGGAACTAAAGACAATTACTAACAGTTCTCCAAAGGAAAATGAATACAATGACCTTAAAATCGCTTGGAAAATAGTTAAACACGCTAAGTCAAATGCAATAGTTTTAGTTAAAGATGGTCAATCTATAGGAATCGGCACTGGACAGGTTAGCCGTATATGGGCTTGTAAGCAAGCTATTGACCATGCCAACGAGCATTTAGGTCCAGACATACTAAAAGGTGCTTCATTAGCTTCGGACGCATTTTTTCCATTTGCTGATTGCATAGAAGAAGCACATAAGGCAGGTATAACCGCAATCATTCAACCAGGTGGCTCAGTGCGTGATGAAGAAGTAATCGACGCTTGTAACAAATATAATCTATCTATGTTATTTACAAACATGAGACATTTTAAACACTAGAACTAATAGAGTTGCCATAAATGGTAGCTCTTTTTTTATGCCTAATTACTAACTGTTTAAAATAAATAGTTTACTATTTTAAATATTTTTTCACATTTGCCGATATATCTTACATGCAAGTAAGAGTGAAGAAAAGACATTCTTCACTCTATTTTGTGACTCCACAATGTGGCGTCATGGTGGAAATATTAAAGAAACAGGTGATTAAATGAATATTAATGTGAATTCTAATGTCACAAATAATAAAAATTATAAGACTAATAATATTCAACCAAATATACCTATTATAAATACAGAAAAAGTTGTAACTATTGAAGATATAGATAATGCATACAATAGTTTTTTAAAGTCAGATAGTTATTCAAATACAACCTCAAGCCTACAAATTAAGAGTTATACTGACTTATTTTCTTTTGTAAAAAAGGTTTTATATAACGAGCAATTTAGAGAAATTGCTATAAATTCAAATCCAATACTAAAAGAAGCCTATGATAATTTTATTAATGCAATAACAATGGATGATTCAAAGCTTGGTGAATATATAAAATCAGTTCTAAATGACTCTAGCAAATTTTCAGGAGAGTTTTTTGATGCGCTTAATAGAATTTTATTAGAATCAAATGATATAGGACTAAAAAATAGTATATGTGAATTTTTAAAAATATTTGATTACTACTTTACTCAAATAGAAAATGCTTCAGGTGTTAATTCATCATTTAATGATATACTATCTAACCTACCTGAAGATATAAAAAACAAACTTTTTGAATTATTAGCCAATAACTCTTTAAATAAGTTAAATATTTTTTTGCTATCTGCATTTAACTTAAATTTGCCCGAAAGAGAAAAATTAAAGGTTATATTATCTTATATGCTTGATTTAATTGGTACTAAAGATAATTTAAAAAATGATGACCCCCTTAATATCTTTATGCCAAAAGAACAAGTATCAGACGACACAATTGACGTTGTTAATGCAACAATAAAAGCACTAAAAAACTCAAATGCAGAGTTGCCTAAGGATATAAAATCATTGTTTGATACCTTAGAGACTGAAATAAATAATATAAAATCAACACAAAGTGAAAATAGTTTAGATAAACTTATATGGTCATCTGACACAAGAAAGCAAGCAGCTAATATAGACATGATACTCAAATTAGCACAAAATATTACTAAAAATGAAAGCAACATCATTGAAAAAGGCCTTGATGATATAGTTAAATTTATCCTAGGACTAAAGGAATCTATTCCTATACTTATTTCAAATACTCTTAGCAATATAAATTCTAAAAATGTAGCAGATATTTTAATAATTTTTGATAGCATAAAAAAAGAAATTTTAACCAATGATGTGTATACAAAGGAAGTAAAAGAGCAAATTATTTTTTTGTTTGATAAGGTCGCAAATAACATACTAGAAAAACTTATATATGGTGATGTTTCAAAAAACAAATGCGAAATATTATTAAATTTATATGAAAAAGAAATTATGCCTATTTTGCTTAAGAATAATGCTATTTTGCCTAAAAATACTTTATCAGCTTTAACTCATAATCTTCTAAGGCTTAAACTTGGTACAGCTAGTGAGTTTAATAAACAAGTAATAGAATTTTTTAAACATCTTGAATACAATAAAATTATCGATAATGAACAAGCCTTATTTATGAAGTTTGAATTAGCTAATAAAATTATAACAAAGCAGGAAGCTAACGAAGGTATAACTTCATTTTTAAAGTTATTAGATAATGGAATAAAATTTAGCAGCAATGACTTAAACAAAACAACATTTGAAAATATTCTACTATCCTTAATATCAAAAAATGATGTTAGTATTATATACAAACATCTCTTTATTCCACTTTTATATAATGAAGCTAATGTTTTATCAGAAATATTTATAAGTAAAGAAAAAAAGATAAATGATAATGAAGAAAGTAAATTTGAAGAACTTTTAGATACTATATTAAAGGTAACCATAATTCTTGATATTGAAGAAAAAGGTATATTTAATACAACTTTATTCTATTCAGATGGACAGGTGTCTGCGAAAATCATTATGCCAGATAAATACCAATCATCATATGAAACAGTGTCAGAGGAAATAAGTAAAATAATACAAAAAAATATGCTTATACCTAAAGGTGTTTTAGTAACTAACGATATTTAGTATAAGATTTATTTAAATAGTAAGAGAGAAATAATTAAATTATTTCTCTCTACATCATTAATTTTCTAAAATAGAAATTATATCTGATAGCTTTTCAATGTTATATGTAGCAACTTCAGAATTATTTGCATCTCCTATAGCAATTGTAATCATCTTAGCATTATTTCCTGCAATTATACCTGAAATAGCGTCCTCTACCACCATACAATTATTTGGAGGTAAATTAAGCATTTCGGCTGCTTTTAGAAATACTTCTGGATTGGGTTTTGAGTGTGTAATATTTGTACCATCCGATATTGCATCAAACACGTTAAGAAGTTGTGTCTTTTCAAGTATAAGTTTCGCATTTTTACTAGAAGAACCAATTGCTAAGTAATATCCTTTGTCCCTTAGTAAATATAATGTATCATGTACATCTCTAGAAATATCATTAGGAGTCATTGTCATAAGATATTGTCTATAAATTGAATTCTTTTTCTCGGCAATCTGATTTTTTTCATAATCATTATAGCTTTTGACACTTTTTTCTAAGATAATTTCAAGACTCTCCATCCTAGAAACACCACGAAGCCTATTATTAATTTTCTCGTCAAATTCAATGCCCAGTTCATCAGCTACCTTTTTCCATGATAAATAGTGATATTTATCTGTGTGACAAATAACACCGTCAAGATCAAAGATAACTCCTTTTATATGTTTCATTTTATGCTCACCTTAAGTACCCTTTCTACAAGTAAATCTCATCCGATTTAAATTTTAATTTAATTTTTTCTTTATTTTCTTTTAGTAGTTTAGCACTTATATCTGAATTTGATAAAACTATATCTATAATTGAGCCTCTATAATTTATTTTGAATTCGATTTTTTCCCAATGTTGAGGAATACAAGGATTAAAATTAATTATACCATTTTCATCTATACTCATACCTGCGAAGCCAAATATCACACTTTGCCATGTTCCTCCACAAGAAGCTGCGTGAATTCCTTCTCTAGTGTTATTTTGGTTATTATGCAAATCAACTAAACATGAACGTTTTAAATACTTATATGCCATAGAATCATTGGCTACTCTAAGACCCATAATTGAAAATATACTAGGACTTAGTGATGACCGATGTGAAGTTCTTTTTTCATAATAGTCATAATTTATTTTTTGTATTTCTTTATCAAACTCATTATCCAAAAGAAACATCAGCATTACTACATCTGCTTGCTTGTTAATACAAGTATTTCTTATACCTACTTCTCTTGCTTTACTTGGTATAATTGGCATATCATTTTTATCATACTCAGTTATAACGAAGTCATGAAGTTTAAAATAACCATCAAATTGCTCCATTAATTTGTCTTCTTCATTAAAAGGAATATATATTTTTTCACAAACAGATTTCCACTCTTTTAGTTCAGCTTCTTCCAATCCTATCTTAGAAATTATATTTTGATAGGAAGATTCATAACTAGTTTTTAATAAATCTAATATTTCAAATCCTTTTTCTATATTCCATTTTGCTAAGTAATTAGTATAGCAATTATTGTCAACAGGCTCATGCCATTCGTCAGGTCCTGTAACTTGTAAAATTTCATATCTGTCAAGTTTTTCGTTATAATTACATCTAGACACCCAAAATCTAGCTGTTTCTAATATTATCTCTGCACCATAGTTTGTCATAAAATCTACATCATCTGTATATTTATAATAACTATATACTCCATATGCAATATCAGCTGTCACATGATGCTCATAATCAGCTACATAACATCTGTAGCATGAACCATCTGGTTCTATAGTCCATTGAGGGCATTGCTCTTTACCATCATCTGCCGATTCCCAAGGATATTTTGCACCCTTATATCCTTCACTAATAGCATTTTGTCTTGCTGCGTCTAGTAAATAGTATCTATATTTTAATAAATTTTTAGCTACATCAGGTGCAGTAAATATGAAAAATGGGAGCATAAATATTTCTGTATCCCAGTAAGCATGTCCACCATATTCTTCTCCATGTAACAATTTAGCTCCAAGGCTTACTTTATCATCATGTTTATTGGCAGTGCTCATTAGATGAAAGATATTAAATCTAAGCCCTTTATCTATTAAATCATCACCAGTTATCTTAATATTTGCATATTGCCACATATCTTCATATATTTTTATATGCTTATCTAATTCTTGGTCGATACCGTCATTTGAAAAATTTGAAAGTTCATTAGCAATAGTTGATTTAATTTTTTCTTTTCGTATATCCCTTTGTGTATATACACTTGCCATTTTATCAATTACTATAGTTTCTTTTTCCTTAACATCAAAATCATTAAATTCTAATGCAATTTCACCAAATGTGGAATATCTTTTGCTTTTTATAATACTCACATCTTGATTTAGTTTAGATACTTTTACTATACAGCCTGTACCTATATGTGTTTTAAAATCTCTAGTTCTAGTTTCTATATAGCAACCCTTTCCGCTTAAATTTGATACATCCAGAGTTTCAAGGTGTTTAACTCTAAATCTAGGAAAATCCTTAAAATTTAGTACAGTTCCGTCAATAATATTTTCCATTTCCATTATTCCTGAATAATTCAATGGTGTAACATATAATCTTATAGCAGCTCTATGTAAATTATTTCTACTCAAAAATCTATATCCTTCAATTAAAGTTTCTCTATTTTCCGTATCCCTTAGTATGTATCTTTTAAACAAGATTGATTTTTTCATATCAAGAACTCTAATAAATTCAATTATTTCGCAGTCTTCTATACCTATTAGATCCCTCTCATTATATAACTTTAAGCCTAACCAATCTGGAGTATTGGCTAACTCTCTCATAAATGCTTCTGATTTATCAAATATTCCTGCTATAAATGTTGTTGGTAATGATATTTTAGTTCCTTCTTCATATGAAGCTCTAGTACACATATATCCGTTAGTTAAAGCAAAGTTTGTTTCATATACTAAATTATCCTTAGGATTATACTCATCTTGAACAATTAACCATTCATCTTCACTTATTAAATCATTAATTTTATCCGAAAATCTTTCCTTTATCATATAGAAGCACCTCATAAATATACTTTTATCTTATTATAATGGTATTGGTATTATTTTGCAAGAAAAGTAAAAGTCATTAATGACAATATAAAAAAGCTGTTCTAAAATAAACAGCTTTTTGTATTTAAGAGATATTATTTTGTTTTTTTGCTTTAATTTTTATAGTATGCTTGGTAGCGTTAACTATTAGGATAACAAAAAATGTCAGCGAATAAATGATAATGCAGTTTACTATAGCTAATGAAATATCTGTAAAGCCATTTGCTATATAATATTTTATTAGACGTGCAAAGGCATTTATTGCGTCAGCTACACTTTTTAATGAAGTGAAATCAATGCTGTATGAAATTTGTATATTTAAAAATACAATAGTCAACCATAGTGTTGCAAAACCTATTAATATCTGTATAAGCACCTCAAAAAATACCTTCAAAATTAATTTAATATTATTTGGTTTAAATATAAATTCTCTAAGCTCTAAATCATACTTTGAGGAATTTCGAAATTCTAAAAGCTGCTTAGCACTGTTTTTGGTATAAGCTACTAACTTAAAAAATATAATAACAAGTCCTGATATTATCAGTAAAATTAACAGTTTTTGAAAGAAATTAATTACATCTGCATAGTAAATGCTTTTTGATACATTTATGCCGTAATACTTCAATAAGTCAATAGTATTGTTATAATTTATGGGTAGTTTTTTTGCACTAATAAGCGACAAATATATTTTCTGGCTCTTGACGTCTGTATTCTGCAAAATCTTCAAATCTCTGTAATACACCCTGTCATTATTTTTTATAATACAATTGACATCATACTCACCGAAGGATGATATGTACCTTTCTCCCAGAAGATTGTATTTGAACTGTTTTTTCATATACCGGTCACCCATTATGACCTCATTGTCATTAAAAGTTATACCGCACTCTTCTATATATGATTTTTTCAGTAAAATATTTATATTACCCGAATATACACTGACATTTTCCTCATAGCTGAAAATATCATAAATATTGAGATAGTCATAAATCAATATTCCTTCCATAGCTTTAGTCACCTGTTCAGGCTTTGCCACGACATTTAGACATAGCTCAGCCATGTCAGTCGGAAAGTTTTTACTGAAAAACAAAAACATAAAAGCGGTAATTATAATAAACACACCAATATATGTCAATAGCTTTTTCATCTTGTTTTCACTCTCATTCCATCTTTAAGTGTAGAATCTATATGATTTACTATAAATATGTCTCTATATCCTGTAAAGAAATTTTTATCAAATTCAATTGATACTGTTTCATCGCCCACAGCTGTTATGGTTACTTTTTTTTCCTCCAAAACATCTATATTTCCTAATATAGAATCCTCCGTATTTACAATGTATACAAAGCCACTAGAACCAACCTCTATTTTGCCGATAGGTACAATTGCAGTTTTAGGTATAACATTTGTACCTTTTTCCTCTGCTATAAAGCTAAAAATTACATTGTCGCTTAGATTTAACCTACCTACATCCGCCTCTTGATATTTATATGATAGTTCATAACTCTTAGAAAATTCCTTGACTCCATCTAGTGCAGCCTTTACATCCATTTTTCCTTTATTAGCACCATAATATATTTTATCACCTATCTGCTTAAGATTTTTGTAGGTTTTTGCATCAACAACTGCCTTTATGGACATGGCATCATTGTTGTATGTATGATATTTTAATATAATGTCACCTTTTCTAAGTGTTGTTTTTTCAGTTATATAGTCTACATATATCCTATCGGATACTATGCAGTTTCCATAACTATCCATTATAAGTTTATTGTCAGAATTTAGGGTGATAACATCTCCATAAAGATCACCTATATCTTTTTTTATATTAGTTATTAATTTCATCTTATCTTTTATATTCTTAATGTTTTCATTAAGATGATTTACCAAATCTTCGCCGCCTAATACAGCTATTTTTTGGCCTTTTTTTACTGTTTCGCCTTCAATGACATAAACCTTTGTAGCATACACCTCCATATCGGAGTTTGAATAAACCTCCGTGGTTACAGGTAGTTGCTCAGAATAGGATTCTACAATTCCTGCATTTGTCAAGGTAGCAACTGGTTGGCCATCACTTTGTGTTGAAACACCCACATTGACTCCTGTGGAAATAAGTCCTGGATTTTTAGCTTCAATAACTCCGTTATATATAAATGATACTTTGTCTTTATCTGGTACAGCATTTGGATTAATGCTTGTAACCTCAGCCTCATAATATCCCTCATATCCAGCAAAGGTAACTAAAACCTTTTGACCCACATTTATATTGGTATATTCATTAGCAGTCATTTTAAATGAAATTTTCAGCATGCTATCATCAATAATATTTGAAATAATATTGTTGTTTACCTTTTTACCCTCCTCTATGGATAGGTTTTTTACCTTTCCATCTGCTGTAGCATAAACGGTTATACCGTCATAAGGATTAACACTATCAATATTATCTATTTCCTTATTCACTTTTTTCTCAAGAGATTTTATCATTCTATTTAATTCAATATTAGTATTATACAATTTGTCGTTAAAAGCATCTTGCGCATCTGTTTTATCAGATGTAGAACTGCTGTAATCTAAGGTAAACAGATTTTCATCCTTTGGAACGATTTGATCAGCTTTTATATTGATATTTGATATATCCATATCTTGAGCAGCCTTTACTTCTACTGCCTTCGAGTTTTCAGGCACTACAGTTCCAGTAAAATAATATGTAGATTTTAATTTATCTGAAGGTACCACCAACGTACAACTGACTATTGGTGTAGTATAATTTCTTACACTTAAAAATATCATACCCAATATAACAATAAAGCATATAAATGCAAAAAATATTTTTGAGATTTTATCGAAAATTCTCATCATCATTTTATTTCCCTCCTCTTTTCCTTTGATATCATAGTTTTTATTCTTTCCTTGCTTTTCATAATCAGATAAATAACAGGGAATATAAACAGTACGCTTCCTGCATAGAAAATATTTCTGTCGGTTGCATAAAGGGTATTTAAGTATATTGATACCGGATACTTTGATGGGGTATTAATAAAAATAAGTGCCTGCTCAATTATATTCCAGCTCTCAATGAAGTTTAATGCACATAAAGCAAGTATAGCGTTTTTTGAATAAGGTAATACAATTTTCACTAATATCTTTAGATTAGATGCTCCGTCAATTCTTGCCATTTCGTACAGATTCTCTGGTATACTTGAGAAAAACTGCTTTAAAAAAAATACTCCAATAGTACTAAATATTCCAGGCAAAATTATTGCTAATCGAGTATCAAATATGGTAATCCCAAAATATCTTTCGATTCCGTTGTATAGAAACACATTTGGTATCAAAGTTATTTGCAAAGGCAAAAGCATCAAGAACACATACAAAAGAAACACCCCATTAGCTACCCTGCTTTTACTTCTTGAAAAGAAATAGGCTGCACCTATAGATATTATAAGCTGCCCAACTATTACACATAAAGATATCACAATCGAATTTATGTACAGCTTAAAAAACTCCATCTTCTGAGTTATCTTCAAATACTGGTGTATACTAAACACATTTGGTAAAAATGATGCAGAGTAGTTTTGTATTTGATATTCATCCATAAATGAATGAAGAAGCGTGTATAATATAGGTACTAAAAATAAAATTACAATTATAGCAGATAAAACTTTAATTAAACTCTTTTTCATAGCTACCTCCATGCAATAATTTGCACAAGAATGTCAACTCTTTTAATAACATTTACCCTTACCTCACTTTAACAGCTTTCTTTTTTGGTACATTCCAAGAGCCAAAATTAGCATTAAAACCATAAATATAAAAACTAAAAATATATCTGCAGATACAATTAAATCCTCTAGGCTTAACTTTTTAAGCTTTAAATAAAGGAAATTTTGCATCATAAACATATCATAGTTTGGATATTCACCAAATATAGCATAGGTTTGCTTAAATATTTTTAAAGAGTTATATATACTTATAACTATTGATAAAACTAGAGCTTCTGAATGTAGAGGTATAATTATTTTAAATAAAGTTCTAAACGTACCAGCCCCGTCTAAATATGCTGCTTCCTCAATAGATTTATTCCGATTTTTTAAGGATATTAAAAATATCAAATATGTAAATCCGAGACAGCTCCATATGTATATAAGTCCTACAATAGAAAGTCCGTTAAAGACCTTGCTAATAACGCTGTAGCTTAAATCTCTAAAAAATCCTGCAACAGATAATATTGGTATAGCTATAGGCAAAATTATTGCGACCTGAACTACAAAGGAAAGCTTCATATATTCAGTTGCATAAGCTAATAAAAACCCTAAAATAACTACTATAGGAACATATATAAGCATAAATACAATTGTGTTTTTAAAGGAAACGGTAAATCCTTGATTGCTGAATATTCCAGTTGAAGGATCTAATAGGCTTAATTCAAAGCTACCTTGTGCAACTGCAAAAGGAATTATATACATTACTGCAACCCCTATAAGGCTCAAAAGTACATATCTTGTCAACCTTGTCTTTTCCATACATCAAGCTTCCTTTCTGTAACTGTATCAAATATATGAATATCATTTATATTACAAAATAAAGACAGTCTATCATTTTTAGTTATTTTAATATCATCAAACACTTTAGATATAAGCTTAGCACCATTGAAATTAAAATATACAAGTTGCTCTGCTCCAAGCATTTCAACTGCTTCAACCTCACAGTTTTCAAATACAATAACATCGTCAAAACTTTCATCGTTTTTCTTAATAAATAATTTTTCTGGTCTTACGCCTGCTGTAATTTGCCTGTTGTCATAAAAATCATAGGTATTTTTAAGCTCATAGCTTTTATTAGCTTCACAATCAAGCTCTATAAACATTCTTGCATCATTCTCGTTTTTTAACCTTCCGCTGATAAAATTCATTTGTGGTAACCCAATAAAACCAGCAGTAAAAATATTATTAGGATTATTATATAGATTTTCTGGCGTATCTATCTGCTGAATTTTACCGTCTTTCATAACTACAATTCGTTCACCCATAGTCATAGCCTCTGTTTGGTCATGTGTAACATACACAAAGGTCGTTTTTAATTGCCTATGTAGTCTTATAAGCTCAATTCTCATTTGAGTTCTAAGCTTGGCATCTATATTAGATAAGGGCTCATCGAATAAAAACACCTCTGGATCTCTTATTATAGCTCGTCCAAGTGCAACTCTTTGCTTTTGTCCTCCAGATAATGTTGCAGGTTTCTTATACAGGCACTCTTCAATTTCAAGCTTTTTAGCTACAGCTAAAATTTTCTCCTTTATTTCATTTTTCTTAACCTTTTTTAACTTCAAGGAAAATGCCATATTTTCATATACATTCATATGAGGATATAAAGCATAATCTTGAAAAACCATAGCTATATTTCTGTCCTTAGGAGAAACATTATTTACAACCTTATCACCTATATTAACAGTTCCATCTGCTACACCCTCAAGTCCAGCAATTATTCTTAATATTGTTGATTTTCCACAACCAGAAGATCCAACAAGCACTAAAAATTCTTTATCCTTTATTTCCAAATCTAAATTTTCAAGTGCTTTAAACTTATTAGGATAAATTTTTGTTACATTTTTTAGTAATATACCAGCCATATTATCATCTCCATTTTTATCAATAACTAATTATAAAGAACATTAAGGTTAGTTATAAATTCATCAATCTTTTGATTTAAAGTGTCATCAACCTTTTTATCATTATAGTCTAGTTTTTCACTAATAAGATATCTACTTAAATCTGATACGCAATTATATATATAGCTTGTAAAGTTCCCATTTTTAAAGTAATTGCTTGCTATATTTTCCGATTTTTCTTTGTCCTTTATAAGCATTTCATATGTTTCGTTTATCAGATTTACTACCTTTTTATTTTTTTCTATTCCGTTCATCGCTCCCCCAATCAAAAGTCCATTATATTGCCAATTCTCATCCACCTCTAAAAATTCTTTCACCTTTTCTGTATCTAGTGTCGGAGCATAAGCATGTGTTGTAGACAGCGATTTATAGTAAGAGTCACTTATTAATTCATTAAACACATCATATATTTTATCATTAGTAATCTTCTTATGCATATATGCGCAAGGAGATACAAAAATATTATTATTCACAACAAAAGTCATGTTTAGAATGTCATCATTTAAGTCCGTATAATCTATATAATTTGTCAACATATTGAAGCCCTTACTGCTATCAGCTAGTTTTAATCCTGTATTGATATCAAATATAAAATAATCCTGTATCGATTCTTTTTTCTCATTCATGGAAATTGAAACTTCATAATCTCCATTATATAGCTTAAAATCTTCATAAACTTCTATAATTGTTTTTTTAACAGTTTCCTTAAGTTCATTTGTATTCTTAGTAATTTCGTTTTGTTCATCTATGTATGCTAATCCATTTTTAGCGAGGTGATAATCTAATATTTCGTTCCACTCTCTCTTATTTAACTTAAACTTGGCACCCTTTTCTTTTAGCTGTTGTTTGATTTCAAGATAATCGTCGTACAAAATTAATATTTTATCAACATCTATATCATAATAGGCTAATAATTCATTGTCTATATCAATGGTTTCATATCCCATCCCCAATGGTACACAAAATCTATTCTTATAAACATCTAACAATTTATCATAGTTTTTGACCTTTGAATAATTAGCGTGATATTTAGATATATCCTGGAGACGCCTACCATCATCTATTGTAATCATATTGCCGTTCGCCATAGCTGAATTTCTCTTTAATACATAATCCTCATATGCTAATGTATCCTCTCCATATCTAACTATCTCTACTGGTATATTGTTACTTTTACAATACAATTCTACTTTCCTTATAGCAGTTGCTAATGCTTCTGAGTAATATCCTGCATTATCATAATCATACCACCATATTTGAATTGTAGCATTTTCATCATTTTTAATAATGTTGCAAGATGTTAAGGTCATAAGCATCATGCTAATCATTATGATAGAAATTAGCTTCTTCATTTGTATCTCTCCTTGCGTCTAAATATTAAATTAATTGTAATGAACATTAAAATTAGTTATAAATTCATCTATTTTATTATCAATCATATTATTTATTTCTTCATTTTTGTAATCGAATTTTTCTGAAGCTATATTGTAAACAGTATTACTTATAAAATCTTTTATTTCATTGCTATAGTTTTTATTATAAAAATAGTAATTTGCAATTTGCTCTGATTTATCATCATTTTTAACTAGCAATTCATATACAGTATTTATAAGCTTTACTACTCTTTTATCTACCTCTTGCCCTCTATCTGCATTCATTTTAAATATACCTGAATATTCCCAATTATTATCTACACTTAATACTTCTCTTGTTTTATCCATATTGAATACTGGTGAATAAAATGGTTTATTTGTTGTTACCATCAGATAAGTTGATTCACTAACTAGATGGTTAGCTAAATCATAAATCTTATCATTTGTTATTCTTTTATACATATAGAAGCATGGCGAATAAAATATTGGTTCAGGATCAATAAAAAAAGTTTTATTAAAGATATCTTCCCTAAGCCCGCTAAATGCGCCATGTTCTAAAAGACTATAAGCTGACATAACATCTCCGCTAAGAGTTAACTTACTGTTTTCATCATATATACGAAAACTATCTGTTATTTGTTTTTGAGTTATATTGTTAATTTCTAATTTACCATCATTATATAATATAATGTCATTACATACTTCTAATATAGATTTTTTTAACAATTCTTTAAATTTATTATTATCTTTTAAAATTTCACTTTCCTCATTAATAAATAATAAACCATTCATATCAAGGTAATAATCTAATAGCTCATAGTATTCGGTAATATTAAGCTCAAACTTAGCACCTTTTTCTTTCATTTTCTGTTTGACTGTAAGATAATCACCATATGTTATAAGAGGTTCTCCTGTATCTATATCATAATAATTTATTGCCTCGTTTTCTATATAGACAGCTCTGTACCCTACACCTAAAGGAATACAAAATCTATCCTTATATGCACTTAGCAAATTATTATAATTGTCAAGTTTTGTATAATCTGCATGTTGCTTAGCTATATCATGCATAAATCTAGCATCATCAATAGTAATCATATTACCGGCTGCTGCTGCTGCATTCCTTTTTAATACATAGTCCTCGTGTGATATAGTATTTTCATTATATCCAACTACTTCTAAAGGAATTTTGTTTGTATCGCAAAACATTTTAGCTTTTGATATAATTCCATAAATAGCTTCTGAATAGTATCCTGCACCGTTAAAATCATAATACCATAACTGAATTGTGGCATTATCATCATTTGCTTTATTGCATGACGATAATAAAATCATCATTATAATTAAAATAATAGCTATAAATTTTTTTTTCATATTAATAACTCCCTACGTAAATTTTATATTAACACTAATTATATACTATTATTTTCCTCTTGTGTTCAAATGTCCATGAAAGCTAAAAAAAGGACATGAATATATATCATGTCCTTGTCACAATCAAATCCTGTATAAAAAAACCATCTATAATCTCTGTCACACAGCTAAGCTCTTTATATCTATCTATTAAATCCTTTGCTATAGAAAGTCCAAAACCCCTATTATAGCCTTTTTTAGAATACCCAACTTGAAATATTTTTTCTTGGAAATTTTTTCCATAAAAATTTGCTTCCATATCTATATACTCATTTGCTATACTATTCATAATTGTTATGCTAATGGACTCTTCAATTTTGACTATGCCCACTGATATAAAAGGCCTTTCAGAATTTACTGCTGCCTCTATGGCATTGTCCAAAAATATACCTAATATCTTACATAAATCGTCTGAATCAATTATCAGACTTTCTATCCTTTTATTCACCATTAACTCAAAGCCAATATTTTTGTCTTTAATCTCTGCAAACTTAAATAGCAGAAGTGATTTTAAACCACTGTTTTTTATATTTTTAAATAAGGTGTTGTCCAAGTTTTTAGTTTCTTTTAAAGATTTTGATATAAAAAACTCAGCATCTTCATATCTTTTATCTTTTATGTAGCCATTTAACACAGTCATTTTATTATTAAATTCATGTACTGTTCTTCTTTGAGTATCAATTAGCTCCTGCATAGTTTTATTGTAAAGTTCTAGTTTGTTATTGTACTGCTTCGTCAAATCTAGTGTGTTAGTAGTATCTATGATAATGTTTATAAAGTAAAATAGCGCCATGCATAATAACATTGAAGCTATGAAGCTTCCTATAGACATTATGTATATAAATAAGCTGTCTTCAATTTTATTTATAACTATTAAGTTTGTTAAAATTACAAATAACAAAATAATAAGTATTATAAGTGAAGCCATTTTTGCTTTAAAATCTAACGATTTATTAAATATATTATATAATGATTTTGATTTATCTAAATTTATCATTATAGATGTCAATACAAATGACATAAGACTATAAAGACAGTATATTAAGCCACTACTGCCAATATCAGATATGTTTATACCAAAGGCTTTAATAAATATAATATGTGTTATTAGCTCGCTTATAAAATAAAAGGATAAAAATATTGTAGCGTACATTACTCCTTTTAAAGGCTTAATCCTATATACAATACCGCATATATAGTACGTAATTAGAAATATTACTATCATTTTTATAATAATAATATTTGAATAGCTAACGGCAATCATTAAAATAAGAGAAGGTATAATCGACAAAATAAAGTTTTTTATGTTAACATGCTTTTCTATTTCATTTGTTTTAATTATGACATAAGCAATAAGAGAAACATAAAGTATACTTATAAATACATTAACTATATGAATTTCCAAATTCCATCACCCTCTTGATAGTTTTAGAATCAACATAAAAAGTTTCTGAATTGTTCATAGTTATAGTACGCCTTTTTACATCAATTGACTGTATGTTTTTATAATTAATAATAGTAGATCTGTCTATTTTTATAAATTCTTCCCCGATTCTATTTAAAAAATTTTCAATCGTTTCAATTGTCTCAACATTGCATAACTCAGTAACTATATTTAAACTCTTTGCACCTTTGTTTTTCATAGCGTATATTATGTCATTTTCCTTCAACTCAATATCTACAGTTCCCTTTTTTACTGTAATCTTTTTTCCTTCAGAAGCAAGATTAATTTTGTCCACAGCTTCCTTAAGTGCTTTTTGAAGTAACTCTTTAAAATTATTATCTTTTTTTATAAATGCTACAGGATTTATCTTATAATTCAAAACATTAAAAGCATAATCAACAAAACCGGTTAAAAATATAATTTCATGGTTTTGACATTTTTCTTTTCTTATTATACTTGCTATTTCAATTCCGTCATACTCATCATTAAGTTCAATGTCTAATACAAAGATATTTTTCTGATTTTTAATATTTTCACATTTTTTAAATTCAGTAAATCTATCATAGCTTTTAATTGTATATTCTAAAACTGCATCGAATAACTGATTTATTATAGATTCAATTATTTCTCTAATTTCTTTATCATCATCAATAATAACAAAATTAAACATCGTAACCCCCATCTATTTATTTACAGTTTCATTAAGATTTTCTATTTAATTATAACACACACAAACATATATTGACAAAGATTTTGTAATTTGTACATATTTAATATGATACATAATCATCTTATTAGATTTCTTGACTTATGGAATGAGTCTAACTTATAATTACATTATTAACAATTTCGAAAAATATTGTTTATATAAAGGAGTGGTTGAATTATGCTATTAGATTTGATGAAGCAAAGAAGAAGTATACGTAAGTATACTGATAAAAAAATTGAAAATGAAAAGATAGAAGCACTTAAACAAGCCGCCTTACTATCACCTACATCAAAAAATAAGCAAGGTTGGGAATTTATATTTATAGAAAACAAAGACACCCTTGAAAAGCTATCAAAGGTTAAAAATAAGGGTGGTTTTATGGTTAAGGATGCAGCACTAGCTATTGTAGTTACAGTAAAATCAATTGATAATGATGTTTGGATAGAGGATGGAAGTATATCAGCTACTCATATATATCTAATGGCTGAAGAATTAGGACTTGGATGCTGCTGGGTACAGCTAAGAAATAGATATAATGATGACGACGGTACTATAAAAGCTACTGATTTAACACGCGATTTATTATCAATACCAGAGGACATGGAAATTTTATGCTTATTATCTATAGGCCATAAATCAGAAGAGCATAATCCAACCAATTTAGACGATTTGAAAAATAATAAAATACACAATGAGAAATGGTAGAATTAATTCAAAAAATCCTTTATTAATAAGATAAAGGATTTTTTATTTGAATTTTATTTAGCCGAAGAAATATTTTTATTTGATAGTTTAATATTGATTATTATAAAAAGAATTGAAGTAAAAAAATAAATCATAATTATTTTTACTATCATAGATGATATTTCTGTAAAACCATTTAAGTAGTAATATTTTAGTAAATCTACAAAAGACAATACTGCATTTATTATACTTTTCATTGATCTAATATCAATACTATAAGATACAGGTATACTAATTAATTTTGCAACTAAATATATAATAATTATAGCACCAGCCACTTGCAATAGTATGTAGAACATGTATTTTATTATTAGTTTAAGACTTTCTTTTTTAATTAAAAATTCCCTAAAATCTAAATCATATTTTATATTCTTGTATGCACTTGCTATTTTCTTATGCGTGCTTCCACTTTTTATATTTAATGTTATTATAAGCAACAGAGTGTATACAATTAATAAAAGTACAAATAATTGTTTGAGAAAATTGATGACATCTATATAAGCAATGCTTTTGGCATACAAAATATCATTATTTTCTAATTCCAATAGCTTGTTTTGTGGATTCATAAGTATATTTTTGCTGTTTAACAATGATATATATATCTTTTGATTTTTCACCCTAGAGCTTTCTAAAATTTTTAAATCTCTATAATAAATTCTATCATTGTTTTCTATTATGCAATTTATATTATATTCTCCATATTCAGACTTGTATTTTCCTCCCAAAGCATCATACTTTAAATACTCATACATATAATTTTCACCCATGATGACTTCATCATCATTAAAGGTCAATTCAAGCCTTTGATTATTTTTATCATATAAAAATAAGTTTATATTTCCGCTATATACACTTATGGCATCTTCCTTTGAAAAAATATCATAAATATTAAAATAATCAAATGAGCCAATTTTTTTAACAACATTATCTACCAATTCAGGACTAGCATAACTTTTTAGACATACCTCAAGTATATTTTCAGGATAATTTTTAGAGACAAATAAAATTAACATTCCAGTAATTACTATTAATATGCTAAAATATAGTAGGAGCTTTTTCATTTTATTTTCACTCTCATTCCATCTTTAAGTACCGTATTAATATTGTTTACTACAGAAATTCGATCAAATGAACTCATATCTTCATAAAATCTTATTTGAACAACTTGATTACCTACATATCCAATTGATGCCATTTTACGTCTAACAATATCTATATCTTCAAACATAGTTTCTTCTTTATCAATAACATAAACATAACAACTTTCGCCCGACTTTAATTCACCTAAAGGAATTATAGCTGTCTTTGGCACTACATTAGATAGATACCGCTCTGTAGAAGCGTTAAGGGTTATATTATCATTGTAAACATAGTGGTATACACCTTCATTTTTAAGTTCATATAAAATTTCATAATGATCATCAAATTTCTTTTCATCTAATTTATTTACATTTATAACTGAAGAAGAATTCTTATCTACATAGGTTATTTTGGTATTAGTTGAACTAGACATTTTGTTGTACATATCTTTATCTATAGTAGCTTTTATAGCTAATTTTTTTTCATCACATAAACGATATTTAAGGATTACTTCATTTTTACCAACTATAGCTTTATCAGTTATATATTCAATATATACATTTTCAGCTATATAGCAGCTTCCGCTATCATCAATTCTTATTCCATTGTCTACATTGCTACTTATTATGTCTCCATATAAACCTTGTATCTTTTTTTGATTTTTAGATATTAAATCAATTTTATCTTTTATATTTTTTATACTTACTTTAAGCTCTTCAGTTACTGCTTCTCCGCCAAGTCTGGCTATTTGTTGACCCTTTTGAACAAGTTCACCTTCTGCTACATTTACCTCTATTGGACATATATCCTTTATAGGTGTTGTAATTTTCGTCTGCTCCTTATATGACTCAACTACTGCCCCATAGCTTAGGGTTAAAGACGGTTGTTCATTTACCTTTGTATAGATACCTACATTAACACCCGGTGAAATAAGCCCTGGGTTTTGTGCTTCTATAACCCCAGTATGTATATATGAGGTTTTATCTTTTCCAGGTACAGAATTTGGATTTATGCTAGTTACCTTTGCCTTATAATACCCCTCATATCCTGTATATGTAACTAAAATGTCCTGTCCTACAGATATGGAATTATACTCATTTACTGTCATAGTAAAAGGTATAATAAGCACACTATCATCAATTAGATTTGAAATTAATTCGGTTTGAACTTGTTTATTTTTTTCAATATTTAAACCAGTAATTTTACCAGTTGCAGGTGCAGAAATTATTATGCCATCATTTGGATTAAGCTCATTAATGTTTTTTATTTCCCTTCCTACTTTTTTACTTAAATCACTTAGCATAGTATTAATTTCATAATTAATATCATTAATATTATCGTTATATTCCTCTAACACTTCATGATTAACTGAAAAATAGTTATCTGTATTTATAGTAAACAATTTAGCGTCTCCGCCATCTAAAATTTGTCCATTCTTAACATTAATATCGCTTATAGTCATGTCCCTTCCAGCTCTAATTTCAACATAATTTTGATTTTTTGTTGTTACTTTGCCGCCAAAATAAAACCCTTCTTTAATAAAAAATGATTCTTTTACAAGTGTAGTTTCAACCTTAGTTATCATATAGCTTTTAATAGTAGCTAAAATTAAACCTAATGCAACTATAAAGCATAAAAATATAAAAAATATTTTAAAAATTTTAATAAACAATTTTCCCATATTATCCTCCATTATGCCACATAGTGGCATCATAACGTGAAGTGGTTTTTTCACGTTTTTACCTCCCTTGTTCCTTGCTTATCATCTTCTTTATAGATTCAATGTTTTTCATTAATAGGCAGATAACAGGAAATAGAAAAACTACATTTCCAGCATAAAATATACTTCTATCTGTTTCGTACATAGTATTTAAGTAAAGTGACAAAGGATATTTTGTTTGCGTATCAATAAAAACTAATGCTTGCTCTACGATATTCCAACTCTCTATAAAATTCAATGCACAAAGTGCTAAAATTGCGTTTTTTGAATATGGTATAACAATGCTTATTAATATTTTAAAATCAGATGCCCCATCAATATTAGCCATCTCATACAATGATTTAGGTATGGTTTCAAAAAACTGTTTTAAAAAGAACACTCCCATCGTGCTAAATATCCCAGGAAGCACTACAGCTAAATATGTATCACGAATTTTTATACCAATATATTTCTCTATACCATTATACAAAAACATATTTGGTATTAGAGTTATTTGAAGTGGTAATAGCATAAGGAATATATACAATATAAATATCGCGTTTGCTAGTTTGCTTTTTTTTCTAGCGAAATAATATGCAGCACCTATAGACACAATAAGTTGTCCAACAATTATTCCTAAGGATATAAATATGGAATTAAAATATAAAGAAAAATACTCTGAATTAAAGGCTATATTAAAATATTGATGTAAACTAAATCCCATATGATTTTCATCTATAAAAGACTGTATAACAGTATACAATATAGGTACTAAGAACATAATGACAATAATGACTGATAATATTTTATATAGAATTTTTTTCACAGTTACCTCCTTGCAATTATTTGCCCTTGCCTCACATTAAAAGCTTTCTTTTTTGTATTTTTCCTAGCAACATTACCCCTACAAGGATAATTAATATAAATATTAAGAACACATCAGCAGAGACTATTAAAGTTTCAATATCTAAGCGCTTCAGTTTCAAATATAAGTAATTTTGCATCATAAACATGTCATATTTTGGGTACTCTCCAAACATCGCATAGGTTTGCTTAAATATTTTCAGAGAATTATATATGCTTATAATTATTGATAAAATCAACGCCTCTATATGTGAAGGTATTATTATTTTAAAAATAGTTCTAAAGGTTCCTGCACCGTCCAAAAAAGCTGCCTCTTCCATTGATTTGCTTCTATTGCTTAAAGAAACTAAAAATATCAAATATGTAAAACCTAAACAACTCCATAAAAAAACGATCCCTACTGCTAGGGTACCATTAATTGATTCAAAAAAACTATTCATATAATCCCTGAAAAAGCCTGCTACTGATAAAACTGGAATCGTAATTGGTAAAATGATAGATACTTTAACCATCACACCAAACCCTTTAGTATCTGTTAAATAGGCTAACATAAATCCTAAAGCAACTACTATAGGTACAAAAATTACCATAAATAAAATTGTATTTTTAAAGGATATAATAAAGCCCTTATTACTAAATATACCTGATTGTATATTTAGTAAGTCAGCATTGAAATTTAATTGTGCTATGATAAAAGGAATTATATAAATTATAGCTACTCCAATAAGGCTTATCAGAGTATATCTTGTTAGCTTTGTTTTTGCCATACATCTAATTTCCTTTCTGTAGCAGTTTCAAATATATGAATATCCTTAATTTTACAATATACAGCTAATTTTTCATTTCTGTCTATTTTCAGATTTTCAAAATCTTTTATTACTACCTTAGCACCATTAAAGTTTATATATATCAATTGCTCAGCTCCTAGCTTTTCTACTGCTTCTACCTCACAATTTTCAAAAATTATGTTTTCGTCAACATTTATATTATCATCACGTTTTACTATGAACTTCTCCGGTCTTATACCTATTGTTATTTGAGTATTATCATAAAAATCATTTGTATCTCTAAGTTCAAATGACTTTCCAGTTACAGCATCTATTTCTATAAACATTTTTACATCATTTTCATTTATAAGTTTGCCGTTTATAAAATTCATTTGTGGCATACCAATAAATCCCGCAGTAAATATATTGCATGGATTATTATATAAATTTTCAGGTGTATCTATTTGCTGTATTTTACCATCTTTCATGACAACAATTCTTTCTCCCATTGTCATTGCCTCAGTTTGATCGTGAGTTACATATACAAAGGTCGTATTTAACTGTTTATGAAGCCTTATAAGCTCTATTCTCATTTGTGTTCTTAGCTTTGCATCTATGTTTGATAATGGTTCATCAAATAAAAAAACTTCTGGTTCTCTTATTATAGCTCGTCCTAGAGCAACTCTTTGCTTTTGTCCACCTGACAAAGTTGCAGGTTTTTTATATAGACATCCTTCTATTTCAAGCTTTTTAGCCACCTCAAATATTTTTTTCTTGATTTCTTCCTTTTTTATCTTCTTTAGCTTTAATGAAAAGGCCATATTTTCATAAACATTCATATGAGGATACAAAGCATAGTCTTGAAAAACCATAGCAATATTTCTATCCTTTGGTGAGACTTCATTTACAATCTTATCCCCAATTTTTATAGAACCATCTTGAACATCCTCTAAACCTGCAATTATTCTTAGTATAGTTGATTTTCCACATCCGGACGAACCAACAAGAACCAGAAATTCTTTATCCTTTATCTCTAGATTTAAATTTTCTAAAGCTTTATACTGGTTCGGATATATCTTATTTATTTTTTTTAATTCAATCCCCGCCATTTTTGACTCCTCTACTATTTGTGATTTTACATAAAGTGTACATAAAAGTTCATTATAAATTCGTTTATTTTTTTATCTAAAATTTTATCTACTTTTGAATCATTTAAGTCCATATTTTCTGAAATAAGCATTTCAACCAATTTTTGTATCTCCTCTATTATTGCAAAGTTATAATTTTCATTAGTAAAATAATAATCTGAATTCTGCTTAGAGACATTTCCACTTTTGTATAGCAAGTTATACATCTCATTTACCCTATTTATAGTTGTTAGGTATTGCGTAGACCCCCTATCAACATGTTTGTAAAATTTCCCATCATACTTCCAATTATCATCTACTTCTGCATATCTTCTTATTTCAGGTGTATCAAAGGTTGGTGAAAAATATGGTGCCTCTATTACCTGACCATCCATAACAATATATACCAAAATTCTATATATAGAGATATCTATAAGATGATTAGCAATATCTAAAACCTTTTCATTTGTAACATTTTTATGAATATAGATACAAGGAGACAAAGCTGTGTATTTAGGCATTAATATATATGTTCTGTTATTATCCTCTTCACTATATGGATAAAATTGATAGTAATTTGTTGCATGTGCAATTATAGTATTGTTAAATAACTCCATTTTTGAATTTGCATCATAAGCACTCATTACAGATTGGTCTGAATTCTCTAAAACGCTTTTATCAATATCAAGCCCATAATAATTTTTAATGTCATTGTAAACTCCAATTACAGTGTTTTTTACTGCTGTGTGGAAATTTTTTTCGTTATGAATTATTTTGCTTTTACCACTTATATTATATAAACCATTTTTCATAAGATAATAGTCAAGTAATTCATCATATTCTAATTTGCTAAATAAAAATTCAGCACCATTATCTTTTATTTTATGCCTAGCTTCTAGATATTCATAATATGTTATTATACTTTTGCCAAAATCTATACCATAATAATCAAACAATTCATTTGGAAAAGACAAAGTTTTGTACCCCACCCCCAAAGGTATACAATATCTATCCTTATATAAATCAATCAGTAAATTATATTTTTCAAGCTTTGAATAATCATAATGTTGGTCAGCAATATCAGCCAATTTACGTGCATCATCCAAAACAATAACATTTCCTGTCATCATTGCAGTGTTTCTTTTTAGCTCATAATCCTCATAGGTTATCTTTTTTTCATTATACTTAACTATTTCAACAGGTATATCGTTGATTTTACAATATGCTAATATTTTAGTTGCAACACTAGTTACAGCATCGTTATAGTATTCAGAATCTTTATACTCATACCACCATACTTGTATGGTATCGTTATCACTCTTTGCAGTATTACAAGAAGTTAATAATATAGACATAGTAATTATTAACAATAACATATTTGATAATTTTGTAACAATTGTTAAAAGTTTGTTTTTCATTTACACTACCCTCAATATAAATTTGCTGTGTCTATTAAACACTATCTAGTAGACATACCTTTAAAATTAAACGTATATATAGGGATTTAAAGGTCAGAAATTTGTTTAAATGTTAGTTTTTTTGGATAATAATGGGGAATTATATAGAATTTTGCTTATTTATTATTAGTATTATAATATATATATCTCTATTAGACAATAGGGTTTTTTATTTCTTGAATCTTGACTTAGTTGTTAACCTTACTTTATAATAATATTATATGAAAACACTTAGTAATTTAAAAAGGAGATAAGGGTAAAAGATTTTCTTAATAATTCCCCGACTCTAAAAATTGCATGGAGGTACTAATGAAAGTATTGGTAGTTGGAAATGGTGCACGAGAGCACGCTATATGTTATAAATTAAAACAAAGTAAAATACTTAATAAATTATACTGTGCACCTGGTAATGCAGGCATATCAAGTATAGCTGAATGTGTAGATATAAAAGCTGAGGATATAGAAAAAATAACTGAATTCTCCTATAATAATAAGATTGATTTTGTTGTAGTAGGTCCTGAGGTTCCTCTAGTTGCAGGAATTGTAGATGAACTTGAAAAAAAGGGAATAAAAGCATTTGGTCCTAAAAAATGTGGAGCCATATTTGAAGGTAGTAAATCTTACTCAAAGGACTTTATGGAAAAGTATAATATCCCTACTGCCAAATACAAAACCTATACCGATTGCACAAATGCAATAGAAGGTGTGAAAGAATTTAATCTTCCAGTAGTAATAAAAGCTGATGGCTTGGCAGCTGGCAAGGGTGTTTTAATTTGCAACACGCTTGATGAAGCACAAGAAGGTATTAAATCTATACTAGAAGACAAGCAGTTTGGTGATGCAGGTGATAGTCTAGTAATAGAGGAGTTTTTAGATGGCACAGAAGCATCTTTACTATGCTTTGTAAATGGTAAAGAGATTATACCAATGGAAAGTGCCAGAGATTATAAAAGAGCCTACGACAACGATTCAGGTCTAAATACCGGTGGTATGGGTTGTTTTTCGCCTAATTCAATTTATACTAATGAATTAAAGGCATATATCAAAGATCATGTAATTGATACAACCTTAAAGGGATTTTTAGGTGAAAATATTGATTTTAGAGGTGTATTGTTTATAGGTCTTATGATTAAAGATAATAAAGCAAAGGTACTGGAGTATAACACTCGATTTGGAGATCCAGAAACAGAGGTTGTACTACCACGACTTGAATCAGATTTACTTGAAATTATGGTTAAAACCACAGATGGAACATTAAAGCAATCTGATTTAGTATGGTCTGATAAAAAATCCGTAACTGTTGTACTTGCTTCTGGCGGATATCCAGAGAGCTATGAAAAAGGTAAAGAAATTTTCGGCATTGATGATGTAGATAGTGATGTAATAGTATTTCATGCTGGTACAAAATTTAATGACGGAAAAATCGTAACAAATGGCGGGCGTGTGTTAGCTGTAACCTGCCTAGCAGATTCAGTTGAAAAGGCAAGAGAAAAAGTATATAAAAATGTCAAAAGAATTTGCTTTGATAAAATGGAATACAGAACTGATATAGCTTTGCTATAGCAAAGTTACTGCAAAGCTTATTTAAGGATAAAAAATGATATTTTTTGTGCTTCACAAATATATATCTTGTAATTTACAGATTTTCTGATAAAATAGTTATGTTAAAGATTACGACGCTGTAAATGCGCAATGGAGGTAATTATGAGTTTATATAAAGAATGGACTGAAGATTTAGAAAACATAAAAACTCAAGAAGATTATACCGAATTCTGGAAAAAATATATGGTTAAAGAAACTGATATATACAAAAAAATTCTTAGCGAAAATACTCCTGTTATAAGTGGTAGCATAAAAGAACTTTCAGAAAAATTCGGTTCAACAGCAAAGCAATTTGTTGGATTCTTAGACGGAGCAAACACTAGCTTTAAGGAAGAACTAAAGCTTGAAGATGCTACTGAGGAAACTGTAATCAATGCAGAATTTGATTTTGAGAAATTACTTTGGAACATGCATGAAGCTAAAGCTGAATGGCTATATGGCTTAAAGGAATGGGACAATATCATACCAGAAGAAAGAAGAAAAGAAATTAGAAAAGACTTCAATCGTTCTAAGCAAGTTATCAATGAAAGCAAAGTTGGCAGAAACGATCCATGTCCATGTGGCTCTGGTAAAAAATATAAAAAATGCTGCGGTAATAAATAAAAATTAATATAAAAATAACGCCTAAATCAGGCGTTATTTTATATTAATTTTCATTATTGTAAAGTTTGTAATGCGTTTATAACTGTCATAAAATCAGACATTGTCACATCAGAATGAGGATTAACATTCCCATTATCATCAAGAATAAAAAGCTTCAACGAAACAAGTGTAGCTACTGCTTCTTTTGCCCAAGTGCTTATACTATCAAAATCCTTTATTCCGTCACTGCTTCCAGCTGATAACCCTTGTAAAGAACGAGTTAATATAACTGCAAACTCCTCTCTTGTTACCTTATCATTTTCACCATAGTTGCCATCGCCATTACCTTTAATGATTCCCATAGCCTTCGCTTGCTCAAATGCTCCTTCAGTACCTCCGAAAATCAATGAAACAAGTTCTGCTCTTGTCAATGCCTTATCTGAATCTGATGATGAATCCCCAAACGGCATTAAAATGTTGTCAAATAACTCCTTATTTTTTTCAATCATAGATGCACTTCCAATTGTTGCTCTAATACCATTTTCTGTGTATTCTTTTAATACAGCAGCAAATTCTTTTAAATCTTTAGAAGTAAGTGATTTGATTTCTCTAAGGAGCTGTTTTGTATCTTCTGCCGTATAACCATTATATGCATTATAAATAAATGATACTGCACCAGAAAGCTCACCAAGAGATCTTGTATAGTCCCCATAAGAGCTGATAATATAGCTTTCTAACTCTTTGTCTGTTACCTTTGTATTAAGCATAAATTCATCTAGTTCATCATAAACCTTATTAGTTTCAACAATAGACGGATCTCTGTAGGAAAGCATTATAAGCCCATTACTAGCAAAGCTAATAATATTATCGTAAGCACCTATTCCATGTCTTATTTTTGGAGTCAAATAAGCATCATATATGTATTTAGTTATTGGCGCAAGTTTTCCTGAATATTTATATCCAAGCCCTTCTAATGAAGAATATAAGATATTATACTGCACTGCAGAATCTATAACTATTGCTTCCCTTCCAGATGATGTAGGTAATATAGAATAATCTGCTCTTTTAATTTCATTTTTATCTAATTTATTTACAAAACTGTCTATGCTATTATTGAATTTCTTAATTCCATCTTTGTTTCCAGCATATAAAACCAATAAATTAGTACTATTTTTTAATTGCTTAGATATTGAATTAAGCTTTTCTGTTACTTTTTTCGGATCACTTTCAAGCTGTTTTTCAACTTGCTTTAAAAATTCGTAAAATTCAAGCCCGCTTATGTTAGAGTTGTATTTTATTCCCTCGTTTTCCTGACCACAAGCACGAAGCATTAAATAGTTATATGAATTCATGTTAATGTCTTGCTTTAGATTATTCATTTGTTGCGATACAAAGTTACTAATTTTTTCTGTATCTGTAAAATCCGTATTAAATAAGACCTCAAACGCAAGATCTAAGCTTTTATCATAATCGTCCATCAGTCCCATAAAGCTAGTTCTAAACTTAGGATGGAACTGATTTTCTTTATCGTACATTATACTAGCAGAAGTAGAAAATCCATTTAAATAACGCAATGTTTCAGTTGTTAACTCATCCTTAGAATAATTTTTCGTATCTAAGCTTCCTAAAAGACTAGTGTACAATGAATAATACTGTACGTCCTCAGGCTTTATAGCAGATGAATCAAATAATATATCTGTTCTTCCAATGTTTCCTACACTTGCTTCTGCGCTCATATAGGTCACTTTATTTTTATCATTTCTATTTACACTATATTCTTTTACCTCTTCCGGTAAATTTTCAGCTGTTACAACCTTTAATTTTTCAAGCAGTTCAGCTGGAGCTTCAACTTCTGACCAAGCCTTCAGCTCAGCAGTTTCCTTAACTAAAGCCTGTATTTGTTCATCAGTCATTGCAGCCTTTTTATCAGCTAATTTTTTTTCAAGCTCAGCGTTTTTTTGCTCTGCTAAGCCTGGTGATGGAACTGTAGCTAATAAAGCTGAATGTTTATTATCAATTAAATATTTCTTTACAATCTTTTCTAAATATCCGCCGTCTACCTTTCCACCAATCTTTTTGATTGCATCCATTTCAGCATTCATAGCATTTATATCATTCTTTATTGCCCACTCAGCAGCTATTGATGATGATATCTCAACACCTAAATTGATATTTTCTGTAACAAGCAGGTTATTTAGCTCAACAGTTGAAAGAATTGCATCAGTTAGCTCCTTGTCAAATCCGTTTTTAAGTACATCACTTAATGCATCATCTACAACTTTTTTAAACGCAGGCTTATCATTTTCATTTAGTCCTTGCGCTCGAAATAAAAGAAAAGGTGTATTGTGCTGATTAACTACAGCGGCAAAAGTTTGAGCCCCTGGAAATAACTTTTCCATATTTTTTTTAAGTTGTGATGATTCCATGTTTAAAACAGCAGTAGCTAAATCAAGTGCAGTATATTCTTCTGTTGTTATTCCATTTAAAGCAAATGCATAGTCAATAATAGAAGATTTTTCAGCAGTTGAACCTTTTTCCACTTCAAAAAGATATGTTTTATCCTGTGGCTGTGTTAAAGGTTTAATTATACCTGTTTCAATATCCATTTCCTTTATATCATATTTTGAGAAAAATTTTTCATCATAATGCTTTAAAAAGCTTTTATAATCCAAATCTCCATACAAAACTATAAGAGCATTAGACGGATGATAATATTTATCATGAAATTTAATTAAATCATCATAGGTCATGTTAGGTATAAAATCAGGATCTCCTCCTGAGTTGTTGCTCATAATGCTGTTTGGGAATAAAGTTTTTAGAGTGTTGAAATATGCAGCATTTGATATATTATGATTTCCCTTCATTTCATTATAAACAGTACCAGTTATTGTTATAGGAGAATCCTTATCCTCTAATTCATAACGCCAAGCCTCACGCTTATATAAACGTTCTTCAGTAAGCAACAAAGGATTAAATACTCCACCCATATAAAAGTCAGACAAAACAAGTAGCTGCTGCTCAGACATTGATGCCAAAGGATAAGATGTATGAGTTGGCATTGTAAAAGCATTTACAAACGTTGTATAAGTTTGATTTATAACTGGGAAAAATATATTTTGAGATGGATATTCTTGTGAGCCTGATATAGATATGTGCTCAAAAACATGAGGCATACCAGTCTCGTTAATTGCAGGTGTACGGAATGTAATGTTAAATGATCTGTTTTTATCCTCTGTCTGAATATATAGAAGATTAGCACCGGATTTATCATGTTTAAAGAAAGCTGTATCAGCTCCTAAAATATTAACTTTACCTCTTTCGACTGTTGTAAATCCATTAACTTTTTCACCAACTTTAGGAAGTTCTGATAATTTATTATCAGATACTCCATCTGCATATGCAGGTATCATCATAGCAAATATCATTGATATGACAATAATAAATGTAAAAAATTGTTTAGTTCTTAATTTTAAATTCATAACTATAACCACTCCCCTCTAAGGTATAAATCCTTAATTTAATATATTGTAAATATTTTAACAAATATTCCAATATATTTCAATATATCATTTTTATATTGCTATTCTAGATTCAGTTTTAAAAGTCATAAAAAAAGAGCTATTGATTTAGTTTTCAACAGTCTCTTTATTTATTAACTACTATGATTATTTAGTTAAAACAACAGCCACCACCAAAACAATGGAAAAAATGGTCTATTAAATCCTGGGCCAAATCCTGGACCAAATCCTGGACCGAATCCTGGATGTCTACGTCTTCTCCAATCAGGTCTGTTCCACATTCTTTGAGCTATGTCTTCCGAATAAGGAGTCATTCCTTCATAAAAGTCCCAAGGTTGTTGCATATCCATTTCAAATACATCCCAATTTGGTAAATCAGCTTCTGAAAAATCTTGTGGTACCATGTTGTTTAATTTTAAATACTCAACAAATAATTCTTTATTTGTCATTCTATCCCTCCTTAACATATAGTTTTATAATATGTATATAAGGATAATGTGTGATATTAATAAATATTCTTTTTTATATTAAATTAACACAGAAGGATATATTAATTTTATTATCTAATCGGACATATTCCATTATCACATCCATCATTTCCAACATCTATGTCTGATTCGTTTAATTCATACTTATTTAGAAGTGATGGTATAAATGGTTTCATTTCAGATACTCTTTTTAAATATTCTTCTTCAGATATCGCTTCGTATGGCATAAGTTGATAAAAGCTATCGTCTAGTGATAAAAATGATAATGCAACTACATCATCCCAGTTATCCCATACCCATTTTTCGACTTCCTTCCACTCATTATCTCTAACGTGAACTGTAATAGAGCAGTTGTGGTCAACGTAGTTTTCCATAAATAGTTTATAATTTTCAAGCTGTTCAATAGCACTTACATCATATTTTGTTTTGCCATTTGGAGATTTACAAGGGAACTCCACTACCTTTGTGGTACATGTTTTTATATCCTGACCTACCTCTGGATATATTGGATAACCTAATTCCTCACAAACCTTAACTAATGGGTCATGGCTATTTATTCTGACTCTTCTTATATAGTATGGAGAATGTGAATAGTGAACACCACTAGATACAGTAGGCAGCTGGGAAAGAGTACCCTCTGGTTTAACTGTAGTTACTAGAATAGGCGCTTTTTCACCAATTTCCATGGAATATCTTTTAGATTCTTCCTCAGCTACTTTTCTAAGCTTTCTAAGTAAAACAGCTTGCTCATCTCCGTTTAAGCCAACTGCATTAACCATATCTTGCCATCCTGTTAATGAACATCCTGTTAGTTTATCTCTTTGTTGAACGCTGTCCCATTCTGGTAATTCTAATTCAACACATGTCATACGATATGCTGCTCTAACAGATAATCTTTGAGCCTCAAGCAACCCCTGTTCATCTAAAGTATTATCACTGTTAACAAATGCAAATATATTTAAAGTAGTTAAATTACATAATCCTTTTGAGTCAAGCAAAATTTCACCACAAGGATTTACACCATTCATGTTTTCTCTTCTTTTAGCACCTGCTACTTCATTTACCCAACCAGGTTCTCCAGAATACCTCATTTGCTCAATCTGCCAATGCAATTGCTCTTTAGTAGGTTTTTCTTTATAGTATATAGAATTGTTACTCATTTGTCTGTGAATAATATCCTTGTCTACTATCCATTGTCCGTCTATTTGCTTATATAGTTTAGATTTAGCTTCTACACATTCCTTATCATCATAATCTATAAGCATAATTTCAGCAGTTCTTCTTACGCCACCAACAACAACATTTTCACCGATAATATTAGCTATATCTAAACAGTCTATAGGCTTAATTTTAAATCTTTCTTTTCCTTCTATACTAGCTCTTTTCTTTATTACTTTATCTATTTTAGTAAACATATTTTTAAGACTAATATGTCCACTTGCAGTACCTCCAAAGGTTTTTAAAACTTCTCCCTTTGGTCTAACATTATCATAATTTATAATTATTGTTGTTATATTTCTATATTCTGAGCTATATATAAGCTTCAAGAAAAAGTCTAATGCTTGAACCCAACCTTCCTTGCTGTCTCCGACAACTATCATTGCTGTATTGTTTTGATAAAATTCAAGACTAGTATTGTCCTCACGAGCGTCAATATTTATAGGACTATAATCTTCATGTATAATCATATAGTCACTTCTTAGCTTTGATAATTTCTCAACGTCAGATTTTAATACCCTTACTCCAACTCCAGAGCCAATCATAAGTAGATAAAATAAGTCTTTAAATGCATGATAGTTATCAATAACCTCAAATGCGCAGTTGTAATTTGCCATAGGATAGTTGTAAGCTACAGGAGTTCCACCTACCCAAAAAGTTCTTCCAGATAAAAATTGTCTTAAATTAAATATATTATCATATAAAGCCTCAGCTTCTTCTCTAGTTGTAGGTACTAGGCTACAGTTGTATTCTACTGCTCTTCTAACTGTTTCCCACCAATATTCTCTTCTTCTTTCCTCTTCTAGCCATCTTGAATAAGTTCTATAATAAACAAAACTTCCAAGCTGATTCATAGGCGTTTCTCTGTGCTTATACTTACTTATAAACTCTTCACTTAGTACTTTAAAATCTCTTCTCTTTCTTTGATCTCTTGATTTATCTCTTTCATATCTGTAAAGTATGTATCTTTTTGCCACATCTTTTCGGGTGCTTTCCATAAGCTTATCTTCTACCATATCCTGTACCACTTCAACTGGTATAGGAAATTTCTTATCCTCTAATTCTTTTTCGATAGACTCTGATATTTCTTTTACTATATCTAAATTAACACCCTTTTTAGTTTCTTTCATTGCCTTAACAATGGCATTTTCGATTTTAGAAATAGTAAAATCAGCTAAAATTCCGGTTCTTTTTAATATTTTTATCATTCTAAACCTCTTTGCAGAGAGAAAATATTTTTCGCTCAATGGAAAAATACTTTTCACTCTATATAATTTTTTTATTATGTATACAACATATTGTATCATTGTTTTCATTAACTGTCAACTTAACACTATATGTAGTACTTAGCCTTTATATATTATAATTGCTTAAATGTATTGTAAAATAATAATTTCTAATAAAAAAAGAATATGTTAAAAATTTTTAACATATTCTACCCTAACCAATCAATAATATTCATAGTATCCTTAAAACAGTTTGATTTCAAAAAATCATCTTCATATTTTTCGGAACACATCATCGGATGTCTACTAATATATTTTTTACCACTTATAATATGCTGTGATTTCTCCTCAGCTTGTTTGCCCCACAAAAACCAGCTTATACTTTTATTTGATGATGAAATAAATCTTAAGAGACTTTCACTAAAATCCTCCCATATAGCAATGTGGCTACCTGGTTTTCCTGACTCTACACTTAAATAAGTGTTAAGCATTAAAACCCCTTGTTTTTCCCAAGATTTAAATATTTCATCAGGTTGAAGTATAATAAAATTTTTATTTTTTATTTCTTCTTGTATAGTAGAAAATTTTCTAATTTCATTGTAGTCTTCTATATTATTATAATTTTTATGAATCAATCTAATTATATTTTTAAGGGATACCTGTCTAAACTTATCATTCCAATCACGTAAATCTCCAACCTCGAAAGACCTTCCAGTTGCCCTTCCCTTTTCAGGATATGGGTCCTGTCCCAAAATTACTACTTTTATGCTGCTTAAATCATTGTTTAGAAATCTTAGTACGTTTTCAGGCTCAGGATTTATATTATCGCCTATTTTAGACTCTATATCATGTAATCTATTAATAATTTCTTCATTTAAAAACTCACTCCATGAAGAGTGATAACCATTAAGTAATCTCATCATCTTCTCCTATTATGGCGTCACAAAAATTTGATTAAGAATCGTCTTTTGATTCTTCCATAGAGTGAAATGCATTTCACTCTTTCTCCAATACGACTTATTTACTTAAATAGATTAACATATGTATAGTAATAAAACAATATTTAAACAATTTTAACTTCAAATAAAAATCTAATTAAGCTTAAAGTATTGGTTTAGGAAGATATATTTTTAATCAATTCCATATCAACAACTAAGTTGATTACTGGATAATTAGTTGAAACAAAAAACACAAAGGTTATAAAAACAATTCAATCCTTTGTGTTTTTTGTATTATTTATGTTTATATATTTTATTTACTTGATTTTCTTTGCATTGCTTTAATTATTTCTACTATTGGAATTACTGATATTGCTAATCCCATTGAAATAGCATATTCTACTAAGCTTATATGCTCAAGTCCAAATGCATTAGATAAGAATGGTACATAAATAACAGCTGTTGTAAGCACTAAGCTGGCAATCATCGCACCATATAAATACATATTACGACTCTTTAATGAAAATATACTTTTATTAGTACTTCTCATATTAAATGAGTGGAATATTTCCGCCATATTCATTGTTAAGAACGCCATTGTCATACCATCAGCACTATTTGTAATTTCCCAAACACCACTTTCAATATAGTGTCCAATAAAGTAAGCAGCAAGCGTTAGTACTGAAACTAATATACCTTGGTATACTACATTAAATCCTAAGCCATCTGAAAAAATACCTTCTGATTTATCTCTCGGTCTTCTATTCATAAGTCCAGGCTCTGCCGGTTCCATGCCAAGCGATAAAGCTGGGAATGTGTCAGTTATTAAGTTAATCCACAACAGATGAACTGGCTTTAATATAGTAAATCCAAAAACAGTTGCTACAAATATACTTACAACCTCACTTAGGTTGCTTGCTAGCAAGAATTGAATAGCCTTACGTATGTTGTCATAAATTCTTCTACCTTCTTCAACTGCACCTACTATAGTTGCAAAGTTATCATCTGCTAATACCATATCAGCAACATTTTTTGTAACGTCAGTTCCTGTAATACCCATTCCAACACCAATATCTGCTGTTTTAATACTAGGAGCATCATTTACTCCGTCTCCTGTCATTGCTGCTACATATCCTTTATCTTGCCAAGCTTTTACTATTCTAACCTTATGCTCTGGTTGAACACGAGCATAAACACCGTATTTTTCTATTTCTTTCTCTAAAGCAGTATCTGGTATGTCATCTAGCATAGCTCCTGTTATAGCTTGTGATGAATCTGTTATAATGCCTAATTCAGTAGCTATAGCAATTGCAGTATCTCTATGGTCACCTGTAATCATTACAGGACGAATACCTGCATCTTTACATTCCTTAACAGCTGATAAAACCTCTGGTCTAATAGGGTCTATCATACCTGTTAATCCAATAAATATTAAATCATTTTCTAATGCTTGTGGTTCATATGAACTTGGCTCATTGTCATAGTTTTTATAAGCTGCACAAAGAACACGTAATGCTTTATCTGCTAAAGCTTTATTCTGTGATAATATTTTGTTTTTATCATCTTCTGTTAAAGGTCTTACATTTCCATTTTCAATGATTCTAGTACAGCATTTCAAAACTTCATCAGGTGCCCCCTTAGTATATTGAATAATTCCGTTTTTAGTTTTATGAACAGTACTCATCATTTTTCTTGAGCTATCAAAAGGCGCTTCCCCAATACGTGGTTCTTCCTTTTTAAGTTCAGGTTTTTTAAGTTTTAGTTTATTAGCATAATTTACAAGAGCACATTCAGTTGGTTCCCCAACAGCATTTTCTCCTTCAAGCTCAGCATCACTTGCTAAAGCCATGGCTTTTGCTAAAAGTATCTCATCATCACTATAATGTTCAACTACAGTCATCTTGTTTTGAGTCAAAGTTCCTGTTTTATCACTACATATTACTTGAGCACATCCTAAAGTTTCAACAGCCGTTAATCTACGTATAACTGCATTACGCTTAGACATATTAGTTACACCAATAGATAAAACAATAGTAACAACAGTTGCTAAACCTTCAGGTATAGCTGCGACAGCCAAACTTACTGCTATCATGAATGTACCTAAAACAACATCACCATTTAAATTACCTGCTCGTAGCAAGCTAAATACAAATATAAACGCACATATACCAAGCACTGCGTAGCTTAAAACCTTACTTAATTGTGAAAGTTTTAATTGTAACGGTGTTTGACCTTCTTCCGTTTTTGCAAGTGCATCTGCTATTTTACCCATTTCAGTGTCCATACCAGTTGCACAAACAACAGCCTTTCCACGTCCGTAAACTACTGTGCTTCCCATATAGACCATATTTTTTCTATCACCTAAAGGAACTTCCTTGAGAGAATTCTCTTTGTTGTCTCCCATGCCAAGAGTTTCAATAATTTTGTTAACTGGTACACTTTCTCCTGTAAGTGCAGCTTCTTCAATTTTCATACTAGCGCTTTCAATGATACGACCATCTGCTGGAATTGCATCACCTGCTTCTAGAATTATAACATCCCCAACTACTATATCTTCACTTTTAAGTGTGACTATCTGGCCATCTCTAAGTACCTTACTAGTTGCTGATGCCATTTCCTGCAACGCTTCTATAGCTTTTTCAGCCTTGCTTTCTTGATAAACACCTAAAATAGCATTTATAATCACTACTGCTAAAATGATTATAACATCTGCAAGACTTTCACCGGAGTATATTGCAGTTACTCCTGAAACAGCTGCCGCGATCATTAAAATTATAAGCATTGGGTCCTTAAGCTGTTGTAAAAAGCGTGTAATAATACTTACCTTTTCTCCTTCATCCAACTTGTTTTTACCATTTTCGGCTAAACGCTTTTCTGCTTCGGCATTAGATATACCTTCAACAGTACTGTTAATTTCTTTTAAGACTTTTTCTAAGTCTTCATTGTAGAACTTCATACTTTTTGCTCTCCTTTATAATTATGTATATATATAAAAAAGACTTACACACAATACAAATAATAGTATTGTGCGTAAGTCTTGTCTTTTAATTTAAGCCAGATCATAAATGATCATGTATGTTGACTTAAAACGTATTATACGAAAACTACTCCCTCACGCGGAAATTAATTATTTTGTATTATAGCATATGATTTTACATCTTGCAAGTATTATTACCAAAATAATCAACTTTATTTAAATCCGCCTAAGTTATATATTAAATTAAATAAATTATACATATCTAAGTAAATATATTTACTTAGGAAAACATGTTCATAAATATCGTAATTATAGTTGTATTAACAAAGTCGATAAATAAACTACCAACTAGAGGAACAATAAAAAACGCCTTTTTAGAATAACCAAATTTACTTGTCATAGCTTGCATATTTGCCATAGCATTAGGGGTTGCACCCATTCCAAATCCGCAGTTTCCACAAGCTATAACCGCAGCATCATAGTCTTTACCCATAATATTAAATGTTACATAATAAGCAAATAAAGACATAAGTACAGTCTGAGCTCCAAGCATAACTAAAAGAGGTAGAGCAAGGTCAGCTAATTCCCATAGCTTAAGTGTCATTAGTGCCATGGCTAAAAACATACTTAAACAAAAATTACCTATAGTTTCTATTTTATCAATATGAATTTCAAATTTACTGCTTGATTCTGTAACATTTCTAATTATAGCGGCTGCAAACATTGCACCTAAATACTCTGGAAATGTTTGACCCGTAATTAAAACCAAAACTTTAGAAATTACTGTTCCAATACCCATAGCTATAATAATTTGATAAGCAGCTTGTGAAAATTTACTGTCAGAAGAGTCTTCCTGAGAAGAATCAACTATTATAATTCTTTCTGTATCAGTAGACCTTAAATCATTCTTTTCAACAAGTCTTTTACCAAGAGGTCCGCCTATCATACTTCCAGCTATAAGTCCAAATGTAGCAGATGCCATAGCAACAGTAACTGCACCAGATGCACCAAGGTCTTCAAATATTGGCGCAAATGCTCCTGCTGTACCATGTCCGCCTACCATTGGCACTGATCCAGTTGAAAGTCCAATAAGAGGATTAAGTCCAAATAATTTAGCTAATGAAATACCCAATATATCTTGCAATATTACTAAAACAATAACAACAGCTAAAAATATAAATACTTTTATGCCGCCTTCTTTTAAAATCTTTAAGCTGGCGCTAAATCCTATTGTAGTAAAAAACGCTGTCATAAATACACTTTGAAGGGTTGTGTCAAATTCAAAATGATAGTAATCTGTCATATATCCAATAAGAACAATTATTGAAAATATAATTCCTCCAATTACTGGTGCCGGTATACAAAACCGTTCTAAAAAGTGTATTTTATTTCTTATAAAATTTCCTAAATATAATACCATAACTGCTATTGCAATAGTTTGAATAATGTCGAAACTTATTGTCATGATTAGTCCTCCCTTTTGTAACCAATATTATCAAGTCCATAAAAATATTGTAAATATACTTATTACGTAAAAAAGTTGCTAATAATCAATTTATTAGCAACTTTTTTAATTTTCTTAAATATAATATCATTTAAATATATCTTTTGTCTAGTCTTTCCAACAATTGGCGTAAAAATGCATTAATTTAGAATAATGCGATGGAATACCTTTTTTCCTTTTTTTATCATTAGCTTGCCATCATTAAAATCATTTTCAGTTATGACTTTTGCTAAATCTGAAAATACTTCATCGTTAACTCTAACTCCATTTTGCTCTATTAACCTTCTTCCCTCACTCTTAGTTTTAATTAGGTCAGCTTTAATCATTAAGTCTATAATGTTTATACCATCACCTAATTCTTCCTTAGTAATTTCTGTAGAAGGAACGTGATCCATATTCGCTCCATCGGAGAACAATGCTTTTGCTGCCTCTTGCGCCTTTATTGCTTCTTCTTCGCCATGTACTATCTTAGTTATTTCAAATGCTAGGACTTCTTTCGCATGATTTATTTCAGCACCTTCTAAAGCACCTAATCTTCTAACTTCATCCATAGGTAGGAATGTCAATAATCCCAAACACTCTTCAACCTTAACGTCCTCAATATTTCTCCAGTATTGGTAGAACTCGTATGGTGATGTTTTCTCAGGATCTAGCCAAAGAGCACCCTTCATAGTTTTACCCATTTTTATTCCTTCACTTGTAGTTAGAAGCTTGAACGTCAATCCGAATGCAGATTTTTGTTCTTTTCTTCTAATTAATTCAACACCACCTATAATGTTTGACCATTGATCATTTCCGCCTAATTGCATTGTACAACCGTATAATTTATTTAGCTTCCAGAAATCGTATGATTGCATTAACATGTAGTTAAATTCAAAAAATGTAAGTCCTGTTTCCATTCTTTGCTTATAGCAATCTGCTGTAAGCATTCTGTTAACTGAAAAATGAACACCAATTTCTCTTAAAAATTCAACGTAATTAAGATCTAATAACCAATCGGCATTATTTGCAATAACAGCATTATCGTTGTCAAAATCAATAAATTTTGATAATTGTTGATAGAATCTATTTGCATTGTATGCAATAGTCTCTTTTGTCATAATAGAACGCATATCTGATTTGCCAGATGGATCACCTATCATCGTAGTTCCTCCACCAAGTAATGCAATAGGTCTATGTCCAGCTCTTTGCATGTGCATCATAGCCATAACAGTTAAAAAGTGCCCAGCAGTTAAGCTATCAGCTGTAGCATCAAATCCTATATAAAAGGTTACTCTTTCCTTGCCTAATGCTTCTCTAATTTCATCTTCATGAGTACATTGTTCAATAAATCCTCTCTCTTTAAGGACATCAAAAACATTTTGTTTTTCCATTTAATTTTCCTCCTAATTTTTATATATATTTAATTTTATATCAAAAAATAATAAAGGCTATTTCGCAAAAGGACGAAATAGCCGTGGTACCACCTTAATTTACACTCTAAAGCGTGAAGTTCTTTTTTCACGCTAGTGCCTCTTCCCAAGTAACGTTTGGTTAATTCGCTATAGTTTCCTATAGATACTCCAGAATCGTATTTCATAATATATAACTGTAAGTCTTTCACCAACCGACCTACTCTCTACATAGTCTTTATATTACTACTAATACAAATTATCTACAATTTGTATTTTTTCCTTCACTGTACTAATAATTTATTTATAATTTTCTTATCTATCTTACTTATACGATATATTAATATACAAATTTATTAATGTCAAGGTGTATTTTAAAATTTTTTTTCAATTTGTATTCAATTATTATATTCCAAAAATGATTATTGTTAACAAAAATCATTTTATTTGCATTACATTATGTTATATATATAGAAATATATACAATTTTTTTTGACATATATTTATATTTATACTATCATATGCAATATTATTCGCGCAATTAACAATGTAAGAATTTATTGTGGGTTTATTTTTTACCTAATAGGCTTGTATAATAAATTCAGACGAGAGAGCTACATGACAAGTTCCCTTGTAAACAAAATTTCAAAGAAGGAGCACGAATATATGAAAAATAAAATTTTAGCTTTAACTTTAATAATTACAATATTGTCTATAGTACCTGCATTTGCAGCTACAAACAGCAACTGCAATAACAATACTTTAAATTCAAACTTTGACATTTCTAAAGTATACAATTATTTATCTGAAAATTGTAATATAGATTTATCACAAATAATAAATAATTGTACAAACCAAGGTCAAACTGCTGACAATCAAAACATTGACATAGAAAACTTAACTCAGACACTACAAAACCTAGTGGTTAAATAAAAAGATAATTCAAAAAATGAATTTATGAAAAAATCGTGCATTTTGCACGATTTTTTTATTGTGCAAACAGCAAGTTTATGAGACTCCACTTATCATTTTTGATGGTATTTGTGTTCAATTAATATATTACAAAAATGATTATTATTTACAATATCGATATATTTTCATTACATTATGTTATATATATAGAAATATATACAATTTTTATTTACATATATTAATGTTTATACTATCATATGCAATATTATTCACACAATTAACAATATAAGAATTTATTATGGGTTTATTTTTTACCCGATAGGCCTGTATAATTAATTCAGACGAGAGAGCTACATGACAAGTTCCCTTGCAAACAAAATTTCAAAGAAGGAGCGTGATTATATGAAGAATAAAGTTATAGCTTTATCTTTACTAATTACAGCATTGTCTATAGTACCTGCATTTGCAGATACAAACAGCAATTGTGATAGCATTGATTTGAATAACTCAAACTCAAACAGCTACATTCTTAAGAAAGGAGCAAGCAACTCTGAAGTCTACGATTATTTATCTGATATAACCACTAGTAACCAAAATTTTGAAATAAAAAAACCTGGTGCTGACACTAAAGAAATTACTGAAAATACAAATAAAGCTAGTATAGAGATAAACAATCATATTACAGATGCTATTAATCCAAGCGTTGATAATTCAGAAAATGACCAAAACAGTAATCAAAACACTACTAAACAAGAAACAACAACTCCTAGTAAAGTAGAAAACAACAACTCAAATTCATCAGTATCAAGTTACGAAAAACAAGTTGTTAATTTAGTTAACACTGAAAGAGCTAAAAATGGTTTATCTGCATTAACACTTGATAGCTCTGTATCAAATGTAGCAAGAACAAAATCTAAAGATATGGCTACAAACAATTACTTTAGCCATACATCTCCAACTTACGGTGGAGCTGGAGACATGTTAAAGCAATTCGGTATTAAATATACTGCATATGGCGAAAATATAGCTTCAGGTCAAAAAACTCCGCAGGAAGTAGTTACTGCATGGATGAACTCATCAGGACATAGAGCAAATATCTTAGCATCTGATTTCACAAAAATAGGAGTAGGTTACGCTACAGACTCAAGCGGAAAAGCTTATTGGACACAAATGTTCACAAGATAATAAAATGATAATAAAAAAATCGTGCAATTTGTACGATTTTTTTTATTTAATTAACAATTTAAAAAGCTCACAATCGACCTTAATTCGGAAGTGTTATTATACAAATTTATTGATGTCAAGATGTATTTTAATTTTTTTTACCAATTTATATTGAATTATAATATCCCAAAAATGAATATTGTTTACAAATTCACAATATTTACGTTACATATTGTTGTATACAAAGAAATATATGCAAGTTTTTTTAACATAAATTAATATTTATACCACTGCATACAATATTATTCACATATTTAACATTAAAAGAATTAATTGCGGGTTTATTTATTCACCCCTACCCCTGTATAATCTATTTAGACGAGAGAGCTACATAAAAAGTTCCCTTGCTATACAAAATTTCATAAGAAGGAGTGTGATTATATGAAGAATAAAGTTATAGCTTTATCTTTACTAATTACAGCTTTGTCTGTAGTACCTGCATTCGCAGATACAAACAGCAACTGCAATAGCTTTAATTTGAACAACTCAAATTCAAACAGCTACATTCTGAAGAAAGGAGTAAGCAACTCTAAAGTCTACAATTATTTATCAAAAAAAGATTGTAAAATAAATATATCTGACATAATAAATAATTGTATAAAAAATGGTCAAAACACTAACAAACCTAACACAGACAAAAACAAACCAAACATAGACATAAACAAGCCTGGTGTTGACACTAACAAACCAAATAAGCCTAGTACAGATAATAATAAGCCAAACAAAGATAATGGCCAAAACAACAATCAAAATACTAGCAAACCAGAAACAGAAAAACCTAGTAAGGAAGAAAACAACAACTCAAATTCATCAGTATCAAGCTACGAAAAACAAGTTGTTGATTTAGTTAACGCTGAAAGAGCTAAAAATGGTTTATCTGCATTAACACTAGATACTTCAGTATCAAATGTTGCAAGAATGAAATCACAAGATATGGCTACTAACAATTATTTTAGCCATGAATCACCAACTTACGGTAGAGCTGGAGACATGTTAAAGCAATTCGGTATTAAATACACTGCATGGGGCGAAAATATAGCTTCAGGTCAAAAAACTCCTCAAGAAGTAGTTACTGCATGGATGAACTCATCAGGACATAGAGCAAATATTCTTGCATCTGATTTCACAAAAATAGGTGTAGGATATGCTACAAACTCAAACGGAAAAGCTTATTGGACACAAATGTTCACAAGATAATAAAAAAATCGTGCAAATTGCACGATTTTTTTATTTATTTTCTTTTTTCTTATCCTTCATTAAATACTTATCTACTGCATCAATCATATTTTGAGGAATTTCTCTTGGCACTGGAAATACACATGCATTTACTGTTCTTTCACTAAATACATGTATAAATTCTGTTAGCTTACATATATTTTCAGCACTCAAATGCTCTATTAAGTCATAACGATTATGACCAGGCGCTCCACCATTAGCTCCAAAACGAGCAAAACTTATTGCTGGAACCCCTTTATCAGCATATGGAGTAGAGTCACTTGAATATACATCCTGAACTACAGAGATTGGAAATCCTATTTCCTTTGACATATACTCCACCATATTGCATAGACTATTATCAGCTGTAACAAAGGCTTTATTTGTACCTAGTATTGGTCCAGCCATGTCAACATTTATTGCAAGACCTACATTTTTAATCTCTTCTTCGTGAGTTGTAGTATAGTACTTACTTCCTAAAAGTCCTCTTTCTTCTGAGCCAAACCAGATAAATTTTAAAGTTCTTTTTGGTGTATTTTCATGATAATATCTTAACAGCTCCATAATTATAACAGATCCAGCTCCATTATCATAAACTCCATTACTAAATGGCACACTATCATAATGAGCTACAAAATGTATTTCCTCATTTTCATACATGCTTCCTTTAATGGTTGCAATAATATTGTGAGAATCACACTCTCCTTCAATCTGTTCAAGAGTCATTCTAACCTTTGTCGGTATGTTTTTTATAATTTCCATAGCATCTTTAGCTCTTAAAGTGAGCCCTGGAATTTTGCCATGCTCCAAGTGTTTATCTCTTAGCTTTCTATCCTCTAAGTCAGTTTTGCTTTCATCATCTATAACAGTACCGCTAAACGAAATAAAACCCTTAACTCCTGCTTTAATTAAATTCTCATAATTTTTTACACCAAAACCGCTATTAATTAAAACAATTTTGTCTTTTGCATTAATAAGGTTTACCATATCTGCATTTTCAACATATTCAAATTCACATTCTAAGCCTTCTTTAGGAGTATTACCTGACATACCATAACCCGTCACAGTATATTCCATATAATATGGTTCAAGCACTTCGAACTTGGCTTTTTTTATTTCATAATAGTCAACCTTAAATGGCTCTATTTCCCCTATTAACCCAATACTTTTTACTTCTTCAAGTAAAATTTCAGCAGCTTTCTTTTCTTCGTAACTTCCACTTGTTCTAACAAATCCAATCTTATTCAAAAGGTCGAATTCTCGTTGAGCACTAAATTTCATATGTCCCTCCTTTTCACATCTAGACAATAATCTAAAATTACATTATTATACTATCACAGAGAAACATATTTTTCAATAATGCAGACCTTAAGGGATTTCTATATTATTTAATCATCCCATCTATATCCTTTGAACAATCTCTCTAATAAATCTTCTATATCGTCATCATCCATACTGCTCTCAAACATGCTTTCAAAGAAATTATCTAATTCTTTTCCGTTTAAATAGCTCCAATCATGATTATGATACATAATACAATTTAACCATTCTCTTGAATCTGTTTCAACATATAATTTAATCAACAATTCAAAAAGTTCACAATCATCATCATCTATAGGTTCGTTATAAATGTCACTTACAACACTTATTTTATGAGCATAAGATTTTGGTGGAGAGCTTAGTACTGCCAAAATTTCATGTTCTGCATCTATTACCATACCCTCTTTTAAGCTACTTAATGAAGTAATTTTTCCTTTTTTATCCAAAATGATCGTATTGCTATCTACAACAAGTATAAATGTGTATTCATAGTACTTAGTACCAACCTTTACCTCATAGCTAACAGTAATGTTGTTATTTTTAACACTTACCTCTTCAATTACTGCATCTTCAATAAATTCTATGTTAAAATCATCAACCACTTCTATAGAATAAGCCACACATTGAGGTGGTAAGCTTTTGCTCATAGCGCTAGAATGCTCAACTTTTATTTTCTGACCTACTATCAGATCCTTAAAGCCAATAGTTTTACCATATTGATTTCTTATTTTTACACTATCAGATAAAACAAATAAAATTTGTTTACTTACATTTTTGGAATCACCAACAAGTACATATAATTTATTTTCTATTACGTATTTCTCCAAAATTTTAGATTCCGTAACTTTAACATTTTCAGCATTTTTAATTACACTAATTTTATATGCATAAGCTTGAGGTACATAACTTTTAGTTATCTTGCTTGAATGTTCTACCCTTATAATCATACCTTCTTCTAGATCAAGTTTTGTTATAACATCATTAAATTGATCTACAATAAATGTATCATTATCTACAACTAAATCCATTTCATTTTTAACTACCCTATTGTAACTATCCTTTGTTTCATAAACGATTGTTACTAAAAGCTCCGAATTTGAAATATACTTTATACCTTCTATTGTTGCTTTCTCCTTTACAACGATTCCTAAATCGTCTATTATCTGTACGGTATAAGCTACACATTGAGGAGGCAGGCTTCTAGTCATAGCACTAGAGTGTTCAACCTTAATTTTTTGACCTTTTACTAAATCTTTCAAAGCTATTGTTTTCTCATATTGATTTTTTATAACAGCATTATCTGCTAAAACAAATAGAATTTGTTTAGCAGTATTATTTGAATCTCCAACCAGTATATATGATTTTTGATTACTAGTATAAACATCCAAGATTTTAGATTCTGTAATTTGAGTATCTGCTTCATTTTTTATTATACTAATTTTATTAGCATATGCTTGTGGAACTGCACTTTTAGTAATTTTATTTGAATGTTCTACATTAATAATCATACCTTGTTTTAAGCCTGATACCTTAATATTATCCCCTAATTGGTTGTAGATTTTTGTATTTCCATCAACGATTAAGTCCATAATATTTTCACTTATTCTATTTTTACTGTCAACTGTCTCATATATAATTGTAACAACTTTTTCAGATTTAGAATAATCAGCTATTTCATCTATATATGCATTTTTTATTTGTGTAGAATTTTTTATAATTTTAACGCTAATAGCATTATTCACTTTATCTTTTTTATCATTTGATATTTTATTGTAGGTAATTTCTACATTCATACCTGTTTTTAAATCTGAGATTTTTATCTTAGAATCATCTGCATTTAATATTGTAGTTTTATCAGATAACTTAAACATAGATTTATCTGATTTTTCTCCTAATGTTATTATGTTAGATTTTATTTCTGCAATTTCACCTACTCTAACATACTCCTTGCTATCTTTAGAATTAGTCCATTTGTCATTTTTCCCTTTGTGGCTATCAGCAAAAACAGCTATATTCGAAAATAGCAAAATTGCCACCGTCATAAGTGCCACTGTCTTAAATAAATACTTTTTCATTTTAACCTCCTATTATAATATGGTTATTAACCACATTTTGCACAATATTATTCACTTCTAAATATACGTTAACGTAAATTCAAGTTTACATTAATGTATATATCATTATAGACAGAAAAAATGAGTAAAAAGTTCCATAAGAGTAAAAAAATAATAGTGCTTTTTTCGACACTATTATTTTTTTATAATATTAAACTCCACTATATTTTTTCTATACCGTGCTGGTACTTTTTGAAATTGAAGATTTGGATTTTTCCTTTCTTCAATTGCAAGTGTAGTAAAATAACTCTTCCAAAGCTGATGAACCATAACTTCATCCTTCGTTAACTCATCTATATTAATGTTACCAGCATCAATAATTTCCCAACGCTCATTAGCGTATATTGAAGCTATTTTTCTTTTCTCGTCGTGAATAATAAATTTTTCATATTTATATCTATCAGCAAAATGCTCTGTTATAAGAGCGGTTATATTATTATCTGGATTATACTTTGCATATAAAATCCCATCAATGTCTGAAAATCTTAATAAACCTAAAAAGCCATGTTCTTCTCTGGAAACCCTTGTATACATCTCTCTTACGGGAAGTACACTATCATGAGAATACATATCAACAGCTATTTTCCCTTTTTTAAAGCCAAATTCTATAAATTTAAGAATATAATTTTCTTTTTTATCCTCACAAGACAAAAAAGCATAAAAGATTATATGCATGGCTTCCTTAGATATTTTCTTTTCTATTGCATCATAGACAATACCGGATAAATTTGAGTCTGTATTTACAACTTTATGTTTGTTAATAATTGAATGCTGATAGGAACTTTCTTCGTATAAACCTGTGGCCTTCTCAACTTTATAGCTATAATACACACATGTTAAAAAGCCATCAAAGCTACCATCATATAAATAATCCATATGCCCTCCACTATAGTAGTTGAAACAAATTTAATTGCTCCTGCAACTCTTTTTGTCTTATCTCATTTTTAATATATTCTGGCTCAACACCTACTCCGCCATAATATTTTCCGTTTACAGTTATAAAGTATTTTGCTCTATTAAGTGCCGTTCTCATCTTTTTTAAAGAATCATAGGACAAAAGTGCGCCTCTTCTTTCCTTAATAATTCGATTAACTGTCAGTACTCCAAAACCGGGAATCCTTAGTAAATCTTCATAGGATGCCTTATTTACTTCAATAGGAAATTTATCTATATTCCTAAAGGCCCAAGTTATTTTAGGATCAAACTCTAAGTCTAAGTTTCTTTCTGTATCAGTAAATAATTCTTCACTTTTAAATTGATAAAATCTCATCAGCCAGTCTGCCTGATATAATCTATGTTCTCTCTTAAGAGGTGGAACTGTACTAAGAGCAGGTAGATTAGGAGAGCTAATAACAGGAATGTAAGCAGAGAAAAACACTCTTTTCATATTTACCTTATCATATAAAGACTGGGATAGGCTAAGTATAGTGCTATCCGAATCATTGGTAGCTCCTATAATAACCTGTGTCGATTGTCCTCCAGGTACAAATTTTTTCACATTTTTATATTTTTTTCTTTCCTCTGAGTTTATTTGAGTCTCTGCTTTTATTTGATTCATAGGCAACAATAATTTTTCTGTCTTTTTTTGTGGTGCTAAAAGCTGTAAACTTTCTGTAGTTGGAAGCTCAATATTTACACTCATTCTATCAGCTAAAAAACCTGTTTTTTTGATTATTTCAGGATCTGCCCCTGGTATAACCTTAACGTGAATATATCCTCCAAACATGTACTTTGTTCTTAGAAGCAAAAGTGTTTTATATATGTTTTCCATAGTATGATTTGGACTAACATTGACAGCAGAACTTAAAAATAATCCTTCTATATAATTGCGTCTATAAAATTGAATAGTTAATTCAGCAACTTCTTCAGGTGTAAAAGTAGCTCTTTCTACATTGTTTGTAACTCTATTCAAACAATACATGCAATCGTATATGCAATCATTAGTAAGTAAAATTTTAAGTAAAGATATACATCTTCCATCAGCGGACCACGTGTGGCAAATACCTGCTGCTGAAGCATTGCCTATACTACCTACCTTGTTATTTTTCCTATCCACTCCGCTTGAAACACACGATACATCATACTTAGCTGCATCAGCTAAAATTTTAAGCTTTTCAAATATATTCTCATTCATAATATTCCTCGAACGTTTGTTTGTTTTTAATTATATCATATATATATAGTATGTCAATAAAAATTATGGCTAATTTTTATTCATATAAATTATAGCTGATTTTTATTTATATAAATTATGGCTGATTTTTATTTATGAAAATAATAGCTAAATTGTATTTCAAAATTTCATATGATATAATATCGAAGAAATGGATTAAACTAAGTTTAAGAATATGTTATGAAATTTAAAAATGAGGTGATTTATGTTGAAATCTGGGATTTTCAACTGGTTTGGTTATATACTACCTATAGAAGAAAGATTAAGATTAATAAAAGAAGCTAATTTTGACAATGTAATGTTATGGTGGGAAGATGAAAGCTTTCCGCAATTTAAAGATAAAAAAAATTTTGTGTCACTTGCAAATGAATTTGGTTTAGGAGTAGATAATATACATCTACCGTATGAGGATTGTAATTTACTTTGGAGTGATACTGTTTCAGACAGAGAAAGATATACAAACGAGCTGTTAAAATGTATAGAGGACTGTAAAAACTCAGGTGCTAATAAGGTTGTTATGCATACTAATCGAGGGAGCATATCTAGCGTATCCAATGGATACGCTGTTGATTTTACAAATGGTTATAAAGCATTCGAAAAAATAGTTCTTTTAGCTGAAGATATAAAAATAAAAATTGCCGTAGAAAACACGAAAAAATTTAAATATACAGACTTTATTTTGACAGAATTTAATTCTGACTATTTGGGATTTTGCTATGATTCTTCTCACGATTTTATAAATGGAGAAAGCAAGGGAGAAATTTTAAAAAAATGGAAGAAAAGACTATTTTGCGTACACCTATCTGATAATGACGGACTAGACGACAGACACTGGCTTCCAACAAAAGGAATAGTTGATTTTAAATCTATTGTAGATATAATAAAAGAAACAACTTGTGACAGCTTATCAATGGAAGTCTACCCCTCTAATGAAGAAAAACAGCTAACACCAATAGAGTTTTTAAAGCTTGCTTATAATAGGAACAAGAATTTATCATAGTTATAATTAATGTATTGGCGAGTGAAATTTTAGTAGAGTGTTATTACTTCGATATACTATTAAGGTGAATTTAAAGCAAGCAATAAATATAAAAAAAATTTCTGTCTCCGCAACGAGATTTACCTTGATTTTTATAAGGATGGTAAATCTCGTTGAAGTCGCATAAACTTTTTTTATATTTATTGCTTTCATAGCACCGAAAATCAAAGAAAAATAAAAAAGCATTTTTCTTTGATTTTCTACTGTATTGGCGTGTTCTTCTACTAAGTTTTTATGAATACATAGTTACCTGAAAAGTCTGAGAAATGTTTACGGAGCGATAACCACCTAAGAACAATGAAGGCATAATAGAGTTTTACTTTTACTGTGCTAGTGTACTTTCATGACCTAATCCAACTAACAAGCTTAGTAAACAGCTCTGCCAAAAACGCAGATAACCAAAGAAAAATCCTTTTATTTTTCTTTGGTTATCGTTTGCTATGAATAGCGAAGTAGATAAAAAATGTTTATGTGACTTAATGAGGCTTTCCC
>DLNM01000067.1:7604-14876 GCA_002479485.1 Firmicutes bacterium UBA7510 | reverse complement strand
ATGAGGCTTTCCCTTCCTTATTAATATCAAGGGAAACCGAATTACGGAAACAGAAACATTTTCTATCTGCTTTGCTTTCCTTAGATTCGTGACAAAACTGTATCGAAGTAATAATATGTCTACTAACTTATTATGCTAAATTATTAATCCTCTATATATCCTATAGCAATAGCATTAGGTCCTACGTGTGTGCCTATTACACTTCCTATTTCACCTATAAATATTTCTTTTTCATTATACTTTTCTTCTAATGTGTTTTTTAAACTTATAGCCAATTCTTCATTTACTGAATGGTAAATTGCTACTGTTCTATTTTCTATATTTACATTGCTGTCTATGAAGTCTTCAAGCCATTTTAATACTTTGTTTTTTCCTCTAACTTTGTCAATTGATTCTATGCTGCTGTTTTTTACCCTCAATATAGGTTTTATGTTTAATAAAGTACCAACAGTTGCAGCACCCTTTGATAATCTTCCGCCTTTTTCTAGAAATTTTAATGTATCAACCCCTGCATATATTGATACTTTAGGTTTAATTTCTTCTATCTTCTTAACTATCTCTTTGATATCAAGTCCCTTGTTAACTAGTTTAACTGCTTCAAGAATTAGTAAGCAAGCACCTAAACAGGCAGTTTGTGAATCAATTATGTGGATTTTATCACTGCCAACCATATCCTTAGCCATTCTAGCAGATTCGCAAGTTCCGCTAAATTTAGTACTTATAAAAATTCCTAATATTTCATGACCCTCTTCTAATGCTTTTTCAAATACTTCTACAAATGCTCCCGGTGAAGCTTGAGAAGTAGTTGGAAGTTTTTCTGACTCTGCAAGTTTATTAAAAAATTCCTGAGACGTAATTTCAATTTTATCTAAGTAACACTTATCCTCAATATTTACTGTAAGTGGTACAACTTCTATTCCGTGTTTTTCAATTAAATCTGCTGGAATATCTGAAGTTGAATCTACAATTATTTTTATTGTCATACATATCTCCTATAGTTTGAATTTCAAAATATTTGATTATAAAAGCTTATTTGAAAAAATATATCGTCACATAGTACGACATATTTATTTTATTTTATTTTGTTTTTAAAGTGTCTATCTATATTAGTTAGGACGTCTATTAACAATAGCTGCTGTTTTTCGTCCAAATCTTGTATAGCGCTAAAAACAAGATCTACATGAAAGCTTTCATGAAATCTGTAAGCTTCTACACCCTTTTCTGTAAGCTTAATATAAACTACTCTTCTATCTTCCTCAGAGCGTTGTCTCTCTACATAACCTTTTTTGATAAGATTATTAATAGCAATGGTCAATGTTCCAGAGGTAATGCGCAAATCTTTGGCTGTATCAGACATGGTTCTTTCTCTATCAACGCCGATATTTTCAATTATATGCATCTCAGTAATCGATAAATCTTTAAAGTCTCCCCTGCATACACAGTTTTCTTCAATATCTAGTATATTATTAAACATACTAACTAAAATATTATTTATTGATTTATGGTTACTCACTTTCTCACCTCAAATACTTTGATAATCAAATTATATATTTATATAAAGAAATTGTCAATAAATTCTTTTATAAAATAAAAAAGAGACAATAATTAATATCTCTTCTGTCTCTTTTTAATTTTCTATTTTCTTTTTTGTACCGTAGCACTCTACTACAGGCAATACAAACATAAAACCAACACCTGGCTCTTCAAAATTATCTAATTTCTCTTTTAATCTATCTACAACTCTTCTCATTTTTTCTTCAGAATCAACAACACTAAATACAGTTTTGTTGTATGGTTTTCTACCGTCAATTAATTTTCGTACACTTGCAAGCATAGGAATATTAACATTGTGATCTAAAAGAACTTTGCCCATTCCTTGAGTATCTATAGTTGTTGCACCAATTTCTTCTTCATAGAACAACTCATGAATATCATCTAATACAAATATGTCATTTAATACTAAAATTATAGCGTACATATAGCTACCTCCATGCAATTTTTTGCACAAAATGTTATTAAACATTAGTGCACTCCTTCTCTCCCAACATTATATTTTTTTTCTAGATTTTGTACTATAATTTAATTCTAATTACTTTTTATTTCAAAGTCAACCTATATTTTACACCGATTCATTCGAATAAACGCAATCTTTACTCTTTAACCAAGTAATAACATCATTTATTACAGTATCCCTATCAGATTCATTAAGAATTTCATGATAAAGGTTATCATATATTATTATTTTCTTATCTTTAGAAGAAATGTTATTATAAAAATTTTCTGATGACTTATAACTAATTATTTTGTCATCTTTTCCATGTAGTATTAGGCAGTCGTAATTATATTCCTTTGCATGATTTTTCAGATATGTTATACCTTCTACAATAAACTGTTTAAAAAATCTCACTGTTGCTTTATCATGAATTAATGGATCCTTCCTATAATCATCAATAACTGCACTATCTCTTGATATTAACGAAGATAGGTCGTTTTTAACTCTTAATTTTGGAAATATTTTATTGCCAATATTTATTATCCATTTTAGTACAGCAGTAGATTGCAATGGTTCATCTGTAGCCGCACCTGATAATATTTGACCGTTTAGTCTATCCTTAAATTTCTCCCCATATAAGGCTGTTATGAATCCTCCCATGCTGTGGCCAAACATAAATATAGGTAAATTAGGAAATTCTGTTTTAGCTTTTTGAACTACTAAATCTGCATCTTTTGCGAAATCGATATAATCCTCTAAATCAAGACTTTTTCCTCCGCTTTTTCCATGCCCACGATTATCAAATCTATAACATCCAAAGCCATTTTGATTTAATTTATCAACGAAATAGTCATATCTTCCCAAATGCTCTGCAAATCCGTGAACAATAATTACTATACCTTTTGGATTATTAGGAATATCCTTTTTATAAAATATATTGACATCATTTGAAGATTTTATAATATTTTCTTCTTTCATTACTTATTATACCCATGCCCACAGTGCACGAAACATTAATTTTACACTTGGCTTCCTTTCCACATTATTATTTATTTTTGCTCATTGTGCATTTAATCTTTTATTTTTTATCTTCTCAAATAAAACTACAATATATGCTGTAATTGGTACACTTAGCACTACTCCTGTACTCCCAGCTATGCTTCGTACGATTTCTGTTGCTATTATGTCTAAATTCATTATATCCATCATAGGTGTATTGTACGCTGCAAACACTAAAAGTGTAGGTAACGCAGAGCCTGTATAGGCTAAAATTAACGTATTTGCCATTGTTCCCATTACATCCTTACCTACATTCAATCCTGATTTATATAATTCTTTTGAACTTATTTGCGGATTATGTTTCTTTACCTCATGCATTGCAGATGTAACTGACATGCACATATCCATAGCAGCACCTAAGGTTCCTATAATTATTCCTGCAAACAATAATTCTTTGAAATTAAAGGCTATATTTTGCGGTATGTGCATAAGCATATTGCCCTCTGTCATTTCTACCCCAGTCAATCTAGCAAAATATCCAACTAAATATGCTAGTAGCCCAGATATTATAACACTTAACGCTGTGCTTAAAATTGCAGCAAATGATTTTTCATTAACACCAGCAATAATAAATAATGTAATAACTGTAATTGCTATACAACTGACAACAGAAATTAAAATTGGGTTATATGCCTTTAAAATCATTGGTACTGTAAAGAAAAATACAATCAATATAGTTATTGACAGCGTAACTATGGTTTTTACACCTTGAAACCTGCCTACACAAAGAATTGCTATTAAAAATATCAATATCAATGCATACAAAGGAATATCTCTCTCATAACTATTTATATATACATTAATGTTTCCATCACCAAAATCATCTAAAGATAAAATTACCCTCTGACCTTTTACAACTCTAATATCACTTACTTCATTAGTTCCCAAATAATTTTCTACAGTTACAACTTCGCCTTTATGTTCTCCAGATAATACTTCTAATGTTACAGTTTGTATTTCATTAAACAGATAATTTTCTTGATTTTCTTCATCAATTTCAATTTTTTCAGTTACCACATCAATTACCTTAGCTTTTACACTGAATGATGATGTTTTTTCAAGACCATCATTTACATCTCCATTAAATTGATCATCAAAACTTTGTCCATAAACAATAAAATACGAGCAAAGTATTAACTGTATTGCCATTATTAATATAAGTATTTTTTTCATATTTATATACATGCCTCCAAATCCGTTTTATTTCAAGTCTTCTTTAAATAAATCATTTAAATTATATTTCTACACTTAATCCACTATCTAATATTATAGTTTCGCAGGTTTTATTTAAAGATCTAAATTCATGAGGATCAGCCTCAATAATTTCAAAAGTGTTATAGTGCATTGGAATAACTAATTTAGGCTTTATAAATTCCACAGCTTTTATTGCATCATAAATATCCATTGTGTAGTTACCACCTATAGGTATTAATGCTAAATCTATGTTTTCACTTTCTAAAAGCTTCATATCAAGGGTTAACCCTGTATCTCCAGCATGATATATTTTTTTACCGTTTACCTCAATTATAAATCCACAAGGGTTTCCCCCATGTAAAGCAACTGTTAATTTAACCGTTCCAAAATTAAATCTGTGTCTACCACCTATATGCATACCATGTGTTTTTACACCATTATCATTTAAAAAATTAGCTATTTCAAAATTAGTAATAACTAAAGCATCGTCCTTCTTTGCTAATTCAATACAATCCCCTAGATGATCGCCATGATTGTGGGTTACAAAAATATGTGTCAATCCATTTATTTCATCTATACTACATCTTGCCTGTGGATTGCCAGTTATAAAAGGATCTATTATAGCTTTAAAATCTTTATCTTCTATTATAAACGCAGAATGTCCATAATATGTTATTTTCATAATTACCTCCATTATGCCGTTTTACGGCATCACAAAAATTTGATGAAGAATCGTTTTTTGATTCTTCCATAGAGTGAAATTCATTTCACTCTTTCCTCCTAAAGTATTAAAACAATATGTTTCAATTTTATTTGATTATTTTTTTAATTATATTATTATATTAAAAAAATATCAAGTAAATAGAAAAAAGTACAAGCTTTTACACTTATACTTTTTATCAAATCTAATTATTTTCGGCAAATTCGCTATTTGTTTTATTTAATTCGTCATCACTGTCATCATTAAAAATATTATTATCAATAAAATCAAATTCATCGATTTCATTAAATTCTTCTAATTCATTAAATTCTTCGAGTTCTTCAATATTTTTAATATCTTCTACTTCATTGATTTCTTCGATATTATCCTCAAAATTTTCTTCATCAATATAATCTTCTTCTATCACAACTGATTTTTGACCAATAAGTCTAAATTTAGCTACTTCTTCCTTTAACATATTAGCAAGACTTGATAATTCTTCGCTTGCAGCAGCACTTTCCTCGGCAGTAGCTGAATTTGTTTGTATAACATCTGAGATTCTTTCTACACCTTCTATCACATCGCCTATAGAAGATAATTGTTCATTAGATGATACAACTATTTCATTTATAAACTCAGTTGATTTTTTAGAACCCTGTACAATAGCATTAAGGGATTTTGCAGTTTCGTCTGCCACCCTAGTTCCCTTCTTAATAGCCCTAACAGTGTTTTCAATAAGTGTTGTTGTATTTTCAGCTGACTGTGCACTCTTTTCAGCCAGCACTTTAACTTCCCCTGCAACAACCGCAAACCCTCTTCCAGCAACTCCAGCTCTTGCTGCTTCTACTGAAGCATTTAATGCAAGCACATTAGTTTGAAAAGCTAAATCATCTATTGTTCTTATTATCTTGCTAATTTCTTTTGAAGCTACTGATATATCATCCATTGACTCAACCATTTGCTTCATCAATCTATTGCCGCGTTCAACCTCTTTTTGCACCTGCATTGAAAAGTTGCTAGCATTTTCTGCATTAGAGGTATTGTTTTTAGCTTTATTTGAGATATCATTAATAGATACAGATAATGTATCTATAGCATTAGCTTGTTGTAATGTTCCTTGGGATAGTGCCTGTGAGCCGCTTGCTACTTGTTCCGCACCACTAGCTACTTGTTCTGATGATTGATTTATTTTATACAAAGAGTTGCTCAAAGAATTAGCTATTTTAGTAATTGATTTTTTAATTGGTGCAAAATCTCCTATATATTCTATATTAAAATCAATTTGCATATTACCTCTTGAAATTTTTTCTAAAGTACTTGAAATATTATTAATATAAGTAGATAATATGCTGGTTGTCGTTTTGATATTATTAGCTAAATGACCAAGTTCATCATTTGATTCATAATTAATCTCAGTATTTAGTTTTCCTTTGGCCATATCGGCGGCGGCTTTCTCAATTTGTATCATTGGTTTAACAATACTTCTAGTTATCATTATACTTAATAAAATTGCAAAAGTGATTCCTAATACAAATACTGATAGAATCGTTATCATTGCTTTTAAATAAATAGAATCTGCTTTTTTTATAGCCAAATTAATATCTTCTGTAGCTTTAGTTTCAACAGGAGTTAACGCATTAGCTGCTTTTCTAAGTGAAGGTAAGTAGTTGAATTTTAAAATTTTTTCAACTCCAAGAATTCCGCCACTTCTTGCAAATTTATATATTTCTTCTTTATATTTATTTGAATTTTCAATGTGTTCCTTAAAGGTACTTATTAATTTTAAATCTCCAGTGAAGTTTTTTTCTAGAAGATCAATAGACTCATTTAAGCTATTTCCTCTAGCCTCTATATCCGATATGTATGATTCCACATTACTTATGCCATCAGCTTCAGAAATTATTTTTAGCATATTGTTTTCAATACCCATAACAGCATTTCTGGCATTAACACATGATCTAGATGTTTCATAAAGATCATTATAAAATTTGTCCATATTTATGGAAACGTTTCGCAGGTTGATAAATGAAACTCCTACAGTAATTGCAAAAAAAAGTAATACAATGGCAAAGCCAGTTAAAAGCCTTAAACTTATTTTAAAATTTTTAAGCTGAAGTCTTTTACTTTTTATTTTATTAATATCTTTTGTCATAATCTTTTTAGTCTTAATTTTTTTCTCTTTAGGCAGCTTAATTTTAGATTTGTTAGATTTAATCTTAGCCATAATGAATATCTCCTTAAAATTTAGTGTTATATATTAAAACTAAAATAACAATATATTAGTAACAATATTGAAACAATATTATTAACAATATTGAAACAATAT
>DLNM01000067.1:6822-7541 GCA_002479485.1 Firmicutes bacterium UBA7510 | reverse complement strand
TTAACAATATTGAAACAATATCATTATAAAAATAATAACATCCAAACCATTTATTGTCAACATTTGCTGTTTTATGTATTTAAACAATATTAAATAATATTATTAACAACATTATTTATACATAACACTTGATATCTAATTACATATTGATATTTGTTTATAATTTGGTATAATATACAGTATTATAAGGTTTAGGAAGTGAGCATATATGAACATCTATTTTGTTGGACTTGACATAGGTTCTACTACTGTCAAAATAGCAATACTTGATGAGAAAAAGAACATCATACACAAAGAATACAAAAGACATTTTTCTGATATTAAAAGTACTGTTTTAGATATAATAAACAATTCAATTAAATATTTAAAAAATTCTACTATTAAAATTGCTTTAACTGGTTCTGGTGCTGTAGATGTAGCAAAATTCTTTGATATATCGTTTGTGCAGGAAGTATCGGCCTGTGCAAGAGCTGTAGAGGAATACATTCAAGATACAGATGTAGCAATAGAGTTAGGTGGCGAAGACGCTAAAATTACATATTTTAGGGGAAATTTAGAGCAAAGAATGAATGGCTCATGTGCGGGAGGTACAGGTGCGTTCATAGATCAAATGGCAATTCTTTTAAAAACTGATGCTTCAGGATTAAACGAAATGGCTAAATCTCATAGCGTTATTTATCCTATTGCATCAAGATGTGGTGTTTTTGCAAAAACAGATA
>DLNM01000067.1:923-6646 GCA_002479485.1 Firmicutes bacterium UBA7510 | reverse complement strand
GGTGTTTTTGCAAAAACAGATATACAACCTTTACTTAATGAAGGTGCAAGAAAAGAAGATATAGCAGCATCAATTTTCCAAGCTGTTGTAAATCAAACAATAAGTGGTCTAGCTCAAGGACGCCCTATAAAAGGAAATGTAGCTTTTTTAGGAGGACCACTGTATTTTCTGCCTGAATTAAGAAAAAGATTTATAGAAACATTAGGTTTAGCAGAAAACCAAGCTATATGTCCAGGTGATGCTAATTATTATGTTGCTTTAGGAGCCGCCCTATGTTCTGAAGAATTTGAGGAAATTCAATTTAATAATTTTTATGACAAATTTACTACAAACACAAAAAATTCAATAGATTTAAATAAAAAAGAATTAAATCCATTATTCGTAGACAAAAGTGATTATGAAAAATTTATAGTCAGACACTCTCAAAATAAAGCTAAAAGAAAATCTATTAGAGAGTATAATGGCAATGCTTTCCTTGGTATAGATGCCGGAAGCACAACTACTAAAATTGTTCTTATAACACAAGCAGGTGAAATATTATACACTTTTTATGGAAGTAATGAAGGTAATCCGCTTACTTCTACTATAAATGCTCTAAAAGATATGTACAATTCATTGCACAATGGAATCAATATTTGTTATTCAACAATTACTGGATATGGTGAGCACTTAATTAAAGCAGCGATAAAGGTAGATTTAGGAGAAATAGAAACTGTAGCTCATTATAAAGCTGCAAACTTCTTTTTAGAAGGTGTGAATTTCATACTTGACATAGGCGGTCAAGATATGAAATGTATGAGAATCAAAAATGGAGTTATTGATTCTATAATGCTAAATGAAGCTTGCTCTTCAGGATGCGGCTCGTTTATTGAAACATTTGCAAAATCTTTAAACATGAGCGTGAAGGATTTTGCTGAAGAAGGAACTCTATCTCAAAACCCAGTTGATCTTGGTACTAGATGCACAGTATTTATGAACTCTAAAGTAAAACAAGCCCAAAGAGAAGGTGCTACATTAAAGGATATTTCAGCTGGTATTTCTTTCTCTGTTATTAAAAATGCATTATTTAAAGTAATAAGGCTTAAAAACTCTGAATCCCTTGGCGAAAAAATTGTAGTGCAAGGTGGTACTTTTTATAATAATACAGTTTTAAGAGCATTTGAACTTGTAACAGGAAGAGAAGCTGTTAGACCAGATATAGCTGGTCTTATGGGTGCTTTTGGGGCTGCTTTGATAGCTAAAGAAAGATACAATAGCAATGTAAAAACAACTTTGTTAGGACTTAACGATCTAAATTCTTTTACATTCGCTACCTCATTAGAGCGTTGTGGTCATTGTGGCAACAACTGTTTGTTAACTATAAATAAATTTTCAGATAACAGGTACTTCATATCTGGGAATAGATGTGAAAAAGGTGCTGAAAAATATATAGAAACTGAAAAGAAAGAACCTTTACCTAATCTATATAAGTATAAATACAAAAGAGTATTTGATTATACTCCTTTGCCAATAAATAAAGCTAAACGTGGGATGATAGGTATACCAAGAGTACTAAATATATATGAAGATTATCCATTTTGGTTTACATTCTTTACCAATTTAGGATACAGAGTAGTATTATCTGGTAAATCAACAAGAAGTATATATGAAATGGGAATGGAAAGTATTCCTTCTGAATCAGTATGTTATCCAGGAAAAATTTCTCATGGTCATATTGTAGATTTATGTAATAAAAAAATAAAGAAAATATTTTATCCTTGTATTTTTTATACTATACAAGAGGATGTAAATGCAGGTAATTACTATAACTGTCCTGTTGTTGCTTCATACCCTGAAGCAATAAGTGCTAATATAGATTTACACGATGTTAGGTTTTACAAACCGTTTTTAAATTTAAATGACAAAGAACGACTTACTAAAAAACTTATCATTGAATTGAAAGATGAAAATTTAACAGAAGAAGAAATTAAGGAATCTGTAGAAAAAGCATATGAAGAGTTATTCAAGTATAAAGAGGATGTTATAGAAGAAGGTAACAAAGCCCTAAAATACATCGAAGAGAACAATAAAAAAGGAATTGTGCTATGTGGTAGACCATATCATATTGACCCTGAAATAAATCATGGAATACCTGAAATGATTGAGAACTATGATTTAGTAGTTTTATCTGAGGATAGTATAAGGGATAAAGGCCACATAAATAGACCTCTTAGGGTAATAGATCAGTGGGCTTATCATACTAGACTTTATGCAGCTGCTACTTATGTATCAGAAAGTAAGAATTTAGAGCTAATACAGCTTAATTCCTTCGGTTGTGGTCTAGATGCAGTTACAACAGATCAGGTAAATGAAATTCTTGAAAATAACAATAAAATATATACACTTATAAAAATTGATGAAATAAATAATCTAGGAGCAATTCGTATTAGAATTAGATCATTAATTGCTTCTATAAATGATAGAGTAAACAAAAATTTTGAAAAAACAAATAATGATACCCAGGATAATCGAATACTATTTACTAAAGAAATGAAAAAGAAGCACACTATACTTGTTCCACAAATGTCGCCTATTCATTTTCAGTTTCTTAATGCTGCTGCAAAAAAATCGGGTTATAACTTTGAGGTTTTACCATCGGTTGATAAAAAAGCTATAGATGAGGGATTAAAGTATGTAAATAACGATGCTTGCTACCCATCAATAATAGTTATAGGGCAAATGATTAATGCTATTAAGTCTGGCAAATATGATTTAAACAATACGTCACTTCTTATATCACAAACCGGTGGAGGTTGTCGTGCGACAAACTATATAGCATTTATAAGAAAAGCCTTGAAAGATATGAATTTAGAGCATATACCAGTTATATCTGCAAATATGGTAGGATTGGATAAACAACCTGGCTTTAAGCTTACTATACCATTTGTGCATAGAATTCTTATTGCTTTAGCCTTAGGTGATGTGCTTATGAGGGTTACCTATAGAACTAGACCCTATGAAAAAGTAAAAGGCTCTGTAAATGAACTATACAATGCATGGGTAAAAGAATGTAAAAAAATAGTAAGTAAAGGTTCATTTTCTCAATTTAAACGTACTGTTAATAAAATCGTCGAAGATTTTGATAATATTAGCATTAACGAAGATTTAGAAAAACCTAAGGTTGGAATAGTTGGTGAAATATTAGTTAAATTCCACCCTACAGCTAATAATGATGTATTTTCATTATTAGAGGAAGAAGGTGCAGAAGTAATAGTTCCAGATTTACTTGATTTCGCACTATATTGTTCATACAATGGTGTTATAAAATTTGATGAATATTTAATTGGCTCTAAAAAAAGTCATACTATTAACACATTGGCTACTAATGCCATAGAAATGTATAAGCATCCTGCAATAGATGCATTTAGCAAATCAAAAAGATTTACTACTCCTGCAACAATAATAGAGCTTGCAGATAAAGCAAAAAATGTTTTATCCTTATGCAATCAATGTGGTGAAGGATGGTTTTTAACAGCAGAGATGCTAGAGCTTTTAGATAGTGATGTTAATAACATATTATGCTTGCAGCCATTTGCATGCTTACCTAACCACATTACCGGAAAAGGTATGATTAAAAAACTTAAAGATATTTATCCAGCTTCAAATATAGTTGCCATTGACTATGATCCAGGCGCTAGTGAGGTGAATCAAGTTAACAGAATTAAGCTTATGCTTACAACAGCAAGAAAGAATCTAAAAAAAGAAATGACAATATAATAAGTGAACTACGTTCACTCTATGGAAGAATCGTTCCGATTCTTCATTTAAAAAATTCCCAAAGCACATTCGAAAGCGCTTTGGGAATTTTAATATTTTTATTTATCACACGTTCAGATTCTTATTTTCTTCCGATGTATCGGCAGACTTTTTTCTTGTAAGTTAAGTATTCTTCTCCAAAAACTGATGGAAGATATTTTTCCTCCTGTAATATCTGTAAATGAAGCATAATAGCAGCAAAAGCTGAAAAAATAAAAAGCACCCAATTGAAGAAAATCAATAGAATCCCAAAATAAACTAAATTGAAGCCAAGAAAAGCAGGATTACGGCTGAATCTATATATTCCAGAAGTAACTATTTCTGTCTTATCATTTTCAGCAATACCGGCTCTCCAGCTATCTCTCATGGTCCAAACCGCTATAGCAAATACAATATCACCAGCAACTCCAAGTATAATGCCAACAATACGCGCCGCTTTTGGCAGAGCAGAAATATTAAGAATAATACTAATCACTTCAACAGCAACGACACTGTATGTTGCTATCTTCATCATTAGTTCAACACGGAAAAGCTTGCCTTTTTTCTTGCCACGGGCTATTTGGTCAGTCTGTATTCCTTTTTTCTTTTGGGATATCATTTTACCTATATAAATAGTGTAGAATACCAGTAATATACTAAATGCTACTATTTGCCAAACCATACCTTCGATACCTCGCAAAACATATATTTTACTTGTTTTAATACTATATATATTTTACCATACATCCCAAATAAAGTGAATGTTTAATTTTAAGCCAACATAAAGAAGGGACTTTATTTTTATTCAGTTTTAAAATTTTCAAACCATTCACTTATTTGCTCAGCAGTTTCAGTTGCCGAAATTTCAGCTTTGAATTTTCCTGAATATTCATATTCATTTGCCTTATGCATATACATTGGATCATAATAATTTATCATTAATTCTTTAGCTACTTCTTCAAAGTTTCCTTGTCTTAATATTTTTTCTAAATAATTTATTTTTTCATTAGACATATATTTTCTTAATAAATCTATAGCCTTTATGGACTCTTCAATCCAGTTTTTATTTAATACATAATCTTTTTTAAGGCTTTTTGCTCTATAATCTAAATCAGCCTCTATGAATATATGAATTCCTGATTTCATTTTTGAAAAAACACAGTCCGGAATTACTGCCTTTCCTATTTGTTTGCTCTCAGCTTCGATAAAAACATATTTTGAATTTATATTATCTAATTGATTAAATATATTAGCTTCAAAAACCTTTTGTGGATTACAATCCCCTATTCCTATGCTTCCAAGTAGAGAACCCCTATGATTAGCAGCACCTTCTAAATCTAATACACTATAACCCATATTTTTTAACTCCATCAAAATATCTGTCTTGCCTACTCCAGTATTTCCATGAAGTACAACATATGTTATATCTTCGTTAAGTGATGTCATAGATTCTAAAATATATTTTCTATAACCTTTGTATCCATCTACAAGCTTAAATAAATTAACTCCTATTGCACTAAATATAGATGAAAAGGCTGTACTCCTATACCCGCCTCTAGCACAGTATACAACTAAGTAAGGCTCCTTTTTTTTAAGTTCTAATATTTCGTCAAATATACTTGGCAATTTAGGTGATACAAATTCAATTCCAAGACGTCTTGCTTCATTTTTACTAGCTTGCTTATACGCAGTACCAACTATTTTTCTTTCTTCATCACTTAGTATAGGAATATTTACAGCGCCACAAATCGAACCTTCCGCAAATTCACTAGGGCTTCTAACATCAATAAAAACACATTTATTTTTTACTTCACTAAAACTTACTTCATTGAGCATTTACTACAATTTCCTCCATTATGCCGCGTAGCGACATATAAAATAAAATGAAAAATCGTTTTTTGATTTTTCCATAGAGTGAAGAGCGTTTTTTTCTTCACTCTTTTCACACT
>DLNM01000067.1:0-738 GCA_002479485.1 Firmicutes bacterium UBA7510 | reverse complement strand
AAAATATTTCTTTTATATTATTTCCATCTATTTCATACTTAGTCAAGCTACAGTTTTCTACTACTTCTTCTGCCCAATTTGATGGAACCATTTCATTTCTTATATAATGTTCAATGCACTTTAAAACACCACCATGAGAAACTACAAGTACAGTTTTTCCGTCATATTTTTTAGCTATTCTTTTTATAGCATCAACACATCTATTGTAAAATTGAGTAAGATTTTCACCATTTGGATAAGAGTTAGTATAAGGATCGCTTAATATGTTTTCTACTAGCTGAGGATTTGACATTTGCATTTCCTCTAATGTTTTACTGCTAAAATCTCCAATATCTATTTCCATTAAGCCATCATCTGTATATATTGGGGTATCCTTTTTTCCTCTTATAATTTCTGAGGTATGCATTGTTCTTTTTAAAGGGCTTGAAATTATACAATCTATAAAAATATCTTCAAATCTATCACTTAGTTTTTCTGCTCCAAGCATACCATTTTCAGTAAGCTCCGAATTTCCTTGTCCTTGAAGTCTTTTTTCAACATTCCAATATGTTTGTCCATGTCTAGTAATATATAAAGTTATCATAATTATGTCCATGCCTCCTAAATATCAACATTATATTATTATATATCAACAAAAGTTTTTAGTAAATAGTAAATAGTACTCTTAATAACAAATATATAAACTAAATACAAATTAATAGAAATAAAAAAAATAATTATACTAATAAAAAAATAATA
>DLNM01000063.1 GCA_002479485.1 Firmicutes bacterium UBA7510 | reverse complement strand
AATTATAAATATATTTATAATTTGTAGTAAGGATAAAATATGAAAGATAAAATTATAAAAGAAGCAAGCTTACTTGGATTAGATAAGGTTGGATTTACAAAGACAACAAGGTTTAATAATTTATCAGAAATACTAAATTATAGAGTAAAAAATAATTATAATTGTGAATTTGAAGAAATTGACCTAGAAAAAAGAATAGATATTTCCTGTTTATTTCCAAATTGTAAAACCATAATTACTGTTATATTTCCATATGCTAAAGGATATAAGATTCCCAAAGCCGATAATATGGGAAATATTAGTGTGTCCTCCTATGGTGTGGACTATCACAAGGTTTTACATGAAAAACTTGAATTACTTGCTCAAAAATTGCAGAAGTATTTTAGATTTAACTATAAAATATGTGTGGATAATACACCAGCGATAGATAGAGCTATATGTAAGAATTCAGGTCTTGGTTATATAGGAAAAAATAGCATGCTGATAAATGAAGAATTTGGTTCTTTTGTTTTTTTAGGTTCTATTTTAACTGATTTAGATATTGGCATAGATGAGATGACTAATATTGAAAATAAATGTGGGAATTGTAGTATATGCATTAGTAAATGTCCTAATAATGCAATTCTAGATAAAGCGGACCAACATATTTTGGAGTATGGCACAATAAATACAAAAAAATGTGTTTCATATTTAACTCAAACTAAGTCATATATACCAATAGAATACAGAAAAGCAATGGGCAATCAAATATATGGATGCGATATATGTCAAATTAATTGTCCAAAAAACTATAAGAATTTAAATCTAGATACTAAAGAAAATTATAATAGCTTGTTAATAAATTTAGAAGAGTTATTTAAATTATCTAATAAAGAATTTCATGTTAAATATGGCAATTTAGCAGGCAGCTGGAGGGGTAAAAACATATGGAAACGAAATGCTATAATTGCTTGTGGAAATATGAAACTTGATAATTATTATGATATAATAAAAAATGAATTAGATAGTCAATCTGAAATGTTTAAAACATATGCAGCATGGGCATTATTAGAACTAAATAGGAAAAAAAGTAAAGATTTAATATTTAACAGAGTTAAATATGAGAGCGAATTTATATCAAATGAATATAAGAAACTTTTAAAGGAGGAGGGTTAATGAATAAAGCAGAAAAAATTTATTTTAAGTTAAAAGAGGCTTATCCAGATGCAAAATGCGAGCTTAACTATGAAACACCATTTCAATTATTAGTTTCTACTATTTTAAGTGCTCAGGCTACAGATAAAAGTGTTAATGCAGTTACAAAAGATTTATATCAAGAATATCCTGATTTAAGTGCATTTTCAAAACTCTCTATAGAGGAAATAGAAGAAAAAATTAAGAAAATTGGATTATATAAAAATAAATCCAAAAGTATTTATAATCTATGTAAGGAATTAGAAGCCCTTTATCAAGGACAAGTTCCAAATACCATGGAGGAACTTATAGTTCTATCAGGAGTGGGAAGAAAAACAGCAAGTGTTGTTTTAGCAGAAGCTTTTAAAATACCTGCATTTCCTGTTGATACACATGTGTTTAGAGTAAGCAAAAGATTAGGATTAGCAAAGGGGACAACTGCTGATAAAGTTTCTGATGAACTTATGAAAAAACTGCCTAGTAAATATTGGATAAATGCACATCATTTATTTATTACACATGGTAGAAGGACTTGTATTGCAAGAAATCCAAAATGTGGTGAATGTGCAATAAGAGATTTATGTAATTTTAATGAAGAATAAAAATAAGAATTTAGGGGGATATGATGTCTACTGTTTATTGTGAAAATATCGTTGTAGGAAAATTTAATTTGCTTCTTGGTTATACGAAAGAACATATTGTAAAATTAGAATTTAATGTAAGCCCTTTGTCAGAAAAGAATTTTTTATATTTTTTAAATAACAATTTTGATAAGGTATGTAAAAATCAATTTAAAAGTGATTATACGCTTAGTATTGAGGATTACTTAAACAATAAATCAACCGATTTGAATATCCCTGTTAAGCTAATAGGTACAGATTTTAACAAGCTAGTATGGGAAGAGTTAATGAAGATTCCTTTTGGACAACTAAGAACATATGGTGAAATAGCAAAAGCTGTCGGTAATGAAAAAGCATCTAGAGCAGTTGGAAATGCTAATAATAAAAACAATATAGTATTAATAGTTCCCTGCCATAGAGTAATAGGTAGTGATAAAAATCTTGTTGGTTTTGCTCCAGGACTACAATATAAAGTAGATCTTCTTAAAATGGAAGGACACCAAATTGCAAAAAAAGGAAGCAATAAGCTAAAAAAATATCTTTATTATGTAGAACAATAATGTTATAATCAACAAAGTTAACAGAGTAAAATATACATTTTACTCTATAAATGAGGTGATTTAAATTGTCAATTAATGTAGTTTTATTTGAGCCAGAAATACCACAAAATACAGGGAACATAGCAAGAACATGTGCTGCTACAGGTAGTAAGTTACACCTAATTAAACCGCTTGGCTTTTCAGTTAGTGACAAGCAACTTAAAAGAGCTGGTCTAGATTATTGGGATTTAGTAGATATTACGTACTATGAAGATTTAAATGAATTTTTAAATATACATGGACAAAAAGATATCTATTTATCAACTACTAAGGCAAATAAATTTTATACTGATGTTGAATATGTAGATGACTGTTTTATTTTTTTTGGAAAAGAAACTAAAGGGCTTCCCGATCACTTGCATAATTTATATCATGAAAATAGAATTAAAATTCCAATGATTGAGAATGAACATGCAAGGTCTTTGAATTTAGCAAATTCGGTTAATATAGTATTATATGAGGCCTTAAGACAAATTAAATTTCCAAATTTAATATAGCCTAATTTTGGAGGAGAAATGGATATTGCAATAGGTTTAATCGGAGGGCTCGGATTATTTCTTTTTGGGATGAGTTATATGGGGGACGGACTGCAAAGAGCAGCTGGAGAAAGAATGAAAAACATTCTTGCAGTCCTTACAAAAAATAAATTTATGGGATTAATTGTTGGTACTATCGTAACAATGATCATTCAAAGCAGTAGTGCAACAACAGTTATGACAGTTGGCTTTGTAAACGCAGGACTAATGAATTTACAGCAAGCTGTTGGAATTATAATGGGAGCCAACATAGGAACAACTGTTACTGCATTATTGGTGTCTTTAAGTATAGACAAGATAGCACCACTTTTTATAGGTATTGGTGTTTTTATACACTTAATTGCTAAAAAGAAAAAGATTAAAGATATATCACAAGTAATTATAGGCTTTGGTATACTTTTTTTAGGTATGAACCTAATGAAGGATGCAGTACAACCACTTAAAGATTCGACTATATTTATGGATATATTATCTAATTTAAACAATCCGTTTTTAGGAATACTTGCTGGTTTTGGAATTACAGCATTGCTTCAAAGCAGTAGCGCTACTACAGGGCTATTAATAGCTGTTGCATCTGGTGGCGGCATAACTATTCAGATGGCGTTTCCGATAATATTTGGACAAAATATTGGTACATGCGTTACAGCTTTGTTATCAAGTGTTGGCGCTAACAAGGTAGCTAAAAGAGCATCTGTTATTCACCTACTATTTAACGTAATAGGTACTGTATTGTTCTTATTGCTTTTAGCTAAGCCTGTTTCGATGCTTGTATTGCATTTGGTTCCAGTTGATATTCAACAACAAATAGCTGCTGCTCACATTTTGTTTAATGTAGTTAATGTTATAATTCTTTTCCCATTCTCAAATTTAATTGTAAAGGCAGCTACGGCGCTTGTTAAGGGAGAAGATGAAATGCCTGAGGAAATAGCAAAATATATTGACAAAAGACTTTTTGCTACACCTTCTATTGCTTTAGCTCAAGCCGCTAGAGAAACATTAAGAATGGGTAAAATTGTATCAAAACAGCTTGATTTGTCTATCAATTCCTTTATTAACAAAGATGAATTAAAAGCTAAGAAGGTTTATGAAATTGAAAAACAAGTAAATAAGTTAGCAAGGACAATTTTAAGCTTTTTAGTTAAACTTGATAAGATTTCTTTGACTGATAATGAAAAGGATAAGCTTGTAACACTTATGAATACACTCAATGATATTGAAAGAGTTGGAGATCATGCTGATAATATAGCTGAATTATCTATGTATATGATTGAAAATAATGTATCATTCTCAAACACTGCAAAAGTTGAAGTGAATGATATGTTTAATATTACCAAAGAAGCTTATGGAATGTCATTAACTGTTTTAAAAACTGTTGATACAGATTTAGCATATGAGGTTATTGAAAAAGATAAAAGTATTGATGTTACATTTAAAACTCTAAGGACTAATCATATTGAAAGGCTAAATAATCATGTGTGTGAGCCTAATGCAGGAATTATATTTTTAGATACTATTAATAATTTAGAAAGAATAGGAGACCACTCCTCTAATATTGCTTTAACAGTAATTGAAGTAATTACTAAAAAAAAGAATAAAAATATTTAAAAATTAGCTTGCATTATATAAAAATATTTTATATAATGTGACTGTAATAAATACGAATAAGATTGAATGAAAGTTGCGGGAGAGACTCAATAAAGAACTCTTCATAATGAGCGCCGAAGGAATAAGTTATTACAAATGCCAATGTATATGACGATGATCTCAGGCAAAAGGACCGTAACCGGACAATACTCTGGAAAGCATAGCACCGAAGGAGCAATTTTTGAAAACAATGTAAATTGTATGAAGAAAAGAATCTCTCAGGTTAATAACAGAGCTGAAGGCGACACGCTTTTTGCTCTGTTTTTTTATGTCCATAATAACCATTATTTGGTAGGACAAACACAAATTGATTACATACTTAAATTTATAAGGCGGTAAATATGGGTTTTATAATAATAACTAATAATGATATGGTATATAAAAAATATAAGGATGAGTATTGTGTTGAATTTTATGATTGCAGTATAAAAGAAGTGATGATAAAAGTTAGAGACAGAATACATGAAGGATATAAAATGTTAACACATCCTTTATCAAGTAGTATAAAACCAAATGAATCATTATTTAAATCTATCATTATATCAGATGATAAAACTGTACTAGATTACAATTCATTGTTAATCATAGAAAATGGTATTATAACATGTGATAAATTTAACAAAATTAAGTACAATATAGTCTATACAGACAGAATTATAGAAGATTTTCAATTAATTGATTTAACCGTGCTTGAAAGCGCGTTAAATAGGGTATAATAACTTTAAGTTTATATCCTTATTATAGATAGCGCGAACTACGTTCGCACTGTGAAAATTCATTCACACAAATAATAATAACAAAACCATATGGAGGTGACTTTTTTTGAAGTTAGAATTAGGTTTAATTCACATTAAAGATATGCAATTTGCTAATGAAACTAAATTAGAAAATGGCGTTATCTACGTGAATAAAGAAGAATTAAGAAGCATAATTTTAGAAAACAAAAACATTAAATCAGTTGACTTTGAAATTGCAAGACCTGGTGAGAGCGTTCGTATAACTCCTGTTAAAGACGTAATCGAGCCAAGAGTTAAAGTTGAAGGACAAGGTGGATTATTCCCAGGAATGATCTCAAAAGTTGATACAGTAGGTTCAGGAAGAACTCACGTATTACAAGGTTCAGCAGTTGTTACAACTGGTAAAATAGTAGGTTTCCAAGAAGGTATCATAGATATGTGTGGTATCGGAGCTGAATATACACCATTCTCTAAATTAAACAACTTAGTAATGATTTGTGAGCCAGTTGATGGTTTAAAACAACACGAACATGAAAAAGCAGTAAGATTTGCTGGATACAAAGCAGCTATGTATTTAGGTGAGTTAGGAAGAAATGTAACTCCTGATGAAGTTGAAACTTTTGAAACACCATCAATATCAGAAGGAATTAAAATGTATCCAGAGCTTCCAAGAGTAGCATATGTACAAATGCTTCAATCACAAGGTTTATTACATGATACTTATGTATACGGTGTTGATGCAAAACAAACATTACCTTCATTAATGTATCCAACAGAAATGATGGATGGAGCTATAGTAAGTGGAAACTGTGTATCTGCATGTGATAAAAACACAACATACCACCACTTAAATAACCCAGTTATAAAAGATTTATTTGCAGAACATGGAAAAACATTAAATTTTGTTGGTGTTATAATCACAAACGAAAATGTTTACTTAGCAGATAAAGAAAGATCTTCAAACTTTACAGCTAAATTTACTGAATTATTAGGATTGGATGGAGCTATCGTTTCACAAGAAGGTTTCGGTAACCCAGATACTGACTTAATAATGAACTGTAAAAAAATTGAAGAAAAAGGCGTTAAGACAGTTATAATCACAGATGAGTATGCTGGACAAGACGGAAAATCACAATCATTAGCAGATGCACACGTAAGTGCTAACGCAGTAGTTACAGGTGGAAACGCTAACCAAGTTATTACATTACCTCCAATGGACAAAGTTATAGGACATATAGAAGTAGTAAACGTAATAGCAGGTGGTAATGAACACTCATTACAAAAAGACGGTTCAATCGTAGCTGAGCTTCAAGTTATAACAGGTGCTACAAACGAATTAGGTTTCAATAGATTAAGTGCGAGATAGGAAGGAAGGAGGAGACAAAAATGATAAAAGTTGTTCAATATATTAACCAATTCTTCGCTCAAGTTGGTGGAGAAGAAATGGCTCACATACCAGCTGAATTAAGACAAGGACCAGTAGGTCCAGGACTTGCATTCAATGCTGAGTTTAATGGAGAAGCAGAAATAGTAGCTACAATAGTTTGTGGAGACTCATATTTCAACGAGAATTTAGATAAAGCTAAAGCTGAAGTTTTAGAAATGGTTAAAAGCCAAAATGCTGATTTATTCATAGCTGGACCTGCATTTAACGCTGGTAGATACGGTGTTGCTTGTGGAACAATAGCTGAAGCTGTTCAAGCAGAATTAAACATCCCTGTATTAACAGGTATGTACAAAGAAAACCCAGGTGCTGATATGTTCAAAACTAAAGTATACATGGTTGAGACTAAAAACAGTGCTGCAGGTATGAGAGATGCAGTTAAGAAAATGGCTCCTTTAGCTTTAAAATTAGCCAAAGGTGAAAAAATAGGTGCATCAGCAGAAGAAGGATATATGCCAAATGGTGTAAGAGTTAACTTCTTCGAAAAAGAAAGAGGATCAAGAAGAGCAGTAGATATGCTTCTTAAAAAGTTAGCAGGAAAAGAATTTGTAACTGAATTCCCAATGCCTGACTTTGATAGAGTTGCTCCTAATAAAGCAGTAAAAGATATAACTAAAGCTAAAATAGCTATAGTAACATCAGGTGGTATTGTTCCAAAAGGAAACCCAGACCACATCGAGTCATCATCAGCTTCTAAATATGGTAAATATGATATAGCTTCATTTGATGATTTAACAGCAGCTGATCATGAGACAGCACATGGTGGATATGATCCAGTATACGCTAATGATGATTCAGATAGAGTTATACCAGTTGACATTTTAAGAGAATACGAAAAAGCTGGAAAAATCGGTTCATTACACAAATATTTCTATACTACAGTAGGTAACGGAACTGCAGTTGCAAGTTCTAAGAAATTTGCTGAAGAATTCTCAAAAGAATTATTAGCTGACGGAGTTGATGCAGTAATATTAACATCAACCTGAGGTACTTGTACACGTTGCGGTGCAACGATGGTAAAAGAAATTGAAAGAGCTGGTATTCCAGTAGTTCATATGTGTACAGTAGTGCCAATATCATTAACAGTTGGAGCAAACAGAATAGTTCCTACAATAGCTATCCCTCACCCACTTGGAAATCCTGCATTAAGCATGGAAGAAGAAAAAGAAATCAGAAGAGGATTAGTAGACAAGGCTCTTAAAGCTTTAACAACTGAGGTTGATGGTCAAACAGTATTTGATAAATAGTCGAATCGACTATTTATCCTATGCTAAATCTTAGGAGGCAAAAATGAGTAAGTTATATGATGTAGTAGTTATAGGTGCTGGACCTGCAGGACTTGCAGCTGCACTATATGCTGGTAGAGCAAGAATGAGCGTTCTACTTTTAGAAAGAGACAAAGATGGTGGACAAATCGTTATAACATCTGAAATAGAAAACTATCCAGGATGTTTAGAAGGTGAATCAGGACCTACTTTAATTGACAGAATGACTAAACAAGCTGAGCATTTCGGAACTGAGAGAGTATATGACGACATATTAGAAGTACAGCTTGAAGGAACAGAAAAAGTATTAAAAGGTAAAAAAGGCGAATACAGAGCAAAATCTGTTATAATCGCTACTGGTGCATCATCTAGACCAATCGGTTGTAAAAATGAGAAAGACTTTGTTGGTAAAGGAATATCATTTTGTGCAACATGCGATGCTTCATTCTTCGAGGATTTTGAAGTATACGTAGTAGGTGGTGGAGACACTGCAGTAGAAGAAGCTATGTTCTTAGCTAAATTTGCTAGAAAAGTAACAATTATTCACAGAAGAGATGAGTTAAGAGCTGCTAAATCTATACAAGAAAAAGCATTTGCTAATCCAAAGCTTGCATTTATGTGGGATACAGTAGTAGAAGAAGTAAACGGAGACGGAGTACTTGAATCTATGAAGGTTAAAAACGTAAAAACTGGCGAGGTTAGGGAAATAGTTGCTGACGAAAATGACGGAACATTCGGATTATTCGGATTCATAGGATATTTACCAAAGACAGGTATGTTCAAAGACATAATTACAATGGAAAATGACTATATCGTAACTGATGAAGATATGAAGACAAACATCCCAGGAGTATTCGCAGCAGGAGACGTTAGAGTTAAGAGCTTAAGACAAGTTGTTACAGCGACTGCTGATGGAGCAATTGCTGCAGTTCAAGCAGAAAAATACGTAGAAAATATGTAAAAAGTGAAATAAAAATTTATTTTATGGAGGTGTAAAAATGTTAGAAGTTAATAAGGATACATTTGAAGCTGAAGTATTACAAGGCGAAGGATATGTTTTAGTAGACTTCTTTGGTGATGGATGTGTTCCATGTCAAGCTTTAATGCCACATGTTCACGGATTTGCTGAAAAATATGATGGAAAAATGAAGTTTACTTCATTAAATACTACTAAAGCAAGAAGACTTGCAATAGGACAAAAAATATTAGGTTTACCAGTTGTTGCTATATACAAAGATGGTGCTAAAGTTGAAGAGTTAATCAAAGAAGACGCTACACCAGAAGCAGTAGAAGCAATGATCCAAAAATATATATAAATAAGTTTAAAATTTATATAAAAATAAGTTTATATAAAAATTATATAAATAAATAGTAATAAACAGCAAATAATAAAAAATAAATCAATTAATCAAAACAGGAGGAAAAAATGAGCTTATTAAATGGTAAAAAAATAATCATTATAGGCGACAGAGACGGTATACCTGGTCCAGCTATTGAAGAGTGTGTTAAATCAGCTGGAGCAGAAGTAGTATATTCATCTACAGAATGCTTTGTCTGAACTGCCGCTGGAGCAATGGATTTGGAAAATCAAAAGAGAGTAAAAGAGTTAACTGAGAAATACGGTGCAGAGAATATGGTAGTAGTACTAGGTGCTGCTGAAGGCGAAGCTTCAGGCTTAGCTGCTGAAACTGTAACAAACGGTGACCCAACTTTCGCAGGTCCATTGACAGGAGTTCAGTTAGGACTTCGTGTATATCATGTATGTGAGCCAGAAATAAAAGGTGAAGTAGATGAGGCTATCTACGATGAGCAAGTAAGTATGATGGAAATGGTTATCGATGTAGATGACATAATTTCTGAAATGTCTTCTATAAGAGAGCAATTCTGTAAATTTTAATTAATATAGTGAAAAAGGTGATTTAAATCACCTTTTTTGCAATATATATTTTGTATAAACACATACTTTATAAGTGTTGTAATTAGTTTAGGAGGAAATAATGAATAGTGTATTAAAAGCTACTGGATATGTATTAGTTCATACACCAGACATGGTGTTACATCATGGAACAACTCAAACTACTGAAAGAAGAGTTAATCCAGAATCAGATTATTTAAAGAAAATACCTGCAAATCTTAGAACGTTTGAAGAGGTAGTAGCTTACCCACCAAACCAAACTTATATAGGAAACATGACACCACAAGATTTAGGTAAAATTGAGGCTCCTTGGTTTGATAAAAAAGTAGAAGGAGCAACAAGAGAAGGTAAATTTGGTGAAATAATGCCACAAGATGAATTTATAGCATTAATGCAAATTTGTGACGCATTTGACCTTGTTAAATTAGAGAAAAATTTTGCTTCAAGTACAAAAGAGAAATATAACGTTCATCCAATATTAAAAGACTATGCATCTAAAGTTAAAGATGGTGAAGATTTAGACACTATTATGCATATCATCAATGATGAGCATGCAGAAGCTTTACACCATGCAGGTAAAGTTGTTGGTTGTGTAAAAAGAGCACATGATATAGATGAAAACTTATCAGCACACGTTATGTTTGAAAACTTAGTTTCAAAGGCTTCAAACGTATTATCTTTGTTACACTTAGTTGCAAAAAATGGCATAGATAGAAATGAAATTGAATATGTAATTGACTGTTGTGAAGAAGCATGTGGAGATATGAACCAAAGAGGTGGCGGAAACTTCGCTAAAGCTTGTGCTGAAATTGCAGGTTTTGTAAATGCTACAGGTTCAGACGTTAGAGGTTTCTGTGCAGGACCAGCACACGCATTAATTCATGCAGCAGCATTAGTTAAGTCTGGAACATTTAAAAATGTTGTAGTTTCAGCAGGTGGAAGTACAGCTAAATTAGGTATGAATGGTAAAGATCATATTAAAAAAGAGCTTCCAATATTAGAAGACTGCTTAGGTGGATTTGCTGTTTTAGTAAGTGAAAATGATGGAATAAGCCCTGAATTTATTACAGACGTAATAGGAATGCACACAGTTGGAACTGGTTCATCACCACAAGCTGTTATCGGATCATTAGTTACTGAAGCTTTAGATAAAGCTGGTCTTAAAATAACTGATGTTGATAAATATTCAGCAGAAATGCAAAACCCAGATATAACTAAACCAGCAGGAGCAGGAGACGTTCCAGCATCTAACTATAAGATGATAGCTGCTTTAGCAGTAAAAAGAGGCGAATTAGAAAAATCAGAGGTTGCTACTTTTGGTGATAAATACGGTATGCCAGGTTGGGCGCCAACACAAGGACATATACCATCAGGAGTTCCTTATTTAGGATTTGCTAGAGAAGAAATTTTAGCAGGAACTACTAAGAGAGCTATGATAGTTGGTAAAGGAAGTTTGTTCTTAGGAAGAATGACTAACTTATTTGATGGTGTATCATTCTTAGTTGAGTCTAACCATGGAAACACACCTGAGCAATCTGTATCAGAAGAACAAATCAAAGGCTTAATTGCGGAGGCACTTAAAAATTTCGCTTCAAATCTTTTAGCAGAATAGGAGTGATATAATGTCAGAACAAGTTAAAAAAATTATAGGTAAAGTGTTTTCAGAACTAGCTGATACACTTGCAACAGGCTCATATGGTAAAAAACCTAATATAGGTATTACTGCACTTGGAAGTGAGCATGGTGAAGATAATGCTATAAATGGTGCTGTAAAAGCATTAAAATCTAACATTGATGTAACAGTTATAGGTACAAAAGCAGCTGAAGGACTTAAATTAGCAGCAGTAAATGCAGAAGATGAAGCTCATAAAACAATGGAAGAGCTTTTAAATAATGGTGAAATAGATGCAGCAGTAACAATGCACTATCCATTCCCTATAGGGGTTTCTACAGTAGGTAGAGTAATAACTCCTGGAACTGGAAAAGAAATGTTTATAGCTACAACTACTGGTACTTCATCAACTGATAGAGTTGAAGGTATGGTTAAAAACGCAATTTACGGAATTATAACAGCAAAAGCTTGCGGAATTAAAAACCCTACAGTAGGTATCTTAAATATTGATGGTGCCAGACAAGTTGAAATAGCACTTAAAAAGCTTCAAGAAAATGGCTTTGATATAACATTTGCAGAGTCAAAAAGATCTGATGGCGGAGTTGTTATGAGAGGTAATGACCTACTAATGGCAGCAGCCGATGTTATGGTTATGGACTCTTTAACAGGTAACTTAATGATGAAGATGTTTTCTTCATACACTACTGGCGGTTCATACGAATCATTAGGCTACGGATATGGACCAGGAATCGGTGAAGGCTTTGATAAAATTATAATGATTATATCAAGAGCTTCTGGCGAACCAGTAGTAGAAGGTGCAATCAAATATGCAGCAGATTTAGTAAGAGGAAATCTTCTTGCAATAGCTAAAGAAGAATTTGCTAAGGCTAAAAAAGCAGGACTTGCTGATATATTAAAAGGCTTAAAGCCAGTTAAAAAGGAAGCAGCTTCTGATGAAGAAGTAAAGGCTCCAGAAAAAGAAGTTGTTACAGGACAAATATCAGGTATTGAAATAATGGATCTTGAAGATGCTGTAAAGGCTTTATGGAAAAAAGGCATTTATGCTGAAAGCGGAATGGGATGTACAGGCCCTATAGTTTTAGTAAATGAAGCTAAGCTTAAAGATGCAATAAATGTATTAATTGAAGCAGGATATGTTTCAAAGGAAAAGGCTGATTGCTAATAAAATAAAAAAACTTCACATTTTAGAGATAAAATGTGAAGTTTTTTTATATTTAAAATCATTTTGCTTTTTCTTTAGTATTTTGGTATAATTAATGCAATAGTAAAAAGGGTAAAATTTTGTGTATATCAATTGCATGAGTATATTTATTTATGCTAAAAAAGGAGATGTTACCATGAAAATGGGTTTTGAACTTAGTTTGTCACAAACGCAGAAATTAATAATGACACCTGAGCTTAGGCAGGCTATACAAATATTGCAATTTAATAATGTCGAGCTTATGGAATATTTGAATAATCAATTAGAGGCTAATCCTTTTTTAGAAGTAGTTGATAAAAAAAGAGAAAGTAATTCTAAAGATGATAATGAAAAAATAGATGCATATACCGATAGTGATAATACAAAGGATGAAATAGATTGGAAGGAAGTAGTTGAGAAGTATGATGATATAAGTTATAAAAATTACGAATACTTCAACGATTATGACAATAGACAATCCTTTGAAAGCTATATATCTAAAAAAATATCATTAAAAGAACATTTAATGCTTCAGCTCGGAATGTCTGTAAAAACAGAAAAAGAAAGAAAAATAGGGGAGTTTTTAATAGAATCTTTAGATAATAAGGGTTATCTTGCTTCAACTATTCATGATATAAGTATGCAAATAAGTGAAAACCCTGTTGATGTTGAAAAAGCGTTGCATCTTATTCAAGGATTTGACCCTGTTGGAGTAGGGGCTAGAAACTTAAGTGAGTGCTTAATGATTCAGCTAAAAGAAAAAGGTATACAAGATAGAAATGCATATTTAATAGTGGACAAGTATTTAGATGATATTGCTACAAATAAAATGCAAAAAATATCGAAAGAATTGCATATACCTGTGCAAAGAGTTCAAAGTATTTGCGATATTATAAAAATGCTTGAGCCTAAACCAGCGAGAGGATTTATAGTAGATAGTGATAATATTAGATATATAGTGCCGGATGTAACTATAGAGAAGGTAGACGATGAATATATTATAATAGTTAATGATAGTAATTTTCCGGTTTTATCTATAAGCAGTTATTATAAACAAATGTCTAATGATATTAATGATAAAGAAGCCAATAAATTTTTATCGGATAAGCTTAATTCATCAATGTGGTTGATTAGGAGTATTGAACAAAGAAGAATAACATTATATAAGGTTGTAGAGTCTATATTAAAATTTCAGAGAGATTTCTTTGATTATGGTGATGGTGCACTAAAACCGTTAGTTTTAAAGGATGTAGCTGAAGACATATCTGTGCATGAATCAACTGTAAGTCGTGCTACAAATGGAAAATATGTTCAAACTCCACGAGGACTTTATGAATTAAAATACTTTTTCACAAGCTCTGTTAGTGATGATAACGGTGGTGAGGGAGTATCATCTACAAGTGTTAAGGCACAGATTAAAGAGTTAATAGATGAGGAAAACCCTCAAAAGCCATTAAGTGATCAAAAAATTGCTGATGTATTAGAAAATAAAGGTATAAATATATCAAGAAGAACAGTTGCTAAGTATAGGGATGAAATGATGATACCTTCTTCTTCTATGAGAAGAAGATTTTAGAACTTTGTTTAGGAGGAAAACTTGTTATGGAGTATAAATTATGGCTTGATACCATGATTAAATACAGAAATGAATGTATTATTATAGTTGATAAAAACGCTAATTTAGTTTATTATAATGAACCAATTGCAAACTTCTTTGATCAAAATAAAGACCAAAGTGAAATGATAGGTAAGAACATACTAGAGTTATTAGAAAATTTTACTGAAGAAGAAAGTACCTTCTATAGAGTTTTAAAAACCGGTGAGCCTATATTTGACTATATACAAACATTTATTAATTATGCTAAAAAGCGTGTAACTGCAATTTCTACAACTTTACCTTTGGTAGATAACAACAAGATTGTTGGTGCTATAGAAATTTTAGAGGATGTAAATAATTTCAAAAAGTTGCACAAAAAAGTTACTGAGTTGCAAAAGGAAGACCATTATAGAATAAATTCATGTTCAAATGATAAAAACAACGGTGCTTGCTATACTATTAAGGATATAATTGGTGAAAGCAAAGAAATAAAAGAGCTAAAGAATAAAATAATAAAAATTGCTGATAGCTCTTCTTCTGTACTAGTTTATGGAGAGACTGGAACAGGAAAAGAGTTAGTAGTTCAAGCGATTCATAATTCAAGTTTTAAAAGAAAAGATAAGCCATTTATTGCTCAAAACTGTGCAGCAATACCTAAGAACTTACTAGAAAGTATTTTATTTGGTACAACATCAGGAAGTTTTACAGGCTCAAAAGAGAAGCCAGGTTTGTTTGAAATAGCTGACGGTGGAACACTTCTGCTTGATGAGATTAATTCCATGGATTTAGAACTTCAAGCAAAGCTTTTAAGAGTTTTGCAAACTGGAGAGATAATGAGAGTGGGAGGTAATAGAACTATAAAACTTGATGTTAGAGTTGTAGCTACTAGCAATGTAGACCCTTTAGAAGCTGTTAATAGTGGTCTTATTAGACAGGATTTATATTATAGACTAAACGTTATTAATTTAAATATTCCTCCTCTTAGAAATAGAAGAGAAGATATTGAAATTTTATTAAATTATTTTATCAATATGTATAATAGAATACTTAATAAAAACGTGATTGATATTTCAGATTCATGTAAAAAGTATTTAGTTTCATATGATTGGCCTGGTAATATTAGAGAACTTAGATATACTGTAGAAAATATAATGAACTTTATAGAAAAAGATATTATAGAGTTGGATAATTTACCAGATAACATTAAAAATTATAATTGTAATGATATTGATAAATCAAAAAAAGATGACTTAGTTATATACCCACTAAAGGATACTCTTAAACAAGTAGAAATAGATATGATAAAAAAAGCTTTAGCTGTAACTAATGGAAATCAAGCACGAGCGGCTAAATTGCTTGAAATACCTAGACAAACATTATTTAACAAAATATTAAAATATGATATAAAAGGTAACATGACATTTGAATAAACGCCCACAAACGGTACAAAAGATTATAATATTTACAAAAAGTGCTTAAAAAAAATACAAATAAAAAAATGAGAGATTTTACTAAAACAATTTTTAGTATTATCTTTCATTTTTTTTTATTATTAGTCAAAATTGTTGAAAAGATAACGTTTACCATACAAATTTTACTAATAACTGCCATAAATTTACGTCGAAATAATGATTGGCATAAAAATTGCTCTAATATAGGATGTTGTTATTATTTCGAATAGGAGGCATATATGTTAAAAAAACTTTTAAGCGTAATGGAAGAAAAAAGTTTAGATGGATTTTTTATAAGTAAAATTCACAATGTTAGATATGTAAGCAAATACACCAGTGATGATGCGTACTTGTTAGTGACTACTAATAAAAATTATTTTATTACTGATCCAAGGTACACAGAACAGGCGCAGGATGAATGTAAAGGCTTCGAGGTTGTTAATTGGAGAACTGCTGGCAAGAGTATCTCTGAAGCGATAGCAAATCTAGCAAATGGACTTAATTTAAAATCTGTAGCATTTGAAGCTGACAATATAACATTTTTAAATTATAGTGGCTTATCTGAAAAGATTGAAGCAAACTTAATTCCTTTAACAAATGTTATAGAAGATTTCAGGTCAGTAAAGACGCCAGAAGAAATACAAAATCAAAGAGTATCATGTCAAATCGCTTGTCGTGCTTTTGAGAGGATACTAAAAGATATTAAAGTAGGTGTTTCTGAAAAAGAAATTGCAGCTAAGTTATCATACTATATGGTTAGTGAAGGTTCTGATTCTAAACCTTATGGAGATATTGTAATTTCGGGTAAAAGAACTTCTTTATTACATGGTATACCATCTGACAAAAAAATAGAGGAAGGTGATTTTGTATTAATGGATTTCGGATGTGGTTATAAAGGATATTTATCTGATATGACAAGAACTGTTGTGGTTGGTAAAGCATCTGATAAACAAAAAGAAGTATATAGACTTGAACAACAAATGCTCCAAGATGCTTTAGATGTAATGAAAGCTGGCGCTACTAGTAAAGACATATATGAAGCTTCTATTAAAGCAATAAAGGACACAGAATACTATGAATATCATTATAATAATATTGGACATGGTATAGGTCTTTTTGTTCATGAGATACCATTTATGGGTGCAAATTCTCAGGCTGTATTATTTGAGAACAACGTTACAACTATGGAGCCAGGTATATATATACCTAACTGGGGAGGAGTAAGAATTGAGGATCAAGTTCTTATAACAAAGGATGGATATGAAAACCTTGTTACAGCACCTAAGGAATTAATAGAACTATAAAAGACTATGACAAAATAATATAAGGAAAGGGATTGTTTTATGAGTAGATTTATCTTAAAGAGAATTTGTTATGCTATAATTACATTATTTTTGATAATTACAGCAACTTTCTTTCTTATAGCTGGAGCTCCGGGAGATCCTATAGCTGCTAAGGTAGGACAAATGCCTGAGCAAGCACAAGCAATAATTAAAGCCAAATATGGCCTCGATAAACCTGTATTTGAAAGGTATATCATTTACATGAAAAATTTATTTACTACAGGTGATTTTGGAGAATCAATAATTTATACAGGGAAATCAGCTAATGATGTAATTAAAGATAATGCATGGGTTTCTGCAAGAATAGGTATAGTAGCCTTAGCATTTCAAGTGACTATAGGAGTTTGCTTAGGACTTGTTTCAGGTCTTAACAGGGGCAAGCTAGGGGATCATATAATACGTGTATGTGTTGTTTTAGCAATTTGTGTGCCAAGCTTCGTTTTTGCAGCATTGTTACAATATTTTGTAGCTTTCAAGTGGAAATTAGCTCCCGTATTTGGATGGGGAGAGTTAAAACACTTCATATTACCAGTAGCAGCTTATGCTATAGGAGGTATTGCATCATACACAAAATATATGAGAAGTAGTACTTTATCAGTTATTAGTGAAGATTATATTATTACAGCAAAGGCTAAAGGTTGTAAAAAAGGTAGAGTAGTAAAAAAACATATTTTAAGAAATTCTATGATTCCTATTGTAACTATGACAGGACCAGCTATAGCAGGTATATTTACAGGCTCATTTATACTTGAAAAAATGTTTGCTATCCCTGGACTTGGTGCTTATTATGTAAAATCAGTTTCTGACAATGATTATACAATGATTTTAGGGTTAACGATATTCTATGCTATGTTGTATGTTGGATCTTTAATAGTAGTAGATATATTATATGGTCTAGTTGACCCAAGAATCAGAGTTGCGAAGTCTGAAAATTAAGAGTGAGGTAATGATATGAGCAAAAATAGTAATATAGGCGTAATGCAAGATAATGCTACTCTTTCAGACGACATGTTTAAGAGGGTAGGCACAAAAGGTCTGTCAGGAGATCAATTAAATAAACCATCATTAACATATTGGGCAGACGTATGGAGAAGGTTTAGAAACAATAAATTAGCACTTACTGGATTAATATTATTAATTTTAGTAGTTTTAGTAATTTGTTTTGGACCTATGGTTACAGGAAAAAATTATCAATATATAAATGCTTCTATAAAGGACCAGCTTCCAAGTGCAGAGCACTGGTTTGGTACAGATGACATGGGTAGAGACTTATTCACAAGAGTTTGTGTTGGCGGTAGAATCTCTATAATTATCGGTTTAAGCTGTACAGCTGTAATGTTTATTATAGGCTCTTTATTAGGAGCATTGGCTGGATTAAAAGGCGGAATAGTTGATGATATTATAATGAGAATATGCGAGTTTATAGGAAACCTTCCATATTTGATAATAGTAGTTATTCTATCTATGGTTTTAGGTAGAAGTATGTTTTCCTTAGTATTTGCAATGAGTTTAACAGCATGGGTTGGAACTACACGTATGGTTAGGGGGCAAATACTTCAAATTAAACAGCAAGATTATGTACAAGCTGCTAAAGCTCTTGGAGCAAGTACAACAAGAATTATATTGAGACATCTTATCCCTAATACTTTAGGTATTATAATGGTTGATATTACAATGTCTGTTCCTGGATTCATATTCAGTGAGGCATTTTTAAGTTATATTGGTTTAGGAGTTAGACCACCAGAAACAAGCTGGGGTGCATTAGCATCAGCAGGTCAACAAAAATTAATGTTTTATCCACATGAGTTATTATTCCCATGTATGATGATTATTCTTACAATTTTGGCATTCCACCTAATAGGTGACGGTCTTTCAGATGCATTAGATCCAAAATTGAGACAGTAGGAGGATTTTATGAGTAGTGAAAGAATATTAGAAGTTAAAAATTTAAATGTGTCGTTTAATACTTATGCTGGGGTTTCCCAAGCTGTTAGAGGTGTAGACTTTTATTTAAATAAAGGAGAAACTCTTGCAATAGTTGGAGAATCCGGATGTGGTAAAACTGTTACATCAAAAGCAATTATGGGGCTTTTACCAACACCTCAGTCAATAATAGATAAAAAGGTTTCGGAGATAAACTTTAATGGAAAAAATCTACTTGACCTAAATGAAAATGAAATGTCAAAGGTAAGAGGAAGACAAATGTCAATGATATTTCAAGATCCAATGACTTCATTAAATCCAACAATGAAAATTGGGGATCAAATTGCTGAAAGTATAGTTATACATGATAAAAAGTCTTTAAGAGAGGCTAGAATACAAGCTTTGGAAATGCTTGAACTTGTAAAAATACCAAATGCTAAACAAAGATTAAATCAATATCCATTTGAGTTTTCAGGAGGAATGAGACAAAGAGCAATGATTGCTATTGCACTTGCTTGTAATCCACAGGTTCTAATAGCAGACGAGCCAACTACTGCGCTTGATGTTACTATTCAAGCTCAAATTATGGACTTAATAGGAACTTTGCAAAAAAGATTAAACACTGGAGTAATATTAGTAACACATGATTTGGGGGTCGTTGCAAGTGTGGCAGATAGAATACAAGTTATGTACGCTGGTAAGGTTGTTGAAAGAGGTACTGTAGATGAAATTTTCTACAATCCAAAGCATCCATACACATTAGCTTTATTAAGATCAGTGCCTAAATTAAGCACAAACAACAAAGAAGAGTTATATTCCTTAACTGGAACACCTCCAGATTTAATTAATCCACCTGTTGGTTGTCCATTTGCTGCTAGATGCGAGTATGGCATGGAGGTTTGTAGAGTAAAATTCCCACAAACTAATGTATTTTCTAGTACTCAAGAGTGTTCTTGTTGGTTACACGATTCTAGAGCAGATAAGACAGGAATACCTGAAATATTACTAAAGGGGGATTCAAATGTCAAATAATAAAGATAAAGAAATATTAATTCAAGTTAAAGATTTAAAAAAATATTTTAAAGTTGGACGTAATCAAGTACTTAAGGCAGTTGATGGTGTTAGCTTTAATATATATAAAGGTGAAACTTTAGGTCTTGTTGGAGAGTCTGGTTGCGGAAAAACTACATGTGGTAAAACAGTTATGGGCTTATATGATGCAACAGAAGGTGAAGTGCTTTTCAATGGAGTTGATATTCATAAATTAGGCAAAAAAGAGAAAAAAGAATTTACAAAAAGTGCACAAATTATATTCCAAGATCCATATTCTTCACTTAATCCAAGAATGACAGTGGGGGATATAATTGGAGAAGGTATAGATATTCATAAACTATACTCAGGTGAACAAAGACAAGATAAAATTTACGAACTGCTTACAACTGTAGGGCTTAACAAAGAGCATGCTTCAAGATTTCCTCATGAATTTTCTGGAGGACAAAGACAGCGTATAGGTATTGCTAGAGCATTAGCTATAGAACCTAATTTTATAGTATGTGATGAGCCAATTTCAGCACTTGACGTTTCTATTCAAGCTCAGGTAGTTAACCTGTTAATAGAATTGCAAAGAAAGAAAAACTTAACATATTTATTTATAGCACATGACCTATCAATGGTAAAGCATATTTCAGATAGAGTTGGTGTTATGTATTTAGGAAGTTTAGTTGAATTTACAACAAGTGATATGTTATATGATAATCCAATGCATCCATATACGAAGGCGTTATTATCAGCGATTCCTATAGCAGATCCTAATTCTGAAAAACAGAAGCGAAGAATACCAATAGAAGGCGAGATTCCTAGCCCTATTAATCCTAAGCCTGGTTGTAAATTTGCATCAAGATGTAGTGAAGTAAAGGATATTTGTAAAAAAGAGATGCCAAAGCTTGTTGAGGTTTCAAAAGAACACTTTGTAGCATGTCATTTGATTAAGTAAAAATCGTTTTTAGTAGTATATATAACCGATTTTTCGGTTTTATAGTCTATTAAGATAAATTGGCTAAATTACAAGGAGGACAATATGATAAGATTAAAAAAAGCCTTAGCCTTAACTTTAGTTGCAACAATGTGCTTAACTGCATTTACAGGTTGCGGCAATGATTCAAAAGGAGATCCTAACACTCCAAATTCAAAAGAGCAAAACAACAATGGTACTGATTCTGGTGAAAAAACACCTGATGAAAAAACACCAGATGAAAAACAAGAATTTACTTTCAGTAGTGCAAGTGCTGTATTAGGACTAAACCCAATGGTTAATACAACTGCTCCTGATAACGGATTGCATGAGTTGATTTTAGAAACATTAGTTGCAGATGTTGCGGATGAAAATGGAAATTCAATGATTAAAGCTGCTGCTGCTGAGTCTTGGGATATCAGTGAAGATGGAACAGTATATACATTCAAAATAAGAGAAAATTCAGTTTGGAATGATGGTGTTCCAGTAACAGCAAATGACTTTGTATATACATTTAGAATGATGGCTACACCAAAAACAGGTTCTACTAATGCTTGGTTATTTGATGGAGTTATAAAAAACTTTAATGAAGCTTTATATAGTGATGGAAATCCTGAAGATATTGGAGTAAAAGCTATTGATGAAAAAACTGTAGAATTTACACTTGTTAAACCATATAGTTATTTCTTAGATTTACTTACAGGTGCTAAACCAGTTAGACAAGACAAATATGAGGAGTGGGGAGATTCTTACGGATCATCATTTGATAAGGTTGTAATGAATGGACCATTTGTTATAGAAAGCTGGAGCCAAAACGTTCAAATGACTTTAGTTAAAAATGAAAAATATTGGGATGCTGCTAATGTAAAACTTCAGAAAATTAACAGAAAGGTTATCCAAGATACAGCTACATCAGTTCAAGCGTTATTAGCTGGTGAAATCGATGTTATATCTACAAATGACCAAGATTGGCAAAAAGTAATAATTGAAGATGGAAGATTTAAGCAAGTTACAACTCCTGGAAATGCTCCTGAGTTCTTTGGATTTAACTGTGCTAATAAATATTTTAAAAACCCTAAGATAAGATTAGCATTTTCTTTAGCAATTGATAGAGAGAAATTAAACGAAGATATAAACAATGGAAAATGTACACCATTATACTCTATGATGCCACCTGTAACAAATGTTGGAGATGAGCTTTATAGCGAAAGAGTAGAAGGCAAAAACGACATTATAAAAATACTTCAAGCAGAATATCCTGATCCAAAAGCTCTTTTAATAGAAGGACTTAAAGAAGAAGGATTAGATCCAGATCCATCTAAGATGGAAGTTAGATATGCAACTAGAGGTACTACTGAGTTTAGTAAGAAATTAGCTGAATGGTTATTACAAACTTGGGAAGAAACTTTAGGTGTTAGAATTACTATAGACATGATGGAATGGAACATCATGTGGGACAAAGTAGACGCTGGGGATTATGATATTTGTGCTGCTGGTTGGGGACCATACTACAACGATCCAAACGCATTATTACAAATATATGATCCAATTGATGGATACTTCAATAGCTCAAAATCTGGTTGGACAGGAAAAGATGCTGATAAGTATCATGAATTATTAGTTCAAGCTTCAAACGAAACTGATAATCAAAAAAGAGCTGAATTATTCTTACAAGCTGAAGAATTATTAGTTGGAACAGGTGTTATAGTACCTACATTTGTATTTAATTCAAACACTTTCTTAGCTAATTATGTAGAAGGATACTATGTAACTCCTCACTCAGCTACAGATTATACTAATATTTATACTTCAGGAAAATAGTACAAAAAAATAATTTTAGAAAATGTAATAAGGGGGCTTTTGTAAAAAAGCACCCTTGTTATTATTTAGAAAGAGAAAAGCGTGAAAAAAGACATTCACGCTATGGAAAAATCAAAAAACGATTTTTCATGTGATGCCACCACTTGGTGACATAATGGGAGGATAATATGATAATATTAAAAAATGGTAATGTTCATATAGGAAACGGTGAAGTTTTAAGTAATTATGACATTATGGTTGAAAATAACATAATTAAAAAAGTAGGTCAAAATTTACAATGTGATGGTGCAGAAGTAATAGATGTAACTGATAAAGAGGTTTTTCCTGGCTTTATAGATCCTTTATCATCAATAGGTGCAATGGGTATACCAACATCATATATGGACAATCAAGAAGCAACAGATACATTAACACCTGAATTAAATATAAGATACAGTGTTGATCCAGATGAGATAAGCATGCAAAAGTTTTACTTAAGTGGAATTACAACAATTGGATTATCGCCTACAAACTCTAATGTTATGGGTGGACAAGTTGCCGTATTTAAGACACCAGCATTTAAATATAGTGAAAGATACTTAAGGGAAAAAGTAGTCTTAAAGTGTAGTGTAACTGATAGCGTAAGAGATACTTATGGCAAGAAGGATATACTTCCTAAAACAAAAATGGGAGTATTCAATATATTAGAAAATGCTTTACATAGTGTTTCTGTAACAGATGAAAAAGATTACGATGATAAGCAAAAAATTATTAAAAAGGTAATAGACGGTGAAATGCCTATATTTATAGCTGCAATTACTAAACATGAAATAGAAGGCTTGATTCATCTATTAAAGCAATATGAAAAGATAAACTATTATGTAACAGATGCATTTGAGTTTGATAGATGTGTAGATAGTTTAGTGGAAAATGCTGAGGGAGTTATATTTGGCAATGTTACAAATCTTTCAGCAACAGGTAGATATAATGTTGATTTATCAAAGGTTCAAACTTTGCTTGATAACAATAAGCTAGTAAGCTTCACTACAACAGCTAAAGGCTATTCTGAAGGTAGAGAGGTTTATTTATGGGATGCTATTGAAATGTTTAAAGCTGGTATAGAAGCTGAAGATATAGTAAAAATGATGACTTTATACCCAGCAAAAATGCTAGGTGTAGATGATGTTATAGGAACAATAGAGGAAGGCAAGCATGCAGATATAGTTGTATACTCAAATAATCCTATAAAAACCTACGATGCAAGAGTAGAGGTTTGCATTGTAAATGGAAGGAGTGTACTATAATATGAAAAAAATACTAATAAAAAATGCTAATGCATATACTATGCTTACAGGTGATAAGGAGTTCTTTAAGGGAGACATATTATTAGAAGACGGCAAAATTAAGGCGATGGAATCTCAAATCAACGATTCAGATGCTGAGATAATTGATGCTAGCGGTTTAGTTGTGTTACCTGGACTTATAGACGCACACTCACATGTAGGTATGTTTGATTTCAATACTGATGCAGGAAATGATGATGCAAATGAAATGACAAGCCCAAATACTCCAGCTATAAATGCACAATATAGTACAGATGCAACTGCAAGAGAGTTTAAATTCTATTATCAAAATGGTATAACATCTGTTCTATTAACACCAGGTAGTGGTAATGTAATTTGTGGTTTGCCTTTTGCTGCAAAAACATATGGAGATAATATATTTGATATGACCATAAAAGCTCCTTGCGCTCTTAAAATTGCCTTTGGTGGCAATCCTAAAAATACGTGGGGTCATAAAGGAAGAATGCCGATGACTAGAATGGGTGTAGCTCATGTGTTAAGAGATATACTAAATAAAGCTAAGGACTATATGGAAAAAAAGAATAAGGGTGAAAATCCTAAATATGATGCTGACCTGGAAGCTATAATACCTGCACTTAAAAATGAAATTCCATTTAAGATGCATTGTACACAATATGATATGCTTACAGCTATTGAAATAGCAAAGGAATTTGGAGTTCATTTTTCTCTTGAACACGCTTGGGGTGCAACTGACTATATGGATGAAATAGTTGAAAGCGGCTGTGATATATGTTATGGACCAATTGCAACATATAGAACTGGCGCAGGAGAAAGAAGAAAAATTGATGTTGAGTCAGTAAAGGAACTAGATGATAGAGGAGTAAATGTTGCGCTTGTTACAGATGCACCTATACTAAGTGTAGAAACACTTATCAATCATGTTGGAGAAGCGGTTAGAGAGGGCGTAAAAATTAATAGAGCTCTTAGAATGGTAACTATAAATGCAGCACGTGTATTAGGTGTAGAAGATAGATTAGGTTCTTTGGAGATTGGTAAAGATGCTGATATAGCAATTTTTAAAGGTACACCTGGACTAGATACAAATGCAAAAACAATTTTTACTATTATAAATGGTGAAATAGTATATAAATACTAACTGAGATTAGTATTTAGCAGTTAATTACAGACTAAAATTGAGACAAAACACCATAATCAATACAATAAGTGCTTAAAAAAAGTACAAAACAAAAATCAGAGGAATTTAAATCTAATCAAATGGAAATTAAATTCCTTTTTTTATGTTCAAATTTCAAGAAAAACGTTATCAAGAAAATAATAGAAATATTAATAGAATGTACCAAAATATATTGGTATGGTAATTGCATTTATAAATATATGTTATAAAAATTCATTACTAAAAAAGTTATATTTGGAGGAGTTGTATGGCAAAATTTATTTTGAAAAGGCTAGGTTACGCGATAATTTCGTTGCTTATAATAACCACTTTATCATTCTTTATTATAAGCATGAAACCTGGCGACCCAATTGCTGCAAAAGTTAATCAGCTACCACAGTCGGCAAAGGTTATCCTTGAAAAAAAATACGGACTGAATGAGCCCATGTATGTTAGATATTTTTCTTATATGAAAAATTTATTAACTAAATTCGATTTGGGTTCATCAGTAATTTATGATGGAAGAAATGTAAACACGCTATTAAAAACTGCGGCATTAGTTTCAGCTAAAATAGGGGGACTTGCAGTAATCATACAAGTAGTTATTGGTGTTCTCTTGGGTATGCTGTGTGGTCTTAATAGAGGAAGAGTTTTAGACAGACTTATAAGTGTTTTAATTGTATTTGCAATATGTATACCAGCATTTGTATTTTGTGCATTATTACAGTATTACATAGCATTTAAATTTAAATTAGCTCCAATACTTGGATGGGGAAAATGGCAACATTTTATCTTGCCAGTAGCTGCTTATTCAATACCTGGTATTGCTACATACTCTAAATATATGAGAAATAGTACAATCTCAGTATTAAATGAGGACTACATTGAGACTGCTAAAGCAAAAGGAGTTGGAAAAACAAGATTAGTATTTAAACATGTTTTTCGAAATGCAATCTTACCTATAGTTACTATGGTTCCAGTTGCAATTGGCAATATATTTGGGGGAGCTATGGTTATAGAAAACTTTTTCTCTGTACCAGGCATGGGTCAACACTATGTAAAAGCTGTATCTGATACTGACTCATTAATGATTTTAGGTATGACTGTATTTTTTGCATTTACATATATCGTATCATTATTCTTTGTTGACATTTTATATGGACTAGTTGACCCAAGAATAAGATTAGCAGATTAGTTCGATGGGAGGATAAATAATGAGCGAAAAAATTTTGATTAATGAAAACATAGAGAATGATATTGTACTAACTGACGAGTTATGCGAAGTAATAGGTACAAAAGGCTTAGATGCTGAAAAAATAAGCAAGCCAAGTTTGACATTTTGGCAGGATGTATGGAGACGATTTAGAGGAAATCCTTTGGCAATGATTGGTTTAGCGATAATTTCCGTGGTTATATTGCTGGTTATTTTTGGGCCAATTATATCAGGAAAAGATTATGAATTTATAAATTATGAGGTTAAAAACCTAAAGCCAAATGCAGAATATTGGTTTGGTACAGATGAAATGGGCAGAGATATATTTACTAGAGTATGTGTGGGTGGACAAATTTCAATTATTATAGGTATTTCGTGTACATTGGTAAGTTTTATTATCGGGACAGTATTTGGAGGATTAGCAGGCTTTATAGGTGGTAAGGTTGATGATTTAATTATGAGAGTAGTTGAAATTATAGGTAGTATTCCTTACTTAGTTTTGGTTATTATATTATCATTTTTACTTGGACGCTCTCTTGCCTCACTAGTTTTTGCCTTAACACTTACATCATGGATTGGTACAACCAGGGTCGTAAGAGGACAAATATTACAGATAAAAAATCAAGATTTTGTTGCAGCAGCTAAAGCCCTAGGAGCTAATACAAAAAGAATTATTATAAAGCATTTGTTACCAAACACATTAGGTGTAATAATGGTTAACATTACTTTATCAGTACCTGGATTTATATTTTCTGAATCATTTCTAAGCTATATAGGACTTGGAGTTAGACCACCAAAAACAAGTTGGGGTGCATTGGCATCACTATACCAAGGTCAGCTAATGTTTCATCCATATCAGTTGTTTTTTCCATGTGTATTCATAATCCTTACGGTTTTATCATTCCATTTGGTTGGTGATGGATTAACAGATGCACTTGATCCAAAACTAAGGAGGTAATGATATGAACAATAAAATACTAGAAGTTAAAAATCTTAGAGTATCATTTAAAACATATGCAGGTACTGTACAGGCGGTTAGAGATATAAGTTTTGATTTGGATAAAGGCGAAACGCTTGCAATAGTTGGAGAGTCAGGTTGTGGTAAAACAGTTACATCTAAGGCTATCATCAACATATTGTCACCATATACATCAAGTCTAGGTGAAAAATCGGAAATTATTCTTAATGGCAGAGACTTATTAAAATTAAATGAAAAAGAAATGATGAAGGTTAGAGGGAACGAAATATCAATGATATTCCAAGATCCTATGACATCATTAAATCCTACTATGCGAATAGGTGATCAAATTGCTGAAGGAATGAAGCTACATACTAATAAATCTAGACAAGAAATAAAAAAAGACGTTCTTGAATTATTAGATTTAGTAAAAATTCCTAATCCAGAGCTTAGAATAAAACAATATCCACACGAATTTTCTGGTGGTATGAGACAAAGAGCTGTTATTGCAATAGCACTTGCTTGTTGTCCAGATATATTGATTGCTGATGAGCCAACAACAGCACTAGATGTAACAATTCAAGCGCAAATTATGGAGCTAATGAGTGATATTAAGAAAAAGTTAAATACATCTATTATGCTTGTTACTCATGATTTAGGAGTAGTTGCAGCGCATGCTGATAAAATACAGGTAATGTATGCAGGAAAAATAGTTGAAAGAGGAACAGTGGACGAAATTTTCTACAATCCTAAGCATCCGTATACGATTGCATTGCTTAAATCAGTACCAACTTTAGACATGAAAAATAAGCAGAATTTATATTCTTTACTTGGAACACCACCGGATTTGACAAACCCTCCAGTAGGATGTCCTTTTGCAGCTAGATGTGAATATGGCATGAGAATTTGTAGAATGAAAGAATCAAGTGTTTATAAATTTAGTGATACTCATGAAGCACAGTGCTGGTTGTTACATGAAAAATTCCAAAAGGCTGAGTAGGAGGTAAGGTATGGCAGAGACTAAAGAAGTACTTATACAAGTAAAAGATTTAAAAAAGCATTTTAAGGTTGGTAAAAAAGCAATTTTAAAAGCTGTTGATGGAATAAGCTTCGATATTTACAAGGGTGAAACATTAGGACTTGTTGGAGAGTCTGGATGTGGTAAAACAACCTGTGGTAAAACCATAATGGGATTATATCCTGCTACCTCGGGAGATATAGTATATGATGGTGTAGATATTAACAAGTTAAATAGAAAAGAAAGATATGAATTTACAAGACGTGCGCAAATTATATTTCAAGATCCATATTCATCGTTAAATCCAAGAATGACTGTTGGGGATATAATTGGCGAGGGTATTGATATACATAATTTATATACTGGTAAAGGTAGGTCTGATAGGATATATGAGCTGCTTGATATTATAGGATTAAATGCAGAACACGCCTCAAGATTTCCTCATGAATTTTCTGGTGGTCAAAGACAAAGAATTGGTATTGCCAGAGCTTTAGCTATAGAGCCAGATTTTATAGTTTGTGATGAGCCAATTTCTGCTCTTGATGTTTCTATACAAGCTCAGGTTATTAATTTACTTATTAAACTACAAAAAGATTTAGGGTTAACGTATTTATTTATTGCGCACGACTTATCAATGGTTAAGCACATATCAGATAGGGTTGGAGTAATGTATCTTGGAAATATGGTTGAACTAGCAAAAAGTTCAGAAATATATCATAATCCATTACATCCATATACCAAAGCACTTATGTCTGCTATTCCAATACCTGACCCTAATGTTGAAAGAGAGAAAAAACGTGTAGCCATTGAAGGTGAAATACCAAGTCCTATCAATCCAAAACCTGGATGTAGATTTGCGGGTAGATGTAAAGTAGTAAAAGATATATGCAAACAAGAAACACCTAAGTTAGTAGAGGTAGAAAGTGGACATTTTGTAGCATGCCATCTGACCGGTAAATAATTCTATTGATATTTTGGCAAAGGCCATTATATAAAAAACAACAATGTAATAAAAATGGGAGGAATTAAGAAATTATGAAAGCAAAAAGAATAGTATGTTTATTACTAGCACTAGTAATGATGTTCTCTGTAGTAGGATGTGGCAAAAATGAGCCAACAAGTTCTAATGCAGATAATGGAACAAAAACAAATGACTCAGATAATGAAACTACAAAAGATGATCAGAAAGAGGAAAAATTGGCAGATAAACAGGAATTAATTTTTGCCACAAATTCAGATGTTTTGACTATGGACCCTGCTATGGCAAGTTCAACACCAAACTGGGGTGGTCAAGCTTTAGTATATGAAAATTTGGTTTCAGTTGTTGCAAATGAAACTGGTGGAACAAGTATTGTACCAGGTGTTGCAGAATCTTGGGATGTTAGTGATGATGGATTAGTTTATACTTTCCATTTAAGAAAAGATGCCAAATGGGCAGATGGCGTTCCTGTAACAGCAAAGGATTTTGAATATACATGGAGAAGAACATTTGACCAAGCTACCGGTGCTTCTTATACATGGATGGTAGAGAGCGTAATAAAAAATGGTGCTAAAGTATATGCTGGAGAGTTACCTCTTGAAGAATTAGGAGTTAAAGCTAAAGATGACTATACATTTGAAATGACACTAGAAAGTCCATCACCATTCTTTTTACAATTTGCAGGTTTTCCTACATATTGCCCAGTTAGAGAAGATTTAATTGCAAAATATGGTACGGAATATGGTTCAACTCCTGACAAAACAGTTGGAAATGGCGCTTATATATTAAAAACTTGGGATCCAGGTTCAAGTATGATATATGAGAAAAATGATAATTATTGGAATAAAGATGAAGTGTATTTAACTAAGGTAACTAGACAGATAATAAAAGAAACAAATGCAGTTGCACAAGCGTTATTAGCTAATGAAGTAGATATTGCCGGACTAGATAACCCTCAATGGAATTCAGTAGTTGATGCTACTGGTATTTACGATGTTTATGAAATGCAATTTCCTGCAGTAGAAAACTTTATATTTAACTGTGCAGACCCAATAATGAAAAATCAAAAGATAAGATTAGCTATATCATTGGCTTTTGATAGAGAAAAATATAATGAAGAGGCACTAGAGGGTGTATCTATACCTCTATACTCTATGGTTCCATCTGTAACAAGTATAGGTAAATTAAACTATTCAGAAGCAGTAAAAAATGAAAATGAATATATTAAAAATTTAAAGGACAAATATGATCCAAAAGAGTTGTTAATAGAAGGTATGAAGGAATTAGGGTTAGGTGAAGATCCTTCTAAACTTGAAATACACTATATGACTAGAGGAACAACAGAATTTAGTAAGAAAACTGCTGAATGGATGAAACAAAACCTAGAAACAAATTTAGGAATTAAATTCGTTATTGACATGACTGAGTGGAATATAATGTATGATTTAATTGATGCAGGTGATTATCAAATAGCACAAGGTGGTTGGACTGCTGACTATGATGATCCAAGTAACTTCTTAGATAATTATCATTATGAAGACGGATATTATGGCGAATCTAAAATACATTGGGCAGATGATAAAGCAAAAGAATATGCAAAGCTAGTAGATGATGCCAAGGCTGCTACAGATGATCAAGAAAGAGCTGAATTATATGTTAAAGCAGAAAAAATATTACTTGAAGAATCACCAGTATCTCCTCAGTATGCATCAAAATTAAGAAGATTAGTAGGAAAATATGTTGAGGGATATTATGTTAATCCATTAGCATATCCAAATTATGTTGGAGTTAAGTTATTATCAAAATAAAACATCCCTAATAAACCTAAAAAGCTACAAGACAACAAAAAGTTGTCTTGTAGCTTTTTTTGGCCTAATAAACAATTAAATTTTAAGTATTATTTAATATTAACTTATAAAATAAGTTGCATAATGGAAAATATATGTTATAATAAAAAAGGAATTACGACAAATAATACATACTATATATAAAATATATGTTTCTGGAGGTTATTATGATAAGAGTAGCAATTAACGGATTTGGAAGAATAGGAAGATTAGCATGCAGATTAATGCTAGACAGCAATGATTTTGATGTTGTGGCAATTAATACATCTTCTGGAGCGGACACATTAGCATATTTATTAAAATATGACTCTGCTCACGGCAATTATAAAACAGATAAAATTTCTCATACAGAGAATTCAATAATAGTTGATGGTAAAGAAATAAAAGTTTCTGCGGAAAGAGAACCAGCAAATTGCCCTTGGAAAGCTTTGAATATAGATTTAGTTATAGAATGCACAGGTAAATTTGTAAAAAAAGAAGATGCAGAAAAGCACATAGAAGCCGGAGCTAAAAAAGTACTAATTTCAGCGCCTGGTAAAGGTGATTTAAAAACAATAGTATATAATGTAAACCATGAGACTTTAACATCAGAAGACAAGGTAGTGTCAGGAGCATCATGTACAACAAACTGCCTAGCACCAGTTGCTAAAGTTTTAAATGATAATTTTGGCATAGTAAAAGGTTTTATGACAACTGTACATGCATATACAAATGACCAAAACATACTTGATAATTCACATAAAAAAGGAATTAACTCAAGACGTGGACGTGCAGCAGCAAACAATATTGTACCGGCATCTACTGGAGCTGCATCAGCATTAGGTTTAGTTTTACCGGAATTAAAGGGTAAGTTAGATGGAATGGCATTAAGAGTTCCAACTATAACAGGCTCAGTAGTAGATTTAGTTGTTGAATTAAAAAATAATGCGACGATTGAAGAGATAAATAACGCATTTAAAACTGCTTCAAATGAAACTTTAGGATATACAGAAGATCCTATAGTATCAAGTGATATAATAGGAAGTCATTTTGGAAGTGTAGTAGATGGTTTGTCTACTAGTTTATTAGAAGTTGATGGAAAACAAATGGTTAAAATTATTGCTTGGTATGACAATGAAATGTCATATACAGCTCAATTAATTAGAACCGCAAGACTTTTGTGCAAATAACCTATAAATACAAAAAAAGAAACGGTGATATTTTTCATCGTTTTTTTTGTTTTTGTATTGCATTAATTAATGATCATGTTATAATATACTTGGGACTAAAAATGTAAACAGGGACTTAATAAGTCCCAAGTTTAAAAATCCCAGAGGTGAATGAATGGATTGCAAGAAAATTTTAGAAGTACAAAAACAAATAGTTCCTGAAATTATTGAAACAATCAATTCTAGATATGATATTCTCAGAACAATAGAGGTTAATCAGCCTATTGGAAGAAGAACATTAGCTAATAAACTTAATAAGACTGAAAAAATAGTACGAACTGAAGTTGAAAAACTAAAAGAGATGGAATTTATTGATATTATAAGTTCAGGAATGATTTTAACTGATTTAGGGAAAGATTTATTAATTGACTTAGACGAATTAATGCATGATCTAAAAAATCTTTCAAGTTTAGAGAAAGCACTTGAAAACATGCTAGGAATAAGGGAAGTAATAATTGTTTCAGGCAATACTTCTAAAGACGAACATGGGTTTGCCAATTTAGGTAAAAAAGCGGCAAATGTCATAAGTGACAAAATAAAAGATAACTACATTGTAGGTATTGCTGGCGGAACAACAATGGCTTTAGTTGCGAGTCAAATGAAGAAAAAAAGCAATTTAAAAAACATAACAATAGTTCCTGCCAGAGGAGCGTTAAATGAAGAAATTAGATTGCAAGCAAATACGGTAGCATTTAATTTGGCGCAAAAATTTAATGCAAACTACAAAATGCTGCATATACCTGATGATTTAAATGAAAGCGAATTACATGCTATAAAGGAAAATGAATCAATACGTGATGTTCTAGAATGTATAAATAATGTGAATCTTTTAATATTTGGATTAGGAGATGCGTACGATATGGCAATTAGAAGGAAGGCTGATTTTGAAACATTAAAAGCTATAAAAGAAGAAAAATTAGTAGCAGAAACATTCGGATATTTTTTTGATAATAGCGGTGAAGTTAAATTGCAGATGAACTCAGTGGGTATAACCATTGATAACATAAAAAAAGTTGAACATTCTGTTGCAGTAGCTGTAGGGGAAGAAAAAGCAAAGGTTATAACAGCATTTTCAAATTTTTATAAAAATTTTACTTTAGTTACAGATGAAATAACAGCAAATAAAATATTAGAGTTTAATGAAAAAGCGGAGGATTTAAAATGATTAAAGTTGCAATTAATGGATTTGGTAGAATAGGAAGATTGGCATTTAGGTTATTAAGTGAAAGTAGTGAATTTGATATTGTGGCAATAAATGATTTAACAGATGCAGAGAGCTTAGCGTATTTATTAAAATATGATACAGCACAGGGCAATTTTATGGTTGATAAAATATCACATCATGATGATAAAATTGTAGTTGACGGAAAAGAAATTACAATTTACGCAGAGAAAGAACCCGAAGATTTACCATGGGCTAAACTAGGTATAGATATTGTAATAGAATGTACAGGAAGATTTACATCAAAAGAAAAAGCTGAAAAGCATATAAAAGCTGGAGCTAAAAAAGTAGTTATATCTGCACCAGCATCAGGAGATGTAAAAACGATTGTTTATAATGTAAATCATGAAATATTAGATGGAAGTGAAACAGTAGTATCCGCTGCAAGTTGTACAACAAATTGTTTAGCTCCTGTTGCAAAGGTGTTAAATGATGAGTTTGGCATAGTAAAGGGATATATGACTACAGTTCATGCTTATACAAATGATCAAAGTATTTTAGATTTACCTCATCCTAAAGGAATTTATTCAAGAAGAGGTCGTGCAGCAGCAGCCAATATTGTACCGTCGTCAACTGGAGCAGCTCAAGCTGTTGGACTTGTGTTACCAGAGCTTAATGGTAAACTAGATGGTGTTGCATTAAGAGTTCCTACTATAACAGGTTCAATTGTTGATTTAGTAGTACAACTTAAGAAATATACTACTGTTGAGGAAATAAATGCTGCTGTTAAAAAAGCTTCTAATGAAACTTTAGGATATACTGAAGATCCAATAGTTTCAAGTGATGTTATAGGAAGTAGATATGGAAGTGTTTTTGATGCATTATCTACAAAAACCATGGAAGTAGATGGGGAGCAAATGGTTAAAGTGTTTGCATGGTATGATAATGAAATGTCTTATACAGCTCAATTGGTTAGAACTGTTAAGCATCTTGCTAATATTAATCTCAAGTAAAAATCTTACATTATAATGAGATAGCTATAAACATTTATAGTTTAACATAAATGGGTGATAATAATTAAATAGTATGTGTTAAAAGTGCAATTATATCATATTTAAGATTGCACTTTTCTTAATAAAGAGGTAAAATGTAAAAGTATAAACAACATTATTAAATAATATTAAAAAAATAACATTAATAAATATAAAATCAAGGAGTTAGAGATGAATAAAAAAGGATTAAAGGATATTAACGTTCAAAACAAAAAAGTGTTAGTAAGATGTGATTTTAATGTTCCACTTGATTCGAATATGAATATAACTGATGATATTAGAATTACAAGTGCTCTTCCAACTATTAATTATTTATTAGATAATGGTGCAGCAGTAATATTAATGTCTCATTTGGGTAGACCTGATGGAGAACCAAATCCTAAATATTCTTTATTGCCAGTAGCTAAAAGACTTGAAGAATTAACGAAAAAAGAAGTTATATTTGAAGATTGTGATGTAGTAGTAGACGATAAGGTAAAAGCGGATGCAGCTAAATTACAACCAGGACAAATTATGCTTTTACAAAATACAAGATACAAAAAAGAAGAAACTAAAAATGGCGAAGAACTTGCTAAGAATTTAGCATCTTTAGCAGATATTTATATAAATGATGCATTTGGAACTGCCCATAGAGCACATTCCTCCAATGCAGGAGTTTGTAAATTTTTACCATCGGCAGTAGGTTTTTTAGTTGAAAAAGAAATTTCTGTTATGGGTAAGGCTTTATCAAACCCAGAAAGACCGTTAACTGCAATACTTGGTGGTGCTAAGGTTTCAGATAAAATAGCTGTTATAGAAAATTTATTAAATATTGCTGACAATATAATAATTGGTGGCGGTATGATGTATACATTTCTAAAAGCAATGGGTAAAAATGTAGGTAAATCATTACTAGAAGAAGATAAAATTGAACTAGCTCAAAATATTCTAGAGAAATCTAAGAATAATAATGTTAAAATATATTTGCCATTAGATACTGTTGTAGCTAAAGAGTTTAAAAATGAAACTGATTTTTATACTGTTGATATAGATAATATCCCAGATGATTACATGGGATTAGATATAGGACAAAAAACAATTGATTTATTTAGTGATGTTATAAAAAATTCTAAAACTATTATTTGGAATGGACCAATGGGAGTTTTTGAAATGGATAACTTTGCAAAGGGTACAAATAGTATAGCACTTGCAATTTCTAATAATACAGAAGCAACTTCAATTGTAGGTGGTGGAGATAGCGCAGCGGCAGTAGAAAAAATAGGTCTTGCTGATAAAATAACACATATTTCTACTGGTGGTGGGGCATCATTAGAATATCTGGAAGGAAAAATACTACCAGGTATTGATGCTGTAGACAATAAATAGAAGAAGATTGGAGGATAGACATGAGAGTTCCATTAATTGCAGGAAATTGGAAAATGAATAATACTATTGAAGAAAGCTTGGATTTAGCTAATAATTTAGTAGAATTTTCAAAAGAATTTGATAAAAATAGAGAAATATTAATTTGTGCTCCTTTTACAGCACTATATGCTTTGAAAAAAGTTTTAAATGGTTCAAAGATTAAATTAGGTGCTCAAAACATGCACTTTGAAGAAAGTGGTGCCTATACAGGAGAAATTTCAGCTATTATGCTTAAGGATATTGGTGTTGATTACGTATTAATAGGTCATTCTGAAAGAAGGCAGTATTTTAGCGAAAGTGATGAATTTTTGAATAAAAAAATAAAAACTGCATTAAAATTTAATTTAAAGCCGATATTGTGTGTTGGAGAAACTTTAGAGCAAAGAGAGGCTAATGCTGAAAAAGAAACTGTAAGATCACAAATTATTAATGGACTTCATGATATAAATATTGAGTGCTTAAAAAATATTGTTATTGCATATGAACCTGTTTGGGCAATTGGTACAGGGAAAACTGCAACTAGTAAGCAAGCTAATGAAATAATTTCTTACATAAGAAGTGTTATTAAAGAGTTGTATAACGATAGTGTAAGTGAAAATATAATAATACAATATGGTGGAAGTGTAAAAGGTAGCAATGCTTCTGAAATAATGGCCGAGTCTGACATAGATGGTGCCTTAGTAGGTGGAGCTAGCTTAAAGGCAGATGAATTTATCAAGATAATAAATTACTAGGAGTAGATGAAATATGAAAAAATTAACAGCTTTGATTATCCTAGATGGATTAGGCGTAGGTGAAGATTATTATGGCAATGCAGTAAATATAGCAAAAACTTCTAATTATGATATATTATTAAGTAAATATTCTAATACTACACTTTCAGCAAGTGGTGAAGATGTTGGATTGCCAGATGGTCAGATGGGTAATTCAGAGGTAGGACACACTAATATTGGTGCAGGAAGAATTGTGTACCAAGAGTTAACAAAAATAACAAAATTAATAAGAGAAAAAGAATTTTTTAAAAATGTTGCCCTAAATAAGGCTATAGATTATGTTAATGATAATAATAAAACATTACATCTTTTTGGTTTGCTTTCAGATGGAGGCGTACATAGTCATATAGAACATTTATATGCAATTTTACAGTTGTGCAAAGATAAAAATGTTAAAAATGTTCAAATTCATTGTTTCATGGATGGAAGAGATGTTTCTCCTACAAGTGGTGTAAAATTTATTAAAAAGCTTCAAGATAAAATTGATGAAATTGGTGTAGGTAATATTGCTTCAATTATGGGAAGATACTACGCTATGGATAGAGATAAAAGATGGGAAAGAGTAGAAGAGGCATATGATGCTTTAACTTGTGGATTAGGAATAGTCAGAGATAATCCTGTCCTGGCTATTGAAGAATCATATAACAAAAATATAACAGATGAATTTATTAAACCTATTTTAATTAATCAAGGAGATTCTAAATTAGGTTTAGTAGAAGCTGGGGATGGTATAATCTTTTATAATTTCAGACCAGATAGAGCTAGACAGATAACTAGAGCATTTGTAGATGATAATTTTGATGCGTTTGAAAGAGAAAAGTTAAACGTTAAATTTGTATGTATGACACAATATGATAAAACTATAGAAAATGTTGATGTTGCATACTTACCTGAAAGTATTGAAAATACATTTGGTGAATACATAAGCAAAAAAGGCTTGAAGCAATTAAGAATTGCTGAAACTGAAAAATACGCTCATGTTACATTTTTCTTTAATGGTGGAGTTGAAGCACCATATGAAAATGAAGATAGAGTACTTATTCCTTCTCCAAAGGTAGCAACATATGATATGAAGCCTGATATGAGTGCTTTTGAACTTAAGGATGAAGTAATTAAACAAATAGATAAAAATAAATATGATGTAATAATATTAAACTTTGCAAATCCTGATATGGTAGGACATACAGGGGATTTTGGTGCTACTGTTCAGGCTATAGAAACAGTAGATAAATGTCTTGGTGAAATAGTAAATATTATAATAAAAGCAGGTGGTGTGGCAGTAATTACAGCTGATCATGGCAATAGTGAGACTATGATAGATGAAAATACATCTATGCCTATTACAGCTCATACAACTAATAGAGTGCCTTTTATATTAGTAGATAATAATAGAATATATGAATTGAGAGAAGATGGTGTATTAGCAGATATTGCACCTACATTGCTTGAAATTATGAAGATACAAATTCCAAAAGAAATGACAGGTAATTCTTTAATAGTACATTAATTTTTAATTTAAGATAGAAATTAAATATTAAATCAATAATAAATTATTTGAAGGATAGTGTGAAAAAAATCATTCACACTATGATGCCACGAAGTGGCATAATAGGAGGATAAAATGACTATAATATCAAATATTCATGCAAGAGAAATATTAGATTCAAGAGGAAATCCAACAGTAGAAGTTGAGGTTTGGACTGAAAGTGGCGGATTTGGACGTGCTGGAGTTCCATCAGGAGCATCAACAGGTGCTTTTGAAGCAGTAGAATTAAGAGATAATGATAAGTCAAGATACCTTGGAAAAGGTGTTTCTGTGGCTGTATCTAATGTAAATGACATAATAGCTCCAGAAATAATAGGTATGGATGCTTTAGAACAAGTTGCAATTGACTCTAGACTTATTGAACTAGATGGAACACATAATAAAGGTAAATTAGGAGCTAATGCAATATTAGGTGTTTCTATGGCAGTAGCAAAAGCGGCTGCAAATACACTTGGTTTACCACTGTACCAATACTTAGGTGGAGTTAATGGAAAAGTTTTACCAGTTCCAATGATGAACATACTAAACGGCGGACAACATGCGGATAATAACGTAGATATTCAAGAATTTATGGTTATGCCAGTAGGCGCATGTTGCTTTAAAGAGGCGTTAAGAATGGGAGCTGAGATTTTCCATAGTTTAAAAAGCGTTCTTAAGTCAAAAGGCTTAAATACTGCCGTTGGAGATGAGGGTGGTTTTGCACCAAATTTAACATCTAATGAAGAAGCATTAAAAACAATTGTAGAGGCTATTGAAAAAGCAGGATACGTTCCTGGAAAAGATATTATGTTAGCTCTTGATGTTGCTGCAACTGAATTATATGATAAAGAAACACAAATGTATAACTTATCTGGTGAAGGAAAATCATTTAATAGAGCACAAATGGTTGATTACTATGCTGATTTAGTTAGTAAATATCCAATTATTTCAATAGAAGATGGTATGGACGAGGAAGACTGGATAGGTTGGGCTAATTTAACTGAAAGACTTGGTAAAAAAATCCAATTAGTTGGTGATGACTTATTTGTAACTAACACAGAAAGGTTACAAAAAGGAATTAATGAAGGAGTAGCGAACTCTATATTAATTAAGTTAAATCAAATAGGAACAATAACTGAAACTTTAGATGCAATAGAAATGGCTAAAATAGCTGGTTATACTGCGGTAGTTTCTCATCGTTCGGGAGAGACTGACGATTCTATAATTGCGGATTTAGTTATAGCTGTTAATGCAGGACAAATAAAAACAGGAGCTCCATCAAGAATAGATAGAGTTGCAAAATACAATCAATTATTAAGACTAGAAGAAATGTTAGGCGCATCAGCACAATATAAAGGTCTTGATGTATTTTATAACATTAAAAAATAATATAGAATAAATAAATGCTAAGCATCTAGTTTTGAAATTAAATGTGCTTAGCATTTTTTATTCTTGAACTTTTAATTATAAAATTATTTTTATTGTTTTTATGCTGTTGCTTTTTTTCCTTTATATTCTTCAGCTGAAGGGTCATCCTCAAGCTTCATAATTGTAAATCCTGTATAACCAGCTATAACGGATACTATTGGGCTTAATATGTTAAAGAAGCAATACATAAAGTAAGATGCTGTTGGAACTCCTAAGAATGTTGACATTGTAGCTCCACATGTGTTCCAAGGAATTAGTGCTGAAGTAACAGTGCCTGAATCCTCAAGAGCACGTGATAAGTTACGAGGAGCTAACCCACGCTTTTTATATTCATCCTTGTACATTTTACCAGGAAGAGCTATAGCTAAGTATTGGTCTCCTGCTAATATGTTGATGAATAAACATGATACAACAGTTACCAAAATTAAAGAACCAGTTTTCTTTGCTAAGCCTAATAGCTTTTCTGCTATACAACCAAGCATTCCAGTTTTCTCTAATACTCCACCAAATGTTAATGCACACATGATAAGTGAAATAGTCCACATCATACCTTGCATACCACCTCTGGTTAGTAATTCATCAACCATTGCGTTACCAGTTTCTGAAGTTACACCGTACATCATGGAATCAAATACTCCAAATAAGCTAGCATTTTGGAATGTAAGAGCACATATACAACCAAGAGCAATACCGGCAATAAGACCAGGAAGTGCAGGAACTTTTAATGCAACCATTACTATAACTGCGACAGGAACTAATAAAAGAACTGGTGATATAGTATAATTTGCACTAATTACAGTCAATAATTCATTAATTGAGCTTGAATCAAGCTGCTGACCGGCAAATTTAAATCCGATTATCGCAAAAATTACTAATGTTATACCATATGAAATTGATGTTGTAAATAACATGTGTTTAATATGATCAAATAGGTTGGCACCTGCAACTCCGGGAGCTAAGTTAGTAGTATCAGATAAAGGAGATAATTTGTCTCCAAAATACGCTCCAGATATTATAGCACCCGCTGCTAATCCAATAGGTATGTTTAGACCTTGAGCAACACCAATAAGTGCTATGCCAACAGTACCAGCAGTTGTCCAAGAACTTCCTGTAGCTAAAGAAACTATACTACATAAAATTACAGAGGCAACTAGGAAGAATGTAGGTGATAATATTTGTAAACCATAATAGATAAGTGTTGGTACTATTCCGCTAATAATCCATGAACCAATTAAAGAACCTACTACTGCAAGTATAAGCATTGCTTGCATTGTACTCATTATAGATTCTACTATACCTTGTTCGATATCTTTCCACTTAGATCCTAAAAATACAACTGCTATTATTGATGCTATTATAGCACCTATAACTAGTGGAATGTGAATATCAATTTCTAAAACAAGAATTGAATAAGACAAAATTATAATAGTTAAAATTACAGGTAAAACAGAAATTAAGAAAGATGGTTCTTTCTTTTGGTTTTGCTGATTGTTCATATATTGTTCCTCCTCTTTTTTGAATAAGCATGATTTGTTCGGACATAATATTATAATAAGATCGGGCGAAAATATAATATTATGAAAAAGATTTGTAACACTCGCGAGTGTGAAAATGTTTTCACTTTTTTATAATATCATACATGTCGAAATTTGTCAAAGAAAAAATATAAAAAACTTTATTAATTATTGAAAAAAATGAAAAATATTAATTTATTTAGTAAATATTAGAAGATTCTATTAATGTGATTTATCACTTAATAATGCATAAAGTTGTTAATAATAAAATATTTTTTTAACAATCTATTATTTTTAATAATGCTATATTAAAATAAGTACATATTTATATTGATTTTATATACAGTTTATGATATAATTCATACGTTAAAAAGAAGTTAATTAGGAGGTGGCAAGCATTATGTTGAAAATAATTGTTACAATATTTTTAGTACTTGCTAGTTTAGTTTTAATTGCGAGTATATTATTGCAATCTGGTAAACAAGCTGGAATGTCTGGCGAGATAACAGGCGGAGCGGAATCAATATGGGGAAGAAATAAAGGTAGAAGTTTTGAAGGTAAATTAGAAAAAGCTACAACAGTATCAGCAATAGTTTTCGTTATAGCTTCAATATTACTAGTGGCAATACAATAATTATATATATGCAAAAAAAGGGACGAAAAAACTATGTGTTTTTTCATCTTTTTTATGCCCAACCAATTTTTTAAAACAAATGTTGGTAGGAAAAATGCAATATATTTAATTATAGATTTAAAAAACTAAATAAAAAAACTTTTGGAGGAATTTTTAAAATGGATTCATTATTTATAATAGCTCCTATAGTTGGAGTTATTGCACTCTTATATGCATTCTATAAGGCATCAACTATTAACAAAGTAGATGCTGGAAATGACAGAATGAAAGAAATTGCTTCTTACATTCAAGAAGGCGCGATGGCATTTCTAACAAGAGAGTATAAGACATTAGCTATTTTTGCAGTAGTTTTATTTGTAGTATTATTGATAGGCATTAACTGGCAGACAGCTTTATGCTTTTTAGTAGGAGCTATGTTCTCAGCATTAGCGGGACTTTTTGGAATGAAGGTTGCTACAAAAGCGAACGTTAGAACAGCTAATGCAGCTAGAGTATCAGGCATGAACAAGGCTTTAGATGTGGCATTCTCAGGTGGAGCGGTAATGGGAATGGTAGTTGTTGGTCTTGGTTTATTTGGAGCAGGTGCATTGTGGATATTATTTACAATGATATTAAAAGTAGATTCTAATATAGCTGCTACATATTTAACAGGTTATGGATTAGGTGCTTCTTCAATAGCATTATTTGGACGTGTTGGTGGTGGTATATATACAAAAGCTGCTGACGTTGGGGCTGACCTTGTTGGTAAGGTTGAAGCTGGAATACCAGAAGATGATCCAAGAAACCCTGCTGTTATAGCAGATAACGTTGGAGATAACGTTGGTGACGTTGCAGGTATGGGCGCTGACTTATTCGAGTCTTATGTTGGTTCTATTATATCAGCTATTACATTAGGTGCTGTGGCTTTCGCAGAAGGAAGAGGAATTATATTTGCACTTATATTACCAGCAGTAGGAATACTTGCATCAATATTAGGAACATTATTTGTTAGAAGTAAAGAGGGTGGAAACCCACAAAAAGCGTTAAATGCAGGTACATACGTAAGCTCACTTATAGTAGTAGTTGCTTCGTTCTTCTTAAGTAAATCTATATTGCAAGATGTTAGACCTTTCTTTGCAATAGTAATAGGTTTAGCTGTAGGACTTATAATAGCAAAAATTACAGAGTATTATACTTCAGGAGATTATAAACCTGTTAAGGGTATAGCTGATCAATCAGAAACTGGACCAGCTACTACAATTATCAGTGGTTTATCAGTAGGTATGTTATCAACTGCATTACCAATTGTTGTTTTAGCAATAGGAATTATAGCAGCTTATTACTTATGTGGTATGTCTTTTGGTGAAATGAGCTTTGAACAAGGTTTATATGGTATAGCTCTTGCAGCTGTAGGTATGCTTTCAACAACAGGTATGACTGTTGCAGTTGATGCTTATGGACCAATAGCAGACAATGCTGGTGGTATAGCTGAAATGTGTGAATTACCTCATGGAGTTAGAGAAATCACAGACAAACTTGACTCTGTTGGAAATACAACAGCAGCTATAGGTAAAGGATTTGCAATAGGATCAGCAGCCTTAACAGCCCTTGCACTATTTGCATCCTATACACAAGCAGTTGGTATTAGTGCTGAAACAGGTGTTAACTTAATAGAACCAACAGTTATAGCTGGTATATTTATAGGTGGTATGTTACCATTCTTATTCTCAGCAATCACTATGAGTGCAGTTGGTAAAGCAGCATTTGCTATGATTGAAGAGGTTAGAAGACAATTTAGAGAAATGCCTGGAATTATGAAGGGTACAGATAAACCAGACTATACAAAATGTGTTGATATCAGTACAACGGCAGCATTAAGAGAAATGATTATACCAGGACTTTTAGCAGTTGTAGTTCCATTAATAGTTGGTTTCTTGCTTGGTAAAGAAGCATTAGGTGGATTATTAGCTGGTTCATTAGTTACAGGTGTATTGATGGCTATAATGATGGCTAACGCTGGTGGAGCTTGGGACAATGCTAAAAAATACATTGAATCAGGTTTTCATGGTGGAAAAGGTAGTGATGCTCATAAAGCAGCAGTTGTTGGAGATACAGTAGGAGATCCATTCAAAGATACTTCAGGACCTTCAATTAACATCTTAATTAAACTTATGACTATTGTAGCATTAGTATTCGGACCAGCAATAGCACAATATGGTGGAATATTATTAAACTTATTAAAATAGATTGATGAAAAAGACTCGTAAGAGTCTTTTTTTTAAATATAATTCTAAAGTTGAGTAATTTGGTAATTAATGATAAAATTATATTATCTAAAAATATAATATTTAAAGAGGTGAATTTATTGTGAAAAAAAGATTTTATATAATTGTGTTATTTTCAATTATATCTATAGCAGTGTTATTTATTTCAACTAAATATATTAAAGATAAGAATTTTAATGATGTTGAATCAAGTAGTGGTGTTAGTGAGGAAAAAAGTAATAAGGAAATAGCTAAGCTAGAATATACAGAACCAATAATTGAAAATCCTTCTGAAGATGTTTATGTAGAAATTCTACCAAGTATTGAACTTTTATCAGGTGTTTTAACACAAACTACATGGATTAATGTAAGGGGACCTAAAAATGGTGGTAATGAATATTATAGAGATTTAAAGGAATTTTTTAGCCAATATAAGGAGCATGATGCAATAAAAATTGCTCAAGAGCTCACTAATATGGGGTTTACATATGACGCACCACCTGCTTTTATATTAACTCTAGGAGAGTTACCTGTGTTAAATCTTTATAATGAATATAGTGAATATTTAATAGGTAGAAGTAACGGTAAAGAAATTCTTGAAAGATTTAGATTAGCATTGATAGATTTGTCAGAGGAATCAAATTTCTTGCAGTTTTTTGAGGATAATAGAGAGGTTTTAGCTTCAAGCATGGAACGTGCAATGAAGGATGTCGATTTAAAAGAAGTTGTAGATTGGAATACTGAATTTTATGGTGAAAACAGTGATGAATTTCATCTTGTATTTGCACCTGCAATGTGTTTTGGTGGAGGGTACGGAGCAACTGTAGAAAAATCTAATGGAAACAAAATAGTATATCAAATAATAAGGGAAAATGGAGGTACCCCAGACCCGTATTTTTCAAGTGGTACTGATATATGTACTTTGTCATTACATGAATGGGGTCATTCATATGTTAATCCTGCAATAGAAAAATATACTGATGATTTTTCAAAATATTCGTTAGATGATTTTTATATGCCAGTTGCAAAAAAGATGAAAGAAATGGCTTATCCTGAAACCATATATTTTCTTAACGAACAGGTCTTAAGAGCTTGTACAATAATTGCTTATGAAGAGTTGTATGGGCAAAATGTTGCTAAATCGTACATATCCTACTATAAAAAAGTTGGATTTTATTTAACTGAATTTACTATTGAAACCCTAAAGGAGTATACTTCAAATAGAGATAAATATCCAGTTTTTGAGGATTTTATACCATATTTATTTGAACAATACCGTTTAAACAAGGATAGTCTATTAGAGTTAGTCAATTAAAAATAAACTGAATTTATATTAAATATGTAAGTAAAAAGACTCAGCTGAGTCTTTTTTATCTAATAGGAAAGTTCTATTTCCTATTAGAGAGTGAACGTAGTTCACTTTTTTATGTTCCCTTTAATAGCATTTTGCATATAATAGTAGAGGGGTTTTTGTATGCATATAGTTATTGATGGTATTAAAATAAATTACATAGATGAGGGCTGCGGTACTAATGTTTTGCTATTACACGGTTGGGGAGCAAATATAAAAACTATGCAGCCTATATTTGATTTTTTAAAAAAAAGGTGCAGAGTTATAGCAGTTGATTTACCTGGATTTGGTGAAAGTGATATGCCGTTTATTCCGTGGAACAGCTATGATTATGCAGGTATAGTAAAAAAATTTATTGATGAGTTATCACTAAAAGATATTGTTTTATTTGGTCATTCTCATGGAGGAAGAGTTTCAATTATATTATCATCTATGTATCAAAATTTAATTAAAAAGCTTATATTAATTGACAGTGCTGGAATTATACCTAAAAAAACATTAAAATACTATTACAGAATATATAGATATAAGCTGTTAAAAAAGCTGTTTTTGATATTTAATAGGAATAATAAATTTAAATTGAACGATTTTTATAAAAAATTTGGTTCAGAGGATTATAAAAATGCTGAAAACGAGATTATAAGGCAAACCTTAGTTAAAGTTTTGCATGACAATATTGAAAGCCATTTAACTGACATAAAAGCACCGACTTTGATTATTTGGGGTGAACAGGATACAGACACACCACTTTATATGGCAAAAAAATTAAATGAAAAAATACCTGATAGTGGATTAGTTATATTAGAGGGTGCAAAACACTATTCTTATTTAGACAATTTTTATAAATTTAAGCTAGTAGTGGAATCTTTTTTAATTAATGACTACATTAATTCAAATGGAGGTATTTTATGAATATAATTTTATGGTCTTTAACTTTGTTTCTTTGGCTTAGAATAATGTCCTTAAAATCAGAAAGTTACTTGCATATTCTACAATTAGAAGGATATAGTACAAATAAATTTGAATATTGGATTCATGAAAATAAAAATAAAATATATAAAAGAATTGATATTTTCTTTTTAGTCACTACTGCGTTTTTATTAATTCTATATTATATTTTTAATGATATATATATAATCATACCTTTATTCTCTTTATGCATAAACTTGTTGTTAATTTTAATGAACATTAAACTCACTTACAAGAAGGTAACTCCCAAAAAGCCATTTATCTATACTAAAAGGGCTAAAAGATTGGATACAATATCATTATTTCTTATTGTGCTTGATTTATTGATAGTATTTTCTATTATATTTATTTTTACTAATAATCTTAATACTATTTATCCAATATGTATTGGATTTATGATTATTTCATACTTCTTTTGCGTATATTATGTATTGTTAGCCAATTTAATATCAGTTCCAATAGAAAACAAAATTAATAAAAAATTTTACGATATGGCAAGCAAGAAAATAAGAGACTTAGACAAGATAAAAACCATTGGCATAACCGGTAGTTATGGAAAAACTAGCACAAAATTTATTGCTGCTACTATATTGTCACATAAATTTAAAGTTATGAATACACCAGAAAGCTATAATACGCCAATGGGGATAAGTAAGGTAATAAATAATGACTTAAGCGATTATTACGATGTGTTTATAGCTGAGCTAGGTGCAACTAAAAAAGGTGATATTGATGAGGTTGCTAGGCTTACTAATCCTAAAATAGGTGTTCTTACTTCTATTGGTCCTTGTCATCTTCAAACCTTTGGTTCAATCAGCAATATTGCAAATGGCAAATATGAGTTGATAGAGTACCTGCCAAGTGATGGTATTGCAATTTTTAATTATGATAATCCATATGTCAAAGGATTAGCTGATAAAACTTTAAAAACAAAGTTATTATACTCAATAGAAAACATAGATAATGCGGATGTTTACGCTACAGATATAACAGTAAATGAAACAGGCTCTTTATTCACTCTTTGTGTTAAAAACAAAGGTACCATAGAGTGCGAAACATATCTTCTTGGAAAACACAATATATTAAATATACTTGCAGGTGTTTCAATTTCAATTGCTTTGGGTATGAATTTAGAAGAAATTAAATTAGGAGTGAAAAAAATCCTGCCTGTAAAGCATAGATTAGAGCTTATTGATCCTAAGACTGGTATATTGGTAATAGATGATGCTTTTAATTCAAACCCAGATGGAGCCAGTGCAGCATTAGAAGTTCTTAATGAGTTTAAGAATAGAAGAAAAATTATTGTTACACCAGGTATGATTGAGCTTGGGGAAATTGAAAAAAAAGAAAATGAAAAATTTGGAGAGAAAATTGCTGAGATTTGTGATATAGTTATACTAGTAGGTAAAAAAAGGACGCAGCCTATTTATGATGGATTAATGAAAAAGGGATATGATAAAAACAATATTTATGTAGTAAATTCTACTAATGATTCCACCGAAATAATAAAAAGCATTGCAAAACAAGGTGATATTATACTATATGAAAATGATTTGCCAGATACTTATGACGAAAGTGTGAAGTAAAGTAACACTTCACACAAGGGAAGAATCTACGATTCTTCATTACTGTGAAGTAAAAAAGTTCTTCATTCTATGGAAGAATCAAAAACCGATTCTTCATAACCGCGAAGAGATGTAATGGATTTAAGTATGAGGTATTTTGTATATATAGGGGGTAATATATGAAAAAGCGTGTTGGAATTTTAATTGGAGGAAAATCAGTAGAGCATGAGGTTTCAATAATAACTGGACTTCAAGTTCTAGACAACATAGATAAAGAAAAATACGAACCAGTTATTGTTTACATACAAAAGGATGGAAGTTGGTTTTTAGGTAAAAGTTTGTACGATGTTAATAATTATAAGAATAAACGGTTAGATGATAAATATGAAGTAGTGCCTATAGCCAGTAATAATAAGCTTTTATTATATCCTCATCCTAAAAATGTAAAGAGAAAATTGTTTAAAAAACCAGCTGAGGTTGAAATTGATATAGTATTTCCAGCACTGCATGGAACAAATGTTGAAGATGGATGTATGCATGGTTTTTTTCAAATGAATGATATACCATGTGCTTTTGGTAGTGTGTTAAGCTCTGCAGTTGGTATGGATAAGGTTATAATGAAAAAAATCTTTAGTGCAGATAAATTACCTATAACCGAATACATTTGGTTTTACAAAAATGAATTTATGTTAGAAATGGATAAAATCATAAAAAATTCAGAGGAGATTGGATATCCATTAATTGTTAAGCCAGCTAATTTAGGCTCAAGCGTTGGTATCAATAAGGCCAATAATCAGCAGGAACTAATTTATGCTATACAAGTAGCCTCATCCTATGATAAAAAAATTATAGTAGAAAAATGTCTTGAAAATATAAGAGAGATTAACTGTGCAGTGTTAGGTTATGAAAATGATTTAATAACTTCTTTGTGTGAGGAGCCATTAGGCTGGAAAGAGTTTTTAACTTATGAAGATAAATACATAAATAATAATAAAAATAATATTAGTAATAACAGAAAAATACCAGCTGATATAGATGAAGAAACAACTAATGCGATATATGAGCTCGCAAAACATGCTTTTAATGCAATTGACTGTGCTGGAAATGCTAGAATAGACTTTTTATATGATGGCTATAATATATATATTAATGAAATAAATACTATACCAGGTTCTATAGCATTTTACTTATGGGAAAAGAAAGATATTAGCTTTAAAGATTTAATAACAAAAATTTTAAATATAGCTGAGGCTAATGGAAAAGATAAGATAATGAATATTATTAGTTATAATATAGATTTATTAAACAATTTAGGTAAGTTCGGTAAACAATCATAGAATTTTATTTTACGGAGGATAAAATGAATTTAAAAGAAAAAATACTTGCGTTTATGGAAGATGAAAAATATAAACCGCTTAAATTTAAAGAGTTATGTGAAGTATTAGAAATAGAAAGCGATATGAGAAAGGAATTTTTAAAAATACTTAATGAGCTTGAGGATGAAGGTAAAATAATATTCACTAGCTCAGAACGATATGGGACTCCAGAAAGAATGGGGTTAGTTACTGGTGTTATTGAGGGTAATCCAAAAGGATATGGATTTTTATTACCAGACAACAAGGATATGAAGGATATTTTTATATCACCTACAGATTTAAGCGGTGCAATGAATGGTGATAGAGTTATCGTTAAAAGTGATGGTAACTTTATAGACAATAAAAGTCCAGAGGGAAAAGTAATAAGAATACTTGAAAGGGCTAATAAAACTGTCATAGGAACTTTCCAACAGAGTAAAAGCTTTGGATTTGTTGTAGCAGATGATAAAAAGCTTGGCTGTGATATATTTATATCTAAAAATGATTTTAACGGTGCAAGAAACAATCAAAAGGTTATAGTAAAAATCACGCAGTGGCCTGTTGGCAGAAGAAATGCAGAAGGTGAAATAATTGAAGTTATAGGAAATGATGAGGATACCAAGACTCATATTGATGCAGTTTTAATTAGGCATAAGGTTAGGCAGTACTTTACAGCTGAAGTAATAGCTCAGGCTAAAGGTATAGAGGTAGAAATACCACAAAAAGAAATAGACAGAAGAAAAGATTTAAGACATTTGAATATAATTACAATTGATGGAGAAGATGCAAAGGATTTAGATGATGCAGTATATGTAGAAAAACTAGAAAATAATCAATATAAACTGGGTGTACATATAGCTGATGTTACGCACTATGTGAAAGAAAATAGTAAAATAGATAAAGAAGCACTTAAAAGAGCAACAAGCATATATCTAGCCGATAGAGTTATACCAATGTTGCCAAAGGAGCTTTCCAATGGAGTATGTAGCTTAAATCCTAATGAAGATAAATTAACTTTATCATGTGAAATGATAATTGATTTAAAGGGCAAGGTAGTTGATTATTTAATATATGAAAGCATTATAAGCTCTAAGTATAGGATGACTTATACAGATGTATCAAATATATTAGAAAATGGCGATGAAGAGCTAAAAGAAAAATATAAAGAAATACTTCCAATGCTTAAAAATATGGAAGAGCTAAGCAGCATACTTAGACAGAAAAGAGACCAAAGAGGCTGTATAGACTTTGACTTTGATGAAACTAAGCTTAAGGTTGATGAAAGCGGAAAAGTTATTGATGTAACTAAATATGAAAGAAGAACATCCAATAAAATAATAGAAGAATTTATGCTTGCTGCCAATGAAACTATAGCAGAAAATTATTATTGGCTTAATATACCTTTTGTTTATCGTATTCACGAAGAGCCAGATGAAGAAAAAATAGCTGACTTCAGTAAATTTATATATAATTTTGGATACACTCTTAAAGGAAGTCAAGAAATACATCCTAGAGAGCTTCAACAGCTCTTATTAAAGGTGCAAGGTAAAAAGGAAGAAACAGTAATTAATACAATGATGCTTCGTTCTTTAAGAAAGGCTATATATTCTCATGAGTGTTCACCGCATTTTGGTTTAGCAGCTAACTATTATTGTCATTTTACTTCACCAATTAGACGTTATCCGGATTTACAGATTCATAGAATTATAAAAGCGCAGATTAACAATAAAATTTCATTAACTGACAATGCTAATCTATATGAAAGATGTGCTGTAGTCGCAGAGCAATCTTCAAAGCAAGAAAGAATAGCAGATGAGGTTGAAAGAGACACAGATAAAATACGTATAGCAGAATTTATGTCAGATAAAATTGGTGAAGAATATGAAGGTATTATATCAGGTGTAACAAGCTTTGGCATATTTGTAGAGCTGGATAATACTGTAGAAGGGCTAGTTCATATATCAAACATCGAGGACGATTATTACATTTATGACAATGATAATAAGGTGCTAACTGGAAAAGTTACAGGCAACACCTTTAAAATCGGCGATGTAGTAAAGGTAAAACTAGAAAAAGTCAGCATAGCAAATGCCGAGATTGATTTTAGTATTTTAGAAAAGATTAAATAAATTAATGACAGCTGTACTACTGTTTAGATATTAATAAAAGAACATTATAACACAAAGAAGTTTAAATATTAACTTCTTTGTGTTTTTGTTTATTAATATATTTTTTCAGTTTAGAATTTTATTTTTAGGGTATATGATTAAAATAATTAAAGGAGGGTTATATGAAAAAATTAATAAATACATCAATATTTTATATGTTTATAGCTTTAGCCTCAGGCGTTTTTTATAGAGAATTTACTAAATTTAATGATTTTACTGGTGTAACTTCGCTATCATTTACTCATGTTCATGCATTTATGCTTGGAATGTTTGTGTTTCTTATTCTAATACTTTTTGACAAACAGTTTAATATTACATTAAATAAGAGATTTAATGGTTTCTATTATGTTTATAACATAGGGTTAATCGGCATGATTACAATGCTGTATGTTAGAGGAATAGTTCAGGTTTTAGGGGTTAATATAAGTAATGCATTAAATGCAAGTATTTCAGGAGTAGCTGGAATTACCCATATATTACTCGGAATAGGTGTAATGCAAATATTATTTTTAATAAAAAGTCAGATAAAAAAAGAATCACCAATTGCATAAATAAGAACGAATAAGACCAATGAATTTTGTTCATTGGTCTTTTTTTAATTGAAATGGTAATTTTTGTTACTTATCTATAAGTTATAAGTTTAACAAAAACTAATAATATTAACTGCTAATTAATAAACATCAAAAGGGTAGTCCTATAAAATTGGTTGTTGGCTATTCATAGAATATCCATCTGTTTTAATGTCACTTATATCTAAATCACTATTTTTTACTATAACACTGCTAAGTTTTTTTACCGCTCCATAAGGTTCATGTAATGAGAGCTTATCTCCTCTTCCAGAAATAACCCATAAAATTTTATAACCAATAGGTATTATCTTTAAGTTGTCTTCTCCTTTACCATCAGTAAAATATATAAGTAAATTAAATTTTTTACCATTAGCGTATTCAAAAACTGGGGTGAATTTAGTTCCTCCACCAACTGCAATTCTATCTTTTATGTCATTAATAGATTTAACTTTATACACACGTTTAATTTCATTATCACACTCAATAATTGTGATTTCATGGTTGTTATTTTTTACAATATTAAGCACTTCCTTAATAGCTTGTTTAAATTCTTCATTACTTATACTGCCACTTATATCTATAGCAACCGCTATTTCAGGTTTATGACCCCTTAGCTCGCCTCTAAGGTCTAGTCTATTAGGCTGTCTTCTGTTTCTTCTAGTTGTGGTTTTCTTTTTATTACTTTCAACTGTTCCCAGTAACTTTTTTAGATATAAGTTCCAAGGAAGTTCACCGTTTCTATTTTCAATTGAAGATATTATACCTTCCAAATAGTCAGGAATTTTACCCTTTTGTGATTCACTAATAAATTTCTTTGTAAATTCTATAAAAGTATTTTCATCTATATCATTCGAATACTTCCACATGTCATGAGTTTTTTCTGGATCGTATTCAGTTTCTATACTTTGAAAATCATCCTTTTCAATTTCTTCTTCATCATCATATTCCTCAAGTAGGTCTAACTCTATTTGAATCTTTTCTACATAATACTCAAAAGTTTCATATGGCTTAAGTTTTAAGGAATAATTTATATTTACCCATTCCAGTGTAGTAGAGTATTCTGGCAAATAATTTAGATATTGATTTACAACTATATCCATTGCCATATTAACTGCAAGTTTCTTATACCTACCATTTAACTCTTTAGCTCTTACTAAATGCAAAGACACTATATGAAGAATTTCATGCTTTATAGTTGTTTCCATTTGTTTTATGCTTAATCTTAAAAAAATTGCAGGATTAAAATATATAATATATTTAGCACCTTTAAAACTTATAGAACTAGGACTGCTTATATCAAACTTTATTTCCCTTGACATATGAAACAAAAAATATCCATAGAAATTATCCTTATCTTCAATTAGACTTAAGTTAATTTTATTTACAAGACTAAAAAAATCATTCTTAAAATCCTGGGGTACAATTCCATCGAATTTTTCTATAATTTTATTTGCTTTTTCATAAAGCTCTTTAGCTTGTGTCTCAATATGACTGCTCATGATATCCTCCCAAAGCGTGAAGCTCCTTTTTTATGCTAATCATCTAATTAAGTTGTAAGATTGAAAATATAATTCTATAAATTTTTCATTTTCTATAGCTTTATCATACACTTTATTATAATTGTTTTTAATGTCTTTCATAATTCCTACCATTAAATCTACTGGATATACTTTTAAAAAACTTATTAGTCTACCAATATTATTATTTGACTCATTATTATCTCTTTTCATATTCATTTCTAAGATTTTTAAGATATTAATTGCCGATATATATAATCTTGTATGACTTTCATTTTTTACTTTTTCTAATACAGTTTCATCAAGAACATCCCCTGAAAATACATCATCGTAGGATATAAGCGGTTTATAATCGGATTCAATAAAATTTATAAATTCTTTTGCGATAACCTTTCCTACATTTCCTTTTACTACGTTTAAAAACACATCTCTAGGTATTACATCCTTTTTTTCTTTATAGATTCTATAACTCTTAGAAATTCTTTCGTAGCTTCTTGGAGTAGCTTTTATATCTCCTTCATTTTTTGAAAGCAAATATTCAGGAAATGTAGAAATAAACTCTATAACCTTTTGTTCAAGTTGCACATCTACCGCCCATTTTAACCATTGTACATAATCTGGCTCCATATTTAACCATACAAATCTATTTTCTTGAGCTGCATCCATATCAACAACTTGATAATCAAAATCCGAACCATATTTACTGGATGGATTCATAGCAGCAATAATTTTCACACTTTCATGCAATCTGTATCCGTTTATTTCTCTATTTAATATTAAATTCATAAGTTCCTGCTGTACTGTGTGCTCACAACGATTTATTTCATCTATAAATAGAAGAACTGTTTTACCTTTAGACAATTCTTCATCAATTTCTCTTAACTTATTATGAACAGCATATACTGTAGTTTTTTTCTCTATCTCTTTTCCATTATTATCAACACTTAAATAAGATTCTACAATTGGAAGACCACCAATTTCACCTTCTTTGAGAAGATTTCCATCAATGACAACAAGGCTCCAATCATTCTCATTTGCAAGCTTACTTGCTAAAGCAGTTTTTCCAATTCCACTTTCACCGACTACTAATGGTACTTCTTTAGTAGACAAAACTAACTCAATACTTTTTAATGTATCTATAAAATTCATTTTTTAACTCTCCTACATTATCTTTAATTTTTCATCTACAGCTATTTTTTTTGATTTTTTACTTCCATAATTATAAATGAATTTTATCTTGTCCATTTTAATAACATCACTATTTATATCAATAATGTTACAATTTAAAAAATCTCTTATATATTTTTCATCAACATCTTCTTTTGATATAACTTCTTTTAAAACTTCTTCAAGCTCATCTCTAGATATTTCTACAATGCAATGTTTAATAACTAGGATATTTACCTTTAAGAATTCTAAAAGTTTATTTTTATCCAAATCATTTATAAATCTAATAGCTGAATCATTATTCTTAATTGCTATGAGTTGTGTGCTTTGACAAGGTGAGCTTATATATCTTAATGCATCATAACTCATATTTACAGCCTCATTTTGAACACTTTCATAGGGTTCTTTAATATATTTTATAGAATCATAATTTTTTCTTACAGATAGTAATTGTATCTCTTCACTGGGATTTTCAACATATTTAATAGCCCACCCAGATTGATTTATAGCAGATTTAATTACTTTATCAGTCGGGTTTTTTATATAGTTTAAATTTGTCCATCCAGCATCTATAGCTTTCATCATCATATCTTCAGTTGGGTTTTTAATATACTGTATTGCCATAGCATTATTAGCTAAAGCTAACTCTTCCATCTCTCTTGTTGGATAATTTATACTTCTTAATAATAATCCATTTTTTTTAACAGCCAAAAGCTTCATTTCATCTGTAGGGTTGTTTATATTTTCAATAATATAAGGGTTCATCTTTATTATTTCAATAATTTTAGCTTCCTCCATAATGTCCCTCCTTATTAATTATCTTATCTGATTTTTAATTTTTATTTCTTATATATATAATGTACTGTGAAAACAAATTTAAACTAAAATAATGAAATATTTTTCTTAAACTGTTCCAATATAATCATATACCCATAAACCTAAATATACAATCAAATTAATGAAATAATTCTTCCAACGTAGGAGGGATTTTATTACTTCATTACGATAAAAAAAGTTCATCAAAGGACGAACTTTTTTTATTGCAAACTATAATTACTATATTTCATTGGCTATTGACTGTTTTTACGAAGCTAATAAAAAAATCATTCATTGATTGCTCAGGTTTTCTTTTGTTATTTAAGAGATATTCAAAAAACAATGGTGATAAAACATGTGAGCCACCATCGTGTTTCTTGAAATATTCATTCGGTTCTTTCTCTACACCTAATTTATATGTAATATAAGTTCCGAGCGCTTCTACTATGTGCTCCTCAATGAAACCTGGCATTTCTGAGTATCCAGATAATGGATTCTGTTCATTAAATGCCTTAATTACAAAATGATTTTTAGCTAATATATCAACATACTCTTTCACTTCACTATAGATATACGGAGGATGAAAAACTTCGTGTGTTATATTTGCTAGAATAGTCTCTCGATTATATACAACATCTGTAAGTAAGGTATTCCCACACAATTTTATTCCATGCGGATTTGCAAAAGAACATATATAGACATCCATTTCTTCGCCATTAAAGTCTTTAAATTCTCCAATAAGAGTTTCCAGATTATATTGAGAGAGATAAAGTTCCAATTCTGATATCTTATTCTGGATTATTGGAAGTTTTACCGTATTCCAATACTCTCGAAAGCCGTTATTCTCCAACTCATAAATTAGCGGTATAATTGTATCTGAAAAACGAGCAAAAATTTCATCGTACTCATTTTCATTGAAGTGAAATGGCGTTTTGGAAATACCATCTTCAATTTCGGACCTAGCTTGCAGCAAATTATATATATTCATATCTGAAAATGACGGAACAGCGGATATTAATAATGTAAAAGTTGGAGCAAATATAGGGGATTTATTCCATTTTACCAACATTCTCAATTTTTCCTTAATATCATCACTAAATAACGGATAAAAAGAATCGTATGCCTGCTTATGCCTACTAACATAATAGTCATCTGAAGATAATGCATTTAGAAAACATAGTATGTCGAGATTATAACTTATTTTACAATTAATTTTCATATTAAAACCTCCGCTTCACTATTCATATAAACAAAATGTCTTGATAAAATTCTACTATATAAATCAAAAAAAGCCAATCATAATTTAGTGGATAAAATAATAAAGCACTTTATTAACCATCTAATAAAGTGCTTTAATTTATATAATATAATTATTTATTTCTATGTATGTAATAGACTAGATTGCCATTTTTTCTAGTTTTACGATTCTATTTTCGTGATTATCTAGTTTTTGTGATGTATCTACAAGCCCTTCAACTAAAAGATTAATGTTTTTATTTGTTGTATTTTCTAGAATTAATCTAGTTTTTATAACCTCATTTGCAATTGTGTCAATCTGTCCTTGCATGTTACTTTGATGTTCTTGAAGTATGTTTATTTGACCTTGCATGTTGATTTGTTTTTCTTGTAGTTTGTTTATATGACCTTGAAGGTTATTAAAATTATTATTTGTGTCAGCTTTGAAGTCAGTTAACTCTTGTTTCATTCCATTTATTTCAGTTTCAAGTCCAGTAAATCTGTTTTCTAATCCGTTAAACTTGCTTAATATTAATTGTAACATTTCATTTTCATTCATAATTCCATACCTCATTTATTATTAATTTTATTATAGCATATTTTATATTAAGATACTATATAAAGATTATCTATGGAAAGTGTATAAAATATTTTAATTACAATAATGTGTAAATTGCAATAAAAAAGACACCTTTTGGTGTCTGTGTTTTGGTGGAGCCGAGGGGAGTTGAACCCCTGTCCGAAAATATTTCCATAAGACTTTCTCCGAGTGCAGTCGATAATTTTTTATTCGCCTCATGCATCGCCTATCGACAGGCTATACAATCAGCTATCCCCAATTATACTATATTAAGTCGGAGAACCCTTAATACAGTGCCCTGCTTCAAATGATGCCCCAGTTTAGACTGCAGGTCGTCTAAGTGGGACAAGCAAGCTGACTAAGCAGCGAATGCTAAATTATTATTTTCTTTTGCGTTTATATTTAGTTGCCACTTTTATCGTTGTTTGGCGACAACGACTCGCTTATCTTACTTCTATATCCCCGTCGAAACCAAGTACGGCCCCTTAATTAATCTTCGCGTCTTAGTATACGTCTATCAGCATCTTTTTTAGCTATTTCTTGTCTCTTGTCATAATTTTTCTTACCTTTAGCTACTGATAATTCAACCTTTACAAGACCGTTTTTTAAATAAACGCTTAGTGGAATTAAGGAGTATCCTTTTAGTGTAACCAAGCCAATTAGCTTTCTTATTTCTCTTTTGTTTAATAAAAGCTTTCTAGGTCTTAGGGGATCCACATTAAATATGTTTCCTTTTTCATATGGGCTAATGTGCATATTGTAGACATAAACTTCGCCGTCTTTAATTCCGGCATAGCTATCCTTAATATTGAGCTTTCCTTGTCTAATAGATTTAACTTCAGTACCTACTAATACAATACCTGTCTCATATTTGTCCTCAATAAAATATTCAAATGTTGCTTTTCTATTTTTAGCTAATGATTTAATATTATCAACCATCTGAATTGTCCGCCCCTCTAAAATGTCTTTTATAACAAGACATATGAAAAATTAGTTACAATGATATTATACACGTTTTTTATAGTTTTTAAATTACAAAATAAATACAAAAACAGACAAATTATAGAAATATCAAATAGAAATGAATTATCCCCTAAAACAAAAGCTTAAATCGTACAAAATATATAATTTTATTTGCAGTAATTTAATACTGCATCACGTAGAAATTGTGCACAACCTATAGCTATTTTGTCATAGTAAGCTGTGAAACGTGAATCATCAACATACATTTGAGTAACGCTTATATGTGCCTCTTCGCTGTAGTTATCCCAAAAATAACATAGCCATTTTTTATGCAATTCGCAAGCTTTTTGTGCCAGTTGTCCAGCGGGATCACCTTGTTCAAATGCAGCTTTTAGTGTATTGTTAAATTCAAGGCTCAATGCCTCAACCTGAGCGTATTGTTCACTAGTCATTCCTTTGACTTTTGCATTAGAACGGTCAACAACATCGTCACCGTATTTTTTCCTGATTTCATCACCATGCTTTTGTTCATTATCATCGACTAGCTTTTCAATAAATCCATCAAATTTTTCTTTATCGCTCATAATAATTTCTCCTTTCTCTGCCATAATGCTTTTTTCAACATTAGCAATTAATAAATCTAGTTGCTTTCGTTTAGCAATCAGCGAAGTTAAATGGTCTTGAAGTGCTGCCATAGAGTTAAAATCTTTGGATAGCATAATATTTTTGATTTCGTCTAATGGCATTCCAAGTTCACGGTAAAAAAGTATTTGCTGTAGTCGATTGACTTCTTTTTGACCATAAATTCTATATCCATTTGAACTTAAACGTACAGGTGTAAGTAATCTTAATTCGTCATAATAACGCAGTGTACGTGTACTGATTCCGGCTAATTTTGCTAATTTATTGATTGTGTATTCCATTTCATCACCTCATATAAGTTATTATAAACTATAACGTAACGTTAATGTCAATAGATTTTTATAAAAAATATAAAATGAATGTAATTCCTAAAAATGTATTTTTTAACAAAAAAATATTGTACTA
>DLNM01000014.1 GCA_002479485.1 Firmicutes bacterium UBA7510 | reverse complement strand
TGAACATTTTTTTACCTATGGAATACATTAATTGTATATAATTCTACATAATTACAATTTTTTATCAAATTTGTCATAATAAAAAATAGAAAAGGTAAAATTTTTGTAATTCAAAACAAAACTTTGAAAGGAATGAATTTTTATGATATTAAACAAAAATATACAAGAAGTTTATCGGCCTTTAGTACCTTTTATGCCAGCTAATCCTAGGGTAGGTTATGGATATGTACCTTATCAAATATCACCGGAATTTATGGATGTAGATCAGGCATTTCAAGCTGGGACACTTTTCCCTGATTTGGTTACTCCTTACAGCGAACAATTAAGAAGAGAGGTGTAATGTATGGAAGTTTCATGTGAAAATAGAATGAATAATATGGATTTTAATATGAATTTTGATATGAATAATATGAATATGCAGCATAGAAATGAATTACTGCTTGAAATAATGAAATACCAACTTGTTACACTTGATTCAGCCTTATTTTTAGATACTCATCCTAACGATCCAATTGCACTTATTAGGCATCATGAATATAGTACTAGATTAAGACAATTGAAGGATGAATTTGCAATAAAATATGGTCCTTTGGATTTATATACCCCAGACATATCTGGAACTTGGAGATACATTGAAAGTCCTTGGCCATGGGAATAATTTTAGTATATAGCGTTAATTTTAATTAACACAGAAGGAGAGGTAATTATTTATGTTTATGTATGAAAAGAAATTACAATATCCGGTTAGAGTATCTAACCGTGATGTTAGAATGGCAAGGAATATACTAAATCAATATGGTGGCCCAGATGGTGAGTTTAGCGCAAGTATGAACTATCTGACACAAAGGTTTTGTATGCCAATGGATGAATTAAAAGGACTGTTAACTGATATAGGTACAGAAGAATTAGGTCATATGGAAATGATAGCTACTCTGTTTAGAAAACTAATAAAAGGAGCTAGCAGAGAAGAGCTTATAGATGCCGGTTTTGACGGCTATTACGCAAACCATGAGTATTGTCCATTCTACACTGATTCTAGTGGAGTACCATGGACTGCAGCATATACTCAGGCAAAGGGAGATCCGATAGCTGACTTATGGCACGATATGGCTGCTGAACAGAAAGCAAGAGCCACTTACGAAAATTTAATTATGCTAACAGATGACCCTCTAGTTATAGATGCATTAAGATTCTTAAGGGAACGTGAATTAATACACTTCCAAAGATTCGGTGAGGGATTAAGACTTGTTCAAGAGAGTATAGAGAGCAAGAAATTCTATTAATGCAAATTTTAAAAAATATAAAGAGGTTTAAAAAAAGGGAGTGTTGAAAACTATTTTAAAAAATAGTTTTCAACACTTTTTTTATAATTTTAGTCTGCTGTATAGGATTCGACAATATTTATTGGATTGAAAAATCCGAATGTTTCTTCATAAAAATTATAGATATTTTCATTAAAATATTGCTAATTATCAAGCATTGTTGAATAATGAATAAAATGCATATTTTGACGGAATATTGATATAATATAAAAACTTATGAATTAAGTTAATTATAAAAAATTGATTTGGAGGTGATTGAACTGAATGATAGAATAAAATAGTTGGGGCAATTGTTATTGGAGATACAAAAAAATCACCTATTTTAAAATCAGCTATAGAAAATCAAACTTTAATAGATAAATTTGATTTATATAAGGTATTTGTTAAAGATGAAATGATAATTAGAACAGAATGAAGTAAAGGAGAAAAGAGATGGAAGTTAAGTTTTGTGAGAATAATTTTAGTTTTGGCACTGAAGAGGTCGCTAAAGCATTGCAGGAAAAGTATAAAAATATTGAAGTATTTGTAGAGGGTTGCTTGGGTTATTGCGGTGACTGTGCAGTTGGCCCTTATGCATTAGTTGATGATGAGATGATTCAAGCTGATACAGCAGATGAACTTCTTAAAAAAATTGAAGATAAAATGTAAATGATTTTTAAATTAGAAAAAAGTTTTTAAAAAGGGAGAGGTTTATATGGAAAATTCAATGTTTTGTTATCAATGTGAACAAACAGCTGGAGGTAAGGGATGTACAAAGAGTGGTGTATGTGGGAAAACACCAGAAATAGCAAATTTACAGGACTTATTAATATATCAACTAAAGGGAATTTCTTGTTATGCAAAACCTTTAATTGAACAAGGTAAAATTATTGATAAAAAAATAGTTAAGTTTGTAGAGAATGGTTTATTTACAACATTAACAAATGTAAACTTTGATGCTGAAGTTCATGTAAGATTACTGAAAGAATCACAAGTTATAAAAGAATCTTTAAGAGATGAAGCTCCAGAAGGTAAATATCCAGATGCTGCTACATATAATTTAAGTGATACTAAAGAAGATATGCTAAAAGATGCTGTAAAAGCTGGAATAATGTATGATCAGAATCTAGATGCAGATATTCGTTCTTTAAGATCAACTATACTATATGGATTAAAGGGCGTAAGTGCTTATGGTCATCAAGCAAGATTTATAGGCTACAATAATGAGCAAGTGGATAATATTTATTTTTTAGGACTTGAATCTACTACAAATGATAACTTAACTGTTGAAGATATGATACGTATGACTATGAGAGTTGGAGATATGGCTGTACAGGTAATGCAAACTCTAGATGAAGCTAATACTAAAACCTACAAAAATCCTTCACCTCATAAGGTAAATGTTAATAATAAAAAAGGTCCATTTATTATAGTATCTGGCCATGATTTGAGAGACTTGGAAATGCTTTTAGAGCAAACAGAAGGTAAGGGTATTAACATTTATACACACGGAGAAATGTTACCATCACATGGATATCCAGGATTAAAAAAATACAAACATCTAGTAGGTAATTTTGGTTCAGCGTGGCAAAATCAACAAAAAGAATTCGATGCCATATCTGGGTGTATTTTAATGACTACTAACTGCTTGATGAGGCCAAGAGAAACATATAAAGATAGGATATTTTCAACAAGTGTTGTAGGTTGGGATGGAGTAAAACACATAGGTATTTTAGAAGATGGGACTAAAGACTTTAGTGAAGTAATAAATAAAGCATTAGAATTAGGTGGATTTAAGGAAGATGAAGAAGAGAAAGAAATACTAGTAGGCTTTGGGCATCATGCAACATTATCTAATGCAGAAACTATAGTGAATGCAGTTAAAGAAGGAAAAATAAGACACTTCTTCTTAATAGGTGGTTGTGATGGAGCAAGACCTGGAAGAAGCTATTATACTGATTTTGCTAAAATGGTTCCGGAAGATTGTGTAATTCTCACCTTAGCTTGTGGAAAATACAGATTTAATAAATTAGACTTTGGAACAGTAGCTGGATTACCAAGACTACTAGACGTAGGACAGTGTAATGATGCATATTCAGCAGTCAGAATAGCAACAGGCCTTGCAGATGCATTTAATACAGATGTTAATAATTTACCATTAACCATCGTGCTTTCTTGGTATGAACAAAAGGCTGTGGCTGATTTATTAGCACTATTGTCACTTGGAATAAACGGAATATATTTGGGACCAAGTTTACCAGCATTTTTATCGCCAACTGTATTACAATATCTAGTAGATACCTTTGATTTAAAACCAATAAGTACTGCAGAAGATGATTTAAAGAGTTCACTTAAGCAGGCAAATTAATTTAATCTAAAATTGAACTATTATATATTAAATCTTATAGAATTTAAGAAAAAACTTTATTATAGTTAATCATAGTATATATATTTATTTAAATAAATGTGTTTTATTTATACGAAATTTATTATATCTGTCCCTAGTGGGGACAGATAAATAATAAAAACATCTGGTATAAACAGATGCTTTTATTATTAAGTGACATATTTATTTAAAAATATAAAAAAATAAAATTTTATTTAACAAATATTTTAATCTCATTTATTACTGTATCAAGAGTATCAAGGGTATCAAGAGAATCAATTGTTTTTCCTGCATTATTGCTATATCCAAACAAAGAATATCTATTAGCTGAATATAAAGTATTTCCATCCTTCACATCAATTACACCTTGAGCTGGGTTCACAGGTGAATATGGAGAATTTTCATATCCACACAAAAACATAAGCTCTGTTGTTCCTTTTTTTAAATAACCATCCATCTTATATAGTGTTTCTTCAGGTTTAGATTTATAATCTCCCAATTGTTTTACAGTGATTATATCTCCTACTTTGACATTTCCTTTGATAACTTCGTTAACTTTTATTGTTGATATAGTATATGGGGTTTTATCTTTATCTTTTTTATCTATTGTAGTATCAACTATTATATCTTTAACATTTCTTGCTGATACAACTTCACCAACAATAATAACATCAGAAGCATTTGTAATACTTTCTACATCAGGATAATAAGGATAATCTCCATGGAACATTGGTTTTGGCGAAAAATTTGAAATAATTATCACTGAAAATATAATAGATATGATAACTAAAGCAGCACCCGTCATTAATTTTTTTCTTGTTATGCTCATAAAATGCACCTCCTATTTTATTAAATCAACTAATATGCATTATTAACACCAGCAATATCATCACTGGTAGGCCAAGTTAAATAATTTCTATTACGATCATAATTCATTATAGATGAATTACCTGATGAAGGGTTATCACTTAAACAAAATGCATGACCAAGCTCATGAACTAATACACTACTTCTAAAAGTATCCGATTCACTAACCAACGTATTCCTGTTTAGCTCAATTTTAAATTTCCCAGCTCGTCCCCAAAAAACATATTGTCGACTTTGAGGAGTATACATTCCATACCAAGTATCATCCCATTGTCCAGATATTATATAACTATGACCAGATCCTGGGACCTGTGTAATATTTACTGGGGTACTTGTATTATTCCATTTTGAAATACAATAATCAAATATGCCATAATTTAATCGATTTTCTACTTCTACTGTTGCATTAAGTAATCCCCCATCGTAATAAATGTACTGAGCGGCAAAAGCCACTGTTGTAAATACCGTAGTCATTAGAATACAAGTAAATACTAAAACTAAAGATTTTTTTAAATTTCTTTTCATTTTTCCTCCTTTATTTATGCATATTATTTGGAAATATATAAGTACTAAATTCACTAACTTACAAATTTCCTTTTATAAGATCGCCCCCACTTTATAGACAAAACGATTTATATGCCGCAAAATTTATGGATTTGCTTATAAGAATGGATTTTCTCTAAAGTAACGGCGATATTATCAAATCCAAGCAACTTTACCAATAAAAATTTTTCTGTTTCTTAACATGCAATAATATCTAATAAAATTCAATTCGTAAATGAAGTACTAATTGTTACGGTATTTATTGATTTTAAATTTTAACAATATAATTTGATATAATTATATCATTCAATAAACAAAAATTTTGTCACATTTTGTTTTTATTATTTATTATTATATCAAATCATCTTCGATTATGCCGATGCACCTCTCTTAATTTATCCAAAGATTCGGCGAAGGATTAAGACTTGTACAAGAGAACATGGAGAGCAAGAAATTCTATTAATGCAATATAATAAAATAGGAGCACATTGTTAAAATATAACATGTGCTCCTTTAATATTTATTTTATTCAAATGCTTTTATAACATCTTCTAATTTCTTTCTTATTGGCAGGTTGTAAGGACATTTTGTTTCACAAAGTCCACATTTAACACATGAATCAGGTTTAACTGCCAAAGTATCATATCTTCCCTTCGCCCAGTCTTTTAGGTTATATCTAGTTACGTAACCTTCAAAAAGGAACATGCTTGGTATATCTATCTTTTGAGGACATGGCAAGCAATATCCGCATCTTCTACAAAAATCATTGCCTAGAACTTTTCTTATGGATTCTATTTTATTATTATCTTCTTCTGTTAAAGCTGTTAAATTATTAGCTACATTTGCATTTCTTTTAACCTGCTCTACGCTATCCATACCTGGTATAGCAACAGTTACAAGACCAGATTCAAATATATATTTAAGTGCTATTTCACCATCCTGAATTGCTCCACCTGCTAATGGTTTCATAGCTAAAACTCCAACATTTTTTTCCTTAGCCTTTTTAAATGCTTCTACAGCTTGCTGCTCAACTATGTTAAATGGGAATTGTACAGTTTCAACAATATCGAATTCTAAGAATTTTTCTATCATTGAGATATTATGGCTAGTTATACCAATATGTTTAATAAGTCCTTTTTCCTTAGCCTCTTGTAAAGCTCTAAATGCACCATTTTCGGATATTACATTATCAAACTGCTCTTGTTTACTTACATTATGTATTTGATATAGGTCTATATAATCAACATCCAATTGTTTTAAGCTTTGCTCTATAAATGCCTTCATAGTGTCATAAGTATAACCCATTGCCTTTGTAGCAATATAAAAGTTTTCTCTTCCAACTTCTTTTAATGCTTTTCCTATGTACCCTTCGCTTACTGTATATCCTATAGCAGTATCAATAAAATTAATACCTTGATTTTTTAATTCTTTTATTACATCTATAGCTTCATATTCAGTTAATCTTTGTATTGGAATTCCTCCAAATCCAAGGCAAGTAACCTCAAGACCTGTTTTTCCTAAAATATTTTTTTTCATCTATGTTGTCCTCTCAATTTGATAAATTTTATAAACTTTCTAAAACAATCACCTTAATTATAGTATTTGTATATATAAAAATCAAATGAAAATATAACTTTTTCTTTTTTATCTTGACACAAATTTATACATGTGATATAAATAGTTTTATTAATTAAAAAGATTATTTTACTTTGCCGCCGGGCAAAGTCTAAATTAAGCGTTTTTTTGTTTCATACCGATAGGCCTTAGAAGGTATGAAGCTAAAAGCGCTTTTTATTTTGGAGGAAAAAGAGTGAAGAAAAAACACTTTTCACTCTATGGAAGAATCAAAAAACGATTCTTCATCATTTTTTGTGACGCCGTGAAACGGCGTAATGGAGGAAACTATGGAACAAGTATGTATTTTAAAAACTTTTAGAAAATATGTAACATTAAACGTATTAGGTATGATAGGCTTATCATGTTATATACTTGCAGATACCTATTTTGTATCTAAAGGGCTTGGCACAAATGGACTGGCTTCTTTGAATCTTGCTATTTCTATATATAGCTTCGTACATGGATTAGGATTAATGATTGGTATAGGTGGAGCAACAAAGTATGCTATTTTAAAAGCAAAACAGGAACATGAAGAAGCAAACAAGATTTTTTCAACTTCAATCAACTTAGGTATTATCATTGGTATATTGATTACGTTGATAGGGATATTTTTATCTGAGCCTTTAAGCAGAATATTAGGAGCTAACGAGCATACATTTGCTATGACTAATACTTATTTAAAAACAATACTTTCTTTTGCTCCGTTTTTTATATTAAATAACGTATTAATTGCTTTTGTTCGTAACGATGGTGATCCTAAGCTATCAATGGCAGGAATGTTAATTGGAAGTTTTTCAAACGTGATTTTGGACTACATTTTTATTTTTCCACTTAATATGGGTATGTTTGGAGCTGCATTTGCAACAGGTCTTGCACCAATTATAAGTTTGTGCATTTTATCGCTTCATTTTATTAAAAATAATAATAATTTTTCTTATAAAAAAATTAGAATATCCATACAGCGTATTTTCAGCATATGTAGTCTTGGAACTTCATCATTAATTACGGAAATATCATCTGGAATTGTTTTAATTATCTTTAATATTGTTATATTAAAACTTGAAGGTAATACTGGAGTAGCGGCCTATGGCATTGTGGCAAATCTGTCACTAGTTTCAGCCTCTATATTCACTGGTATCGCGCAAGGAATACAGCCACTTATTAGTAGCTTTTACGGAAACAAAAATGTCATATCAATAAAGAAAATTTTTAGATATGCAATAGTTTTATCATTAATAATAGCTGTATGCTTGTATATAATTGTATTTGTATTTTCAAATCAACTAGTATCTATATTTAACAGTGAAAACAATGAGTTGTTAAGAGAATTAGCAGTTAAAGGATTAAGACTTTATTTTATTGGATTTTTATTTGCAGGAATCAATATTATAACAGCTTCATTTTTTAGTTCTATTGAACAGGCAAGATTAGGATTTATCATTTCTATTGTTCGTAGTGTTGTGGCTATTATACCAGTTGTTCTAGCCTTATCATCTATATTTGGAATAAACGGTGTTTGGACTTCATTTCCATGTGCTGAGCTAATTTCATTTGTTATTGTCGCCGTATGTTTGAAGAAGCATAATGAAAAAATAAAAAAATGTATTTAAAAGATACATTTTTTTATTTTTTGATGTTGACTTTTTTTATAAATATGTTATATTATATATATGAATAGATTTACATATGTTCATTTATTAATTTTGGAGGTATGTTATGGTAGATAAAAATAATCATGATGATAGAGACTGCAGGATATGTAATTTAGAGCCTACACATGAAATGGTTTATAATTTGTCAGAGTTATTTAAGGCTTTTGGAGATACAAATAGAATTAAGATATTATTCTCATTATTTCATCACGAACTTTGTGTTCAAGATATAGCCGATAAACTAAATATGACACAATCTAATGTATCGCATCAACTAAGAGTTTTAAAAAATACAAAGCTTGTGAAATTTAGAAAAGACGGAAAAACAATTTATTATTCTCTAAATGACAACCATGTGGAAAAAATATTTGAACAGGGATTTGAACATATTAATCACTAAGTTTTTTAGGAGGGACAAAAAATGAGTGAATTAAAAATTATGCTTGAGGGTCTAGATTGCGCCCACTGTGCATCTAAGATTGAAGCACAGGTAAATAAGTTAGAAAATATAAATGAAGCTTCTTTAAACTTTATAAATAAATCATTAACTATTGAACATAGTGGTAATGACAATATAATTTTTGAAGCTGTTGAAAAAATAGTTCATAAATTAGAGCCTCATGTTAAGGTATTTATGAATAAAGAAGAGGAACATGATCATATACATGCTGAAAGTCATTCACACAATAACTCTGATTGTGATTGCGGAGAAGATCATGATCATGATGAAGATCATACTCATGACCATTCTGATTGCAATTGTGGTGGAAATCATGGTCATGGCAAACATGACAGCCATGACAATAAAAAATCGTCACATGATAATGCCAGTTCTGATGGACACGGTCACAGTCATGATTTAAATGGTGACACAAAAAAAACATTAATTAGATTGTTTGTAGCGGCTATATTATTTATACCCGCTATAATATTTGAATCTAATAAGACACTTTCTATGATATTATCAATAGCATCTTATATAATTATTGGATATGATATAATTTTAAGAGCAGTAAAAAATATTTTAAATGGTCAAGTATTTGATGAAAACTTTTTAATGGCAGTTGCATCAATCGGAGCAATTATTATAGGTGAATATCCAGAGGCAGCGGGTGTTATGCTATTTTATCAAACAGGTGAATATTTTCAGAGCATTGCAGTTAACAAATCAAGAAAACAAATTAAAAGCTTACTTAATATAAAACCTGAATTTGCGAACTTAAAAACAGATAGTGGAATAACAAAGGTTAAACCTGAGGCTATAAAAATAAATGATATTATTATAGTTAAGCCTGGTGAGAAGGTACCACTTGATGGTGTAATAATTGAAGGCTCATCAACTATTGATACTTCAGCTCTTACTGGCGAATCAATGCCTGTAGATAAGGTTATAGGTAATGATGTGTTAAGTGGATCTATAAACCTAACTGGTGTTTTAACTGTTAGAGTTACTAAAATCTTTAAGGAATCAACTGTATCTAAGATTTTATATCTAGTTGAAAAAGCATCTAATAAAAAATCTGAAACAGAAAACTTTATTACTAAATTTGCGAAATACTATACACCAGCAGTGGTTGCATTGGCTGCTATAATAGCTATAGTACCACCCTTAATATTCAATGATCCATTTTATGACTGGTTATATAGAGGACTTATATTCTTAGTTGTTTCTTGTCCATGTGCTTTAGTTTTATCTATACCGTTAACATACTTTAGTGGACTAGGAGCTGCCTCTAAATATGGAATTTTAATAAAGGGTGGAAACTATTTAGAAGCTTTATCAAACTCTGAAATTGCTGTATTTGACAAAACAGGTACGTTGACAGAAGGTAAATTCGAAGTAACTGAAATTAAAACTTTTGGAGAAATTTCTGAAAATGATCTTTTAAGTGTAGCAGCCCACGGTGAATTTTATTCAAATCACCCTATAGCAACATCTATAAAAGAAAAGTTTGCTAGTCAAATAAATGAAGAATTTATTAAGGACTATGAAGAAATAGCTGGTTTTGGTATTAAAGCTAAAGTTGATGGCAAGATAGTTTTACTAGGTAACGAAAAGTTAATGAACCAAGAAAACATTAGCTTCGAAAAAGCTACTGATAAGCCAGGTACAGTATTATATGTTTCAATAGATGGTAAATTTGCAGGTTTTATAGTTATAAGTGATAAGATAAAAAAAGATGTGAATAATCTTGTATCAAGATTGAAATCTGTAGGTATTAAAAAAGTCGTAATGCTTACTGGAGATAATAGAGTTACTGCAAATTTTGTTAAAAATAAACTAGGCTTAGATGAAGTTTATAGTGAGTTACTACCTACTGATAAGGTTGATAAGGTTGAAGAATTATTTAAATCTAAGCATGTAAAGGGTAAACTTTTATTTGTTGGAGATGGTATCAACGATGCACCTGTTCTTATGCGAGCTGATGTTGGATTTGCAATGGGTGGAATAGGCTCAGATGCAGCTATAGAATCTGCTGATGTAGTAATAATGAACGATGAACCAACAAAGGTATATGAAAGTATAGAAATAGCTAAGAAAACTAAGTCGATAGTATGGCAAAACATAATATTCTCTTTAGGAGTTAAGCTTCTTGTTATGGTATTAACCGTATATGGTAATGTAACAATGCCATTGGCTGTATTTGCAGATGTTGGTGTAGCAATTGTCGCTATATTAAATGCATCTAGAATTTTAAGAATAAAAGTTAAATAAGTATAAAAAAACAACTCCTACAGTGGCTCATCTGTAGGAGTTGTTTTATAATTAATTTTGGAAGGATACTTAAAAAAGTATTATCGTTATAACTATATTATGTACCAAATATAAAAAATTTATACATAAGTAATAAAATAATCATTACTAGCAATAATAAAATAATAAATTATTACTTGTAATAAAAATTTTTTTGACTTAATATATCTATATGAAGATATTTTGGAGGTAGTTATGATAATAAAACAAATTAGAGACATAACCCTTATAGATATAGATGAAAATAGATATTTGGGAATTTCATGTGACTCATGTGGTGGAATCGGTGAAAAGGAACATGATATGGTAAAGGCACCAACAGTAATAGTTGGAGAGCAAACAGCAAAGGTTGTTTTGGCTGAGCTTTTGAGCATGGGTTTTGAACCATTAGTGCTATCTGATGGTTTAGCAGTTGAAATGAATGATACTGGTCAAAAAATTATAGAAGGCTTTAACAATACAGTAAACATGCTAAAGCATAGTAAAGTACATTTAACTGGCAGTACAGAGGAAAACATGAAAACAGTTCAAACCTCAATTGGAACAACAGGCATTGGAATTGTTGCAAAGGATAAATTAAAATTTAAAAAAACCTCTGCTGGGGATTTATGTATAGCAATCGGACTTCCTCTAGTTGGCTATGAGGTTTTAAAAAATCCTGACAAAATAATGTCTATAGAAGACTTTGAAACAATTAGTAGATTAGACTATATTAATGAAATAATTCCTGTAGGTTCAAAAGGAGCGGCTTATGAAATCAACGAGCTATGTCAGTGCAATGATTTAGCTATAGAATATAGAAATGATATAAGCTATGACATAAAGCACTCTGGCGGTCCTTCTTGTAGCTGTATTCTTAGTATAGAAGAAAAGAATCTATATTTATTAAAGGAATTAATTTACAAACCTATAGAAATTTTAGGTAAATTTATAGAATGATTACATACATTATAAACACTAACTATTTAAAAGTTAGTGTTTTTTTATTTAAATTTTTATAATTGTATAAAAAATTATATAAAAGTAAAAATAATATAGATAATATTATTCATATTTGTAATCATTAAATTACGACAAAAATGATGATATTACGCAAGTAACTAAATTTAAAGGTGGTGTATTTTTGAACAATAGTGCAATAAATGTCTATTCAGAAATAGGCAAATTAAAAAAAGTCATGCTGCACAGACCTGGTAATGAATTGGAAAATTTAATGCCTGAATATTTGGAGAGGTTATTATTTGATGATATTCCTTATTTAAAGATTGCTCAGGAGGAGCATGATGCCTTTGCCGATATTTTAAGGCAAAATAATGTTGAGGTTGTATACTTAATTGATTTAGTAACGCAATCTATTACGAGTGACGATATAAAGAATGAATTTATTAAGGAATTCATTGCTGAAGCTGGAGTTAACAGCAGTAAAAAAGCAGAAGTATTAACAGATTTTTTTAAGTCCTTAGGTACTAAGGAAATGGTTTCAAAAATGATAGAAGGTATAAGAAAGTCTGAGCTTAAAAACTACACTAAAACTAATTTATTAGACTTTTTAGATGATGACTATCCATTTGTTGTCGATCCTCTACCAAACTTATATTTTACAAGAGATCCATATGCGACTATAGGTTATGGTGTTTCTATTCACAAAATGTTTACTGTTACAAGAAACAGAGAAACATTATTTGCAAAATATATTTTTAAATATAATCCGGAGTTTAAGGGAACAAAGCTATGGTACGATAGAACAGAGGACTTTTCATTAGAGGGTGGAGATATTCTTGTATTAAACAAGGATACAGTAGCAATAGGTATCTCCCAAAGAACTCATCCAAATTCAATTGAAAAGTTTTCTCAAAACCTATTATCAGAGGAAAGTAGCTTTAAAAAGATTTTAGCAATTGATATACCTAAAGAAAGAGCTTTTATGCACCTTGATACTGTATTTACTATGGTTGATTATGATAAGTTTACAATGCATCCAAATATCAGAAAAGATATTAGCTTGCATGTTCTTGAACTTGATAGCAGTAAAAAACTTAATATAAAAGAAGAGCATGGAGCTCTAGAAGATATTTTAAAGAGACATTTGAATTTAGATCATGTACAGCTAATTAAATGTGGCGGCAATAGTATAATTGATGCAGCACGTGAACAATGGAATGATGGTTCCAATACTTTAGCAATAGCTCCTGGTGAGGTTGTAGTTTATTCAAGAAATCATGTGACTAACGAAGTTCTACAGCAAAATGGAATAAAAACTCATATAATGCCAAGCTCCGAATTATCCAGAGGACGCGGAGGCCCAAGGTGTATGAGTATGCCACTTATAAGAGAATGATAAAAAATAACAAAAACTAGGAGGATATTATGCCTGTAAATTTGAAAGGAAGAAGTTTATTAACTTTATTAGATTTTACACCGTTAGAAATAAAATATTTAATTGATTTAGCTCGTGATTTAAAGGCAAAGAAAAGGGCTGGAATATGTGAGCCAACGCTAAAGGGTAAAAATGTTGTATTACTATTTGAAAAAACGTCAACAAGAACAAGATGTGCTTTTGAGGTTGCGTGCTTTGATGAAGGTGCTCATGTTACTTTTTTAGATTCAAACAGTTCACAAATGGGCAAAAAAGAATCATTAGAAGATACCGCTAAGGTACTTGGAAGATTTTATGATGGTATTGAATATAGAGGATTTGATCAGCAAGTAGTTGAGCTTTTAGCGAAACATGCTGGAGTTCCAGTATTTAATGGATTAACAGATGACTTCCATCCAACGCAAATGATAGCTGATATGATGACTATAGAGGAGAAATTCGGTAAATTAAAAGGGCTTAACTTCACATACATGGGTGATGCAAGAAACAATATGGGTAACTCTTTAATGGTTGCATGTTCAAAATTAGGATTAAACTTCACTGCATGTGCTCCAAAGGAATTATTCCCTAAGGAAGATTTAGTTGCAAAATGCAAGCAAATAGCTTCTGAAAATGACTGCACAATTACCCTAACTGATGATGTTAAAACAGGAACTACTAATGCTGATATTATATATACTGATATTTGGGTATCAATGGGTGAACCAGAAGAGGTATGGGAATCACGTATTAAGATGTTGTCAAAATACCAAGTAAATTCTGATGTTATGAAAAATGCAAATAAAGATGCAATATTTATGCATTGTTTACCTTCTTTCCATGACACTAATACAACAGTTGCTAAAGATATAGAAAAGAAATTCGGATTAAAGGAAATGGAAGTAACTAATGAAGTGTTTTTATCAAGACAGTCTGTAGTATTTGATGAAGCTGAAAATAGAATGCATTCTATAAAAGCAATATTAGTTGCTACAATGTCTTAAAAGAGTGAAATATATTTCACTCTATGGTTTGCGATACCGTAAAACGGTGTAATGGAGGTAAGTATGAGTAATTTAACTAAGGTTGTTGTAGCTTTAGGAGGCAATGCACTTGAAGATAAGAGCTTGCCATCTACTGCTGAATCTCAACTTATAGTAGCTAAAAGAACTGCTGAATATATAGCTGATTTAAGCAGTCAAGGATATGAAATAGCAATTGTTCATGGTAATGGACCACAGGTAGGTAGAATTTTATTAGCTTCTGAAACAGCTAAAGATGTTACTCCTACTATGCCATTTGACGTATGTGGTGCAATGAGCCAAGGATATATTGGTTACCATATTCAACAGGGTTTAAGAGAGGCGTTAAAAAAGAAAAATAAAAACACTCCTGTTGTAAGTATTATTACACAGGTTGTTGTAGATAAAAACGATTCTGCTTTTCAAAACCCTACTAAACCGATTGGCCCTTTTTATACAGAGGAAGAAGCTAAGGCACTTCAGGCTGAAAAAGGGTATACAGTTAAAGAGGATGCTGGAAGAGGTTTTAGAAGAGTAGTTCCATCACCTATGCCAATTAAAATAATAGAATTAGAAACTATAAAACAGCTGTGGAATACAACAATTCCAATAGCTTGTGGTGGTGGTGGCATACCAGTTGTTGAAAGTTCAGATGGTAGTTTAGAAGGTATTGCTGCTGTTATTGATAAAGATTTGGCAGCAGAAAGACTTGCAGAAGATATAGATGCTGATATCCTTTTGATATTAACTGAAGTTGATAGAGTTTGTATAAACTTTAATAAACCAAACCAACAGGAATTAGCAAATTTGACAATAGAAGAAGCTAAAAAATATATGAATGAAGGACACTTTGCTCCAGGAAGTATGCTACCTAAGGTTCAAGCAGCAGTTAAATTTGCCGAATCAAAGTCTGGCAGAAAGGCTGTAATTACTTCTTTGAATAAAGCTCAAGATGCTTTAACAGGAAATAGCGGAACGGTCATTCATAAGTAGTAATAACATGGTGAAAGGTGAAAACTGATATTTTCACCTTTCACTATATAATGAGAAGAAAGGTTGAAAAACATGAAGAAAAAATTTAAAATGCCAACAGCATATACTATACTATTTTGTATTATCATTGTTATGGCAATTTTAACTTGGATTATACCTCCTGGACAATATGATTATGTAGAGTCAGAGGACGGGTCTAAAGAACCGATTTCAGGAACGTATCACAATGTAGAGCCAAACCAACAAGGAGTAGGCGATGTTATACTTGCCCCTTTTGAAGGTTTTTACAACGCAGTTGATATAGCACTTTTTATATTGATGGTTGGGGGATTTTTGGGCGTAGTTATGAAAACTGGAGCAATAGATGCAGGTATATCTAACATAATAAAGATACTTAACGGAAGAGAAAAATGGATGATACCAATACTTATGTGTTTGTTTGGATTAGGAGGAACAACATTTGGAATGGCCGAGGAAACAATCGCATTTTATCCTTTATTATTGCCTGTTTTTATAGCAGCCGGATATGATGCTATAACAACCGTTTCAGTAGTATTAATTGGAGCAGGTGTTGGAGTATTATGTTCAACAGTTAACCCATTTGCCACAGGTATAGCAGCAGGATTTGCTGGAATCTCTCTAGGAAATGGAATAATTTTAAGAGTAATACAATTAATAATTCTAGAGGCTTTAGCTATTATATTTGTTATGAGATATGCAGAAAAAGTTAGAAAGGATCATACAAAGTCATATGTTGCAGATATGTATGAAGAAAATAAAAAGCATTTTTCTTTTGGTGACAGTAATGACGAAAATCTAAAATTAACAGGTAAAAGAAAAATTACATTAACTATATTTGCGGCAGTATTTATAGTAATGATTTATTCAGTTATACCATTTGAAGATATGGGAATTACTATGATTCCTACTCTTGGTTGGTGGTTTCAGGAACTTTCTGCATTATTTTTTATAGGAGCAATTATTATAGGGCTGTTTTATAGATTATCCGAAGATGAGCTGATAGGCGGATTTGTTGCAGGAGCTGCTGATTTATTGGGTGTTGCGTTTATTATAGGTGTATCTAGAGGTATAACAGTAATAATGAATTCTGGTTTAATAACAGACACTATATTATACTGGGGTGAGACCTCACTAAGTGGAGTCGGTTCAATAGTATTTATTATATTAACATACTTATTCTATATCCCACTAGCATTTTTAATACCTTCTACATCTGGACTTGCAACTTTATCAATGCCAATTATGTCTCCACTTGCAGATTTTGCAGGAGTTGGACGTGATTTAGTAATAACAGCATTTCAATCAGCATCAGGTATTGTTAACCTTATAACACCAACTAGTGCAGTCGTTATGGGCGGTTTAGCTATAGCAAGAGTCTCATACGATAAATGGTTAAAATTTATTTGGAAATTTATATTATTAATATTGATTATTACAATAATACTACTTGGTATATCAGCTGCATTTTAATGCAAGTAATTAAAAAAGAGGACTGTAACGTCCTCTTTTTTATCATTTTATGAAGTAATAATTTTTATAAGTATTTTTTCAAATTTTTCATCCTGTTCTCTTGTTCTCTTAGCTGGACCTTTTGTTCTACCACCAGTTTTTCTAACTCTTTGACCTATATATCTAGATTGCAACAAAGTATCTATATTATTAGCATCTATTTCAAATCCAGCAGTATGAACCACACCTTTTGCCTTTGGAAGCACAATGCTTGCAAGTCCATAATCTTGAGTAATCAGAATATCATATTTTTGGAAGATTTGAACAATTTTAAAATCTGTTGCATCTCTTCCTTTCTCAACTACAATCACCTCAAAGTCACTTACTAAAAAATGATCCATATCAACAACTATTTTAAGATCTAATCCATATTTTTTTGCTACTTTTTCACATATTTTTTTAACGTTTTGCGGACAAGCATCACCATCTATTATAATTCTCATAATTACCTCCAAAGCCTCAAACGATGTTTGAGACTTTGCAATTTATTTGCACTTCAATACACCATTTTACAGTATCACCTACATATTTGTTTAAGTCTATTTTGACACAATAATTAATTTATATTACATATTATGACTGCTAATGTCAATAGTGACAAACAAATTTTGTTTATCACTACAAATAAACAACTTAATCAAAAAATAAATTAAACTTTTTTAATAAAATAAAAATTTAATCAAAAAAGTTTAATTTATTGCCCGTTAATTATAAATACAAACTCCGCTCAAAATACTCCCCCCATAGCCTTTGGCTATAATATTCTTCGCTTCATTTGCAATGAAACATATATATTATAACTTATTTCTTAAAAAATTACCATGACGTTTTTGGAAAAATTTAATTTTCCAGTAACGTTATGGTGGTTTTTTTTTCGACATATTATACTTCATTTCAACAATAAATTATTTTAAAATGGAGGATATAATATAATGATAAAAAAATTTAAGAATTTAACTGTTGTTTTTTCAATCTTTCTTTTAACTGTGTTGACTATCAGTACCCCATTATTTAATAATAATCCAATTTTACCAATGTGTGATTTACTACCAGAAAAAGTTCATCAATAACGATTTAAAAATAAAAACTTTCCTTTAATAAATGACAGTTGCTTAGACCAAAGTCCCTTATACTTTGAGCAGTAGCACTGTCATTCATTATTGTCATAGTATAATAAGCCTGTAATAATATTTTAGCTAATTCAGCTTCATTTTCTATATTCCCTTTTCTTACCATACACCAGGCTTTATTATACAACAATTTTCCTAAGAACTTTGACCTTCCACTTTCGCTGATTATTTTGATTCCAATATCGCATATTTCTATACATTCATTATATCTACCCTCTAAGCCTAGCCACTTAGATAAGTTATACAAAAGTAAAGGATATGTTCTTATTATTTCCTCTGAATTAATATATCTAGTATCTATATATTCTTTTAGTTCATAAAATAAGTTAATAGCCTTTCTATATTCTTTGATGTTTCCATAAGCATTTGCTATATTATTAATTATTGTTATGTCATCAAATGTCAATAAGCAATTACATAGTCTAACTTGTCCATATTTTGGCACAGTCATTTTTATAGCATTTTCTAACTTTTTAATCTGTATTTCATTTTTGATTTCCACGCTTTCAGTTAATACTTCCATGTATTGTACGAACTGTATTGTCAAAGTATCATTATTTTGAATAATTTTTTTTAAACCTTCTAATAAAATTTTTGCATTTTCTAAACTACCACACATAATTGCCTGTCTTATATAGAATTTTTTCTCATGAATTTCTAAGTCATTATCTCCTATATAAGCATCATACATTTCCCCACTTTGTCCCATTCTTTGCATCAATGCATCAAAATTAGCTTTACTTGGTACACGTTCCCCATTTTCAATACGTGAAAGAGTTGGTACTGAACATATACCATCTGCTAATTCCTCCTGGCTAATTCCTAGTAAATTACGTTGCTTTCTTATTATTTCCCCTATTGAAAATATAGACATAAAATACCTCCAATGTGAATCTATAGTTATAGCAAAAAGCCACAAAGGATATTTGCGCTTTGTGGCTTATTTTATTATGTTTAATTATTTAATTATTGTACCATTTTTTCCTTCTAAAGCATCTACTGCTTTATAAAGAGACGTGATTATAGCTTTTCTTCCCGGTTTTGACTGAGCAAATTTAACTGCAGCTTGAACCTTTGGAAACATACTTCCAGGAGCGAAGTGACCTTCCTCAATGTATTTATTAGCCTCTTCTACTGTAAGTGAAGCTAGATTTTGTTGGTTTGGTTTATTGAAGTTAATTGCAACTTGCTCTACTTCTGTTAAGATTAATAAAACATCAGCATTCATATCCTCAGCTAATCTTTCAGCAGCTAAATCCTTGTCTATAACCGCTGCAACACCTTCTAATGAACCATCTTCTTTTTCTATTACTGGTATTCCTCCACCACCGCAAGTAACTACGATTGTAGAATCCCATAATTTTTTAACTGTATCTAATTCAACTATTTTGATTGGCATAGGAGATGGAACTACTCTTCTCCAGCCTCTACCAGCATCCTCTTTAACTGTATAGCCTTTTTCAGCCTGAAGTGCTTTTGCTTCTTCCTCTGAATAGAAAGGTCCTATAGGTTTAGTTGGATTTTGGAATGCTTTATCATTTTTATCAACTACAACCTGTGTTACTAAAGAAACTACAGGTATATCTCTACCTTGTTGTTTTAGTATAAATTTTAGTGCTTGTTGAATATGATATCCTATATATCCTTGACTCATAGCTCCACATACATCAAATGGCATTGCTGGAGTTACATCCTTTGCTGTTTCTGATGCTAATAATATTCTACCAACCTGTGGTCCATTTCCATGAACTACAGCTATTTCATATCCTTGTGCGCTTATTTCAGCAAGTTTTTCACTAGTTTTTGTTACTACCTTTAATTGAGACTCAGCTGTTGAAGGTAAGCTTTTTTCTTCAAGAGCATTGCCACCCAATGCTACTACTACTTTTTGTGCCATATATTATCTCCTTAACAACTATATAGTTGCAACCATTACAGCTTTGATTGTATGCATTCTGTTCTCTGCTTCATCAAATACAACTGAATGTCTACTTCTAAATACTTCGTCTGTAACCTCTCTGATATCTATTCCTTTTTCCATCCATTCTTTAGCCATTTTAGTTTCAAAATCATGGTAAGCTGGTAAACAGTGAAGGAACTTAACATCTTCATTTCCAGTTGCTTTTAATAAATCCATAGTTACTTTGAATGGAGTTAATAATTTTACTCTGTCAGGGATTTGAGCTTCTTCTCCCATTGATGCCCAAACGTCAGTGTATATAACATCTGCACCTTTTACTGATTCTATGTTATCTGATATTTCTATTATAGCACCTGTTTCTTTAGCAACTTCATTTGCTTGTCTTAAAACTTCTTCATCAACTTTTAAGTCTTTTGGTCCAAATGCTACAAAGTGCATTCCCATTTTTGCACATCCATACATCCATGCATATGACATATTGTTTCTTATATCTCCAGCAAATACAACCTTAACCTTATTTAAAGGTTTAGCAACATGCTCCTCTATTGTAAGCATATCTGCAAGTATTTGAGTAGGGTGGTCAACATCTGTTAAACCGTTAAATACTGGAACTCCAGAATGTTTAGCTAAATTTTCAACAACTTCTTGGCTATATCCTCTGTACTCTATACCATCATAGAATCTTCCTAATACTTTTGCAGTATCTTCTAAAGATTCTTTTTTACCCATTTGAGAGCTGTTTGAATCTAAGAATGTAACGTGAGCACCTTCTTCTAATGCACCAACTTCAAAAGCACATCTTGTTCTTGTAGATGTTTTTTCAAATAATAAAACTATATTTTTTCCCTTTAAAACATAATTAGAAATTCCCGCTCTTTTTTTAGCCTTTAAATCATGAGCTAAATCTAATAAATATCTAATTTCTAATGGAGAAAAATCCATTAATGTTAAAAAACTTCTTCCTTTTAAGTTAACTGCCATTTTTAATATCCTCCTAATATTTCTTTTTTTCAATTTATTTAATTTTTAATTTAACTTCACAGTAAAACTATTCTCTAACAAGTGGCATACTCATACATCTTGGGCCACCACGACCTCTTGATAGCTCGGCACTTGGCATAACATGTATTTTTACTCCACTCTCTTCTAATATCCTATTTGATACATAATTTCTAGAATATACTACCACATTTCCTGGAGAAATTGCAAGTGTATTTGAGCCGTCATTCCACTGCTCACGTGCTGCATCTATTACGTTACCGCCTCCACATGTAATCAATGAAATTTTGTCTAAATTTAAATGTCTTCTTAGAATTTCATCAATTGTACCATGCTCTTCATGTATAGATAAATTAGTACTTTCATTCTTAGTTAAGGTAAAAACACTCATATCTTTTTTGATATTTGGATGTATTGTGAACTTATCATAGTCAACCATTGTAAATACTGTATCAAGATGCATAAATGCTCTGTATTTAGGTATATCAATAGCTAGTATCTTTTTAAATTTTTCTTTACCTAATATGTTATGAGCATATTTTTCTATTGCACTAGCATCAGTTCTCTGAGAAATACCAACCGCAATGGTTTCTTCGTTAAGTATTAAAACATCTCCACCCTCAATAGAAAAATCCTCTGATCTATCATACCATAGAGGAGTTTTATTGTATTCAGGATGATATTTAAATATGTATTTTCCAAATATAGTTTCTCTTCTACGTGTCACAGTACGCATTTTATGAAGTGAAACCCCAACACCCGCTGTAGAGAATGGATCTCTAGTAAAGTATAGATTTGGCATTGGATCTACAATGAATGGGTAATCGCTTTCTAGATAGTCTACTAAATTTCTTTTTTCATAATTTTTTACTTCTGAAGTTCTAACTCCTGCCATCATTTTACTAACCATTTCTTTGGTTTCAAATGATTTATAGAAGTCCTTTAATACTTCTGTTTTTCTAGCCTCTTTAATTCCTGCCTCGAGGATGAATTCATTAATGAACTCTTCTTTGATATCATTATTATATAATGATTCTGTAACTAAATCTAATAAGTAAACAACTTCTGTACCATTTTGTCTTAGAATCTGTGCAAAAGCATCGTGTTCGTCTTGTGCAACCTGTAAAAATGGTATATCATCAAACAATAATCTTTCGAGATATTCTGGCATTAAATTTTCTAGCTCATATCCCGGTCTGTGTAATAAAACTTTTTTAAGTTTTCCTATTTCAGAATAAATCTGAATAGCATTGTTTCTCATATTTACCTCCATGCAATTATTTGCACAAGAATGTTAACCTTTTCTCAAAATTAGTTTGAACACTTGTGCATGGAGTCGGGGCGTATTTTTAATGCTATTAAAAATTTCTTTCAGCCTTATCACCACCAACCATATTCTAAAATTGTATATATTTCGAGTTTATCATTTACAGTTTATAGTGTCAACTATTTTTTATAATTATTCTTCTAATTAATATTTATGCATTTTTTTAATCTTCATCATTATTTTCGTTTAAAACAATATCTGTTTTCATTGTATTTGCTATTTTAATAGATTTCAAACCGTACTTATTTCGTATATTATCTATAGTTTTTTCCAATTTTTCTTCTTTCTCATGCTTTCTATTCTTATTTTGGAATATGCCAATCTGTTCGTTAACTATGTCAGAATTTACGAGATTTGTTCCAGTTATAGTCAACATTCTAATTGGAGATTTCATATTCCAAGAGGATTTTATTAAATACATAGCAGCTTCTCTTATCTCTAAAGATAGATTAGTAGCAATGTTTAGAGGCTTTTGCCTGTTAATTGTTTTAAAATCTGGACTTTTTATAGTGACTTGTACCGTTGTACACTTTACGCCATAGCTTCTCATCCTCGCAGCAACTGTATCCGCAAGAAGTGTAACACCTATATCTATATCCTCAAGACCAACTAGGTTTCTTCTAAATGTCATTCCATTGCCAACTGACTTAACTTCACTTTTTTCATAAATAGATTTAACAGGGCTATCATCTAAGCCATTTGCATAATTATGTATTACTTCACCCATTTTACCAAACTTTAATTGAATCATTCCTTTATCGCTGTTAGCTAGCTGACCGATTGTATGTATTCCGATTTTTTCTAATTCTTTTGTCATTGATTTTCCAACGTATAAAAGATCCGATACAGGAAGTGGATAAATAATTTTTTTATAATTTCCTTCATCGATTACCGTTGTTGCATCAGGTTTCTTATAATCACTACCAAGCTTAGCAAAAATCTTATTAAATGAAACTCCGACTGATATTGTAAGACCTACCTCTTTTTTGATTTTTTCTCTAAGCAAATTTGCTATTTGTACTCCATCTCCGAATAGTTTATCGCTATTTGTAACATCAAGCCATGATTCATCTATGCCAAATGATTCAACTAAATCAGTAAATTCTTCATAAATTTTATTAACAATTTTTGAATATTTATGATATTCATCATGGTGAGGTTCTACAAGAATCAGTTCAGGACATTTTTTCTTAGCTTGCCATACTGTTTCTGCAGTTATGATTTTATATTTTTTAGCTAATTCATTTTTAGCGAGTATAATACCATGCCTACTTTCTGGATTACCACATACAGCCATAGGCACATCCTTTAGTCTTGGGTTTAATATACACTCTACCGATGCAAAAAAACCATTGCAATCACAGTGAAGTATTGTTTTTTTCATTTACTCACCTACTTTTGTCGTTCTTACTCTACTAAATCATATAATCTATATGTATACTCCATAGCCTTTTCATAATCCGGAAAATACATAGATGCTCCATTAACAGTCTTACCATCTCCCGGCAAAACTTCTGCGCTTAATTTATTTGTATTAAATCCAACTGAATCTACAGCTAAAGCCATAAGCTCTGCCAATGAAAAGTTTGTTTTTACATAAGGATAAACATCTCTTATTAAATTTGCTAGCTTAAAGCTAAGCATCTTTTTTATAGCTTGTTTGACAAAATCCTGTTGAGTAGCTATCCTACCTATATCACCTCTGGGATAGCCTGTTCCATCATCATTTTTTCTAAATCTTAAGTATCTAAGAGCATCCTCTCCATTAAGAAGTTTTTTTCCCGGCTGAAAATCTATAATTAACGGAGGATCGTCATATGGATCTGTATATTTCATACGAATTGGTATATCTACTTCAACACCCCCAAGAGCATCAACACCAGCTACAACTGCTTTATAGTCAACTGTAACATATTTATGTATATGAATTTGAAACATTTTTTCCACTACATTTATTAAGCCTTCTATATCCTCGTCCTGATATATGGCGTTTATCCTTTTTGCGCCCATTGTAGTGTATCCTTCTCTGTCTATAAAGGTATCTCTTGGAATTGATATTATATTACCTTCCTTAGTCTCTCTATCAAAGCTAGCAAGCATAATAGTATCAGTTCTAACATGTTCAAGTCCAACAACCAAAACATTTATTCTCTTACTATTTTTTACCGCTTTTTCTAGTGGTGTATCTGTGCTTGGGTCTCCATCTAAATCACTTGTGTAATATGAATCAGGTTCATTTTCATTATAAACTAATTTGTCTAAAGGATTATATAACTTAATATAAGAAAATATAGCTATAACAATAAATAAACAAGATATCAATAGTGTTAATAAAAAAGTTTTTAAAAATTTTAATAAATTTGTTTTCATATGTCCTTCCACCTTTCGCTAAAAAATATAAATAAAACGGTTATATAAATTAATATAACCGTCTTTATTCACCTTTGAACTTATTCAGTTGTCTCTGTCTCTGTTCCACTAGTTTCATCAATTAAACCATACATTTTATATACTAATTGCAATGTCTCCTCATGATTTGGTATAACAAATGATAAATCATTAATATATTTTCCTACTCCAGGAAGTATATGAGTACTTAAATTATCCATAGAAAATCCTACTGCATCTGATGCTAAAGCAATTAATTCTGTGATTGAGAAATTTGTGCCTACGTAAGGATATACTTCTTTTATAAATGTAGGTAATTTAAAGCTTAACAACTTTTTAACAGTTTCTTTAACAAATTCCTGTTGAGCTTTAATTCTTCCAATATCTCCTTCAGAATATCCTTTTCTGTACCTTAAAAACTTAAGCGCATTTTCTCCGTCTAATAACTGTCTTCCGGCTGGAATATTAATGTATAGCGGAGGACTATCATATGGATCACTGTACCTCATAGGAAATGGTATGTCTATCTCCACTCCACCTAAAGCATTTACACCTGCAACAACTGCTTCATAATCTACTGTTACATATTTATGAATAGGTATGCCTAATAAGGTTTCGACTGCATCTATGAGACCATCTATATCCTCACTCTGATATACAGCATTTATTTTTAAACCACCACTCGTATATCCTGCCCTTTCATATAAGGTATCTCTAGGTATAGAAATTATGTCTCCAACTTTATTTTTTCTATCATAGCTTGCCACCATAATTGTATCAGTTCTTGTATGCTCTAATCCAACAACTAAAACATTAATTCTTTTACTACTCTTTATAGCTTTTTCAAGTGGCGTAGCGTTAGGATTATTTTCTATATCATCGTTATCATCATTAAAATCAGGGTTGTTGCTTTCATATCCTAAATTATCTAATGGATTAAAAATTCTTAAGTATAAATAAAATCCACCTATAATTAGCAATGCTGATATGAATAATGTTGAGAAAAACACTTTGAAAAAACGTGCCATTTATAAGTTCCACCTTTCATCACTAAAACACGTAAAATTATATCACCATTACTATCAATTTTCAATTAAATTATTTAAAAGTTTATAAATAATTTAGATTTTTTTAAGATTTATTCGTCTTTAGTGTCATCTTCTGTATTATTATTCTTTTCTGTTGTGTCATCTTCTATTTGTATTAATCCATTATTTAATGTATCTTCTGGCTCTACATTATAAAGTTTATAAACATATTCCTTAATTCCAGCTTCATTTGGAACTACATAATCCAGATTATCCATTTTCTTTGTATAGTGATCAATTATATCAGTTTGCAGGTTATCCATAGAAAAACCAACCAGTCCTGTTGCTAAGCCCAACATTTCAGTAAGTGTAAAATTAGTATCAATGTGTTTAAACGCTTCATTTATAACAGCAGGAAGCTTTAGCCCTATAGCTTTTTTAACTGCTACGCGTATAAAGTCTTGTTGTGTTTTTATTCTACCGATATCTCCTTCAGGGTAACCTGTTCCATCACTATTTTGTCTAAATCTTAAAAATTTAAGTGCAGTTTCTCCATCAAGAGTTTGAACTCCAGCTTTAATGTCTATTTGTAAAGGAGGTGAATCAAATGGATCGCTGTATCGCATATTCATTGGAACATTTACTTCTATTCCATCTAGCAAGTCAACAATACTTACAACAGCATCATAATCTACAGTTACATACTTATGTATAGGCATCATTGTCACATGTTCAACTGCATCTATTAGCCCTTCTATACCTTCAGTTTGATACACAGCATTAATTTTCCTTTGTTGTCTATTATCATAATTTTCTCGTTCATAGTATGTATCTCGAGGTATTGACAAAACATTTGCCTTTTTCTCTTCTTTATCATAGCTAACAAGCATTATGGTGTCAGTTCTTACATGCTCTTTACCAACTAGCAATATATTAATTCTTGAACTATTTTTAATTGCTCTTTCAAGAGGTGTTAAATTTTTATCTTCATCTATTTTTACAGTATCTACAATCTCTTTAAGTGATGGAAATACAACCGCATCTCTATTAAAGACTATATAACCAAAAGCGCTAACCGTACCAATACAGATAAATAGCAAAATAGTAGTAAAATATATTTTTAAAAAATGTTTCATCTTATCACCTATATTATTTCAAACGTTCTTTTATTATTCATAGACTCGCTACGCATATTATATCACAGACTTGATATATTTAAAATATATCTTTTTTTTAAATAAATATTGCTATTTTATTAATTAGGGTTTATAATGTATTTATATTTTATATTTGGAGGATTTTCAATGAAAACAGGTACAGTTAAATGGTTTGATTCTAAGAAAGGTTTTGGATTTATCTCTTGTGATGACGGAAAAGATGTATTCGTACATTTCACTGCTATAACTTCAGATGGATTTAAAACATTAGAAGAAGGCCAAAAAGTAAACTTTGATATCATAGATGGTCAAAAAGGACCTCAAGCTAGCAACGTAAAATTAGCTTAGTCTAAGGTACTTTTAACCTATTAATATATATAACAATCTATATTAAATAAGGTATTTCAAAGAACAATAAAAGGAGGTATTATATACGCTCCTTTTTGTTTTACTTATTTTCTGGTTTTTTATGGTTTTTTATGATTCTTTTGGTCTTGTATAATTTTTTGATTTTACATTATCTTTAGGTCTTGAGTTATTTTTTGATCTTGAATTATCTTTTGATCTTGCATTATCTTTTGGTCTTGAGTTATCTTTTGATCTTGCATTATCTTTTGGTCTTGAGTTATCTTTTGATCTTGCATTATCTTTTGATCTTGCATTGTCTTTTGATCTTGTATTATCTTTTGATCTTGCATTGTCTTTTGATCTTGTATTATCTTTTGATCTTGAGTTATTTTTTGATCTTCTATTATCTTTTGTTAAAGATTTATTTTCATCAGCTAATTCAATTCCTGTCCTTGTTATAACAATTAGCTTTCTTTTCATTAAATTACCTATAGCCTTTTTGAAGGAAGCCTTGCTCATATTGAAGTTTTCCTTTATTAGCTCTGGGCTACTATCATCATTAAACGCTAGTTTTCCATTGTTTTTAACAAGCTTGTTGTAAATGCGCTCTCCGTCCTTATCAATTTGCATTCTAGGAGAATCTTTAAGGCTTAAGCTTAGTTTTCCGTCTTCCTTGACTTGATTTACTCTAAGTTCTACCTCGTCTCCAATATTCGGAGCTCTAAGCAATTCTTTTTCATGTATCATTCCAAGATATTTTCCATCTACAGCTATCATAGCTCCCAGTCCTCTTCTAAGGCTAAATACTGTACCTTTAACTTTATCATTAACCTTATATGGAGAATCAGTCCTTAATACGTTATATAGATTCATTGTAGCGCATAATCTTTGAGATTTATCTATATAAATACCAACCATATATTCGCCATTAACTCTAATTTCCCCGATTTGCTCTTTATATGGTAAAAACAAATCTTTCTCTAATCCCCAGTTCAAAAATGCACCTATCTTTGATATTTCAGCCACTTTAAGATAGCCTATTTCACCAATAGTTAATTTAGGTTTTTTAGTTGTTGCAATTATTCTATCATTTGAATCTTTATATACAAAAACTTCTAGCTTATCTCCTTTTTTTGTTCCTTCTGGAACTTGCTTGATTGGTAGTAGAACATCATTTTCCTTTTTATCGTCTTCATGTTCTCTTAAATAGACTCCAAATTCTACTTCTTTTGCAACCACTAGTGTTTGCATTTCTCCAAGTTTAATCATTATTCCTCCTATTACGCCACTTAGTGGCACTTAGAGTGAAGAACTTTTTCTTCACTCTTTCACTTTAAAATTAATTATTTAATAAATTTTTCATATTATTTTTATATTCTTCAACACCCATCTGGTTAAATGGATTAACATCTAACATATATGCACTTATTGCACAAGATACCATAAAAAAGTAATAAAGCTTGGCAATATAATATTCATTTACTTCCGGTATAGAAATAATTATATTAGGAACTCCACCATCAACATGGGCCTTAACTGTCGCTTCAAAGGCATTTTTATTTATCCATTCAACTGATTTACCTGACAAATAATTTAAATTATCTAAGTTATTGTCATCATTAGGAATAAATATATTATATCCATTTTTGTCAACAAATAACGTAGTTTCAAAGAATATTTTTTTACCATCTTGAATTAGTTGGCCCATTGAATGTAAATCTGCGGTATAGGTAAGAGATGCAGGGTATAGTCCTTTTCCATCTTTGCCTTCACTTTCTCCGAACAACTGTTTCCACCATTCTGATATATATATAAGCTCAGGAGTGTAATTAGTTAAAATTTCAATATCCTTTGTTTTACCTAAAATATATCGTACAGCGGCATATTGACAGCATATATTTTCTTCAAAGTTATTTAAAGAGAACTCTCTATGCGCATCCTTTAGTCCTCTCAACATTTCATCTATATTAATTCCTGCACAGGCTATAGGTAAAAGTCCTACAGGAGTAAAGACAGAATATCTGCCTCCAATATCATCTGGTACTACAAAGCTTTCAATTGAGTTAATTTCCGCTATTTGTCTTAATGCGCCCTTGCTTTTATCAGTAACTGCATATATCCTATCATTTGCTTTATCTTTATACTTATTATACATCTCGTTTTTTAACAATCTAAATGCAACTGCTGGTTCAATAGTTGTACCAGATTTTGAAATTACTATCAAGCTCGTGTTATAATTCTCAATAATTTTTATTGCTTTTAATAAACTTTTTTCACTTAAATTATTGCCAACAAAGAATATTTTTGGGACATTGCTTGGGAAATCATTAAAATTTTCGCCATTTATAGCACTTATAGTCGCCCTTGCCCCCATGTATGAACCACCTGTACCTATAACGATAACTGCATCTGAATCATTCATTATTTTTTCAGAGATAGCTTTTATTTTATCATATTCTTCTTTATTGTTGTCATATGAATAGTTAACCCAACCAGTATACTCATTTCCAGCACCAGTTTTATTGAACAACTTATCATATGCCGCCATAACATCTTTTTTTACATTGATCATATCAATTTCACTTAAGCCGCTATTACGTAAATCTAATTTCATACTATCCTCCAATTATGCCACGTAGTGGCATCATAGTGTGAAGTGTTTTTTTCACACTATCTCCTTCATCCTTAAATATATCTATTAATCCACAACCTCAACTAACATTATTGCACAATCATCCTTTAAGCTATTAGCACTGAATTTATTCACTTCAGAATAAACATTTAGTAGTATATTATTACCCTCTTTAACAATATCAATTAGTCTATCTTCACCAAATTCTTCATTGATATGGTTCTTAGCTTCAACAATTCCATCAGTATAAAAAATTAACTTATCTTTTAATTTTAACTTTATTGTTGCAATCTCGTATTCTACATTATCAAATATATTACAAATTGGATAACCCTTTGCTTCTAAAAATGAAATCTCATTATTTGATATTAGAATAGGGTTTGTATTGTGACCTGCGTTAACATACGAAAATTCCCTTGTTTGTTTATCATATATACTAAAAAATACAGAAAAGTATTTGTCTGAATCTAAATTTAACGACAAAAACATTTTGTGTAGCTCTTTCATTATTTTATTTATGTTAAATTGATTTTTACTTATAGTCCTTAGAGTTTGTCTCACAAACATGGTTAATAAGGCTGCAGAAACACCATGTCCCACAACATCACATATATAAACACCTGTGTATCGATCATTAATCTTATATACATCAAATATATCGCCACTTAACATTTCTGAGGGCTCATAGATATAATCAAGTGACAGGCCATTATATATCTCTTTAGGAGGTAACATTCTACTTTGCATATTTTTTGCAAATCTTATGTCGCTAAACATCTTTCTGCTTTTCTCATTTAACTCTTTTGTCAATTCTTTAGCATATGTTATATCTCTAAATACCTCAACAGCTGCAATTATTTCTCCATCATTATTTTTTAGTGGCGAAGAAACTACATTATACGTTTTGTTATCATATACAACCTCTTTTTTGGCTACTTTACCTGTTTCTAATGTTAAACAAGATATACAATCAGTACATTTACTATCTTTTTTGAGTAAGTTATAACATTTTTCACCTTCTAAGCATCTTCCGACATCATCGCACATTTTTTTATTTGCATATAAAATATTATTATTTCTATCTATAACTCTAACCCAATCAATCATTCCTTCAACAATGTTGAAATGACCATCTTCAAAACCTTTATACGATAGTTCCATGCCTTCCTCCATTATATATATATAACTATAGCTTTTCTTTAGTGTAATTGCTTAAAAGACTGCCAATTTTAGTGGCATTATGTCTTATGTAATTACTTTTAATTTCTATAAAATCACTTGAAATTACTTTTATATTGTTTTCTTCTAATTCTTTTATTTGTTCTTCGTCAAGAATAACCTGCTTTGCACCTTTATTTATATACTTTTCAATATCATTATCTGATAATTCTTTATCATTTGCAATAACAAAATCTATAATATTTTTACCTACGTGCTTCTTTATAGCATTTATATGATCAACTACATTATAATCATCTGTTTCACCTGGCTGCGTCATTAAATTACACACATAAAACACCTTGCATTTTGATTCATATATTTTATCTGGTATTGAATTGATTAGTAAGTTTGGAATAACACTTGTATAAAGGCTGCCAGGTCCAATTACAACTATATCAGCTCTTTCAATATCGTTTATTGTCTCTACTAGTGGTTCACAAAAGCTAGGTACCAGTGATATAGTATCTATTTTACAATTTGCTTTTTCCACATATGATGGTATTGTATTTTCTCCAAGTATTACTTCTCCATTGCTTAAATAGGCTTTTAAGTGAGTATCTTGCAATGTCATAGGTAAAACCTTACCTGATAATCTGAATATACTGCCTATTTCTTTAAGGGCATGTTCATAATTTCCAAAAATCTCATACATTGCGGCAATTAATAGATTGCCAAAGCTTTGCCCTTGTAAATACCCTTCCTTAAATCTATGCTGTAAAAGTTTTAACATAGAAGGCTCTATATCTGCCAAAGCAGTTATACAGCTTCTCATATCACCAGGTGGTAGCATACCTAAATCTTCTCTTAAAATTCCAGAACCTCCACCATCATCTGCCACTGTTACTACAGCTGTAATATCTTTTGTAAATTTCTTAATCCCCCTAAGGAGTACAGATAAACCTGTACCTCCTCCAAAAACTACTATTTTCATTTTACGCCTCAGATATTATTTATTTTAATTCATCTCTATGAGATACTGTAACTCTATAATTTTCATTGCCAAAAAAATCAGCTAGTTTATTGGCAATAGTAACAGACCTATGCTTTCCGCCTGTGCAGCCTATTGAGATAACCAAATTAGTTTTTCCTTCAGCTATATAGTTAGGCAATAAAAATTCTAATAGCTCTTTTAATTTTTTCAAAAGTGCTTTGCTTATATCATATTTCATAACATAATCTTGAACTTCTTTATTATTACCTGTTAGCGGTTTTAATGTTTCTATATAGTATGGATTTGGCAAAAATCTAACATCAAACACTAAATCAGAATCATTAGGTATGCCATATTTATAACCAAAGGACACAAATGATATAGTAAGATTGTGTGATATTTTACCATCTCTAAAAATACTTATTATTTCTTCCTTTAGCCTTCCGAGTTTAAGATTTGTAGTATCAATTATATAATTTGATTTTTGCTTAACATCCTTTAATATTTCTCTTTCTTTCAATATTCCGTTTAAAGTTATTCCTGTTGTACTTAATGGATGAGGTCTTCTGAGTTCCTTATATCTTTTAACAAGCTCATCATCAGATGCATCAAGATACAATATACTGTACTTTATACCATTTTCACTCAAAACATTAAGACTTGTGAATAAATCATTAAAAAATATACCACCTCTAATATCTACAACTACTGCAACCTTATCTACAGATTTTGTTGATGCTTTACAAAGTTCTGCAAAGTTAGGTAAAAGCATTGGTGGCAGATTGTCCATACAGTAGTAATTCATATCCTCTAAAACCTTCACTGCTTGACTTTTTCCTGCTCCTGACATGCCTGTAATTATAACAAACTCCATATAAATCACCTCACTTTTACTTTTTTAGATTAATAATTCTATCTAAGTCTAGACCAGCCTCTACTGCTCTATCAAGACCTAACTGATAATTTCCTATTGTATCTTTTATATGTGAATCACTATTAATAGTATATTTCAAATCATATTTTTTACATATTTTTATTTCTTCTACATTTAAATGTGTATGACTATTGTTTATTTCAAGTATTACATTATTTTTCTCAGCTACTTTAGCTATTTTGTCAATATCAACTAATATTTTATCTCCTGGGTGAGTTAATATATCTATTTTATAATTGTTTAATGCAGATACAATTGCATTTGTATTTCTTTGTATCTGTATTTCCTTTCTAAATCCAAACCTTTTAGCTAATTTATTTAAGACTATGAAATTCCAAAAATCTTTAAAGGTTTTATATTTGACACCCTTATGATAACCGCATAGTATAATATCACAATTGTCAATTAGTTCCTTTGTTATATCTGTTTCACCTGACAAGCTTAATATGTTGGCCTCAACTCCAAATAAAATTTTTATTTGAGGGTATTTCATATTTAAAGCTTCAATTTCAGATTTGATTTCTAATATATGCTTCTTTCTAATTCCATAAAAAGGATGACCAAGACCGTGATTTGTTATAGCTATCTCATCTAGTCCCCTATTTATTGCTTCTATTACTATATCTTCTAATTTACTTTTCGCATGATTGTTTTTTGAAAATTTTGAATGCATATGATAATCTTTATTGGTTTTCACTTAAAATTCTCCTATAACTTTAACTTCTGGTTCTAATGTAATATTAAATTTTTCATCTACTGTTTTAATTATAATATCCATTAGCTCTACCACATCCTTACATGTAGCATTGTTATGATTTATTACAAATCCACTATGCATATCTGACACCATTGCTCCACCATGAACAAAGCCTTTTAATCCAGAATCCTCTATGAGCTTTGCAGCAAAACCATTTTGTGGTCTTTTAAAGGTACTTCCTGCACTTGGATAGCTAAGGGGTTGACTTGATGTGCGCTTATCATTTAGAAGCTTTACTCTAGCAAGGATTTTTTCCAAATCTCCATGCTCTAAATTAAATTGTACTCCTAATACAATTAGGTTATCTGTTAAAACCTTGCTATCTCTATATCCAAAATTCATTTCTTCTCTACTATAAGTAAATATTTCTCCTTGTTGATTCATACAATCAACACTATAAATAACATCCTTTATTTCACCATTGTAGGCTCCTGCATTCATTGCAATCCCACCTCCTACAAATCCAGGTATACCACTGGCAAATTCAAGTCCAGCCAAACCAAGATTTGCAGATTTTTTAGCCACAACTGATAAAAGTGCACCTGCACCTGCTTTAACTATATTATCCTCTATTGAAATATCAGAGAATTTGTCTCCTATTTTTATTATAAGTCCTCTATAACCATTATCTGATATTAACAAATTAGTACCATTGCCTATTACATAGAATTTAGTATCATATTTTTTTGAAGTTTGTATGATTTCCTTTAATTCCTCTTTATTATTTGGTTCTATAAATAAGTCCGCACAGCCACCTATTTTAAAATAACTGTGTTTTTTCAACTCCTCATCTGTTAAAATCTTACTATTTATTTTTGAAGATAATTCTTCAATATATTTTATATAATTATTAGATTGCATTATTTCTTTCCTTCCCAAAATATTAACCATTCTATAATTAGATTATTCTTAAATCAAAAATTAATTCTTTAATAAATATAAAATTAAATTTATATTTTGTATTAAAAATCTATTTATTATGAAACTATATAATGCTTAGATTGTGTAATATCCCATAATTGTGTAATACTATTATAATAACATTTTTTAGCTAATATTAAAAGAATAATTATTTAAGTTTTTTAATTAAACCGTGGAATAAAAGTAAATACTCATATAGCTAAATAAGCTAT
>DLNM01000005.1 GCA_002479485.1 Firmicutes bacterium UBA7510 | reverse complement strand
TATTATGTAAAATTAAGTATATATAAGCAGAAAAATAATGCAAAAATATATAATAAATCATATGTTTAGATTTAAATATCAATAATATTGTCAAAATATGTCTAAGGGAAAATTTGAATAGAGTTTTATAATATGATATAATTGTTAAAAAATAAATAAAGGAGGGAAAATATTGAAGTTATTAGACAGTAATAAAAATATAGTTGGAAACATAAGGTCATATACTCGCTTTATGAACGGATATCGTTCAAGCAGCGTGCTGCACAGCGGGTCAAATATTGTGTCTGTATCATCAGAGGATAGCCTCAGTAATGTTATTTTTACTAATGATGATACAGGCACAATACACTGTTATATTGATAAAACAGGGGGTACAACAGGTGTAGTAGAGGCAGAAATTTGCGGTCAAGGTAAAAGGTTGACGGCATTCAGGCGTCCAGACGGTAAAATGGTAGTTTTATCGGCTGCTGGTGATAAGCTTTACTACATAGAAGAAGAAAAGAAAGGAAGTAGAACATTTAAAGAGCCTGTAAAACTTAAATTTGCTGCTTCAAGTGATATTAAGGAAATAGAAGCATTTTATGTTAAAACAATTGAGGATGGTATTGCAGTCGCGTATCTTACAAGCAGTTTTGGAAGTAAATCTAAGCTTTTATATTATGCTGTTGTGAAGAATGAAGTTCCCGAGTTTATTAGAACTGATATGAGCTATGGAACACTGGTTTGTAGTTGGACAGGCGATAACCAAGATAATTTGTGCTTTTGCTCATATAACGGAATAGTAACAAGATACAATGTAAAAAGCAAGCATTTGATACGATATACTAATTCAAATGCATTAGACGGGCTTAAAGTAAAGCCAATTAAATCAGATGATGGAACAGAATTAGTAATAGCAATTGTGCAGAATAAGACGGCAGATATATGTGTGCTTAAATTTGATGATGATAATCTCAAATGTTTATGTATACCTATTTCGGAAAAAATAAGCTTCATGGAAATAACTGCCGTAAATTGCGCAGGAAATATACATATTATGGCAGTGTCAAATAATGAAAAATTATATCACTCGTGCATAAATAAGGATTTTAAGAGCGTACAAACATTTGTTGAAATAGCATCGGGTATAAGAGTTATATCATCGGATTTGCCAAATGACAACGGATTTTTTGCATATGCAGTCGGTGTAAATCAGAATTTACTTGGCTGCTTGGACTATAACAGTATTAACACCAATTGGAACTGTGAGTGGCTGGAACTTGAAAATGATGCAGTAATATCAGAGTTCGAGTGTTATTCTACAGAAATATATATTTATGATTCTGAGGGACATCCACTAAAAGAGGAGCCTATAACGCTATCTGCTTCACCATTTGTAAAAATGGATATACGAGGAGGCATACATTGGATAGATGAAAATCACAAGTTCAGTACGATGACAGATTTGCAGGGAAAAATTACAATTATTCAGGAAACTGGGCAAATAGTTACATCTGACATAAAAATCAATGCACCTAGATTAATGCGCTCTAATGAGGAAATAGTTATAAAGCCCTACAGTGAAGTTGAAGAAAAAATTCATAACTTAACTACACAAGAGCTCAAAGATGCTAAAAAGAAAGACGGATATCTTGTAAGCGAAAAGTATAGAAATAATGACGAATTGCTAAATGCAGTAACAGGTGTATTGAATAAGGTAACTGACCTGACAAAAAGCAAGTATATGACAAGGTCTAATGATGTTTTATCTGGAAGAAAAATTGTCGCACCTGATAATTTTATGGGATGGTCTATTAAATTTTATGATAATACAGCAGTTTATGCTGTTCTTGATGACATGAGCCTTGATGAAAAAATAAATATGATTAAGTCCGGTTGTTTAGATGCGGCTTCTAACGGATTTTTTTCAAAAATAGGAGATTTCTTCAGAAGTGTAATCAAAAAAGTAGTAGAGGTTGTGGAAATTGTAGTATACAAGGTTAAAGAACTTGTTAAATCCGTTATCACGTTTATAGCTGACGGAGTAAAATATTTCTTTGACACTATAGTGGAATTTGTAGAAGATGTGATGGAAATTGCGGAGATTGTTTTTTCCGAGATAGAAGTATTCTTCAAGGATTTATTTGAATGGATAGCATTTATATTCAATTGGAATGATATACTCAGGACTAAGGAAGTAATTTCTTATACGGTTGTAGAAGGATTAAAATTTGTTAAGGGCGCTTCAAAAGGAGTATCAAAGCTTATAAACAATAAAATGAGTGAAATACAAAAAGATATAGATAAGCTTTTTGATGCCGCTGTAAACAGTTTGATAGGCAAATACAGCTTTAATGAATGTACTTCAAAAGACGTTCCTGAGGATGAAAATGTCCAAATAGCTGCAAGCAATAATTTTCTTATGGATAAGCTGACTGAGAATAGCAATGTTGCAGTTATGCAAAGTGAATTTGCAGTCAACGGTGTAATAGATGATATATTAAACAGACTGGTATCTATTGCAAAAGAGTGTGTGGATTCTGGAAATTTAAATGAAGCAATAAAATATTTTAAAGAAGCCTGTACAAGTCTAGAAAAATTTTTTACATGTACTATAGCCGGACTGTTAAAGGTTTTACAGGCAATAATAAACTCAGCTATTAACGGACTCAAGGCAGTTGTCGAAATATTATTTGGAGTAATAGAAACTGTTGTGCAGTCTATTATAGACTTGATTAAAAAAGAAATAAAAATACCGTTTGTAAATGAATTTTATAAATTTATAAGCGGCGGATCAAATATTAGCATACTTGATGTATTAAGTCTGGTTATGGCTATTCCAACTACGATACTTTATAAAATAGTAAAAAACAAGGCACTATTTGCTGATGATGCCAGTGTTCAACGATTTAAAAATGAAATAAACGCAGAAAATCTTCTTAAGGCTTCGGGACTATTGACAGAATCATTTGATGATACTTTAATATTGCAACACACAGTAGCAGTAGCAAGTGAAGAGGCACAAGTGATATGTAAGGTGTTTGGATCACTGGGAGTATTCTGGTTCTTTTCTTTATCGGCAGTCAATGATATTGGACCAGGTGTATTTGTGCTTGGTGTGGCTCAGGTTGTTTTTGAAACTTTATGGCAGTCATGTACTTGTCCATGGATATATAAAAATGCATCTGTACATGGTGATACTCCAGAAAGTCGCGAGTGTAAACAATGGATATTCTGCTGGGTAGGAATCAGCTTTGATACAGTTTGGCTTATCGTAACACGTAATTATCCGGATTCAGAGGACTGGGGAAGAATTATCACAACCTGCTATGGTTTATTGCATTTAATGGTTGTGCTAGACTCTTTCGGTGACGGAGACGGAAAAGCAATTGCTTCAAATTGCATATGTATAACTGCAGAAGTATCAAAGATAGCATTACACTCAAGTAATGTTGCCGAAACTGGAGGAATTTCTTTGGCGGTGGGTGTAGCATTTGATGTGATTTCTGCTGTATCATTAGGAATTTTAAATGCTGTTTAAAAAAATAATAAATGGAGGAAAGTTTTATGAAATTCAACAACTCTTATATGAGACCTAATAAAAAGAATCAAGGTGAGGTTCCGGATTATAATGGATATGCCTTTTCACCTGATATATGGGTTAATGGTTCCGAACCCTTAGATTGGAAAAATTTCTTGACTGATAAGACAAACTATAGCACTGAATCAAATTATAATTTAGAATTCGGTAAGGATAATTATATATATGTTAGATGTTATAACAACACTGGAAAAACACAAAACAACTTTGTTTCACTATATTATGCACCTGCGTCAACAATACTTAACCCTCAGTCATGGAAAAATAATAAAATTTATACCGATAAAAACAGTGATGTTTCAAATATAAATGCTGATGATCAGCAAATCGGTGTTGTAGAAGATCCATTTATTTGGGAAAGTGTTCCGTTTCCGCCAAGTGAGGCAGGTCATTACTGCATTATGGCTCACATGAATGATGCGTTGAACACAAATCCTTTTCCTGATCCCACAAGCTATGTAGATATGGCTCATATACTGCAAAATAATTTGCGTTGGGCTCAAAGAAATGTTACTATCGTCAAACCGGCACAAGCCGCTACAATGAGCTATAATACAGATTTAATGATAGATATTGATTTGATAGAAGAAGCGGGAGAATTTGATATAGTTTTAAGACCTGATTCTAATTTTAAAGACTGGGAAGTTGAGTTTTTCTGTTCAAGACCTGATTCACAGGGAAAACCCATAGCTTTGAAAAGAAAAAAAGTCGATGGTGAAACAGAAGTACTAGGAGGACATTTTAAATTAGAGTATGGATTTAACGGAAAAATTTCTGTATATGCCTACAACACATCAGGCAGACCACCAGTTCCTGGACAGTCTATACCTTTAGAAATCTCATATAAGGTTCACCGCAGTGAGTTAGAATATGCAAGAAAACTAGGCGTTTTAAATGAAAAATATTCAGCTATGATTAATGAAAAAATTCATGGTAGAACAACAAATATTGAACATTATGTAGTAGTAGGCCAATATACAGGTATGGTTGGAAAATAGATTAAAATAGATTTAATTAATTATAAATATAAATACTCCGCATTTTAAAATACGGAGTATTTATATTTATTCTTTTATAATCTTTATTAGCATTTTTGTCAGAACCTTTTTTTCTTTATTATCTGCTTTTTTCCACATATCATAAAATAATCTTTCTGATTCTGTATCTGGTGAGGTTGTAGATATTGTAAAATTAATTATTGACTTTGCAATTTTTTCTAAAACTGAATCGGGCATACTAGATTCTTGAGAGTACGTTATAGCCTTACTTAATTTTTTCTTCCACTTTTGCGTGTCTATGTATAATTTTTGCAATTATTTCATTCCTTTCATCGTTTATATATACTGTATAATACTTAAAAAAATATACATAACATATTTTTAACACTTATTAAGAAAAATATACAAAATAAATAAGCAATACTCAGTAATGTAAATTAAATTAAGTTTATTTTTTCTTATACTATATATTTAATGCTACTAATCGTTTTATATGCGTTATTTTTAGTTATCTTGACACTAAATTATATTTATAATATAATGGAAAATAGCATAGTTTAATTTTTTGTATACTATGAAACATTTATTATAATTGGAGAGTGATTTTTCTTATGGAAGGTGACGGGACAAGTCTGGTCATTACATTATTTGCTTTAATCTGTATGTCATCATTTTTTTCTGCATCAGAAACAGCATTTACTTGTTTTAACAAAATCAGAATTAAAAATTTGGCAAACTTAGGAGATAAAAAAGCTATAGAAGTACTTAAATTAGCAGAGGAGTATGATAAGCTGTTGTCTACTATACTAATTGGAAATAACATAGTAAATATTACGTCTGCATCATTGGCAACAATATTATTTACTAAATTTTTTCCATCGTCTGGAGTAACAATATCAACTATTGTTATGACAATTGTAGTATTAATTTTTGGAGAAATTTCTCCTAAAACTTTAGCAAAACAGCATCCTGAAAAGTTTGTTTTATCAACTGTATCAATATTAAAATTCATTGTTATAATAATCACACCATTAAACTTTATTTTATCTTTGTGGAAAAAAATGTTCAGTAAGTTATTTAAAAAAAATAATGAACCATCAATAACTGAAGAAGAATTAAAAACAATAATAGAAGAAGTTGAAAGTGAGGGTGTTATTAATAGGCATGAGGGAGAACTTATACGTTCTGCAATTGAGTTTGACGATTTAAATGCTGAGGATATTTACACTCCTAGAATTGACATAGTGGCAGTAGAAGAAAATGATTCTATTGAAGAAATAAAAGAAACTTTCATGGAAAGTGGCTATTCAAGATTGCCAGTCTATAGTGAAAGTGTTGACCGCATTATTGGCGTTATTCACGAAAAAGAATTTTATAGACTAGTAAATAAAAAAATGACAAGTATAAAAGAAATAACAAAAGATGTTTTATATATTACTCCTAACAAAAAAATATCTTCTTTACTTAGAGACCTACAACAAGCTAAAACACATATGGCGGTAGTTGTTGATGAGTATGGAGGAACAGAAGGGTTAGTAACCTTAGAGGATATAATTGAAGAACTTGTTGGTGATATTTGGGACGAGCATGATGAAATTTTAGATTATTTTAAAAAAATTGACGAAAATAAATATATTGTTTCATGTAATGCTGACATAGACGATATGATAGAACACCTTAATTTGAAATTTGAAAATGAATATAATGATGTATCCACAGTAAATGGTTTGGTGCTTAAACATTTTGACAAAATACCTGATGTTGGCGATACAATAGTAATAGATAATATAAAAATAACTGTCACAAAAGCAGAGTCAAAACGTGTTAATGAAATATGTGTTGAAATATTAAATGAAATATAACCACAAAGGGCGCGAAAGGTACAAAACCTTCGCGCCCTTTGTGGACTTCGTGTCAATATTTATTATGTTTTTTGATGCCTTTACTATATATTTAATTTGTAAATTTGAATAATTAATGGTAAAATACTTTCTAAGGAGAATCGGTATGGATAACAAGAATTTCACTCATTTACATGTACATACAGAGTTTAGTTTGCTTGATGGCGCATCAAGAATATCAGAGCTTGTGAAAAAAGTCAAAGAGCTGGGTATGGAAAGTATAGCCATAACTGACCATGGTGTCATGTATGGTGTAGTTGAATTTTATAAGCAAGCTAAAAAAGAAGGTATAAAGCCAATATTGGGATTTGAGGCTTATGTGGCTCAAAGAAGCATGTATGATAAAGATCCTCAAAAGGATAAGGGACAGTATCATTTAATTTTGCTTGCAGAAAACTATGAGGGATTTAAAAATATAATTAAAATATGTTCTGCAGGTTTTGTCGATGGATTTTATTATAAACCTCGCGTAGATTATGATATATTAAAAAAATATAGTAAAGGTATAATTGCTTTAAGTGCTTGTATAGCAGGTGAGGTACAGGATTTAATATTAAATAATGATTATGAAAAGGCTAAGGAAAAGGCCTTGTTATATGAAGATATATTTGGTAAAAATAATTTCTTTTTAGAAATGCAAGACCATGGAATGAATGAGCAAAAAATTATTAATAAAGGGCTTGTGAATTTATCAAAAGAGCTTGATATACCTTTAGTTGCGACAAATGATATTCATTACATAAATAAAGAAGACGCAAGATTTCACGATGTTTTATTATGTGTACAGATGCAAAAGACTATCGATGAAGATAGGATGAGGTTCCCATCAGATGAATTTTACTTAAAAAGCTATGAAGAAATGTCAAAGCTTTTTCCAAAAGAAGCAATAGACAATACTATGAAAATTGCAAATCGCTGTAATGTAGAACTAGATTTTGATACAGTCCATCTTCCAGAATTTAAAATTCCTGAAAATTATACTAAAAATTCATATTTTAGAGAGTTATGTCAAAAAGGTTTGAAAACAAGATATAAAGTAATTACAGAAGAAATACAAAATAGACTTGATTATGAAATATCCGTAATTGAACAAATGGGGTATGTAGATTACTTTCTAATTGTTTGGGATTTTATAAAATATGCAAAAGATAATAAAATTATGGTTGGTCCAGGTCGTGGTTCTGGTGCAGGAAGCTTAGTAGCATATTCACTTAAAATAACTAATATTGACCCAATAAAATATAAACTGATTTTTGAGCGATTTTTAAACCCTGAGCGTATTAGCATGCCGGATATTGACATTGATTTTTGCTATGAACGACGCGAAGAAGTCATAGAATATGTTATTGAAAAATATGGTGCAAATAGGGTTGCTCAGATAATAACATTCGGTACGATGGCAGCAAGAGGAGCTATAAGAGATGTTGGCAGAGCCTTAAATATACCATATGGCGAAATTGATACAATAGCAAAAAAAATACCAATGACTATTGGCATGACTATATCTAAAGCATTAGAACTTGATAGTGATTTTAAGGATCTGTATAATAATGATTATAGGATTAAGGAACTTATTGATATAGCTCTAAAGGTCGAGGGACTTCCTAGACATACCTCCACTCATGCAGCAGGTGTTTTAATATCTAAGGACGACGTAACCGAGTATGTTCCACTATCAAGAAACAAAGATATAATAACTACTCAATTTAATATGGTAGAGCTTGAAGAACTTGGCTTGTTGAAAATGGATTTTTTAGGATTAAGAACACTAACTGTTATACAGGATGCTATTAATCTTATTAAGAAAAATCATAATATTGATATAAATTTTGACGACTGTGACTATGATGATAGTAAAGTTTATGAGTTGTTTGCTCATGCTGACACCTTAGGTATATTCCAATTTGAAAGCTCGGGAATGAGATCTTTCTTAAAGGAATTTAAGCCTACTAAATTTGAAGATATTGCAGCAGCTAATGCATTATATAGACCAGGTCCAATGGGACAAATACCAATCTACGTAAAAAATAGCTTGCATCCAGAAAGCGTAAAATATTTACACCCTATGCTAGAACAATCTTTAAAAGAAACTTACGGATGTATGGTATATCAAGAGCAAGTTATGCAAATAGTAAGAGATGTTGCTGGCTTTTCTATGGGACGTTCAGATTTATTAAGACGTGCCATGGGAAAGAAAAAAATGAAAATAATGCAAGAGGAAAGAGAGCATTTCATTTATGGTAAAACAGATGAGAATGGCAACATAGAAATAAACGGAGCAATTAGAAACGGTGTAAGTGAAAAAATCGCAAATGATATATATGATTTAATGATAGAATTTGCTAAATACGCCTTTCCTAAAGCTCATTCAGTGGCTTATGCTGCTGTAGCTTATGAAACAGCTTGGTTAAAATACTATTATCCAGTAGAATTTATGGCCTCATTAATTACTAGTATTATGGGTAGTTCAAATTCAGTTGCTCTATATACAAGAGAATGTAAAAGGCTTGGAGTGGAAATATTACCACCAGACATTAATGAAAGTGAAGATAAATTTACAGTTAAGGATGGTAAAATAAGATTTGGACTTAAAGCTATAAAAAATGTTGGTACAAATGTTATATGGGAAATTGTTAAGACAAGAAATGAAAAAGGTAAATATAAGTCATTTTACGATTTTTGTCAAAAGGTTGATACATTAGTTCTTAATAAACGGCAAATAGAATCTTTAATAAAATGTGGAGCTTTTGATTCATTGAATTGTAAAAGATCACAGCTTATGGTTGTCTATGAACAAATTATTGATGGCGTACTGTATCAGAAGCGAAGAAATGTTGATGGTCAAGTATCTTTGTTTGATAGTAGCTTAGGTATAGAAAGTGAAAATGATATGTATTCTGAAGAGCTTCCAAATATTGATGAATTTTCGCAAAAAGATATATTAGCGATGGAAAAAGAAATGATGGGTATATACTTAAGCGGACATCCCCTATCTGAATATGAGTCATTGCTTGATGATAATACTACAACAAACTGCAATGAAATATTTGAAGCTCATGAGGGTATATCTGACGTAGAACAGCAGTCTGATATAAAAGATGGCAGCCAAGTAATAGTTGGAGGAATAATTATTAAAAAACAAAGAAAAATAACAAAGAATGATAATACCATGGCATTTTTAACTCTTGAAGATTTGTATGGTGCTATCGAGGTAATTGTTTTTCCAAAAATTTATAATAAATTTATGCAGTATATTAGCGAAGATAGTATTGTCTTAATATATGGTACATTAAGTATGGCGGAGGAAGAAACACCTAAAATAATTTGCAATAAAATAGTGCCATTGTTGGAAGTGAAAAAAAATTCTAAATTATATTTGCAGGTAGAAAGCAAGGAGCATTATAAAGATGCAAAAAATGATATATATAGGATTTTAGAGACTTCAAAGGGTAATAATGAAGTTTTAGTGTACAGTAAATTAGAAAAAGCAAAAATGATTATACAAAAAGATTATTGGGTAAATTTAAAAAATAATGATTTAATTAACAAACTCATAACATTACTTGGTAATGATAATGTTATAGTTAAGTAATAGTTAGTAACAAGTAACACAACGTGAAAAAAGTGTGAAGTTCACTTTGTAGTGCATTTTGCACTATTTATAATAAAGTAGGTGATAGTGTGAAAAAAACACTTCACACTATGGAAAAATCAAAAAGGTGATTTTTCATTATTTATTTATGATGCCACTATGTGGCATAATGGAGGTTAAAATGAGAACAATTGGAGTTTTAACAAGTGGTGGAGATGCACCAGGAATGAATGCGGCTATAAGAGCGGTGGTAAGATATGGAATTTATAGCGGAGTTAAAATTGTTGGAATAAAAAATGGATACAAGGGATTAATAGATAATGATACAGTTGAAATGAGTTTATCATCGGTTGCAGATATAATTCATCGTGGCGGTACAATACTGGGAAGTGCAAGATGTCTAGAGTTTGCTGAGGAAAGTGGATTTAATAAGGCAGTAAAAAATATTAAATACTTAGGCATTGATGGAATCGTAACAATAGGTGGAGATGGTACTTTTAAAGGCTCTAAAAATCTTTCAGATGCTTCTATACCAACTATTGCTATACCTGGTACTATAGATAATGATTTAGCTTATACGCAGTATACTTTGGGATTCTTTACTGCACTCGAAACAGTTTTAGAGTCTATAAGTAAAATACGAGATACATCATCCTCGCATGGCAATACTAATGTAATAGAGGTTATGGGAAGAAATTGTGGAGATATAGCATTATATGCTGGGCTTGCAGGTGGAGCTGAGTTAGTAGTTGTACCAGAGGTAGATTTTACTGTGGACGAAATATGTGATAAGATAATGCAGGGAAGAATAAGAGGTAAAAAGCATAGTATTGTTGTACTTGCTGAAGGAGCTGGAGAGGCTAAAGCTCTTAGTACTCAGATTGCTGAAAAAACTGGTATTAATACTAAATATTCTGTACTTGGGTATACTCAAAGAGGTGGTACTCCGTCATCATACGATAGACTTATAGGTAGTAAAATGGGAGCTAAGGCTGTAGAGTTATTATTAGAAGGCAAAAAATCAAGAGCTATTGGTGTTAGGGATGCAAGTATTTTTGACATTGATATAAGTGAAGCGCTTAATACTGAAAAGACATTTGATTATGAATCTTACGAATTAACAAAGATATTGTCAACATAATAGTTAAAATATTAACTGTCAAAATATTTGACTGTCAAATTGGGAGGTAAAAAATTTGAGAAAAACTAAGATAGTTTGTACAATAGGACCTGCATCTGAAAAAGAAGAGGTATTTAAAGAGTTAGTATTAGCCGGATTAAACGTTGCTAGATTGAATTTCTCTCATGGATCACATGAGGAGCATGAGATTAGAATTAATACAATTAAAAAAGTTAGAGAAGAATTAAATAAACCAATTGCTATTATGCTAGATACAAAAGGTCCTGAGATAAGGACAAGAGATTTTGAAAATGGAGCGGTAAATGTTGAAGCAGGTCAGGAATTTACCATTACTACTAGAAATGTAATTGGCAATGAAAATATCTGTAGTGTTACATATGAAAATTTTTCAAATGAATTAAATGTAAATGATATTATTTTAATTGATGATGGACTTATTGAACTAGTAGTAAAAGAAAAAATTAATGATACAGATTTAAAATGCCAAGTAAAAAATAGCGGTACTATAAAAAACAAAAAAGGTGTAAATGTTCCAAATACAAAAATTCAGCTACCTGCATTAACACAGAAAGATATTGATGACATCAAATTTGGTATAAAACATGACGTAGATTTTATTGCGGCTTCTTTTATTAGAAAAGCTAGTGATGTTTTATCTATTAGACGTATACTTGAAGAAAATAATGCAGAACATATATCTATAATTTCTAAGATTGAAAATAGAGAAGGTGTTGACAATATAGATGAAATTATCAATGCATCTGATGGAATCATGGTTGCTAGAGGTGATTTAGGAGTAGAAATACTACTTGAGGAAGTTCCACTAGTACAAAAAGATCTTATTTATAAATGTAATTTAGCTGGAAAACCTGTTATTACTGCAACACAGATGCTAGATTCAATGATTAGAAATCCACGTCCAACTAGAGCAGAAGTTTCAGATGTTGCTACTGCTATATTTGAGGGCTCTGATTCTATAATGCTATCTGGTGAAACAGCATCTGGTAGTTATCCAGTTGAAGCTGTTAAAACTATGAGTAAAATAGCAGCTATGATAGAGGATTCTTTAGACTATAAAGAAATATTAAATAATAAATATAATGGTTCAAATTATACAATAACAGATTCTATAGGCTTTGCTACTTGCAGAACTTGTATTGATTTGCAGGCAACAGCTATAATAAGTGCAACATCTTCAGGATATACTGCAATAGCTATATCTAAATTTAGACCTAAGTCTCCAATTATAGCTACAACAGAATCACAGAGAGTTATGAGAAAGCTATCAATATTTTGGGGTGTTTATCCTATTAAGACAGATAAGATGGTTACAACTGATGATGTTGTAGAGTTGTCTGTAAATAGAGCCTTAGAAGATGGATATATAAAAAATGGAGATTTAGTTATTATAACTGCTGGTGTACCTGTTGGAGTATCAGGAACAACAAACCTTTTAAAAGTTCATGTTGTTAGTGAACTTTTATATAAAAAGGCAGGCTGCGGGAAAGAAACAGTGACAGCAAAAGCAGTAAAGGCTTATAGTTGTGACGAACTTGTAGGAAGATTTAATACTGGGGACATACTTGTTATGCATTCAACTGACAAAGATGTTGTAGATTATATGGAAAAAGCTTCAGCTATTATTGTGGAAGAAGGCGGATTAACATCACATGCCTTTATTGTATCTATGGAATTAGGAAAAGAAGTAGTAGTTGGTGCAGCTAATTGTATGAATGTTATAAACGATGGTGAAATATTAACTGTAAACGGAAAACACGGTGTAGTATATAGAGGGGAAGCGAAGATATTATAGCGAGTCATTTCCTCGGGGAGAGGCAAAGATATTAGATGGTCATTTCCCTGAGAAATAAAAAATATAGCTTATTAGGAGGCGGTAAATATAAATAAATCTATAAGTTTTCTAAAAACAGCAATGCCCATAATAATAATCTCATTTTTAGCTTTGATATTTATATTTAGTCCAGATAAGATAACCTTTGTTACTAGTGCATTTAAGCCAATAATTGTATCATTTGTTGTAGCTTACTTATTAGATTCATTGGTAAGAGTTATTGTCAAAAAACTTAAAACTAGAAGGCCTCAAGCAATATTTTTATCCTGTATATGCTTGCTAAGCATTATAGTAATAATATTTTCTATATTAGTTCCTAAAATAATATCTAATGCTGAGGCAGTCGTTTCATTTGTTGCAAATTCTAAAATAGATATAAATGTTATTATTACAGAAATAGCAGATAAAATTAACAATCCTCATGTAGATAGAATTGCTAAAGAAATAATTGAGGTTAGTGCAGAACTTAAAGATAAAATAAATGAGTTGTTAAAAATTATAACAACATATCTAATAAATTTTGTAGCTGCAATAGGAACAAGTATTCTATCTGTTATAACAAGTTTTATTTTAGCCTTATACATGTTAATTGAAAAGGATGATTTAATTGCAAGGTTAAAAAGATTAGTATTTGCGTTCTTTAATGAAAGAAATGCGCAGATGATTTTAGAAATATCAGAAAATGCAAATAGGATTTTTAAAAATTTTTTAGTGGGTAAATTATTAGATTCATTAATAGTAGGTGTTATTACCATTATTGCTTTTACAATAGCTAATGTTCCATATGCACCTTTAATGGGAAGTATTATCGGATTATTTAATTTAATACCTTACTTTGGTCCTATAATAGGAGCAGTGCCGGTTGTAGTTGTATCATTTTTTATAAGTCCTATTAAAGCTCTAACAGCGCTTATAATAATTATTATAATTGGGCAAATTGATGGAAACTTTATTGATCCTAAGATTGTTAGCAATAATGTTGGTGTATCTCCGTTTTGGGTAATTAGTGCAGTTATAGTTGGAGGTTCAGCATTTGGACCAGCTGGTATGATTTTAGGAGTACCGACTATGGTTTTAATTAAATCATTAATAGAAGAATATGTTGAAAAAAAGTTAAGAGAAAAGGATATGAACGATTATCAAATAGACAAAATAAAAATTATTGAGTCAAAAATAAAAAAGTAAATAAATTATAATCTACTATAATTTATTTACCTTTTTAACCCAAAAATCTTTTTCTGAGATATTGCAAATCGGGCATTTTTTAACGCCTGATTTTTTATCTTTTTTGAATGTTACTATATTAGAGCAATAAGGACACCATAATTGTTTCTTTACTAAGCTAATACCACTTGGAATATTTTCATTTGGCTCATTATCAAATTTTAATAACCTAAACAAACTAATCTGTTCACTCATATTTATGTCCATGCCTCCTACTGTATAAAATTTTTGTCCTTTCGTTATTTTTACAAGGATTGCAAAATTACTATATTATATAAATTTTGGTTTTCGTATAGATTGTAATATTTTTCATCATCACCAATAATTTTTACTTCTGGTCTTAGCGGATTTTCTGAAAAAACCTTTGTCACAATACCAATCTTTCCATTGCTTAGCTTTACGCAATCATTAACTGGGTATGGTGCAATTTTTCTTAAAAACGCTTTAACTATATCCGGGTCAAACATTATTTCATTTCCACCCATTATGTATTCAATAGCTTCTGAGGGTGATGCTGGTTTCCTATAAGGTCTGCTTGAAGTTAATGCATCATAAACATCTGCAATTGCAATTATTCTCCCATATAAAGGAATTTCTTTTCCCTTAATACCATACGGATACCCTGTACCATCATACTTTTCGTGGTGACATACAATGCCATTATATATACTTTCAGTAATTAAATTATTTTTGATTATGTATTTACCACCTTTTATAGGGTGAGTTTTTATTATGTTAAATTCATCCATTGTTAATTTTGAAGGTTTAGCAATTAAATCATGAGGAACTTCAGTTTTTCCTATATCATGTAATAGTGCACATAAGCTTAGCTCATATATAGATTTATCATCCAAATCTAGTGATAACCCTATAGCTGTTGCTAAAACTGCAACACTTAATGAATGGTGATATGTATAATCATCATACATTTTTAAATCTATGATATTAACCATATACTTTTTATTATGCAATATATTATCAACTATTTTAGTAGATACATTATTAACACTATATAAAGCATTATCATCCACTCTTTTGGGATTTTTGTCGACACTAGAGAACAATTTTTCAAGTTCATTTATGGCTTCAGTTTTTAGTGCATTATCTATTATTTGTATTGGTTCTTCATTATTATCGTTCCCGTCATATATGTATAGTCCCACATTTCCAAACTTTTTTAATCTATTTATATTAGAATTTGATAGTCTGAGACCTTCTTTTAGTAAATCAACATCATTACTTTCATGATTATAAATTTTAACATCTTTAGCTAAAATCATACCCTCATGAATATCATTAATAGGAATAAAAATCATACTTCCTCCAGATTATAATGTAGTAATACACATTATAAATATATACCACAAATGCTAAAATGTCAATTATTTTACACTTTTGATATATTTTATAAACCCTCTTGACAAATTAATAAAAAGGGATTATATTTAATGTGCATATGCACATAATACTTAGGAGTGATACAATGCCTAGACCAAGGAAGTGTAGAAAGGTAGGATTTATTCCTACAAATAATTGCTTTTTACCGAAAGAAAAAAGCAATGAAGAAGTTGTTTTGTTTATTGAAGAAATAGAAGCATTAAGATTGTCTGATATTTATATGTTAGAGCAAGATGATGCAGCGAAAAATATGAATATTTCTAGAGGAACATTTCAAAGAATATTAAATTTAGCTAGGTATAAAACAGCAGATGCTATTGTAAATGGAAAAATCATTCGCATTGAGGGCGGAGATTATGAATTAATACACCATTCAAACTGCTGTAAATATAAAAATATGGGATGTATATGTGGAAAAGGCGGTATGTGCTCACATTGCAACCAAGAAAACATTTAAAATTGATGCCGTAAAACGGCGTAATGGAGGAAAATATGAGTAATTGTAATCATAATTGTAATTCTTGCAAAGAAAAATGTTCAACTCAACTTGGCAGGAACCTAGATTTTATAGAACCTTTAAATCAATTTAGCTCAATAAAGCATGTTATAGGAATTATGAGCGGTAAAGGTGGAGTAGGTAAATCATCTGTAACATCTATGCTAGCTGTACACATGCAAAGACTTGGATATAAAGTTGGAATTTTAGACTCTGATATTACAGGTCCATCTATACCAAAGGTATTTGGGATTAAAGAAAAGGCTAAGAACGATGAATCACTTGGTATAATACCAGTAGAATCAAAAAATGGCATGAAAGTTATGTCTATCAATGCGCTACTTGATAATGAAGATGATCCAGTAATATGGAGAGGCCCAGTAATTGCAGGTGTTGTTAAGCAATTTTGGACTGATGTATTTTGGGGTGAATTAGATTATTTGTTCGTTGATATGCCCCCAGGAACTGGAGATGTAACACTTACAGTATTTCAATCAATTCCACTTGATGGAGTTGTAGTTGTAACCTCTCCTCAAGGATTAGTTTCTTTGATAGTTAAAAAAGCGTATAATATGGCAGAAAAAATGAACATACCAGTTATTGGTATAGTTGAAAATATGAGCTATGTAAAATGCCCTGACTGTGGTAAAGAAATAAAAATATACGGTGATAGTAAGATTGAAGAATTTGCGAAGGAGCTAAATGTACCTGTTTTAGGTAAAATGCCACTAGATGCTGATATAGCTCGATTATGTGATGAAGGTAAAATCGAAGGTATGGCATGCAATTATTTAGAGAATGCTGCAAAGGCTATAGAAAATATAAAAATAGAAGATGAAAATGTGAAATCTTCATTTCACACTATGAAAGAAGGAGTTGATACTATGAAAGTTGCTGTAGCAACACAAAATAATATGGTGGCAGGACATTTTGGAAAATGCCAGGAATACACAGTATTTAATATAGAAAACGGCAAGGTTGTTAATAAACAAACATTAGATACAAAAGAGCATGGACATAGTAAATTACCACCATTTTTAAAAGAACATGGAGTTAATGTTGTAATATGTGGAGGAATGGGGCAAGGAGCATATGATGCTTTAGTTTCAAGAGATATGAAGGTATTTGTAGGACCACAAGGAAATATTGACGAAGTTGTAGAAAAATTAATTCGAGGAAAATTAGAAACAAAAGAAGCTGGATGCTCTCACCACGACCACGAAGAAGGTCATCAATGTCAATGCGGAGGAATCCATTAAATAATAATTTAACTGAGTAAGGTTGTAGATAGTTGTTTGTTACTTCGATATACTTTTACTGCAAATCTAAGGGAAGCAAAGCAGATAAAAAATGTTTCTGTTTCCGTAATTCGATTTCCCACAATTTTGTAAGGTAGGGAAATCTTCATTAAGTCACATAAACATTTTTTATCTACTTCGCTACTCATAGCAACCGATAATCAAAGAAAAATAAGGGGGATTTTTCTTTGATTATCGGTGCTGTTTAGGCAAGAAATATAAAAAAAGTTTATGCGACTTCAGTGAGATTTACCATCCTTACAAAAATCAAGGTAAATCTTACTGCGGAGACAGAAACTTTTTTTATATTTTTTGCATACTCTAAACTCGCAGAAGAGTATGCCGAAGTAATAAAGTACCTACTAAGCTACTAAACTAAATTATTATTTTTTCTCTTGATTTTTGTATGAATTAGTATTATTATATAAATATATTAGCACTCGTTAAATAAGAGTGCTAACAACACAATAATATTTAAAGAGGTGCAAGATATATTATGAAAAAGAAAGCGTTTAAAGCAGAGTCTAAAAGAATATTAGACCTAATGATTAATTCTATCTATACACACAACGAAATTTTCCTTAGAGAGCTTATATCAAATGCAAGTGATGCAACGGATAAGCTATATTATAATGCATTAAAGGATGGTAACACTGGACTTAACAGAGACTCACTTGCTATAAATATTAAGCTTAATAAGAGTGACAGAACTATTACGATTAGCGATAGCGGTTGTGGTATGAATATGGAGGAACTAGAAAACAATCTTGGAACAATAGCAAGAAGTGGCTCTTTAGCTTTTAAACAAGAAAATGAAAAAAGAGATGACATAGAAATAATTGGACAATTTGGAGTAGGATTTTACTCAGCATTTATGGTAAGTAAAAATGTAAAAGTTATCACAAAGCCTTATGGCGGTGATGTAGCTTATTGCTGGGAGTCAGAGGGCGCTGAAGGTTATACTATTTCAGAATGTGAAAAAGATACAAATGGAACCGAAATTATATTGTACTTAAAAGATAATACAGAAGATGAAAATTATGATGAATACTTAGATGAATACAAGGTAAAATCAATAGTTAAGAAATACTCTGACTATATTCGTTATCCAATAAAAATGGATGTTGAAAAACATAGACCAAAGGAAGGCGAAGACGGAGAGTATGAAAGCTATATAGAAAATGAAACATTAAATAGTATGGTTCCAATTTGGAGAAAAAGTAGTAGTCAATTAACAGAAGATGACTATAATAACTTCTACAAAGAAAAATTCTATGATTATGAAAATCCATTAAAGGTAATTCACAGTAGTGTTGAAGGAACAGCTACTTATAATATGATGCTATTTATACCTTCAAAAGCACCATATAATTACTATACTAAAGAATATGAAAAAGGATTACAATTATATTCAAATGGCGTATTGATAATGGACAAGTGCTCAGATTTATTACCTGACCATTTTAGCTTTGTTAGAGGTTTAGTAGACTCTCAAGACTTATCACTTAACATATCAAGGGAGATGCTACAACATGATAGACAATTAAAGATTATTTCTACTAATTTAGAAAAGAAAATTAAATCTGAATTAATGTTAATGCAAAAAAATGATAGAGAAAATTATGAAAAATTCTTTAAAAACTTTGGATTACAAATTAAATATGGTCTTTATAGCAATTTTGGTATGCATAAGGAATTATTGCAAGATTTAATAATGTTCCATTCATCTATTGAAAATAAGCTTGTTACTCTTGAAGAATATGTGTCACGCATGAAAGAAGAACAAAAGTATATTTATTATGTAAGTGGTGAAAGTATATCAAAAATTGAACAACTTCCACAAATTGAATTATTAAAAGACAAAGAGTATGAAGTATTATATTTAACTGATGACGTAGATGAGTTTGCTATTAGGATATTAATGAACTACAAAGAAAAAGAGTTTAAGTCAATTTCTGAGGGTAATTTAGGCCTAGAGAGTGAAGAAGAAAAGAAAGAAATTGCTAAAAAATCTGAAGATAACAAAGAATTATTTACCTTACTAAAGGATTCTCTAGATGGAAAGGTAAAGGAAGTAAGGTTATCAACAAGACTTAAAAGCCATCCAGTGTGCTTGTCAGTAGATGGAGAAATCTCTATAGAGATGGAAAAGGTATTAAATCAGATGCCAAATGATCAAAATATTAGAGCTCAAAAAGTTCTTGAAATAAATGCAAACCATCCTATATTCAATAAGTTGGTAAATATGGTGGATACAGATAAAGAAAAACTAAAAAGTTATGCACAAATTTTATACTCACAAGCCTTATTAATAGAAGGGCTCTCAATAGAAGATCCAGTAGCGTATTCAAATGCAGTATGTGAGTTGATGATATAAAAAGACGGACAAAAGTCCGTCTTTATTCTATTCAACAGAAAATGTCTTACCATGTGATACATAAATAGAATGGGATGTGTGTTCTTTATCACTTTTACTATCGTATCCTATTTTTTCAATAACCTCTTCTGGGTTGTGGCAAATATCATATCCATCTAAATTAAAGCTGATTAGCCCTTTACCCTTTGTAAAGCTTGCTAATACACTTGGATATTCAATAAATGTTGAAACAGGAACTCTTCCGACTATTGTACTATTATCTCCGATTGAGGTTGGTGCATCAAAGGTTCCATACATTTTAGTTATATCAGTCATTACTCTTCCGCTGAGTTCATTAGATACAGTTATGCTGAAACTGTAATATGGTTCAAGAAGAACATTATCAACCTGTTCTATTGCTTTTCTAATTGCTCTATATGTTGCTTCTTTAAAATCTCCACCACTTGTATGCTTTATATGGGATTTTCCGTCTATTAGCCCAATTTTTATATCTGTTAGTTTTGAACCAGTTAATATTCCTCTTTTACATGCTGGTATAATTAATTTCTCAATCATTCTTTGCCATCTTAGCTGTAAGATATCTACGCTTAATTCTGATTTAAATGATATGCCTTGACCCCTGTTTGATGGTGAAATCCTTAACGTAACCTCCGCATAGTGTTTATATGGCTCAAAATGCCCCATCCCTATAGTTGATTCTTTAATAGTTTCTAGATAAACAACTTCAGGCTTATCAAAATTTATATCTACATTAAAACGTTCTTTTACCTCGTGCTGCAAAATTTCTAGTTGTATGTATCCCATTATATTTACGTGTATTTCGTTTAGCTCACTTATCCAAGAAACATTTAAGGATGGATCCTCTTGTGTTAATATTTCAAATATTTTCAAAATTTCTTTATAGTTATATTTTGTGTCAAAAGTGACCTTTGATCTAAGTGCAGGGTTTAATATATTTTCATATGTGCTTTCATTGCCAAAACATTCAGATATATATGAGTTGTTTAATCCAAGCACTGCACCGTATTCACCAGCATTTAAACTTTGTACTGTTGTATAACTATTTCCATTATAAATGCGTATTTGATTAATTTTTTCCTCAATATGTTCGTCAAATTGATTATGTGTAAGTGAATCTTTAACATTTATTGAACCAGATAATACTTTAATAAATGTAAGCTTTTGCATGTTTTCATCATGTCTAATTTTATATACATAACCTTTAAAATCATCTTCTATATTATAATTTGTTTTAATCACCTTATCTATTGTATCAAGCAGTGAAGAAATACCTATATTTTTTAAGGTTGAACCACATAGAATAGGAAAGATATTGCATGAAATAGTTAAATTTGATATAGCTTTATTAATTTCCTCATAATGTATAGTTACTTCATTTAAATATTTATTAAGTATATCATCATTATACTCTGCTATTTTTTCTATAATTTCAGTGGAAAAATGATTGTCATTAAATAAATTTATTATATCTTTAAAATTATTGTCAATATAATTAGGTTTTGTCATAATTAAGGTATCATTAGTAAAAAAAGTATTTATATTTTCTATCACCTTATTAAAATCTGAGTCTAATATGTCTAACTTGTTTATAAAGAAAATTGTAGGTATATTATATTTTCTCAGCAATTTCCATAATGTTTCTGTATGAGCTTGTATTCCGCTTGAAGCAGAAATAATAACTATACAGCAGTCAAGGATTCTTAAAGAACGTTCCATTTCTGAAGAAAAATCTATATGTCCAGGGGTATCCACCAAATGTATAATAGAGTCTTTATATTGTATAATTGCTTGTTCTGAAAAAACAGTAATTCCACGTTTTTTTTCAATGCTGTGATAATCTAAAAAAGTATTTTGCTTATCTACTCTCCCGGCAATGTTTATTGCATTAGTGTTGTAAAGTAGTTGTTCAATTAATGTTGTTTTGCCAGCATCAACATGTGCTACAACACCTACAGTTTTATTCATAGTGATTCTCCTTGATTTTATATGTTATGTTATTTTATCATAGTTTCAATAAAATTGAAACTTTCAACTGCGTTGAAACATTAAAAATTGTTATTGTAAATAATTTGTGATGCATGGTATACTTATTATGTATAACGATGTATCAAATTTAGAAATTGTATAAATTTTATAATATAAGGGGATTATTATATGAGAAGAAAAGATAGAGAAATAACTGATAACAAAGAAATACTAAGTATTGTTGATAGATGTGAGTCAATGACTATATCTTTATTAGATGGTGATAAGCCTTATTTATTACCAATGAATTTTGGTTATGAATATGAAAATGAAAAGTTAGTGTTATATTTTCATTCAGCGAAACAGGGCAAAAAATTGGATATAATAAAAGAAAACAATAATATTTGGTTTTCTATGGATTGTTCACATGAGCTTGTGACAGCAGAGTACCCATGTGCATTTACAATGTATTATGAAAGTGTAATTGGAAATGGAAAAGTATTTATACTTGAAGATACAGAAGAAAAAATCAAGGCTTTAAAGCTTATAATGAAAAAATATACAAATGGCAAAGAATATGATTTTGAAGAAAAACACACTAATGCAATAACAGCGTTAAAAATAGAGGTAAGTGAATATACTGCAAAAAGATCTGCTAAAAAATAGTTTTGGAGATAAAAATGCAAAAACAAATTTATATTATTTTAATTATAATGTTTTTTATTATATTAATTAGCATCCAATATACACTGAACAAAATAGTTGTTTTGCTAAAAGAAATAAAGATTGCTATTATCAATAATAAAAACAAAAATATTGTATAACCTTAATGAGGTATAATTAACAGAAATTATAAAGTCATAAAGTTAAATCTTTATGAATATTTTTTTATTGATTGTAGATAATAATGCACATAATTATTATTATGTGAGGATATTATTATGGGCAATAATAGAAAAAAGGATTTAACTGAAAATGATTTAATAAAGCTTGAAATAGCAAAGGAAATTGGATTAATAGATAAAATTGAAGAGTTAGGTTGGGGTGGACTAACCGCTAAAGAAAGCGGCAGGATAGGTGGAATTATGACTGCCAAAAAAAGAAAGGGTAAAAAAATAGATGATGAGGCAAAACTTTTATAAGGAATTTGCGTTTATATACGATGAATTAATGGTAGATGTTGATTATGAGAACTGGACAAGCTTTATTTTAAAACATATTCCACAAAACAGCACTAAGATTTTAGAAGCTGCTTGTGGAACAGGGAATATTACATACCATTTAGCTCAGGAGTATTTAAATATAACAGCATTTGATATATCAGAAGAAATGCTTATAAAAGCGTATGAAAAATTAAGAAAATATAGAAATGTCAATATATTAAATCAAGATATGGTAAAGTTTAAGATTGATCAGACTTTTGATGTGTGTATATGTTGTTGTGACGGGGTAAATTACTTAAATGAAAACCCTGCAATACTATTCTTTGAGAAAGTATATAATCATTTAAAGAAAAATGGAAAATTTATTTTTGACATTAGCACAGAATATAAGTATAATTCTATGAATGAGACTTATGTATATGATGAGGAAGAAGTATTTTATATTTGGGAAAATAATTTAGATAAAAATACTAACACTATGTCGATGGAAATTAATTTTTTCGTTAAAGATAAGGACAAGTATAGTCGAATTACAGAATTACAAACTCATTATATTCACAGTGTATTAAGTCTAGAAAAAATACTTAACAGTGTAGGTTTTACAGAAATTAAGGTGTATGATGGTTACACTGAAAATTTGTACAATGATACATCTATTAGAGCAACATTTGTTTGTAAAAAGGGAGATTAAAAGTGTGAAAAAATGCGTTTCACACTATGGAGGTAATTATGAAACATAATTTAATTTTTGGTCATAAAATACCAGATACTGATAGTGTTTGTTCAGCAATAGCATTATCAAATTTAAAAAATGAATTAAATGACAGCTCAAAACCATATATATTAGATGCAATAAATCGGGAGACAGAATTTGTATTAAACTATTTTGATGTTGAGGTACCTAAGCTTCTTAGTAATGTTAGATTACAGGTAAAAGATTTAAACTATGAAAAAGTAAATCCATTTAAAGCTCACTTATCAGTATTTTATGCTTATTACTATATGAATGAAAATAAACTAAGAGCTTTACCTATAGTGGATGATGATAATAGATTAATAGGCATAATAACAATGAAGGATATTGCTATGAGTTTAATTAATATTGATCAAAAAACATTAACTACTTCTTTAAGCAATATTGTTAGCACATTAAACGCTAAAATAATAACAAATTTTGACGAAATCATTGATGGAGAAATAATAGTTGCAGCATTTTATACTGAAACATTAAGAGTTAATAATATAATAAATAGTGATTCAATAGTAATAGTTGGAGACAGATATGATATAATTGAATATGCAATAGAGAAAAAGGCAAAACTAATAATTATTACAGGAGATTTAGACATACCAGATAGTCTTATTACTCATGCGAAGGAAAATAAAGTAAATTTAATTATTTCGCCGTACAAAACTTACTATACAACTAAAAATATTAGTTTATCAAAATATGTGTCTGATATAATGATAAAATCACCTATAATAAAATTTGAAGAGGATGATTATTTAGAGGAATGTAAAGAAGAAATTGAAAATTCGAAACATTCAAAATTCCCTATTGTTACAAGAGATAATAAATATTTAGGAATATTAAGTAGAAGACATTTACTTAATCCAGCTAAAAAGAAGGTTATATTGGTGGATCATAATGAGTATGGTCAAAGTGTAGATGGCTTAGATGAAGCTGAAATACTAGAAGTTATAGACCATCATAAAATAGGCGATATATCAACATCATTACCTATAAGCTTTAGAAATATGCCGGTTGGAAGCACAAACACTATAATCTACAATATGTATAAAGAAAACAATATAAATATAGATAATAAAATTGCTGGATTAATGATTTCTGGTATACTTTCGGATACATTGATGTTTAAATCACCAACTACTACAGAGAAAGATAAAACTGCAGTTGAAGAATTATCAAGTCTATTAAATCTTGATGTATATGATTATTCTATGCAGATGTTTAAAGCAGGGACCTCTCTTAGTGGTAAAACAGTTGAAGAGGTATATTATCAGGACTTCAAAAGATTTGATATTGATTCTAAAAAAATTGGAATTTCACAGGTATTTACCTTAAGCATAGATGATATAATGAATCATAAAAATGATTATATTAAGTTTATTGACACAACAACATCCTCAAAAGGATATTATTTAAATATTATGGCTGTTACCGATATAATTAATGAAGGTTCTTATCTGTTCTATACATCAGAAAAAGAAAAATTAGTAAAAAATATTTTTGAATTAGAAAAAATATATCAAGGTGTTTATATACCAAAGTGCATATCAAGAAAGAAACAGATTGTTCCAAGTATTATTAACACAGTTCAGCATATTTAAAATTAAACAAAACAATTTTTAACTGGAAGGAAGAAATTTAATGGATTACATGATTAGAGGAATCGATGAAGATAAAACTTTTAGAATCTTCGCCGTAAAATCAACAGACGTAGTGGAAGAAGCGCGAAAAAATCATCATACATCCAAAACAGCATCAGCAGCTCTTGGTAGGACATTGACTGTAGGACTGATGATGGGTTATATGATGAAAAATGATGATGATAAATTGACTGTTAAAATAAATGGAGGCGGACCATTAGGAACCATTTTAGTTACATCAGATAATAAAGGAAATATAAAAGGATATGTAGATTATCCGGAAGTTGATGTAAAAAGGAAAGAAAATGGTAAATTGGATGTAGGTGCAGCAGTTGGTACAAATGGAAAAATAACAGTTATAAAAGATATTGGTCTAAAAGATCCTTATGTAGGAACATCAGATATAGTAACAGGAGAGATTGCAGAAGATTTAGCCTTATATTATTTTTTATCTGAACAAACATCATCAGCTATTGCAGCAGGAGTATTAGTAAATGCTGATGAATCTATCAAATCAGCTGGAGGATTGATTGTTCAACCTCTTCCAGATATATCAGAAGAAGGTATAAAAAAATTAGAAGGTATGTTTGCCAATATGAAATCTGTATCTGAATATTTTGATAGTGAGAATGAAATTGAAGAAATTGTTAAGGAGATATTTTTAGATTTCAATATAAAAATAACTGAGAAAATACCTGTTCAATTTAAATGTGATTGCTCTGATGAAAGAATAGAAGGTGTTTTAATTTCATTAGGTAAAGAGGAATTAGAAAACATAATAGAAGAAGACAAAGGTGCAGAAATAACATGTAATTTCTGCAATAAAAAATACAAATATAATGAAAATGAATTAAAAAACATAGTTAAGACAATGTAAATTTATATTGATAGTGAACAATAAATATTATTTTTTGTTCACTTTTTTTATATTATTTTATATTCTATTGACAGCAACTGTATTATGTAATATAATACAGTTGCTGTACTAACAGTATTAATACAGTAAATACATTTTAACAAGTTTAATAAAATTAATAAATAATTAAGAATGATGTAATTAAATCCTAAATAATTTGATTTATAATGTCACTAGAAAGAGTGATAGCGTGAAAAAAACTTCACGCTCTCTATTTGTAATGCCACTACGTGGCATAATTGGAGGTTAACATGCAAAATATATTAATACTAACTGCATCCTTTGGTATGGGGCACAAAAGTGTTTCAAATGCTATTAAGGAGCAAATAGAATTAAAAAATAATAATTTAAATATTGAGATAGTTGATATTTTAGATATATTAAATCCTACCTTAAAGGATGTTGGATCTAAAATATATTATAATTTAACTGAACATTATCCAATTGTATATAATACAATTTATGATATTAAAAAATCAAATAAAAATAATATATTTGATAGTTTACTTAGCAACACATACTATAAAAAATTATATAGCTATATAAAATTGACTTCTCCTAATCTAATAATAAGTACATTTCCTTTATGCTCATGCGTTGTTTCGAAGGTGAAAAAGGAATATGGAATCAAAATTAAACTGGTTACTGTTATTACAGATATAGTTGATAGCTGGGAATGGTTGTATGAGGGAACAAACATGTACTTTGTACCTTCTAATGAAATAAAGGATAAATTAATAGATAAGGGTATAGATGAAAACATAATTGAAGTCACAGGTATACCAGTTAAAAATAGTTTTTTAAACAACAATAAGGATAATGTCAATAAAAATACTCTTTTAATAATTGCAACCGGAATGACAGAAAATGATTTGCCACATAATATGCTTAAACAACTAGACTCTTATGATACTTTAAAAACTGTTATAGTAACTGGAAGAAATAAAGAATTATACAATAAATTATCCAAAAAAATATATAAAAATATAACTATATTAGGATTTGTGAATAATATAGATAAATTAATGGATGAAGCTATATTTTTAGTAACAAAGCCAGGGGGGATTACAGTTTTTGAAGCTATAAATAAGGAACTTCCCCTTGTTATAAAGGATACAAAAATTGGTCAAGAAAAGGGTAATATTGAATTTATAAAGCGAAATAATTTAGGTATGGTTATAAATGATAATAATGATTTACTTAAAATAGTAAATGATTATATAAAAAATCCATATAAAACCTATAAGATATGTAAAAATATAAGTGAAGTAAAAAGAAATCTTAAGCCATATAGAGTGGCTGAATGTATATTAGATAATGTAAACTATTCATAATAGTTATCGGAGGAAGGGTGAAATATTTTTTAAATTACATTAAAAATATATCCCGACTCCATGCACAAATGTTAAATTACTTTTTGTGCAAATAAAAGCATGGAGGTATTTATGGCTAAAAATGATTCAAAGAAAAAGATAATTAATTTTTGCTTTATTGCTTTTTCAAGCTTAATGTTAATATATATATTGATAAGTAATAATGATATTATTTCTATTTACGAAGCATTAAAGCAAATTAAAATAGAATATATTTTAGTAGCAGTTGCATGTTTATTGTTGTTTTGGATTTTAGAGGCATATATGATTTATGAGCTAATACTAAAATTCACCGATAAAAAAAGAGGTATTCTAACATTTTGGTTATCCCTAAAAACAACTTTGGTTGGGCAATACTATAGCAATATTACTCCAGGTGCGTCTGGTGGACAACCAGTTCAATTGTATATTATGAAGGATGAAAATGTACCGTTAAGTGAAGGGACTGCTGTTCTTGTAGAAAAGTTTTTGTTATTTCAAATAGGGGTAACTATATATTCTTTAATATTAGCTGTATATAAGATAAAAAGCTTATTGGAATATACGAATGGAGCATCTTTATTTATTGCTTTAGGGCTTATTGTAAATATTGTAATGGTTTTAAGTATTTGGCTACTTTCTATAAAGCCAAAAGCTGTTGGATATGTTGTAGGATTTATTCTAGAGTTTCTACATAAACATAAGATAATAAAAGATTTAGATAAAACAAGAAATAGCATTGATAAGTTTATAAATGACTATGAGGTCAGCATTAAAAAAATGAAAAGCAATAAAATATTAACATTAAAGTTATTTGTATTAACATTTGTTCAATTAACAATGTTTTTTAGTATAACATACTTTATATATAAATCTCTAGGTTTAAGCGGAAACAGCATTTTTGAAATCATATGCCTACAAGCGTTTTTATATATGTCAGTATGCTTTATACCTATACCAGGAACCATAGGTGTAAGTGAAATGGGTTTTATCATGATTCTTGGAAGTGTATTTTCTAAAAATATAATAGGTACTGCACTTTTATTATGGAGAGGAGTAAGCTATTACTTTAGCTTAGTTTTCAGCGGAATATTTGTTATATTAGTATCAACATTCAAAAAAAATAAAATAATAATTGAGTAAATAATATGATAAAATACGGGCTTAGTTCGTATTTTTTATTTTATCTAATAGGAAAGAGAACTTTCCTATTAGATAAATGAAGAATCGGAACGATTCTTCCATAGAGTGAACGTAGTTCACTTTTTTATAGACATTTTAAAAATTTTGTATATAATAAGATTATTACTTATTTGGAAGAAAGGATAAAATTATGAATCCATTTTTAATTAAGTGGAAGCCTAGATATGCTATTGTTGATTTTAGAGCTGATGAAAAAATAATTGATACTATAAAAAAATTTGATATTATACCAATTAAAACGATTAAATGCGACGATATATTGGAGCCAGTTTGCGGCCATCCTGATATGGTATTACATCCTATAGATAATAAAACTATTGTAGTAGCTCCAAATGTTCTTGATTATTACGAAAAAGCGTTTAAAAACAGTGGAATAAAAGTAATTAAAGGTGGTAAAACTTTAAGTAGAAACTATCCAAATGATATTGCATATAATGTAGCAAGAATTAGGAATTATGCGATACACAATTTAAAATATACTGATGAAATTTTAAAATATTATTTGCAAAAGTCAGATATAAGTTTTATCCACGTAAATCAAGGTTATACAAAATGCTCAACAGCTTGTGTTAGTAATGATAGAGCAATTACTTCTGATATTACAATTTATAATACTATTAAAAGTTTAGGTATAGACTGTTTATATTTTGATTCTAGAAATGTTTTTTTAGGTGGATTTGATTATGGATTTGCTGGAGGATGTATGGGTATCTTAGACCATAGAACTTTTTTTCTAACAGGTCAAATTCAAGATAGCGCTGAAAAAGAAATTCTATATAAGTTTGTTTCAGATTCGGGTCTAAAAATTATTGAAGGTTCTGATAATATTTTGACGGATTATGGAACAATAATAGTAATATAAAAATGTATAATTGCAAATGATAAAAGCAAATAATAATCCTACGAGAGGAGTGACATTTTGGAGCTTTTATCATTAGAAATAGATAGAAAAGATAATATAAGTTATTATAATATAATCAATATTTTGACAAATTTGCAACGCGATGACATAACTATAATGCTAGATACACAAAATAATGATTATGATAAAATTATTTACAGTATAGATAACATCGACAATAAATATGAATGTACAGATGTAATAAGTAGTAAAATCAATAATATCATAAAAGAGTATATGATAGAGGAATGTTATAAATATCTTGATAAAAGTTATTTTTACTTTGAAGAAAATGAGAGTGAAATAATTAGGCAAAACATAGCAGAAGAAGTTAATAATGATATAAAAACCAGTTTAATTTTTAAAAATAAAATAAAAGAATATTTGCAAGATAATACTACAATAAATATTAATGGATTTATTAAATTTAGACTTAAGTTTATAAATTCATATGCATCTCAGGTAGTAGAAAAATGTATCGATAATTATTTAATAAAAAAAGAATATTCAAATTTTATTAATATATTAAAGTATTTTTCAGAAGATGATACTGAAGGTAAAGAAAGCATAAATATAATGTTCAAAAATGATAAATTGCAAATTTATGATGAGAATATGAAAAAGTTAAGTTTGATTTCAAATATTGAATTTTCACAGGAATTAGAACCATCTGAAATAATTTATGATGAAAGTATTATTAATTCAATAATAACAATATCTCCTAAAAAAATTATTATGCATTTGTCAAATGCTTATGAAAATATGGATGAAACAAGTAAAAATACTGTTGACATTGTCAATAAGCTTTTTATTGATAGAATAAAATTTTGCACAGACTGTGAATATTGTAAAAATTAATAGAACTTTATTATTTGGTTAATTTAATTAATTAAATATATATAAAAGCCTTTTGTCAGTATGATACAAAAGGCTTTTTCTTTTGTCACGTAATTGTTATTAATTTGACAAGGAAAACGTTTTGCAATATAATGTATACAATTTAATTATTATTAAGGGGGTTTATTATGAGTAGTATCTCAAATGATTCAAAAGAAAAACAGCTTAATTTTATTAGGCTTGCTAGCATGATTGTAGGCTCTACAATTGGTGCAGGAGTATTTAGTTTAGCAGGAGATATGGCTTTTAATGGTGCAAACACAGCCGCAGTCTTGGTAGGATGGCTAATTTGTGGTATAGGTATGTTTGGCCTTATGATGTGCTTTTTTGGATTAAATAAGGTAAAGCCTGAGTTAACTAATGGTATCTATAGCTATGCTAGAGAGGGTTTTGGTGAGTTTGTAGGCTTTAACTCTGCATGGGGTTATTGGATTAGTGCTTTATTATGCAATGTATCATATACAACTCTTTTGTTTCAAGCTATTGGGTATTTCTTCCCTGTATTTGGAGCAGGTAACAATTTAGTATCAATCATTTGTGCTTCTTTAGTTATTTGGCTATTAAATTACCTTGTTTTATACGGAGTGAAGGAAGCCGCAGGTATCAACATTATAACTACTATAAGTAAATTAATGCCTATATTTGTTTTTATTGTGGCGGTTATTTTTGCTAGATCTTTTAAACTATCTATTTTCATGGATAACTTCTGGGGTGAAGCTGGAGGTTTAACATTTGGAGACCAAGTAAAAGCTACTACATCTGCAACAGTATGGGCGTTTATTGGTATTGAGGGTGCTGTTGTACTTTCAGGTAGAGCTAAAAGGTCTAAAGATGTTGGTAGAGCAAGTATTATAGGGTTTTTATGTATTTTCCTTATCTATTTAATGACATCTATATTAAGTATGGGTGTTATGACAAGAGCTGAGCTTGCAGAATTAGGTAATCCGCAAATGGCAGGAATTCTTGAATTTGTGGTAGGTAAATGGGGAGCGGTGTTAATCAATTTAGGCGTTATTCTTTCACTTGCTGGTGCATTGTTAAGTTGGACTATAATAGCTGCTGATTGTCCTTATTCGGCTGCAAAGCAAGGTGTATTTTCTAAAGCCTTTGCAAAGGAAAACAAAAAAGGTAGTCCATCATTTTCATTGTTTGCAACTAATGGAATCATTCAATTATTCTTAATTGTAATTTTTTTCAATGATTCTACATATCAAGCATTCTATACAATGTCAGCGAGCATGATTATGGTACCATACTTGTTAAGCTCTTTGTATTATGCAAAAATCACATTTAAAAAAGATGGTTTCCAGCTAGCTAAAACAGGAGAGCTTGTAAGAGAAAGAATAATAGCAATAATCGGAAGTATATATGGTGTATGGTTAATTTATGCAGGTGGATTAGAATATCTTTTAATTACTGCTATATTATATGCACCGGGAATCCTTGTTTACATTAAAGGTAAAAAGGAAAAGAAAGAAAAAGTATTTATTAATAGTAAGGATATTATTATAGCTTCAATAATTGTAATCCTAGCTGTAATTTCTATAGTAACTATAGCTAATGGAACTTTAAAACCATTCTAAAAAAAAGAGGCCACTTAGATTTACTCTAAATGGTCTCTATAGAGCGAAACTTGTTTCGCTCTTTTAGTGCACTAAAATTGGGTGTACTTTAGTTAGTGTTTTTATCATGTATATATTTTAGGCCTTTAAGTAGCAATTGTGGATCATATATGTCAATATACTTTGTTTCGTCACTTATTATTCTACCTAGTCCGCCAGTTGCTACAACTTTTATATTTTCATTTTTCATTTCTTCTTTTATTTTTTTGACAATATACTCAGTCTGTCCAATATATCCATAAACTAAGCCAGCCTGCATGCTAGTAATTGTATTTTTTGCAAGTATTGAGTTAGGCTTTTTTATTTCTATATTAGGCAGCTGTGCAGTTTTACTCCATAAAGCATCCGCAGATATTTGAATACCCGGAGAAGTGATTCCGTAAAGAAATTCGCCATTTTCACTTATAACATCATAAGTAGTAGCTGTTCCATAGTCTATAACTATAAGTGGACCGCCATATTGCTCATAAGCTGCTACTGAATCTACAATTCTATCTGCACCTACTTCTTTAGGGTTTTCAGATTTTATCATTATACCTGTTTTAATTCCGGGCCCAACTATTAATGGCTCTATATTAAAATATCTTCTCATTGTGTTTGTAAATGAATGCATTACATTAGGAACAACTGATGATATTATAGCACTATTTATTTTTTTGTAGTTTATATTATTAAATTGCAATAGGCTTAATATATACATGCCATACTCATCAGCCGTTTTGTCGTTTTTAGTTAACATTCGCCAGCTTCCCAACAATTCATCGTTATTATAAACCCCAAGAACTATATTAGTATTTCCTATATCTACTACTAAAACCAAAATTACCTCCAAATATTATTTATTTAATTTTTTATATATTTTAACAACGGGCAGTGTTAATATAGCTGCTGTAATAGCTTCTATTACCCCATTGATACCAGCTATTCCTACAAAAAAAGCTGTTATAGAGTTTGCAACACCATAATCATTTATAATTTTACTACCATAAATAAAATATAACGCCAATACAACTAAAACTGTATTTGTTATTGCACCTAATGCACCTGCTAATGTTATTGAAATATTTTCGGATTTATCGTATTTAAATAGCTTATTTATTCCTATATATACAAAGTAAGGTGTTATACCAACAAATATCCTAGGTACTATTGCTATTAAAGGATTTTGGAAAAAGTAATCAAATGGTGATAAAGGAGCTACATATGCTCTAATAAGTGTAGTTAATCCAGCTAAAAATCCCATTAAAGCTCCTAGCTTAGGACCATATATGATACTTGTTATTATAGTTGGTAAAAACATAAAAAATGCTATTGTTGCTGATGCACCTGGTACAGCTGTAATCATAACAAAAACTATTGTTAATGATAGCATAACTCCTAAAAAAGTGAGTTTGCGGGTTTTGCTACTTGTATTCATATTTTTTCCTCCTGTTCTCGTTCCACATGTTTTTATTGTTAAAACTATTAAATTTGAAAAATTATAGTTTTACAATAAGTAGATACAAGACAAATTTAGAAAGTCTCAAACTTTGTTTGAAACATGTAATATTATAGCGTAGTCTCAACTACGTTGAGCCATTAATAATATCTATGATATTATAGCATAAATAAAATAAATTTAAATAAAAAATTTAAAAAAATGTATTTTATTTATACATGTCAATATATACCCGGAATTTAACAATGAAATTACTTGTTAAAAAATGCTATAAAAATATTGAATATACTTTTTATAAAATTCTTTTGTATTATACTCAAGAGTATTATACAATATATATTGTGTGTTATAATAAGTTCATGGAGGGATAATATGACAAAATCAGTTGATGAAAAAGATAGTATTTTGAGCTTAGTTAAAAGTCCATATATAAAGAATTTTGTTAAAAAATACAAAGTAAGTTATATAATAGGGATTTTTTTCTTAGTATTAATTGATTATTTGCAAACAAGGGTACCTATAATTATTGGTAATGTTATTGATGGATTAGAAAAGAATAATATTTCATTAAGCATTATAGCAAATAAATTAATTGTTATTGGTATTATAGCTGCATTTATTATTTTAGGTAGAATTTTATGGAGATTATTTATATTTGGAACAGCAAGAAAAATAGAGAGAGATATTAGAAATGATTTATTTGGACATCTAGAAAAATTATCTCAAAGATATTTTAACAACCATAAAACTGGAGAAATAATGGCTTACATAACAAATGACCTAGAAGCAGTAAGACAGGCTATGGGTCAAGGTGTTTTAATGACCTTTGATGTTATTACACTACTAGCATTTACATTGTACAACATGGTTACAGAAATAAACGTATCATTAACTATAGCTGCTGTTATACCTCTTCTGTCAATTGCACTTGTTACTTCTAAATTGGGACCTAAATTGTTTAGAAAATTTGCTGATAGACAAGAGGCTTTTGCAAAAATCTCAGATTTTGTTCAGGAAAATTTATCCGGAATAAAAGTAGTAAAGGCTTTTGTACAGCAGGATAAGGAAATAGAAGCATTTGAAAAAGTAAATAAAAACTATTTTAAAGAAAATATGAACTTGATGAAGATGTATGCTGCAATGCATCCTGTTATGAATGCTATTGCTGGAATGGCAATGGCTGTGGCAATTGGATATGGTGGATACATAACTGTCAAAGGAGCAATTAGTGTTGGTGACTTTGTTGCGTTTATTCAATTTTTAGGAATGCTAGTATGGCCAATGATGGCGATTGGAATAGCGATAAATACTATTACAATGGGATCAGCTTCTCTAAAGAGAATTGAATCAGTTCTAAACCAAGAGGTAGAAATCAAAGATGAAGATGATGCAAGACAGATTAGCAATTTTGAAGGTAGCATAAGAGTTAATAATTTAAGCTATAAATATCCAGATACTGATACATATGTGCTTGAAAATATGTCCTTTGAAATAAAAAAAGGTGAGACATTAGGTATAGTTGGAAGGACAGGAAGTGGAAAAACAACATTAGTTAATTTGCTACTAAGATTATACAATGTAGATAAAAATAGTATTTTTGTCAGTGGCATAGATATAATGGACATTCCTCTTAAAACATTAAGAGAAAATATTGGTTATGTTCCACAAGATAACTTCTTGTTCTCAGACTCAATTAAAAACAATGTTGACTTTAGTGACGGTAGCCTGTCAATAGAAAAAGTTGTTAATGCTACAGAATTTGCGTGCGTTCATGACAATATAGTAGACTTTAAAGAAGGATATGAAACTGTAGTAGGAGAAAGAGGAGTTACTCTTTCTGGTGGACAAAAACAAAGGGTTTCTATTGCAAGAGCATTAATTAAAGATCCTGAAATATTAATACTTGATGACTCGGTATCTGCTGTTGATACAGATACTGAAGAGAAAATTTTACATAATCTAAAAAAACAAAGAGATGGAAAAACAAACATTATAATTGCTCATAGAATTTCAACAATTCAAAGTGCTAACCACATCATAGTAATTGACGAAGGAAAAATAGTTGAACAGGGTAACCATGAAGAGTTAGTTTCCAACAACGGTTTATATAATTCTCTTTACCAAAAACAATTACTTGAAAAAATGATCGATGAAGAAGTTTAGGAGGTGTGGATATAAATATGGATAACATGGAAAATATTGAAATCAAAAAATATAACTCTAAAACGATAAAAAGATTATTAGAATATGCAAAACCATATATTGGATGGTTTTTGATGGCCATAGTTTTTATATTTCTAATAGTTGGACTTGAATTATATCAACCAATAATTTTAGGTAATGCAACAGACATAATAGTAGAAAATATAAGCAATCCCAATCCTAATTCAGCCAATGAAATGATAGTATTAGGAATGAAGTTTCTTGGAGTAATTGTATGTAGCTTAGTTTTAAGCTATGCTCAAGCTATGGTTTTAGCATATGTTGGGCAAAAGATTATTTATAATATTAGATTAGATGTATTTAAGCATTTACATAAATTATCAATTAATTTTTTCAACAATAATCCGATAGGCAGGTTAGTAACACGTGCTACTAACGATATAGAAACTTTAAATGAAATGTACACAAGTGTTATTGTTAATATTTTAAAAAGTGTGTGCTTATTAATTGGTATTATAGTGACAATGTTAATGTATAATGTGAAGCTATCTTTATTAACATTTACAGTCATACCATTTATAATCATCTTTACTGCTATATTTTCAAAAGTATCTAAGAAAACATATAGAGAGATACGCGGTAAAATATCATCACTTAATGCCTTTGTTTCAGAGCATGTATCTGGAATGAAAATTGTTCAAATTTTTGCAGTAGAAAATAAAATTCTAGATAGATTCAAGAAAAAGAGTGAAGAATTAAGAGAGAAACACATGAAGCAAATAACTATATTTGCTGTATATAATCCATCTGCCTACATGTTAAACATTGTAGCATTAATACTTCTTATCTGGTTTGGTGGGAAGCAATACTTAGCTGGAGAAATTACAATTGGTACCATAGTAATATTCCAAAGATACATAGGTAAATTCTTTGAACCAATACAAGAATTCGCGGAACAATTAAATATTATACAGTCAGCATCAGCTTCAGCAGAAAGAATATTCAATTTGCTTGATGAAAAACCAGAAATAGAAGATTCTGAAAATGCAGTAGAGATTACAGACTTAAAAGGTGAAATAGAATTTAAAAATGTATGGTTTGCATATAATAAAGAAGAATGGATACTAAGGGATGTTTCCTTTAAAGTTAAGCCAGGTCAAAATGTAGCCTTTGTTGGTGCTACAGGTGCTGGTAAAACTACTATTCAAAATCTAATAAGCAGATATTATGATATACAAAAAGGTGAAATACTAATTGATGGAATCAATATAAGAGATATTAAAGTAGATAATTTAAGGATGCATATTGGTCAAATGCTTCAGGATGTATTTCTATTTACTGGTGATATAAAAAGTAATATTAGATTAAGAAACGAAAATATTACAGATGATGAGGTTATGGAAGCTGCTAAATATGTTAACGCTGATGGCTTTATATCTAAATTTAATAAAAAGTATAATGAACCAGTTATTGAAAGAGGTGCATCATTCTCAGCAGGACAAAGACAGCTTTTGTCATTTGCAAGAACACTTGCATTTAAACCAAAGATATTAATACTTGATGAAGCGACTGCTAATATAGATACAGAAACGGAAAGTTTAATCCAAGATGCCCTTGGCAAATTAATGAAAGGAAGAACTACTTTAATAGTTGCACATAGATTATCGACAATACAAAACGCAGATAAGATTATAGTAATGCATAAGGGTAAGATAATTGAAGAAGGTACTCATCAAGAATTATTAACTAATCATGGAATGTATTATAAGCTATATAAGCTGCAGTATGAGCATTAAAATAAATTTGCATCTAGGGAGGGCTTGAAAATTAAAAATTTAATTAAGATTATTTTATTTATTATGTGCATAGCAGTTTTATTAACTGCTTGCACACAAAATGCTAATGTAAGTATAGAGGACGATGGATTAGAAGTTCATTTTATGGATGTTGGGCAAGCTGATTCCGTACTTCTAATAAATTCTAATAAAGCCATGCTTATCGATGCTGGTGATACAGATGCTGAAGATATCATTATTCCTTATATAAAAAACCTTGGTATTGATAAATTAGATGTAGTTATATTTACACATCCACATAAGGATCATATAGGAAGTGGCTCGAAAGTTATAGAAAGCTTTGATATAGGTAAAATATATATGCCTTCTAAGACTACTACTACAAAAACTTTTGAAAAACTACTTGATAGCATAGAACTAAAGGATGTAGACTTAATAATTCCTAATGTTGGTGATAAAATTGAATTTGGTAATTGTGATGTAACTGTATTAGGTCCAGTAAAAGAATATAATGAAATAAATGATAATTCGATTGTTGTAAAAGTTAATTATAATGATACTAAATTTTTATTTACTGGTGATATGGAGGAAAACTCTGAAAAGGATATAATAGATACATTTGTTAATTTAGATGTAGATGTATTAAAAGTTGCTCATCATGGAAGTGAAACATCTTCTTCATATGTTTTTCTAAGAGAAGTTAGTCCCAAATATGCAGTTATAAGTTGCGGAATCGACAATGATTATAAACATCCACACGAAAAAATATTAAGTCGTCTAAACGATGTAGGTGCGGAAATATTTAGAACAGATAAGATGGGTACGATAGTAGCTAAAAGTAACGGAAAAGAAATTACTTTTAATCAAACTGGTATAAAATCATCAAATAACAGTGATAATGATAAAGACACTGATCAAATATTAGATATAACATATATCGGTAATTTAAATTCTAAAAAATTACATTTAGATAGCTGCAAATCATTGCCATCAGAAAAAAACAGAGTTTATTTTAAAAGTCGTGAAAAAGCAATTGAGGATGGTTATGAGCCTTGCAGCCAATGTAATCCATAGATTTAAAAAACGATTTTTCATGGAGGGCAAGATGAAATACGTATTAGATAGAATTGAAGGTCAACATGCGGTGCTAGAGTGTGAAGATGGTAATAACTTAGTTGTATTAAGAAGTAATTTGCCACAAACAGCAAAAGAAGGCGATATAATTAAGTATGTTAACAGCACTTATTTTGTTGATATTGAAGAAACCAATAAGTCAAAAAATAAAATAAATGAAAAAATGAAAAAATTAATAAAAAAATAAAAATAACAAATAATAACCTCATGCAATAGTTGGATATTATTGCAATGCATATAATTTTTAATATTGAAAACAATAAATAATGAATATTAAGAAATGGAGGTTTATTATGAAAAAACATTTAAGTTTGTTAATGGTTTTAGTTTTATTAACAGTATCATTAGTTGGATGTACTACTACTGGAACACCAAACAATGGAACTAATGGAACTACAAATAATGGTACTACAAATAACGGTACAACAAATGGCACAACTAATGGTACTACAAATGGCACAACAAATAACGGTACAACTAATGGTACTACAAATAATAATATGCCATAATGGTAATGCAACAGATTATTATAACATTAAAATGCATTAATAAATACTAACCTTATGATAGCCTCTAATTTTATGTATAAAATACATTATTTTGGTAATAATGATGAGTATATATAAATTGGAGGTTTTTTTATGAAAAAAATATTAATAATTATGGTTGTAGTTTTAATGTTTATGTTTAATTTCACAGGATGTACAACTGGAACTACAAAGAACCCAAATGGCACAAACACTGAGAATAATACAAACAATGGAAACAACACAAACAATGGAAATAACAATGGTAATACCACTGGCAATAAGCCAAATGCAAATGGAGAGGTTATAGGTAGGTTAGTTGGAATAAGCAGCAATGAGATAAAAGTATCTACTGAAGGTAAAACAAATACTTACAAAATACCTAGTGATAAGGTTAAGGATTACTACTTAGGAGAAACTGTAATGATTAAGGGTAGTGAAAATAATTATACTGTCAGCTCATATGATAAATATAATTTTGATGCACGCTACACTGAACAAGGCGATCTTATAACTAGAGCAACTGGTACTATAAAGGAAATAGGTGATAAATTTATAACAGCTACTACTGAACTTGGTGAATTAAGTATAATGAATCCTGGTAATTTCAATTTGCCTTTAAATTCAAATGTTATAGTTGATTATGTTAGCACAAAAGAGGGGAATAAAATAGTATCATATTATGATGAAAGTAAAAAAATGGATTTAAAAATCAAAAACATTACACGTGATGCTGAAGGAAGAATGGTGCTAGTCGTTACTGATGCCAATAACAAAGAATATGACCTTACATTAAATCATGATGTTGTTATGAATGTTGCTCATTCAACATTAAAAGTTGGAGATAGTATAAAAGTTTATCCAACATCAATTGGTGATGAAAATCCACCTAAGATTAATGCTAGTATGGTTATAAAGTAAGAAAAGAACCATTTGACATAAACTATCAATTATATTATAATAAATTATAACAAAATTCATAAATATAATTAATTGAAATTTATGCCTATAGAGAATAGATAGAAGGAGGCGGGTTTTGGTGTAGTTAACTATGCTAGAATTCGTCTCATTTTTTATTATTGAGATTAGTGTATAAGAATATTTAAATTAATATAATTAGGAGGATAAATAATGGAAAAAGTTATTATCACAGGAAGTGACTTGACTCTAGAAAAATTAGTAAAAGTTTGTAGAGAGTATGCAATAGTTGAGTTAGCGGACTCAGCAAAGGAAAATGTTTTAAAATCTAGAAGGATAGTAGATGATTTTGTTGAAAATGAAAAGGTTATCTATGGAATTACAACTGGATTTGGAAAGTTTAGCGATGTAAGCATTTCAAAAGAGGAATCAAAACTTCTTCAAAAAAACTTAATAGTTACACATGCTGTAGGTGCTGGAAATCCATTTGCTACAGAAATAGTTAGAGGAATAATGTTATTAAGAATTAATAACTTAGCAAAAGGTTATTCAGGTGCGAGACTTGAAACTATTCAAACATTTATAGATATGCTAAATAAAAAAGTTCATCCAATAGTACCTGAAAAGGGTTCGTTAGGATCAAGTGGAGATTTAGCTCCATTATCACATGTAGTTTTACCTATGATTGGCCTAGGACAAGCAGAATTTAACGGTGAAGTCTTAGATGGCGCAGAGGCTATGAAAAGAGCATCAATTCCTACAATTGAATTAACTTCAAAAGAGGGATTAGCTTTAATAAACGGTACACAAGTTATGACATCAGTTGGTGCACTAGCTTTATACGATGCACTTAATTTAATTAAAACTGCTGATATAGCTGCTGCATTAAGCTTTGAAGCTCACAATGGAGTTTTAAATGCACTTGATCATAAGGTTCATGATGTTAGACCACATAAAGGACAACAGGATAGTGCCAAAATATTATTACAACTATTACAAGACAGCAAAATGACTACACAGCAGGGCGAAATTAGAGTACAAGATGCATATTCATTAAGATGTACACCACAAGTTCATGGAGCAAGTAAAGATGCCGTAAACTATGTTAAAGAAAGAGTTGAAATAGAAATGAACTCTGTAACGGATAATCCAATTATATTCCCTGAAACATTAGAAGGAATATCAGGTGGAAATTTCCATGGTCAACCTATGGCATTAAGCTTTGACTTTTTAGGCATAGCATTATCAGAACTTGCAAACATCTCGGAAAGACGTCTTGAAAGATTAGTAAACCCAGCACTTAGTGGACTTCCAGCTTTCCTAGTAGAAAAAGGTGGATTAAACTCAGGATTTATGATTGTTCAATATTCAGCAGCAGCATTAGTATCAGAGAACAAAATCTTAGCTCATCCTGCAAGTGTTGACAGTATACCATCTTCAGCAAATCAAGAGGATCATGTATCTATGGGAACAATTGCTGCAAGAAAAGCAAGAGAAATCATGCAAAATGTAAGAAGAGTTTTAGCAATGGAGATTATGTGTGCTTGTCAAGCTATTGACCTAAGAGGAAATAAAGGCTTAGGAAAGGGTACAGAAGTAGCATACGACCTAGTAAGAAATTCAGTTCCAACACTTGTAGAAGATAGACCTTTATATGAAGACATAAATATGTGTGAAAACATAATAATAAACGAAGAGCTAGTAAACAAAGTAGAAGCATCAGCAGGAGAAATATGCTTCTAAATAAGAATTTAATTGAATAAGCTTAGTATAAAAATAATTACTTCGCTATTTTTAACATCAGATGACCAAAGAAAAAAGGACTTTTCTTTGGTCATCTGTATTTTTGGCAGAGCTATTTACTAAGATTGTTAGCACTTAATTATTATTTACTATATCAAAATTGTAATTTATAGACAAAAAGGTTATACTAGGATATAATATTTATGAAAATATTATAAATGGCTCAAAGAGACTATAATATAATAAAAAGGGTATTAAAAATAGTAAAGATGAAATTGAATTTATAATTTTATATGGAACAAAATATTTCAATGTTCGTCTAAATAAGTGAGTGGGGTGGAAAAATGCAAGATAATGAGCTTCTTCTTATTAAGAGGAGTATAAAAGGCGATGTTGACGCTTTTGAAGAGCTTATTAAGGATTACAAAAAAATGGCGTATAATATTGCATTGAGAGTTTTGCGCAATAAGGAAGATGCTGAAGATGTATCTCAAGAAGCTTTAGTAAAAGTATTTAAAAATATTGATTCATTCAATATGCAATCGACTTTTAAGGTGTGGCTATATAGGATAGTTATGAATACATGCCTTGATTTTAAGAGGAAGAAGAAAATTGTTACGTATTCAATTGACAAACCTCTTGAAAGCGACGAAAGTGAAATATTACAGGATATACCAGATAATTCTAACAATCCGGATATTATTATTCAAAATAAGTTAGAATCTCAAATGCTGTATGATTGTATTGAGATGCTCGATGATGATTTTAGAATGGTTATAGTTTTAAGAGATTTACAGAATCTATCATATAAAGACATAGCCTCTATTTTGTCATGCAACGAAGGTACCATAAAATCAAGATTAAATAGAGCAAGAAAGAAATTAAGAGACATAATTACAAACAAGTTACAAGAAAGTGAAAGTTAGGAGGTGTGGATATGAATTGTATAGAATTTAGTGAGTTATTATTTAGCTATATTGAAGGAGAATTGAATGATTCCCAAAAGAAACTGTTTGAAGAGCATATAAAAACTTGTTCTTCTTGTGAAAAAGAATATAAAGCATATCAAAAGATGATTAACGATATTCATACCTTACCAATGGAAGAGTTGCCAAAGGGATATTGTAAGAGGTTACATGGTAAACTTGAGGATGCACAAATTAATAAAGTTAGAAAAAAACGCAATAATTATATAAAATATATTGGTATTGCCGCTTCTTGTGTTTTAATAGTTTCAGCAATTTATTTTGCAGGAAATAATTTTAATGGGTTTAATCAAAATAAGGCAATGGAAGACAGTGTAAACTATGATACTGGTATGAATGAAAAAAATAGTGAAACACCTATGCCCGCGGAAAATAGGGAAACTACTGCGGATGAAAATACTAATACAATGATAGCAAATCAAAAATCTAGTTTTTCGATACAAGAAATGGAAAGTAAAATTATTAAATCTGGAAGATTAGACTTGCAAACCTTAGATTTTGAAAAATTCATTGTAGAGCTAAATAATGTTGTTAGAAATAACAATGGATATTTTGAATATAACGAAACATCTGTTAGATATAAAACAGAAGACAAAGAATATAAAAATGCAAGTATAAAACTAAGAGTCCCTCAAGAAACTTTTGATGATGTAGTTAATTTTGTAGATAATCAAGCTGAGGTATATAATAGACGTGTAAATGAAACAGATGTAACCAAAGAATATTATGATACTCAAAACATTTTAACTAACTTACAAGTACAAGAGAATAGACTTAGAGAGTTATACGACAAGGCAGCTAATATTACAGATATTTTAGCCCTTGAAAATGAAATTAGACGCATAAGAACAGAAATAGACACCTACAGCATTAATCTAAGCAATATTGATGATAGAGTAAATATGGCAACTTTAGAGTTAAATATAACTGAAGTAGAAGGCAAAAATATTAATATTCCAACATCAAAAGGACTATGGGGTAAATCAAAAGAAGGATTTGTAAGAACAGTTAACAATATAATAGATTTTATTGAAAGCATAATAGTTTGGATAATTTCATATTTACCTGTTATTATTCCGCTTTTAATAGTAGGATTTATAATATTTAGAGTGGTAAAAAAAAGAATTTCTAAATAGAGGCTTTCGTAGCATAAAATATCATAAAAAAAAAGGGCGTAAAATACGCTCTTTTTATTTACATATTAATAAAAATTATGTACAATGGTAATTATAAAGAACTTAGTGTGTTAAGATTAAAGTGCATATAATTGCATGGAGGTATATAATGGATAGTATAAATATTGCTGATAATCAAAAGAATATAATTGATTTAAAGCCTGGTGAAAAAATAGATGTATACGTTTTAGTGAAAAGCTTTGATATAAAAAAGACAACTGCTGGTAAGCAGTACGTCGACTTAAATATTGTTGATAAAACAGGTGAATTAAACGCTAAGATATGGGAAAATGCTAAAGAAAATGAGGACATACTTAAGGATAACAGTATAGTAAAAATAAGAGGAGAGGTTCTTGAATGGGGAGGCTCCTTACAGTTAAAGGTAAATAAAATCAGAGCACTCTTGCCAACAGAAGATTTAAAAATATCTGAGTTAATTCCATCTGCTCCGCTTGAGCCATCACAAATGCTAAATGAGGTTATAGAATATACTAACAAAATTACAGATTTACAAATTAGAATTTTGATAAATAATATAATTGAAAAATATAAAGCTAAATTAATATATTTTCCAGCAGCTAAAAAAAACCATCACTCATATCGTGGGGGACTTTTATATCATATACTTAGAATGCTGAGAACTGGGGAAAAGCTTAGTTTAGTTTATGATTGCATTAATACTGATTACATATACGCTGGAGTTATATTGCATGATATATGCAAAATACTAGAGATGGATTCAGACGAGTTTGGAGTGGTTTCTGATTATACTATGGAAGGAAAGCTACTTGGTCATATAATTCAAGGTATAAAAGAGATAGAAATTGAAGGTGAAAAAATAGGACTTGGCAGGGAGAAAAGTATAGTATTGCAGCATATGATATTATCGCATCATTATGAGCCTGAATTTGGAAGCCCTAAAAAACCAATGACATTAGAGGCAGAAATATTACATTATCTTGATATTATAGATGCTAGAGTATTTGATTTTGACAATGCTCTAAAAGGTATAAATGAAGGTGAATTTACAGATAGAATATGGGTTTTAGATAATAGAAACTTATATAAAACAGGCAGTAGTGAAAAGATTGAAATAAATGACAAATAAAAAATAAATACTAAGTCCATTGCAAATCTTTTATGATGTGTAAATAGGTGCATGGGTATAACAATAATAAGTAAACAAAGGTATAATTATAAAGTGGAGGTACTGCGTAATGAACGTCATAGAAGTTAATATAGGAAATAAAACATTTACAGTTAAAACAGACGAGAATAATGAACACGTAAAAAAAGTAGAAAAAATTTTAAATGAACAGTTAGACGTGTTTGCAGTAAATAGAAAATTTAGCGAAATTGAAAAACACATTTTAGCTTCTTTTGTAATATGCGATAAATATGTTAAGCTAATACAACAATTAGATGAAGTTAAAGAAGAATACAAATTACAAACTCAAGATTCAAAAGAAAAAATAATCTCTTTATACAAAGAAAATGAAGATTTAAGACGAAAAATAGATTCTATATTAAAAGAAAAAGATGAATTAGATACATTAATAGAATCGCAAAAGGAAGAGAAGAAAAAAAATACAACTAAGATAGATAATTTAGAAAAGTCTCTTAATGAAAAGGAACAAAATCTTGTTCAAGTAGAGATTGAACTTGAAGAACTTAGAAATCAATCTGATAGCTTAAATGAAAAATGTTCAGAGCTTAGCAAGGATAGAGAACAGTTTTTAAAAGAGCTATCTGAATCTGATACACAGAAAAATGAATTAAATCAAAGAATTTCTAAAATGCTTAATAAATTAAATGAAAAAGATAAAATAATATCAGAAAACGAGTTAACAATAAGTAATAATAAGAAAAATATAAATGAACTAAGTCAAAAATTAAACACTGTTAGTGGCAATACAAAAAAATCTTCTGATATGATTAAGAACTTAGATGAAGAAAAAAATAAGTTAATTGATGAAATAAGTGTGATGAAGCAAAAATTAACTGAAAAAGATGATATGATAGGCCAAAACTATAAGTTTATTGAAGAATTGAAAATATTAAAAGAAGAAATTAACAAAAAACATGATAGAGTTAATGATGAAAAAGAGAAATATTTAGAAGAGCTATTATTGGCTAATAGTGAAATAGAAAACCTTAAGTTTACAATTAATGAAATAAATGAAAAATTAAACAGAAAAGAATCTGAAAACTATCAAAATGAAGTATACATAGAAGAATTAAAAAAAGAGAATAGTGAAATAATGAAACTATTAGATGAAGCAACATCAAGTGGTAAGGAGATAAAATGAGCAACAATATAGAACTTTTAGCACCAGCAGGCAGTAAGGAATCCTTTTATGCTGCAATAAACAGTGGTGCGGATGCCGTATATTTAGGAGGCAAAAATTTTAGTGCAAGACAATATTCAGAAAACTTTAGTAATGAAGAACTAGCTGAAATAGTAAAGTATGCACACAATAAAAATGTTAAAGTATATGTAACAGTAAATACTATTTTGAAGGATACTGAATTAATAGACGCTCTTAACTATATCTTTTATTTGTATGAAATAGATGTAGATGCCTTAATTGTTCAGGATTTTGGTCTTATATATCTGATAAATAAATACTTACCGGATTTTAACATAAATGTAAGCACTCAAGCAACTATATATGATAAATATGGTGTAGAGTTTTTCAATTTTACTAATACAAATAATAAAAATATTATTAACAAGTTTATATTGTCAAGAGAGCTTTCACTAGAGCAGATAAAAGAAGTTGCAAATAGTACAAATAGCGATATTGAGACATTTATACATGGAGCTCTTTGTATGTGCTACTCCGGACAGTGCTATTTTAGCAGTTTCCTTGGAGGAAGAAGTGGCAACAGAGGTAAATGTGCACAGCCATGTAGGCTTAACTATAGTTTCTTCAATGAAAAAAATAAATCTACCATAGAAAAATTCAATGAAAAGCCTCTTTTAAGCCTTAAGGATTTTAAAGCTGGCAACTCAGTTTGTGATTTAATTGAGGCTGGTGTTAAAACTCTTAAAATTGAAGGTAGAATGAAAAATCCTGAATACACAGCAATTGTAGTAGAATATTACAGATATTTAATAGATAACTATATAAACAAAACAAAGTATGATATATCTACCCTAGAAAAAAAAGTTGAGTCAGTATTCAGTCGTGGATTTACCAATGGATATTTAAATAATGGCAAAGAGGATATGCTAGCAGGTGTAAGTACTGGCTCTAAAGGCTCAGATATTGACGATATAATTGATGAAATAAGAGAAAAAACTAATCCTTTTAGCGTTTGTAGGCGAAAAAACATTGATTTATCTATAGAAATAAAGATTGGAAACAAAATTAAATTTTTAGCTAGAGATGATAAACATGAGGTTATAGTTTATAGCGATGAGACAGTCGAAGAAAGCATTAAAAACCCTGTGACTAAGGTAATTATAGAGGAACAGTTAAATAAACTTGGAAGCACTGTCTTTAAACTTGATAGATTAGAAATTGATTTTGATGAAAATGCATTTGCTAGAAAAAGTACTCTAAATCAGCTAAGACGTGATGCAGTAGATAGATTATATGAATTAAACGCGAATGTATATAATAGGAAAAAAATAGATAGGGTTAGTAAATATGAACTATTCACTAAAAGTAAATGTAGAGAAAATGTAAAACCAAAAATTAGCTTTAAAATTAACTCTATGGATGATTTAAAATACATTGACAAAACCAAAATTGGAAGAATTTATGTACCATATAATTTAGAATTATCAAATATTAAGAGTATAAAGGATGTCGAAAAGTTTATATATATACCAAATATAGTAAATAAAGATACTTACGATTATTTATTAAATAATCTAAAAATGTACGAAGATATTTTTGATGGTGTTTGTGTAAATAATGTAGGAACTTACAGATTCTTTGAAAAGCATAGTAAGTTAAAAATACATTGCGGATATTTTTTCAATATCATAAACTCTTATAACGCTGTAGCCTTACAGGAGAAAGGTACTGATGGCATAACTTTTTCGGTTGAGTCAAATATTAATGATGTTGAATCCATATCAGAATATACAGACATAAAAACTGAATTAGTATCATATGCATATATACAACTAATGACCATGAAAAACTGTCCTTTTTCTGTTATAAAAGGATGTAAAAGTTCTGGTAATTGCAATATATGCGAGTATAAATCGGGTTATAAGCTAAAAGATAGGATAAATGTTAATTTTAATATTGAAAGAGAAGCAGAAAATAAATTTTCAATGCTATACAATAGTGTACCTCTTACAACTATAGGAAAAACAAGCGAATTTTTAGACTATAATATTAATTATTACTTTATCGATAGCAAATGGGCGGAAGATATAGAATCGGTAATAGATGTATTATATAAAGAGATAAATGATAAATATGTTGAAAATGATGAGTATGACATATTAAAGTCAAATAGCTTTACAAGAGGTCATTATTTTAAGAATGTATTATAGCAAAATAATTATTGTAAAGGAAGTAGTGTGAAAAAAACACTTCGCACTATCTATTTATGGTGCCACTTACGTGGCATAATGGGAGGATAGTATGAAACAGAAATCTAAAAATGTTTTAGAGTTTCGAAAGATTATAGAACAAGTAGAAAACTTTGCTAAAACAGAACAGGGAAAAGAAAAGGTAAGACAAATAGATGTTATAAGTGATTTAGAAGAAGTTAAGTATATGCAAAAGGAAACATCAGAAGCATATTCAATAATTATGGAGAAAGGTAGACCTCCTTTTGGTGGCATATACAATATAACTGAATATGCAAAAAGAGCAGTACTTGGTGGTAGCATATCAATAGCTGGCTTGCTAAGATGTGCTGACACTTTAAGAGCTGCGCGGCTACTTAAAAATTATGTTCTTCTTAACAAAAATGAAGAGCGAATTTATGAGATAGTAGATGAACTTTGTCAAAATATATATACTGATAAAAATATTGAGGATGAAATATATTTTGTTATTATATCCGAAGAAGAAATAGCTGATGATGCTAGCCCAGAGTTAAAAAGAATTCGTAAAGAGATTGCAATGAAAAATTCAGCTATAAAAAACAAAATAAACTCTATGGTCAATTCCTCAGAAACTCAGAAATATCTTCAAGATAACATCGTAACTATGCGTAATGATAGATATGTTTTGCCTGTTAGGGCTGAATATCGGTCAATGGTAAAGGGTCTAGTGCATGACCAATCATCAAGTGGAGCGACTCTATTTATTGAGCCAATGCAAATTGTTGAAATGAATAACCAGTTATCCACACTAAAAATTGACGAAAAAAAGGAAATAGAACGAATTTTATATCAGCTAAGCTCAATGATTGCCGAAATAGAAGAGCCAATAAAGATTAATCAGAATATCTTAAAAGAATTAGATTATATATTTGCAAAAGGTGAATATGCAATTAGTATAAATGCAATAATGCCTGAATTAAACGATAAAGGGTATATAAGAATAAAAAATGGACGGCACCCACTGATAGATAAAAATGTTATAGTTCCTATTAATGTTTGGGTCGGTGATGAGTTTACACAGCTAATCATAACTGGCCCAAATACAGGTGGAAAAACTGTTACATTAAAAACTCTCGGTCTATTTACTCTCATGGCAATGGCTGGCTTGCATGTTCCGGCTGACTATGGTACAATGTTATCTACATTTGATGCAGTATACGCTGATATAGGTGACGAACAAAGCATTGAACAAAGCTTAAGTACATTTTCATCTCACATGACAAATATTGTAAAAATCATGAGAGAGGTTTCTAGTAGAAGTTTTGTACTATTTGACGAACTTGGTGCAGGTACTGACCCTGATGAGGGAGCAGCACTTGCTATGGCAATACTTGATACATTAAGAGAAAAAAAAGCGGTTACTGCGGCGACAACACATTATAGCGAGTTAAAACTGTATGCATTGACTAATGATGGTGTATGCAATGGAAGTGTTGAATTTAATGTAGAGACATTAAGTCCAACATATAAAGTGTTAATAGGAGTACCAGGAAAGTCAAATGCCTTTGCTATATCTAAAAAAATTGGTTTAAGTGACAATATAATACTTAAGGCAAAGGAAATGATTGAAAAAGAAACTATTCAATTTGAAGATGTATTAGCCAAAATAGATAAGGATAGAAAATACATTGAGCAAAAAAGAATAGAAATAGATAATCTTAAGCTTGAACAAGATAAATTATATAAAGAAGTAGTTGCTAAAGAGAAAAAAATAAATGATAAAAATAGTAAAATCATCAGTGAAGCAAATTATGAAGCAAGAAGAATACTTGACGAAGCTAAAAAAGAAGCAGCAGAAATAATAAAAGAGTTAAAACAAATAAACCTTGATATGAACAGTGAAAGAAGTAGGCAAGTATACGAGCTAAGACAAAATTTAAATGATAAAATGCGTGATATTGATGAAAAATTATTTGAAAACATAAAATCCGATTATATTGAACAAGATATAGCTATAGATGAAGAGCTAAAAAAAGGTGATTATGTTTTAGTTAAAACTCTAAATCAAAAAGGCTATATTATAGACATGGATAGTTCAAATGGTGCTACAGTTCAAATTGGTCTTTTGAAAATGAAAGTTAAATTAGATGAAGTTGTAAAAATTCAATCAGAAGAAGAAAAACAGCAGACAGTAAAAACAGGTAGAATGGTTAAACTTAGAACAAAATCAGTTAAACCAAGCATTGATTTAAGAGGAATGAATTTAGATGAAGCCATTATGGAAATAGATAAATATTTGGATGATGCGTATTTATCCGGTCTAAATGAGGTTTCTATTATACATGGCAAGGGAACGGGAATATTAAGAGAAGGAATTAAACAATACTTAAAGTCTCATAAACACGTTAAAGAATTTAGAATAGGTAACTTTAACGAAGGCGGAGATGGAGTAACAATAGTGTCGTTTTAGCTAAAAGGTTGAAAGAAATAATAAATAATAACGGAGGAACAAAATGGACTTTAAATTAAAAGTAGCAGAAATTTTCACTAAATTAGAAGAAGATTTGACAATTGATGATGCATTACAAATGATAGAAATACCACCAAATTCAGAAATGGGAGATTATGCAGTTCCGTGCTTTAGATTTGCAAAAAAATATAAGAAAGCACCACCTATGATAGCAGCCGATATCATTGAGAAAATAGGCAATGTGGAGGAATTTGAAAAAATTGAAAATGTAGGACCATATATAAACTTTTTTGTAGATAAGACACATTTTGCAGAGAAAGTATTAAAGCAAGCCTATATAGAAAAAGAGAAATTTGGAAGCAATAATGTTGGAGAAGGAAAAAAGGTTATAGTTGAATTTTCTTCACCAAATATTGCAAAGCCATTTCATATAGGCCATATACGTTCAACAGTTATAGGTCATGCATTATATAAGATATACACATATCTTGGATATGACACAGTTGCAATTAATCACTTAGGTGACTATGGTACTCAGTTTGGTATGCTTATATCAGCCTACAAAAAATGGGGTAATAAAGAGGAAATTGAAGCAAGTCCAATACCAGAGCTATTAAAGCTTTATGTTAGATTTAATAAAGAAGCAGAAAGTGATGATTCTTTAAGAGAAGAAGCTAGATACTGGTTTAAAGAATTAGAAAATGGTAATCAAGAAGCATATGATTTATGGTTTTGGATTAGAGAGGTTAGTCTTAAAGAATTCAACAGAGTTTATGATATGTTTGGAATAAAATATGACTCATTAGCTGGTGAAAGCTTCTATTCAGACAAAATGCCTGCTGTTGTTGAAGAATTAAAACAAAAAAATCTTTTAAAAGAGTCTCAAGGTGCTCAAATCGTAGAACTTGGTGATTATGGATTAACTGATGCTGTTATGATAAAAAGTGATGGATCTACGCTATATGCTACTCGTGATATGGCAGCAGCAATTTATAGAAAGAAAACATACGATTTTTATAAAAATATTTATGTTGTTGGCGCCCCACAAAAGCTACATTTTGACCAATGGAGAAAAGTTCTTGAGCTAATGGGATATGAATGGGCTAAGGACTGTATACATGTTATGTTTGGTACAGTTAGTCTTGAAGATGGCGCATTATCAACAAGAAGTGGAAGAGTTGTATTTTTAGAAGATGTTTTGAAAAAAGCAGTTGAAAAAACTAAAGAAATTATTGATGCTAGAAATCCAAATTTAGAAAACAAAGAAGAGGTTGCAAAACAAGTTGGTATAGGAGCAGTTATTTTCCAAGAATTGTTTAATACGAGAATTAAAGATTACATGTTCTCATGGGAAAAAACACTTAGCTTTGAAGGTGAGACTGGACCTTATGTACAATACACTTATGCAAGAACTTGTAGCGTTTTGAAAAAAGCTGATATAGAGATTGATGAAAATGTAGATTTTAGCATATTGTCGGATAAAGTTGCATTTAATGTTATTAAAAAATTAGATGCATTTAAAGGTGCTGTTACTAGTGCCCACGATAGATATGAACCATATTTTATAACTAGATATATAGTAGGACTTGCACAAGATTATAATAGATTTTATCATGAAAGTCCTATACTAGTAGATGATAAAAATATTAAAAAATCTAGACTTTTACTGACAAAAATGGTAAATATAGTATTAAAAGCAGGGTTAGGACTACTAGGTATAGAAACACCTGAACAAATGTGATATTTTCAATGCTTTCATCGAAATTACCCTAATAATGTAAAAAAAATATCCTTGACTTTCCATATAAGGTTAAATATAATACATTCTGTGCTTAAAATGTATTTACCAAAAAATGCATGGTAAATTTAAAAAATTAAGAATAGGAGAAAGAATGGAAAGCAAAAATATTAAACAATATATGGGTCTAATCATGTTTGTATGTTTGATTTCATATGTATTTTTATTCAAATTAAGCGCAATTGTTGATGCTGAGATTTTATCTTACGAAGAAACAACAAAGGTTAGATTAAAAAAAATTGTAAATACATATGAATTATTAACACCAACAAAGCTCATTGAAAATCAGCTATTAGTCTTTGTCAATGTTGAAACCGGACTAAATTATAGCGAAAGTCAATTTATGATTGACAAGTGTAATGATAAGGATATTGACTTATTTTTACTAATGGGTTTATTAAAAAAAGAAAGTGGGTTCGATCCAAATACAACTGGAAGCAGTGGTGAGATGGGACTTGGACAATTGATGGAAAAGACCGCTAAATACTATTCCAATAAATTAGGCTATGAATACGATGAAAAATTGATTTATGAGCCTACAAGAAATATTGATTTAGCAGTAGAGCATTTAGCTTATTTAAAACAATTGTATAACGGTGATGAGCACAAAATGCTAACAGCATATAACAGAGGAGCAAAAGGTTTAGAAAACTATATAAGAGACAAAAGATCACCTTTTGAAGAATATAGTATGAGCTCTTACTCTGTAGATGTACTAGCATATCGAGATGAGTTCAAAGAACAATTTGAAAAATTTGAAGAATAGTGATAAAATATAGCTGATAGTAATATCAGCTATATTTTTATGAAAATTTGAGTGAAAGATAGTTATTAACATTAAACGTGATTTTTCATCTCTATTTATGATGCCACGAAGTGGCATAATGGAGGATATTATGGAGCAAAGGATTTTTGAATTATTAAATTATTGCTATTCAGATAGCTTAACTGAAGAAACTGGCAAGCTAAACTACCAGCTTTTTATTATGTCTTTAAAATCTATGCTTCCTTTTGAAAGTAAAATAGGATGTAAGTTTGATGAAGTCAGATATTCAGATGAAGTAAAAACATTACGCTATTACTTAAACGGAAATGACGAATTAGTTATTAATAAAATAAAACAAAATAAACCATTAACCAAATCAGACGTTTTAATTGAATATAAAATAGTTCCTATAGTTATAGCAAATACATATTGGGAAAACATTATAAATGAAGCATTAAAATGTGTAGTTTTTTATACGTATAGCAAGGATAGTATATTAGAAGCTATTGTTCTTTCATCCGTGTTACATGAATATATCGAAGGCAGTAGTTTAAATATAGATTATTTACATGATGTTGCTAAAAAAAGAATAATTGAATTCTCAATAAAAGATTTTTACAAGGATAATTTTAACATTTCAGTGAAAAATAATTATATTATAAGCTTTGAAAAGGAACGTATTTCATATTTAATAAAAGATAATATATTTGATATACCTTCAATTGCCAATAAAAAGTTAATTAATTATATATTAAATAATAATCACAGAGAATCTTTACAAAGTGCTTTAATTACAGATTCAAATAAAGCGTATCTATTAAACTTTAGCTCCTACTTATATAAATTAAGAAAAGGAATATTAGATCCAAATAAGATAAAATATAATCCTAGTGATAATACAGATTTAAAAATACATTTAGAAAAGGAAAGCTTCAATCATCCGATTCTAGGAAAATGCCTTGTGATTAAAAGAACCGAAAACGGAGCAATCGTGAAAACAAAGATAGGAAACATAAATGTGAAAGGCTGAAAACAATGAAAACTTTATTAGTATCTATAGATTCAAAATTTATTCATTCTAATCTTGCACTCAAATATATAAGAAATTACTGTGGAGATAGTTTTGATATAAAATTAAAAGAATTTACAATAAACCAAAAAATTGAATATATAACAGATGAAATTATCAGCCAAGGTGCAGATTTGATATGCTTTTCATGCTATATATGGAATATTGAATATATTAACGAAATAATTTATATCTTAAAAACCGCCAATCCAAAATTAAAAATACTATTAGGTGGTCCTGAAGTGTCATATGAGACAAAGGAAACTATGGAAGAAAATCAATTTGTAGATTATATAATATATGGTGAAGGTGAAATCAGTTTTCATGAATTCTTATGTGCTATTCATGAAAATAAAGAGCTATCTTCAATTAATGGATTAGCATTTAGATGTGAAAACGAAATTATAATAAATAATTCTAGAGAAATAAATCATGATTTAGATAAATTAGTTTCTCCATACGAAAATAATGAAAAATATTATGACAAAATAATATATTATGAGTCCTCAAGAGGATGCCCGTATAGATGCGCATTTTGCATGTCCTCTATTGACAAATCAGTTAGATTCTTTTCGTTAGAAAGAGTAAAAAGTGATTTATTAGTTTTATTAAGTACCAATGCAAGGCAAATTAAATTTGTAGATAGAACATTTAATGCTGACTATAAAAGAGCAATGAAAATCATGCAATTTATAGTGGACAACAATAAAAATAACATGACAATACATTTTGAAATAACAGCTGATATAATAAATGATGAATTTTTGGATTTTTTAAAATCTATGCCAGTAAATATGTTTCAATTTGAAATGGGTGTACAAAGCCTAAATATACAAACTCTTAATGAAATTAATAGGAAAACAGATATAAATAAATTAATACATGTTATAAATGAAATAAAGGAAAATAAAAACATGCATATGCATCTTGATTTGATAGCAGGGTTGCCATACGAAGATTATAATACATTTAAAATGTCCTTTAATGAAATACACAATTTGTATGCTGATAAACTACAGTTAGGTTTTTTGAAGGTTTTGAAGGGGACAAAAATATACAGCGATTTAGAAATCCATGATATAAAATACAATAAAAAGGCTCCATATGAGATAATAAAAAATAAATATATAAGCTATGAGCAAATTCTTAAACTAAAAAATATAGAGGAGCTAGTTGATAGATATTATAATGAGAAATATTTTGATACAACAATAAGATATGTAGTTGAAAACTATTATGACAATAAGCCATTTGATTTTTACGAGGACTTTAGCGGATATTGGAAAAATAACAACCTGTATATGGCAATGCATAATAGGAAAAAATTATATGAAATAATTTATAACTTTGCAAAAGATAAGGAAATATTGTCAGATAAGCTTATGGATAATTTGCTTTACGATTTTGTATCATGCAATGAAAAAGAGGAATTAATAAGTATTTTTGATAAAAATTTAGAGGAAAATCTAAGAGATGTCAAAAGAACTATTGCGAAGGATGAATGGTTTAGAAAAGAGTATTTTAATATCGATGATACCAACGTTTGTAAAACAAATACTGTTAAAATAAACGCTCATAAAATAATAAATGACTTTAGACTAGTAAATATATCTGGAGACATTATACTATTTATATATAAAAGTAAAGACAATATCTTTGAAAGATGTAAGACTTATAAAATAAATAATTTGATAAATAAAATATATGATAGAGAAGGGGTAAATTAATGAAAAAGGCTGAAAAGTTTTTTAACAAGTTTTTTGATAAACAAAAAGACGAAATATCATTTATAACACTTAAAGCTTCAGCAAAAATCAAATTAGGAAGTAATGAATACACTACAGATAAAGAATTACCAGTTCCAATTAGAGTTGATAGCTTAGTTTCTGACATTCAAAATCAAGATGAATATGATGGGATAGCAATTAGCAACATAATTGACGGAATAATATATGTTTTAGGTACAGAAAAAGAATTTGATTTTAAGAAAGAGTACCTAAATCTATTAAGTGATTTAAAAATAGATATAGTCCCATATGTCATACATTGTATAAATCAATTTGATGATAAAAAGGTAAATGACGCAGTTGTTTATGGAAAAAGTCTTGTAAATGTTTGTGAAAATGAAAAGACCGCTTTTGTTTATGCTTCAGCCTTAGAAAGAAAATCAATAGATAGTTTAAATAATAGTTTATTTGACACTGCAAAGTATTTTATGGATGAATCTATTAAATATTTTGAGAAAGCTCTTGATTATGATGATAAATTTGCATTAGCTTATTATAAGCTTGGTTTTTATTATAAAAATAATCAACAATATATCAAAGCAAAGCTTTATTGGGAAAAACAACAGGAATTCGATGATGACTATTTAAGAAAAGATGAAATAAGAAATGAAATAGAACAGCTGGATGTATATGTAAAATATGAAACAGGATACAATTATGTTCTTAATTCTGAACCTCAAAAAGGTTTAGATATATTGTTGCCGTTGGTGGAAATATATAGTGGCTGGTGGAATTTGCTGTTTTTTGTTGGTCTTGCATACAGGTCTTTAGGAGAATATGAAATAGCAGAGAAGTACTTTGAAAATGTGCTTAAGATAGAAGAAGGACAAAGCCATGCATTAAACGAGCTTGGTTTATGTAAAATGTGTTTAGAAAAATATGATGAAGCAAAGGACTTATTTACAATGTTATTGGCATTAGATTCAAACAATAGTGAGGTTCTATGCAACAGAGCAGCAGCATATTTATATATAGGAGAAAAAGATAAAGCTAAAAAGGATGTGGAAAAAGCTCTAAAAATTAATCCTGATGATGGCATTGCTCTTGAAATAAAAAAATTATTAAACGAATAGAATATAGAAAGTAGGTGCTAAATGAAGAAATCTGTAATGTTAACACTTGCAGTTTTAGTATTGATAGTGGCAGTATTGACCTTGTCAGTTGCTGTTATATTTCTAATAAACAATGACAGTATTACACAAAAAGGAGTTTTACTATATGCCAATGACAAAATCGGTGAAGCAAAAGATACAATAATGTATGATGGAAATATTTATATTTCTAAAGATTTTATTAAAGATAATGAATTGTTAGATATATATTGGGATGAGGATTATAATAGAATTTCTATATTTGAAAACTTCGAATATCACAAAATAACATATAACACTAATATGGCTCAATATAATAACAATAGCTATGATATAGAAAATATTCTATTAACCAAAGACAATAATTTATACTTAAATGTTGATTTTTTATCGAGTAATTTTATTCCAAATACTTTTATAGATAAAGAAAGCAATATTGTGGTTATATGCGATAAAATAAAAGAATACGTTATAACATCTGATACTATACTCTATAATGGGACAAGCAATAAGGACAAAAAAGATAAAAAGTTAACTGAGAATGAGATTGTATATATCTATGACTATGTAAAAAACCAATTTATTTTGTGCAAAACATCAGATGGAACAATAGGGTATGTTGATTATAACCATATAAGACCACATAGAACTATACTAGATGTTACATATACAAAAGAAAAGCGTCAGGATAGCATTATAATGACGTGGGATTTACAATCTAATAAAATAACAGAATTTAAACCATTTATCATACCTGACATGGTTGACATAATAGCGCCAACTTGGTATGAGTTAAAAGATGATGATGAATATTTTACAGATATCTCATCAGATGAATATACAAAGTATGTACAAAGTACTGGAAAAAAAGTATGGGCTACCTTTAATAATAGTTTTGATACCGATCTAACAAATCTATTACTAAATAATGCTTACAAAAGAAGCCAGATTGTAGATAGAATAATACAGATAACTAAAGAAAAGAAATACGATGGTATTAATATAGATTTTGAAAATGTCTATATGAAGGATAGGGATGTATATTCAGGATTTATAAAAGAGCTTTACTGTAAAGCGAGAAAAGAAGGTATCTCCATGTCTGTTGCTGTAGCTGTTTTATCTAGCTCAGAAACATGGTCTAAGTTTTTAGACAGAAAAGCTATAGGTGAATACTCTGACTATGTAATTCTTATGGCATATGATGAAAATGTTAGTGGTAGTGCAGGCTCTGTTTCATCTATTCCTTGGGTAGAATATGGTGTAGAAAATCTTTTGGAAAGTGTTTTTGAAGGAAAAGTAGTAATGGCTGTTCCTTTTTATACAAGGCTATGGGAAGAATCTACAGTAGATGGAGAGCTGAAGGTAAAAGCTACATCTTTAAGAATCAGCTCTGCTAAAAAAGTAGTAAGTGATTTAGGGATAGAATTTACTTATGATGAAAAGACAGGGCAAAACTATGGTGAGAAAGTTGTTGATGGTATTAGATGCCGAATTTGGAATGAAGATGAGACTTCATTAAAAAACAGAATGAATATTGTTAGAAAATTTAATCTAGTTGGAAAAGGTGTTTGGGCGTTGAATTTTGGCACTGAAGAAATGTGGGAAGTATTAAGATAAACTATAGAGGGCTATAATGTGAAGTATATGTATAGTCCTCTTTTTTTATTACTCTTGTTTGTATATTTATAAGCTGAATGTTTAAAAAACATAAATCTTGATTTACCAACAAAAATTAATTAAAAAGTAATTGACAAATATAAATAGATATGGTAAATTAAATAAGTCGCTAACCTATTACGGTAGCAAATAATTGACAAGTGTAATTGTAAAGAATTATAATTATAACTGTCAAAAATTTACAAATAAAATTATAGATTTTATAGTTGACAGATGTAGTTGGCTATGATAAGATAGTCAAGCTGTCAAAAAAACAGTTGAAAAACAAAAAAAAGTCTTTTCAGAAAAAGACATAAAAAATTACTTGACAGACAAGATTCGACATGATAGACTATTAAAGCT